>CAJEXI010000017.1 GCA_903994455.1 uncultured Chlorobiaceae bacterium | reverse complement strand
ATGCTTTCATTATTAGGGGGCAAAACCCGTCTTAAAATGCTTACCTTTATTGATCTCGAATAGCCCATTTTGTCTCCTTGGTTGAGGCGACATCTATATTAACACATAGGGGTCTGGTAATTGTTTCAATTCCATATTGGTGCAATTAGAAGACTCTCTCCTGAAAATGGTTGTCTTGGGACTCAATCGTTTCAATTCCATATTGGTGCAATTAGAAGAAGAAGCTGAAAGAATAGCGCTTTACACGCTTGAGAAGTTTCAATTCCATATTGGTGCAATTAGAAGCGGGGAGCCTCCAGGCTGACTCATAGCTGACAATGACGTTTCAATTCCATATTGGTGCAATTAGAAGGTCGGACAAGATGCAAGGCTTTTTGCCCCCGTCTTTGTTTCAATTCCATATTGGTGCAATTAGAAGCCTTCAGTGATGCAATGGCAAGATCTGCAGCATAATGTTTCAATTCCATATTGGTGCAATTAGAAGCCGCGCTTTAGAAGCGTAAAGTTAGTGTAAGCATCGTTTCAATTCCATATTGGTGCAATTAGAAGGGGTTCGGTCGTGCCCCCCCAGACACTTGATGTAAGTTTCAATTCCATATTGGTGCAATTAGAAGCCTGCTCTGCAGCTTTGAGTTCATCATAATAATCTGGTTTCAATTCCATATTGGTGCAATTAGAAGTGGCAAAGATTTTCAGGGACGGACTGATAGTAAACCTGTTTCAATTCCATATTGGTGCAATTAGACGCCGGTTATGATCATCAAGGAGACTGCTGAAATTTTGTTTCAATTCCATATTGGTGCAATTAGAAGCTTCTCATTATCTTCTCCTCCTGATCATAATACGGTGTTTCAATTCCATATTGGTGCAATTAGAAGTTGAGCGCCGGAAGTACACCCGCATCATTGAACCAAGTTTCAATTCCATATTGGTGCAATTAGAAGTCTCGGCGGTCTTTTCGTCGGTTCTCGGGCCATCAGTTTCAATTCCATATTGGTGCAATTAGAAGCCGGGTGATACTTTGCATTTGCGTTCTACCCTTTTGTTTCAATTCCATATTGGTGCAATTAGAAGTAATTTTGCATCTGATAATACTGGCCCCCTTATCAAGTTTCAATTCCATATTGGTGCAATTAGAAGCGTCTGCCGCACCAACGACTCAACCGGTGCAATCAGGTTTCAATTCCATATTGGTGCAATTAGAAGTTCCCCGCGAGCCCTGAAAGTCATTGGTATATCATGTTTCAATTCCATATTGGTGCAATTAGAAGGTGAAAATGAGGTCTTGGACATCAGCAGCAAAGAAGGTTTCAATTCCATATTGGTGCAATTAGAAGTGCCGCCGCAAGGAAAAGGATACGGCTGAAAGCAAGTTTCAATTCCATATTGGTGCAATTAGAAGTGAGTAAATCTTCACCTTTTTATCAAACTGAATGAATTTTCAATTCCATATTGGTGCAATTAGAAGTATCGGCTCCGCTGTATCATCAGTATTAAATCCCATGTTTCAATTCCATATTGGTGCAATTAGAAGCGGTCAATAGCTCGTAGGTGGTCTCGTGGTAATCGGTTTCAATTCCATATTGGTGCAATTAGAAGAGGCCACGTTAGAGAGCGTAAGCCGGTCTCCTCTACGTTTCAATTCCATATTGGTGCAATTAGAAGAGACCAGCTCACGCTCGAAGCCATTGCCTCAAAGCTGTTTCAATTCCATATTGGTGCAATTAGAAGGCGGGCATGTGGGCAGCGGCTGAACCGGTCACCACCGTTTCAATTCCATATTGGTGCAATTAGAAGTAATCTCTTCAAGGCAGCTTATGAATTGAAGACGAAGTTTCAATTCCATATTGGTGCAATTAGAAGGGGTTTTCATCGGCTGAGGTAGTTGACCTGTCCACTGTTTCAATTCCATATTGGTGCAATTAGAAGCTGCGACACTGAACCTTCCTTTGAGTAAGGCGCTGTTTCAATTCCATATTGGTGCAATTAGAAGGATAATCGCAGGGACATTCCCTACTGGTCAGATTTACGTTTCAATTCCATATTGGTGCAATTAGAAGAAGCGGGAATGATAACCCGCCGCCACCTTTTTATAGTTTCAATTCCATATTGGTGCAATTAGAAGTTCAAAGGAATCGAGTCTTTCTCATTCAGTCCTAGGTTTCAATTCCATATTGGTGCAATTAGAAGTGGTAACTTTTCCAGACCTTTCACGCGGGCAAAAAGGTTTCAATTCCATATTGGTGCAATTAGAAGGAGTAACAGCTACGCCGGTACGGACTGGAAAAATGGTTTCAATTCCATATTGGTGCAATTAGAAGGTTAAGAAATGGTAGCAGCGAGTATGCTGTTCACGAGTTTCAATTCCATATTGGTGCAATTAGAAGCGAAATATCGTATGTCGCTTCAGAAAAAGCTACTGAGTTTCAATTCCATATTGGTGCAATTAGAAGGCTTAACAGGCTCATTGCCGCGTTATGGGATGCCTTGTTTCAATTCCATATTGGTGCAATTAGAAGTTAAATTTTTACGATACTTAAATTAGATATTATGAGGTTTCAATTCCATATTGGTGCAATTAGAAGCAGCGATTGCCTATAAACTCGCTGGAGGTGGCTCAAGTTTCAATTCCATATTGGTGCAATTAGAAGTTGTGAGCGTATCCGGTACCACGCCGTCAATAACCAGTTTCAATTCCATATTGGTGCAATTAGAAGAGTGGACAAAAGCAGGAGGGCGAGAGCTGGTGGGATGTTTCAATTCCATATTGGTGCAATTAGAAGTCTGTCGCTTATTTCCAGATCTTGGCCACAGCTCGGTTTCAATTCCATATTGGTGCAATTAGAAGCGGTTCTTCAATTCGCGAGACGAATGAGTCAAAATTGTTTCAATTCCATATTGGTGCAATTAGAAGCTGTTTTTTGGTGTCAGTCGTGCCCATTACATCAAGGTTTCAATTCCATATTGGTGCAATTAGAAGACGTTGGCAACACCAGACAGAGGCATCGCTATAGAGTTTCAATTCCATATTGGTGCAATTAGAAGTTAGAAATGATCGATAAGCCCCGGAACACCGTAGACGTTTCAATTCCATATTGGTGCAATTAGAAGTAACGTCAAAACTACGGCTACTGAGCATACTATAACAGTTTCAATTCCATATTGGTGCAATTAGAAGTAATTTCGCTTCAGACAATACCGGCCCGCTCATAAAGTTTCAATTCCATATTGGTGCAATTAGAAGTATGTGTCGGATGATCTGCAGTCTCTCTGGCCCTTGTTTCAATTCCATATTGGTGCAATTAGAAGCGCCAAGAAATTCCGGACGCTGCAGCCGACTGTCAGGTTTCAATTCCATATTGGTGCAATTAGAAGTATGCTGTCAGGAACAATACGTGATGGATTTAAGCTGTTTCAATTCCATATTGGTGCAATTAGAAGATTGATTGACTAAAACAATTTAATAGGAGATGATTAGTTTCAATTCCATATTGGTGCAATTAGAAGGCAGCAATCACCGTCAAGACCGCCCTGGGCGGTCGTGTTTCAATTCCATATTGGTGCAATTAGAAGCGGGTATGACCCTATCGAGTATACTGCGGTCAACCTGTTTCAATTCCATATTGGTGCAATTAGAAGCCCCAGATGGATTAGGTTTCATCTACCCGTCCTATAGTTTCAATTCCATATTGGTGCAATTAGAAGCTGTCAGTCGCACAAGCTGGTACACTGGCATTAAGGAGTTTCAATTCCATATTGGTGCAATTAGAAGTCAGTTGGTGGTGCTTTCCCGCCCCTGCAAAATCTGTTTCAATTCCATATTGGTGCAATTAGAAGAAGTTTCGTTCCAATGCTTCAGGCTCTTTGGACTATGTTTCAATTCCATATTGGTGCAATTAGAAGTTTCTACCCTTGGTGGCTCAGCTCTTAATCTTTTTAGTTTCAATTCCATATTGGTGCAATTAGAAGCTAAAGGCAAACCCAAAGATTGCTGCATGATAGTGGTTTCAATTCCATATTGGTGCAATTAGAAGAGTCCAATAACGACGCCGTGTTCGACAAAGGATTGAGTTTCAATTCCATATTGGTGCAATTAGAAGCTTGCGATAAATCAGAAACGGTTTTCGGTGGTAGAGTTTCAATTCCATATTGGTGCAATTAGAAGTGGTGTCAGTCGTGCCCATTACATCAAGTATCTCTGGTTTCAATTCCATATTGGTGCAATTAGAAGGGGGCGAGGTTGCGTCGGTGGAACTTGTTTTAGCGAGTTTCAATTCCATATTGGTGCAATTAGAAGTTTCAGGTCCAGCGCCTTTACGAGCGCGACGCGCGGTTTCAATTCCATATTGGTGCAATTAGAAGTCGCAAATTACTGGTAAGTTTCGTTCCAATGCTGCGTTTCAATTCCATATTGGTGCAATTAGAAGAGCGCCCGGGATAAGTCTTTCAAGAATGTTAATAATGTTTCAATTCCATATTGGTGCAATTAGAAGAAATTATTTAAGTAAAGCCTTAGCACCATTAGCGCCGTTTCAATTCCATATTGGTGCAATTAGAAGGCCACCCAAATATTCAGGACGCTGCAGCCTGGAGTCGTTTCAATTCCATATTGGTGCAATTAGAAGGGAGGCATCATTGTGCGTCCACGCAAAACAACTGTATGTTTCAATTCCATATTGGTGCAATTAGAAGAGAATATCCCATTTTATTTATCCTCGTGTTTGGTTTGTTTCAATTCCATATTGGTGCAATTAGAAGCAAGACTGCGAAGTATGCCCGCAAGGCGGTTACCGCGTTTCAATTCCATATTGGTGCAATTAGAAGCAGTGAGGCCAATCTCAGTGGGGCCGATCTCCGTGGTTTCAATTCCATATTGGTGCAATTAGAAGTGAGCTTGCGTTACTCAAGCTTGGTGTTATTTCAAAGTTTCAATTCCATATTGGTGCAATTAGAAGAGGCGTCTGATTATCAGACGGCTCTACAAATCGTTAGTTTCAATTCCATATTGGTGCAATTAGAAGTGTTTGGCAGGATGGCAACACCCATTAAACCCATTAGTTTCAATTCCATATTGGTGCAATTAGAAGGACTAAAATGTTAATATCGCATTCATCCTGAAACTCGTTTCAATTCCATATTGGTGCAATTAGAAGTGGACAATCCAGACAACAAAGAGGAGGCGATTGCGCTGTTTCAATTCCATATTGGTGCAATTAGAAGGGCCGTATCATCTGTACTTAATCCTATTGCCTCTATGTTTCAATTCCATATTGGTGCAATTAGAAGTGCGACTATGTCCCGCAACCCTGGCCTTGCTTCAGGAGTTTCAATTCCATATTGGTGCAATTAGAAGCTGGATAATCCAGACAACAGAAAAGAGGCGATTTCGCTGTTTCAATTCCATATTGGTGCAATTAGAAGAGGTTACCGCTTATGAACCATCTTACCGAAATAGTGTTTCAATTCCATATTGGTGCAATTAGAAGTACTCTTACTTATAATGATGAGCACCTTCCTGCTGGGTTTCAATTCCATATTGGTGCAATTAGAAGCGGCACTCGTTATATTGAAATACTCAAATCTCACTTGTTTCAATTCCATATTGGTGCAATTAGAAGCGGGCTCGCGGTGAAGCTATACGCATTTTTTCTGACGGTTTCAATTCCATATTGGTGCAATTAGAAGGGGGGGGTATGCTACTAGCTCTCTACATGATTACATGTTTCAATTCCATATTGGTGCAATTAGAAGCCTGAAAAGCCTGCCTGAGCTGATTGATAGTAGCTGGTTTCAATTCCATATTGGTGCAATTAGAAGGAGTAGGGAGACCCATATAGTCATGTAAAGAGCTAGGTTTCAATTCCATATTGGTGCAATTAGAAGTAGTCTAAACGAGTAGACCGTTGCCACAACTTGTTAGTTTCAATTCCATATTGGTGCAATTAGAAGTCAGCGGGATACCGCGCAATCATTGCTTTGCTGTCGTTTCAATTCCATATTGGTGCAATTAGAAGTCTCCCGACAGTCGGCTACAGCGTCCGGAATATTTGTTTCAATTCCATATTGGTGCAATTAGAAGGCTGACATGACATATCAGCAGGGACTCAACAAATTGGTTTCAATTCCATATTGGTGCAATTAGAAGCAAGATCGAGGAGGAGGCTAAAAACGCAACAAAACAGTTTCAATTCCATATTGGTGCAATTAGAAGTACGTATGCAGCATTACCTGGGCGAGGTGTTCATGAGTTTCAATTCCATATTGGTGCAATTAGAAGATCGTGACGTGCAGCATAGCTTTCCCTTCTTTTCTCAGTTTCAATTCCATATTGGTGCAATTAGAAGAGCCTTGTTCAGCAGCTCTTCAGAGACAATCCAGAAGTTTCAATTCCATATTGGTGCAATTAGAAGTTGTGTGACCTCCCTTATGGAACCACTCAATGCAAGGTTTCAATTCCATATTGGTGCAATTAGAAGTTGCTATGCTCAATGCCATAAAGGATACCTGCACTCGTTTCAATTCCATATTGGTGCAATTAGAAGCGGAATGCCGATGGCTGCATACCGTGACATTATTCCAGGTTTCAATTCCATATTGGTGCAATTAGAAGTTCATCCCTCAACCATATAGCCTTGTTTTTCCCTTGTTTCAATTCCATATTGGTGCAATTAGAAGTCGTGATCGTCTGGCCGACCGGATTGCTATTTTGACAAGTTTCAATTCCATATTGGTGCAATTAGAAGTACCTTCACGGCTGAGTTGAAGTGTTGTCAAAAGCAGTTTCAATTCCATATTGGTGCAATTAGAAGAACGAAATCTTAAATGAGGTGACAACATCATGATTAGTTTCAATTCCATATTGGTGCAATTAGAAGGGGGAGCCTCTAACGGTACCGTGCGGTCACTGCATGTTTCAATTCCATATTGGTGCAATTAGAAGGGCGGTTTCTTCTGTTCTTAATCCTATCGCTTCCCTGTTTCAATTCCATATTGGTGCAATTAGAAGCCACCATGGCCGCAACCTACACAATTACGTTATGAGGTTTCAATTCCATATTGGTGCAATTAGAAGTAACACGAGATATGGGAGGGGCCTCAGTAATAAAGGGTTTCAATTCCATATTGGTGCAATTAGAAGAAAATACGGACGGCCTCACTATCATGGGGCAGTTTTGTTTCAATTCCATATTGGTGCAATTAGAAGCTTCTTTACCTGCTCTTAATTCCACCTTTATTACTGGTTTCAATTCCATATTGGTGCAATTAGAAGTACTTTGGGTGGTGCTTTCCCTCCCCTTCAAAACATGTTTCAATTCCATATTGGTGCAATTAGAAGGGGGGAGCCTCTAACGGTACCGTGCGGTCACTGTATGTTTCAATTCCATATTGGTGCAATTAGAAGTTCGGGTTCTGGTTTTCATCAATCCTTCGTCGAACAGTTTCAATTCCATATTGGTGCAATTAGAAGAAAGTCTGCTGGGCTCAACCCTATCCTTTCTGCAAAGTTTCAATTCCATATTGGTGCAATTAGAAGCTCGTGTAAACGCAGTGCTCACGGGATGCCACGTTGTTTCAATTCCATATTGGTGCAATTAGAAGTGGCGGCTCAGCTCTCAATCTTATCAAAGATAATGCGTTTCAATTCCATATTGGTGCAATTAGAAGAAAAACTACTAAGGAGGAATGATGGGGTATTCTAAAGTTTCAATTCCATATTGGTGCAATTAGAAGCCGCGCTCCTGGCCTTGCTTGTGGATGGTATGATGTTTCAATTCCATATTGGTGCAATTAGAAGCCAAAATGCTTGTAATTCTAAAAGTTACAATAAACTGTTTCAATTCCATATTGGTGCAATTAGAAGTTCCCGTCAATGTTTCAATTTTCTATCACTTAACCAGTTTCAATTCCATATTGGTGCAATTAGAAGGGGATTCGCAACGTTCTCGTCGTGGAGTTCTTTCGGTTTCAATTCCATATTGGTGCAATTAGAAGGCGACTATGTCCCGCGCTCCTGGCCTTGCGTCTGGAGTTTCAATTCCATATTGGTGCAATTAGAAGCGGATCGCATTGGGAGCGCAAGCCGCGAACTCTACGTTTCAATTCCATATTGGTGCAATTAGAAGTACGAATATCGCCATGAGACTTTTTTGTTGCATCTTTGTTTCAATTCCATATTGGTGCAATTAGAAGATGGTCGTGGCATCCCTTTCGGGAAGCACAAAGACAGTTTCAATTCCATATTGGTGCAATTAGAAGGGCCGAGGCTATGGCCGTCGTCAAGAAGCTCAAGAGTTTCAATTCCATATTGGTGCAATTAGAAGTAGGAGTTTTGGCTTTTCCTCTGGCTTTATGGCTTGTTTCAATTCCATATTGGTGCAATTAGAAGCTCGATAACTCCGCTGAAGTCACTCAGGATGCCTTCGTTTCAATTCCATATTGGTGCAATTAGAAGGAGGCCATACTCATGCTTGGCCTCCCACTTGGCTTGTTTCAATTCCATATTGGTGCAATTAGAAGATGCTGCTGATTATCAGACAGCGTTACAAATCGTCAGTTTCAATTCCATATTGGTGCAATTAGAAGCCCACAAGGGACTGTTAAGGAATCCCCCCAATTTGCGTTTCAATTCCATATTGGTGCAATTAGAAGAAGCAGATAAGCGGCAATTTGGTCTGGAAGACCAGGTTTCAATTCCATATTGGTGCAATTAGAAGAAAGACAAAAGATTGTAGGGTTCATTATCGAATCTAGTTTCAATTCCATATTGGTGCAATTAGAAGCCGCCCTGATTTCGGCTGGAAAGTCGCGATTTTATTGAAGTCTAATCCATAAAAAAGCCTTACTTTGTCGTCGGGTGGTAGTAACGGAAAAAAGCCGGAGTCTCGACGACCTCCGTAATGTACTACATTCTATTCAGTTAGAAAAATGGACGGTATCGTTTTAACCTTTTTAGCAGCTCAAAGCTGACGGTCGATACTACACTGACGACATCCGTTTCGCTACCTACAAGCTCTAAACCCAGCAAAATTCATAATATGCGCACGTTTTACAAAATTTTTTATTAATCCGCTCAGGAGCTTTCTCTTGATTAACGAGAGCTGTCATGTCATTAAAAATATCCTGGATTTTTTGCTCATCATCAGCAGTCAATACTACATCAAGCGTTTTTTTGAGCTTTGGATAGTCAAGTCTGCCAGTGACATCCTCCACGCCAAAACTTTTCAGATAATATAAATAATATTTTAACTGCCAGAGATGCGCCTCTTCCATCTTGTCAGATTTTTTTACCTCATGCACAACCTTGTGACGTTTGTCATAAAAATCGAGCACAGCGCCTTCACTTAACTGTATCTCATGGCGTTCATCAGGATAAGTAGTTTCACTGATTAACTTCCCTTCTTCGACCGTACTGAAATCACTTTCAAACTGCAATTGCCGGGCGAACAACCATAGTTTCCGGTGGCAGATAAAATAGTAACTTATTTTGGTGCCGTTTACCTTTGGATTGAGCATGGCGTATCAGATAAAATTAGAGGCTGGCCGCTTTTCAATACCGAGAATCTCCTTTTTCATATACTTTCCATTCAACTCAAAAAAAATAACTGAATCCTTTTCATCATGGCAGAGGTGTGATGCCTCATATTTAAGTTTCTGGTATGATGCGGGAGTCATCTCGCCCTCAAAAACGGAATTCTGGATATGGTGCATGTACTTGCGAAATATTTTCAGCATTTTCCCAACACGCTTTTCCTCCACATCGTACACAGCAATATAGTACATGGCTTTTCGGTGTTTTAATGTTTAATGCTACCACCAGCTTCTGAACGCATGGTATGAATCTTCGCCAATGAGATGTTTGATAAGTTTATAGCATTCGAGACGAATGAGGCGACGATATGAAACATTCCTGTCAAGACCCCGATGCTTGATGGTTGTTCTCATGCGCTCTTCAAACTCCTTGACCACAATCTTTCTGCCAGCATCGTTCAGGTGGCAAAAGTTCAGGGCAGTGGTAAAATGTTTCGCCTGAATCTCTCTGGTGTTAACAAGTTTGAAAATCATCCGGTCAATAAACATCGGCTTGAAAATTTCAGCCATATCAAGCGCCAATGAAAACCTGCGTTCCGACGGTTCATGCAGAAAAGAGATTGTCGGGTTGAGCTGTGTCCGGTAAATTTCGGTGAGGCAGGCTGAATACATCAGGCTGTTACCGAACGACACCAGGGCATTGACGGCATTATCCGGCGGACGTTTCACCCGTTCAGAAAAGGAAAAAGCCGGGTCGGCCGAACGAAGCAGATGCTGCCACGATTGATAATAGAGCTTGCGAATATTCCCTTCAATACCCATCAAACAAGGGATATCAGATGCCGAAGCAATACTGCCAGAAAGCGACTCAATCTGCGCTATAGTATATAAGAGCATGTCAACACTTTCCTGCCCCAGCGCAGCCTGCCGCGAATCGGCGGTGTAATATTTCAAATTTCGCGCAATATTTGCCGCCGCAGCCTCAATGAACTCGCGAGCAAGCTCCATCCGTTTTTTCAATGAGCTGTAATGCTTCACCTGATGCACAACAAGAAACCCCGACAACAAGTATTCACGCGGGTAGTAGGAACCCGAATAAAACCCGTAATAGTTGAACAGGTGCATTGGAATGTGGTTTTTAGTCAGAAAGTTCAGGAACTTCGTGTTGAAGTTCACCTCTCCAAACACAAAAAACGAGTCAATGTTATTGATCGGGATCACTCGCCTGCCACCGGTATTCAGCTTGCTATCATTTACCGGATTGAGCGAAAAGCTCTCCAGCTCGTCGGACTCAAAATAGAGTAAAGGATCCGTTTCGATAGTCACCTCATCCTGCGTGACATACGGCACAAAACAAATGGTGTTCTCACGACGCATGAGCACACCATTTGAGAAAATGTAAAACGGCTGTTTGGTTGGGATGGTTTGGGACATACATGTTCCTGAATAATTTTGGCAAAGCTTTACTATTTCATATAATTACTCAATCATATTATTCTGATACTCATCCAATAGCAATCCGAACTTTTCATCATACTTTGTTTGGATAAATATTGTGTTCAAGTCGGAAATACATTCTTTATACAATTGACCTTGTTCATTCAATTTTCTGTATTGCCCTCTGGTAATCGTTGCAATAAATTCGATTGCACCAAAATAATCTTTAGCTTCAACACATTTTTCATAATTATCACGATATTTTTCAGGAACAACTTCAATACCATCAAATAAGGCGTAAAAGTCTTCTTCTTTTCGTTTATCATCAATAAATGGCAATATTTCTCGCCAAAGTTTTGGGAAAGTCATTCGTACTGATTCAAACTCTTCCAAATCTTTTCCTTTGTAACCTTCAGAATAAACATTGTCAACAAGTTCCTGCACTAAACTTTCCGATAGCTTTTGATTATTGACATTTCCAAGAACCGAAAGAGTTTTTTCCACTCTATCTGTTTTATAAATGTAAAAGTCATTTTTGGTTGGGGTCTGAAACACACAGACCTCTTTAATCTCCTGAATTGGTGGACGTTTGCGGTTGACGCGCCCAAACCGCTGAATGAGTGCATCTATAGGTGCTGGCTCAGTAAAAAGAATATCATAGTCAATATCGAGTGAGACTTCCACGACTTGTGTCGCCACAAGCAAGCTATATGCATCTTTTACCCCTTTCTCGATTTCCTGCCTGTCCCGAACAATAAAGCGAGAATGCAGTAATGCTGAATTATTGCAACTATTTTTGAGTTCTTTAAATACCTCTTGCGCCGTTTTCACCTGATTACAAACGACAAGAACTTTTTTCTTTTCTTCTATCTGCTTACGAATCGCATCAAGATTATCTTTTATATTTCCTTCAATCAAGCGAAGTTTATGCCGGGTAAATTCTTCGATCTCGGAAAGCGGAAAAGTTATTTCAGTTGATATATCAAGCGCATCTTTAAAATAAGCTTTTATAAAGCGCGGCAACGTAGCAGACATAATGAAAAACTTTGCATAAAACTGCTTTTTCAGAATTTTGCAGATTTCCAGTATCAATCCAGTGTTGTGTGCATCGTAAGTGTGGATTTCGTCGAGAATAAATAAGCCACCAACCATCTCAGAAATACGTTGTTCAAATCCTTTCAAACCAAAAAACTCTTTGATTATCTGATAAGGTGTAATGATTTTATAAGGTTTAAAAATTTTCTTGGTCAAGTTCTCTGCATCTTTTGCAAAGAGCCTGGATTGTTCAGGTGTGTATTCGCGTTCTGAAAAATGCTTGTAAAGAAAATAACTGGCCTTGCCGTGCTGAATACCCACTTTTTCTTCCCCAAAACCAGAGAGATTCACAAAGCGCGTATACATAGCACTGATGCTTGCCGTGTAAGGCAAAACGTAAAAGACACGCTTGCTGAAATTATCATTTTGATTTGCCGTTGCCCAAAAAAGTGAGGCTTCCGTCTTCCCTGAGCCTGTTGGAGCAATCAAAAAGGCATTTCCCTTGGTTTGACTGGCAGTTTCCTGTGAACTTCTGTATGAAGCGAAATTATAAACAGCTTTCATATTTCGCACAGCCTTATATATCTCAAACTTTGAACTTGATGCTAAATGGTCACAAGCCGTTATAAATCCTTTGAGAAATAAACCGTATTCAGTGTGCAAAATCGTTCGTTCATCGTCATCATATTGACCTTTTATATAAGGCTTAATTCCTGACTTATAAGCATTGAAATTGTAAAGTTCTTCAAATGATTTTGGAATCTGAAAATTGTGTAAAGAGTATCCCAAGTACTTTTCGGAAAGAATCGGAATTCGATTCATCATATCAACCAAATAATCAAAATTTTGCTTAATTTGCTGAAGATTTTGAAGGTAACGCTCTAAACCCGTATCAGAACTGCCTCCAAAATTATATCCTTTACTTTGATTTGTATTCCCGGTTAAATATCCAACATCTTTATGATGAGTAACTATTCCCAATGCAATCCCTTCCTTATATGGAGATACATAATCCAGAAAGCCTGCAAAACTTGATGAAAGTATTTCATGACGATATTTCCATCTTTCATCTGTTGCGAGCATCATTTGAAATCCTGTGGCCGCTTTGCCGAAATCGTGAAAGAAAATGGCATAAAAGAGATGCTCAAAAAAATCTGCACAGTTACAGATTTCCGGCACTTCGCTGTATGCAAGCCGAATTTCATAAAAAACTCTCAAACAATTTTCAGTATGCTGGAAGAGAGTTTCTTTCGGTGAGCTTTTTGCATAGACTTCGTTCATATTACTTATGGAAGTACACGCCCCAATTTTTTTCTTCATCATAGGGCATCGGATTTTCTGATACCGTTATCATATCCTCCACAATAAAAAATGGCTTTGTACCCAATGCTTTTCTGTTAACCTCATCACTAAAATGAGTTGGAAGTGCCTGCAACGCGCCGTAGAACCCTTTTGTTGGAAATGGAATAAGCGTTTTTCCTACTTTGACTCCAGTTTTGTCATGAAGTTCAATGACCTTAACTTCTTCAATCATTGCCAGCTCTGTAGAACGGCCAAGACAGATCGGGTAATGTGGCTGACGAAAGTCGTTTTCTAAATCCAGATTGGTAAGGTAGAGGTAGAGTTCGTTATCGTACAGAAATTCCCGTTTTGCCACATTTGATTTTGCCTGTAAACCTTCAATTTCATAGATCGTTTCCAAGTCCGTTGCTTTTGCATGAAAAGAAAAAAGATAGCCAACCGAAGTATGTTCAGGCGTTATAACGTTACCATTGGCAGCGGAAATCAAACCATAGATGGTTGAAAGCGGAGGCAATGGCAACGTCGGTTGCAAACCCGCAACAAAAATCGGATAACGAAACGAAGCTGTCCAACTTCGGATCTTGACACGGAGTATTTTCATTGTTATTCGGATATATTGTTTCCAATTTCTTTTGAGAATGAGTTAACTGTTTTATTAAATGAACCCTCCGAATTGTAGACTACTATTTTTTTGCCAAACGACTTGCCGTTCAATTGGGAAAGGGGTGTTTCCAGTTCATCCATAAAACCGACACGCCGGGCGATATAAACATCCGTTGCCAAGTAATCGGCATAATCAGTCAAGACTTGTTCCAAAGCAGCGATATTAAATGACGGTTTACCATTGTCATTTTTTGCAAGGTTCATAAAAATGTGATTTCCGCTATTAAGAATAACAAGTACAAGAAGTTTTGGGGTTACATCTGTCAAATGCAATGCACTTTTTGCTCCACCACTGATGAACGGCAAAACAGATACGGTTTCTGTTGCCCGTTTTATCCGTTCTACTTTTGGAAGACAGTATGATTTCTCCTTTTTAACAGCACCCGATTTATCAATAGAATCTTTATGCTTGAGTATTAATTTTTCACTGAGGTGCCGCTGACCTGTTTTATAATTTTCAAGGAAGACTCCAACACTTTCTAAATCAAGAGAAAAGATTCCATGCATGATTGTTGAATAAAACTGATGTTCATGTGGTACAGGATCCCCTTCTTTTTGTCTGCTCATCACTCCAAAATCATTAGTCATTTGATTTGGAACAATGGAAATAAGAGGAGAGTTTTTTAATGGAGAAAGACGTGTCACTGTTCCACCATCACTTTTACCTTGTGCCCTCATATAGCCAAATACATCATCGTCAGAGTATTTAAACGGATTCGCTTGCGTAAAAGCAATTTTTGTTTCCCGTTCAATCGGAGAAGTCTCCCAATTATATGTTTTTTCCAATGTTTCACGCCACCAATAGCGTATTGCTTGACCTGAGATGTAGGGGTAAATATCTTTCCCTTTGCGGATACTTTTTACAGCAACTGTATTTTCTGTTCGTTCACCTGCATCTGAACCGGCATTATTTAAAGCGGAATATGGTGCATCGATAAGCATGAAACCGATAATATTCTTTGACATTTGAGTTCTCCTTATTTTGATTTTTGAATTATTCTACTTCACTGTTTCTGTTTTCTTCCACTTCATCAATAACAAAGCCTTTTTCTTGCAACCAACTGTGCAGAATTTCATACAAGCGGAATAGAATTAGGTCTTGTGTTTCGCGCCAGCCGAGTGCGCCATCAGGAAACAGTCTTTCTGCAAAATCATCAAGACTAAAAAGAGGGTTTTCAACATTATTTCCAATTCGTTCTTTAATTATCAGTCGCAGAGTGTTTCGGAAGTTACCGTAAGTGTTTGCGCGTTCAAGTTGCCCAAGTCGTTTTGGTTTATCAGATTCATCTTTCTGAATAACCAATGCAATTTCATCAGCAACTCTTTTAATTGTTTCTATTCGTTGTTTGTCCATCTGTTTGACCTCCTTTAAGTAAAGTTGAACAAGCGCCCATCTTGCATAGCTCTTGCGTTGTTGAAAACCGTAAAAGTATTTAATGATCCATCTATTTTCCAATAAACCTTCGTATATTGCATTTTTTTTATCTTTATAATCTTCTTCTTGCTTTTCAGCAGTTTTTAGCCAAATCCTGTCTTGCCCCTTTTGGAAATAGTATCGTTTTCTTATTATTCTATACCAATCTTCCGCTTCCTCGCTATTCTGAATTTCATTCAGGAAATGAAAAATCCTTGCTGGTAAATCGTAGTAGCCAAGTTCTGCACCTTGCCCATAGTTTGTAAAATGGTAGATACGAATTGCAACTGGTTCATTAGCCCAATCCTCTTTATCCTGAGAAAGCTTTTTTGCTATTTGAAACAGGGCATTTTGAGGATTCTTAAAATTTTCACTGAAACAACCTGAATATCTGTTAAGGTTAATTTGTGCATGTACATTTTTTATAGCTGATCTCGCCCACAATAGCATGGCTTTTTCAGAACTTGAATGAACCAATATCATCTTCCCACCGCTTCTGTAGAGCACCAGCGGAGATAGCTGAATTGCAATCGCACATACTCCACAATAATCAGCTCCAGTCGAAGCATAAGAATAGTAGTTGAGCGAGCCGCTTGTCATGGGAACTTCACTTCTAAGGAAACCGCGCTTTTCTTTTTTTATTCTTACTGGATTCCTACGCCCGCAAGCAACACAAGCACCCTGATCACCTAATGGTTGTAGTTCCTTTACAAGCTCACCGATAAACTCCAGCCACTTTTCCCTCTCTTTACCTTTGTTTGATGGTTGAACCATCACTCCATTAGAAAATGTCGTGTAAAATGTTTTCACCCAACCCTCTTGCGAAAAAAGTGTTGCAATTTCAGGTAGTGCTTTTCTTACATCCGCCTCGGTTAATTCTTGTGGATGTTTTTTTTCACACCACTCCATTAAAGCAGAAATTCCAGCATCAACGAATGCGTTTCCAGTATATTCAAAGAGATGGCTCATATCTATCCTGAAAGTATTCAAGTAATATTTCTAACCGTTTATAACGCTCGGATTCTTCACTGTAAGCATTTCGAATCCAGTCTAATATTTTGACCAACCGATCTTTTGCTTCCAAAAAGATACTATCATGAATTTTCGATTGAACTTTTCTACCAAGCAGATGTGTCGATGCAAATTCATAATCAATATATCTCTCTTCAAGCCATTCTTTTTTTTTGACTGTCAAACCATATTTATCCTCATCTTTACCATAATTTATTGTTATGTATGAAATATCATTCAGATCTTTTAAGCGCTCACTCCATTTATCACTAAATGAAAATATCTTCATTATCACAAGAGAAGGTATTGTAACAATTTTAAGAGACAAAGTATCATCTTCAGTATTTCTAACAATTATTATCTCATTTTCGTCAAAAGCTAAACGGTATTCTCTTAAGTCTAAATCAATAATTTCTTGAGCATACTTACCAAATGGCAATATTTCAATTCTCGTTTCGTTATTAATAAATGAATATGGAAGAATATCCAATCTTTTCATTTTATTTGGTAGTTGTACACACTGAAATCCTTGATATAACAGATGGTTTGAGATTTCTTCAAACACTTCTTTCGATGCGAGTTGTATCGCAAAGTCAGCGTCTGACGTATAGCGTTCTGCATCACGAAAAATGTCCATCTGAACCCTAAAAGCCCATCCTCCAACCAATACCAATTGGTCTAAAAACGGCTCAAGAGCTTTACAGGCTTTGTAAAGCCTGTCGTTTTGATAATCAATAGGCAAGTGCTTTCTCCCGATAAATTTCTGCAAATTCATTAGCACGTGGGTCCTCAGAAATGACTAAATCCAGATAAACCTGAATTGGATGAGCAGTTCGCCTTTCTGTCGTTTCATTCATTCCGATAAATGCGCTACCATTATAAGGTTCGATTACTATTAAATCAGGATACCGGCTTGTTTTTGTTAAAAGATACTGTTTACCTAACTCTCTTTCGGCTGTTTGCAGATTACTTACCAAGATTTCGCCGGTATTTAAAGAATAAAATCGTGATAATAATTGTGCTGCCTGAACACCAGTTAATGCTGACTGTGGCAACTGGTCAAGTATAATCTTTGCCGCATCATCCCATGGTATGCGCTGCTGAACGGCTTCTCCGGTTTCCTTGTCAACGACTTTTTTGATGGTCATGAGATAACCTTGCCTGCTCAATTTAGGAGCAAGCTTTTGCTTGTAATACATTGCCCATTCATCCAGGAATTGCGTTGGATTTAAAACATGAATTGGCTCCGTTCTTGAATAACTGATTAAACCCTGTCGCTTCATTGCTTCACAAATTGAGAAAATACCACTTAAACTTACACCAGTTAGCGCTTGGACATCACGCATTGTACCAATTTCAAACCCCTCTGCGGTTAAAAGTGACATGACCACATAACCCGCTTTTGGAGAGAAGGCATCAAGGCGGGGTGATCGACCCTTTTTGGATTTATGACCAAATTCATAGAGCAAGACACAATCTTTACCGGTTCGATAAGAGAAGTAATAGTTACCAGCCTCGTCCATCGCACAAATATCTTTTGCCTTCAAACGCTCCATCGTTGCGCCATCGATATGTCGTGCAGCTACAATCGCAATATCCACGTTTTCTTGAAATGAAGCGGGCCGCACAACCCTTAAAATGGCGCTTTTATACTCGACACCAATCTTAATACTCTTTTTTCCAGTCGCAACGATAAAGGAGAGTTGGCTCTCCATCCCCTTTATTATCGGTTCCGTTTTAAATTGCCAACCCAGAACATTGAACACTTTTTCCCTTAAAAGGGCCACAATATTGTAAAGTCTATCCCTTTCCATTTGTTCGAAAATTTCTTTTTGTTCTACATGCTTTGTTTCTAGGATATTCACAATACAATAAAAAACGAACAATTAAATATTACGAACAAAAAAAGGTCTTCTTAATTTTCATCCAATGCTGCAGAACTCTCCTCTGTATGATCTGCCAATTATTCTTTCGACATTAAACAGCCTTGCTACCTTACATTTCTCACCATCCCAAGCCCCATCGAATTATTCACCCCAAATCCGCATTCATAGCCGACCTTTATCAGCTCTGGATGGCCGGTCACGGTAAACGGGCATTCGATGGCCTTGACCCTGCTCTCTCTCCCGTTGCCATCCTTGATGGTAATCAGCTTTTCCACACTCCTCCCCTTCTCCTCTACCCACTTGAGATATCCAGCCTCAAACGTTATCGAAAATGGCACGTTGCCTTCTGGTGGTTCAACTCCATAGATCCCCCGATACTTCGCTTGCAGGTTGTGCAACAGCATGTTGGGCAGACGGCTGTCGCTATAGCGGAGATACTCTTTTGTGTTCATCCCTGACGATGGATCGCGATAGAGCGAAGCTGCAAGCGGGGAGAGCATCGAAAATGCCATCTGTTCCGACCACTCTGGATCGGGTAACGACTCAATAAGCTGCTTCTCGAACAAGGCGTTTTCTATTCGCAACACGCCATCTCCAAAGAGACCGCTAATAAGATGCTGCAAAAATTCCTCTTTGGGGGATGAGAGATAGAGCGTCACCGCACGGGAGCGCGATACAATTTTTCCCTGCTCTACAGTGCGCACCGGAATCTGCAGGTTTGAAAAGGTGAAATATTTGAACTTCTGCCGGGCCCCCTCAGTGGCATATCCATGCTCGTGCAACTGTGTCGCAAAAGAGCTTGACGAGTGTGCAAGTGTGGCGTAAATCGCCGAAGCGAGATGGTAGCCCGTATTGAGCGGTAGATACTCAACCGATTTCTGCTGCCGAAGTGTAAGCTTGAGTCTCATAAGGGATTATAGCCAGAAATCGTTATCACAAATTGAACATTGTTCCGGCGAAGATGAGCAACCGGCCGTATTGATGGCATAACCATAGAAATCAGTTTAAGCGGCATAATGAAGAGTCCATCAAACAGATCAACTATACACTCACCTTACACAATATTTTCATCAACACAAAGAAAATATCGACATAATCATTGATTTTATGGATTGATATAAACTCAATGACGGAAACAGAAAATATCTTGATAAAGCCAACTCTGCCCATGTTACTTGCGTAGTCCGCGATGGTATCCACTACAATACTGAACATAATGCTTGTGATACAAAAATTGACCGACACACATCCGGGCTAACCCGGAGTTCCCCGTATAAAAAAAAGATAACTTATTATGGTACAATCAAAAGGCAGGAAAGTCAACTTCCATCTACTGGGTACAAACGAATCAATTCCATTGCACAGGCCTGAAGTGTTGTTGGTTCAGTGTCTTGAGAAATCACAGGGCTTTTTGGTGCGGATTTCATCCTGCACCGGTTCCGAGTGCGAGTGCCCAACTCTATGACAAGCGAGCGGAAACTGTGAACAGGTAATCCCTCTTTGTTGGTTTTTGTACTTTTTTTCTTTTTTGCCGATTTTGATGAGACTGCTGGCTTAACAGCATCGCGCTCTTTCCTGTTCTGAGAAAGTTCCTCATCATCGAAAAGCAAAGGAGCAAGAGCTTGACGCATATGCCACTCAACATAATAAGCCAACAGGCAAAGGAAGATATGGGCACGAACACGTTCGGCATCACGATGGTATATGGGTCGAACCTGCAGGTCGATACTTTTGAGGGTGCGGAAAACCTGTTCGACTCTCGCTAAATTCTTATAGCTTCTAACGGTATCCTCTGCCGACAGGTTCTGTAGGGGTTCGCTGGTGCGAATAACATAGATGCCGTACAGCTCCGCTTCTTGTGCGATTGATTCAGCTTTCCTCTTGAAGGAAAACTCTGCATCAGTAATTGATATCTCAAAGTGTTTGGCCATTTTATACCCATTAATAATCTTGCCAACCTTTCGGCCTATATCCGATGCACTTAGCTGCTTTTTTGTGCGGCGCTTAACCTCAGCACAAATCTTCTGTAGTTTCTCTTCTGTAGCAACCAATAACTCTTGTCTTTTGCGCCGCCGTTCATCACAGAGCAGTGGATTGAAGCAGGCGATAAGTCGTTCACCAGGAAAATCAGGCGAAGCTATTTCTGCAAGATTTTTTTCATCAAACAACGAAAATTGCAAATGGTTATCTCCTGCCAGTTTGCGAATGTTCTCGCTCCGCAATGCTGAAATCCACCCAATCCCGGGATGAGTTTTCAGGACATTAATCTGAGTTTGAGTCAACGTGCCACGATCTCCAACAAGGACTACTCGCTGTAATGCAAAATGCTTTTTCAGCTTCTCCACCTGGTCTGCTACCGTACTGGGATCACCAGTGTTACCAGGATAAACCTCAACAGCTATAGGACGTCCCTTGGCATCGGTCAGTACTCCGTATGTAATGATTGGCAGGCCTCGGTGCCCTCCTTTATCGTGCCCTAAGTGTGCCAGCGGACAACAATGACCTTCATAAGAGCTGTTGCTCACATCATAAAACACAAGTTGACCTTCACCCAGATGACGGCTCGCAAAACTTTTTTCTATAACAGGTTGCCGCTCCAGCAACCAGTCCATAGCCGCATACAATTCATCCTCGTCAGCATCCTCAACATTGAGTAACTGCGCAAGAGTTGTGCTATGCCATAACCTCGTCGTGGCCAATTTCGAAGCCGGTGCAATCAGACGTTCGACGACCATTGCCAAAACAAGATCACGCTCACGAGTGCGTCGGGCAGCGATCATTTTGTCAAGACCGATATGACGAATCATCTCAAGAATAGCTTCGACGTGGCCATGAGGCAATGAGCGCTCAATTGTGAAAACCTCATTTGGGGAGACCAGTGGCTCATTTTTCAAAACCCGTCGTAACGCAGCTACCTTTTCCGGGGGCCAGTCCGAGATGTTAGCCACGGTGCGTTTCATGACTTTGTCGTTCTCACGCCAAGACTCACGAAGCAAGATGGCGGGACGAGAATTTCTATTTGGAACAATATCGATGTACATGGAATTAATATATCAATTAATTTCATATAAAACAAATTTTTCGACGTAATTTACATGGGTACAAAATGCGTAGAAAGCTCGCAATTTATTGAAAATCAATAGGTTATACGATTTTACGCCAGGGAACTCCGGGTTAATAGCGAAGCCGTACAGCTTCTCCCACTCAAACCTGCTGACGTTTTTTGCCTTCGGGTCAAAGACGATGCCGATCAAATACCGCTCGCCATCATATTTCTCGTAATATTTCATCGTCATGATCTGCTCAAGCGGCTCTCCGTCGGTCACCTTGAATTCAAAGAGAAAGGTTCTCCGCCCAGCCTTTATGGTCAATGTCAAGTCAACTCTGCCCTTGTTGCTCTCATCCTCGGCGATAATATCGATCACCAATACTGACAGGCTTTTGCCGAATCGCCGGGGACGCGACAGAAAAATAGACCGGCTCATCCGGTTTAGCTGCATCTCTTACCTCGCAGCAAAAATACGCCATTGCAGTTGACTGCGAACTGGAAAGCAAACTATCGGAGCATCCACAATTTCACGAAAGCTCTATCCGCTAACCTGGATTGCCATAATTCGTGAAGTGCGCCTTGCATTTTTCAATTCCAACTGATTACATGGAGAACTTTTGCTCCTTACGTTGGCCTGACAAGTGCCCGCTTATTTGCACAAAAAGATCATTCATCAACCCAATCAGAAATAGCCAAAAGCCCTCGCTTTCCACCGTCTGCGTAACCAAATCTGCAGGCAAAAAACGACGCATCTCCTGCCTGAATGCTCCAGCAACGTTGCTGTCGGTCTGCAATAACTGCCTTCGTTCATCGAATAACTTCATAAACTGCTCAGGTTCGCTGTGATGATCCTTAATTTTAGGCAATACTAAATCCATCTGAGGATTCACTCCCTGCTGATGAAGCCACGCCAGATCCCACAAGTCACGATTTTTGATCCGATTGGGACGCAAAGTAAACTCCACCACTTTGTCCATAAATATCTCTACGCGACTTTCGGCCTGCAAGATCAAGCCACTGGTTCCCATCTCAACGCCATAGGGATTGAGCAACATCACCGGGCAGGGTAAATAACTTGGAATTGCACAGACATCAATGTTAATACGTTGTGCGGGAAAATTTTTGCGATTTGGTCGAGTCTGGATTTTAATCTTCCAGGTATCGACATTACCCGCCTCACGAGTGGGCTCACTCACCTCAACATCAAGACCATATTTATCCATGAGGCTCCCCTTCAACACTTGTGCCATCGCCGACAGGCTGTCACGACTAAATTCCGCACCTCCGGTAAAATCCAGGTCTTCACTCAAGCGATGAGACCCATAACAGGCACGCAAACAGGTTCCACCAATAAAGGTCAACCTGGCTAACAGACCTGAGCCGCTGAGCACGCGCAAAATATCGTGGTGGAGCAACTCTTTTTCTACCACCATACGCAACGGCACCAGGTGTTGTTGATTTTTGATGGCCTCATCGACCAGTTGATCAAACAAACTCATGCGCCACGCTCCAGTCAACCAACGCTAAATTTCGATGAGTAGCCCGCATGTCACGCAAAGCCTGGGGAACACTGGCTCGCCATAATCGGCAACGTGAGTCATAGCTCAACTGCGGTGCCAACTCTTCAGGCCGCTGCCTCGTATGCACAAATTCGATGGTGCCCCACCGACCACAAGCAAGCGCCGTGCTGCGGCCAGACGACATCACCGATATCCAATTGACAGGCACTTGTGAAATGACACCCGCATCGCTGAGAACCGTCTCCAGACTAAGGTAGTTAAAGCCATCGGCACGCAAGCGTGCTGCTGCATGAAAAAGCAATAATCCACTGGATGGCATCACCTGAACATACAAATACAGCCCACGACACACCCGAGCCAAATATCCAGCCTGTACTGCTCGACTCAAGAGAGTCTTGAACGCACCGTTAGAAATATCTGGCACAAGCGCCCGCAAATCATCGGGTGCGAACAAATAATGATCTGCACTCGCCAGACTTACCAGGTTGTGCATGAGACGGCGAACAGGTTGCATAAGAAAAAGTCATCGTTAAGTTTCACTTAGTGTAACTTAACGATTAATTATGATCAGACAAATACTAACGTATTCCTGTCGCTTATTTACCCGAATAGCCATAACAATTGAAATGAGAATGCTTAATAGCGAAGAGTCTTACAGTTTCTCCCACTCAAACTTGCTGATGTTTCTTGCCTTCGGGTCAAAGACGATGCCAATCAGATACCACTCCCCTTCATATTTTTGTAATATTTCATCGTCTTGATCTGCTCAAGCGACTTGTGGTCGGTCACCTTGAAGCCATTAAATCTGACCCATGGCAGGCTCCTTCACAAACACCATGACCAGCCCGGAATTGCGTTCCCGGCTGAACGGTGTTGTATCGAAACCGGCATACATTCCTGCCAGCGAAAATCCGGCAGCGCAATGCTTTTGGAGAAAACTGTCGGCAGTAAGAGGATAGAGGGTTGTCTGCTCATGGAATACCTTGTTGCCGTCCGACAAAAGCCCCACATCAAAAACAACACGGTCTTGAGCAATAAGCGGATAGCTGCGGTAAAAGGCTACCGAACCATTGCCAACAGTTTTGATGGGAAACTGGTATTCCTCAAACCCAAGAAGATAATCCCAGTTCACCACCTGAAAAAGCCAGCATCCTCCGGGTTCAAGAGCGGTGTAAACATCCTGCAGAAACGCTGAAAAGCGAAGAGGTGGCAAATGGGCAACCACATTGCCGATGGAATAGATCAAACGGAACGATTGATGCAGAGAGGCAATTGCTCCAATATCCATGCAGTGAAATTCAGCATCAGGAGAAGCTGCGGCAGCCTCAACAACCATGTTGGGATCAAGATCAATACCAGTCGCGAGAAATCCATCCCTCTGAAACCTTCGGCAATAGTGACCCGGCCCGCATCCTGCATCAAGGATACGGGTTCCCTGAGAGCCTGCATGTTCACGAAGAAAGAGGTAGACCTCTTCACGAAACGGAAAAAGCTGCTCATACCAGGGAGCAAAATCGGAATACAGTGACATAGCTATTCAGGTGTAATCCTGCCGAGTTGGCCGCACAACAATATCGCTAATATATACATGAGGCGACTGACTGCAACTCATCCCTGCGTCGCTTTCTGATACGGCCTTGCCTTCAGCAACTTATGCGTTCCATTCTTTCTTGCCTTCATCACCCAGCCAATGGTTCCACCTAACTTGTACAACCAGACAGGCATGATCGGCTTGGCCAGCAACTCACGACTCTTGTCAGAAACCACTTGACCATCGGCCAGCTCCTCTGCGGCTCTCTCCAGCGCTTGCCGGAGTGATCTGCCCCTTCCACCAAGTTGCTGGAGTGGCTGAGCGTTAACCATCCCTTCTCCCGCTCCAAGTGGAAGCCCCCCCATCCACTCAAACCCGGCAGATC
Source organism: uncultured Chlorobiaceae bacterium (assembly GCA_903994455.1). Lineage (GTDB taxonomy): Bacteria > Bacteroidota > Chlorobiia > Chlorobiales > Chlorobiaceae > Chlorobium. Next base: position 40,503 of record CAJEXI010000017.1, on the reverse strand, counting down.
GGGCAAACTCTGCACAAACTGCAATGGCACTGGCATTTTGAGATGCCTCGGGAAAACCACAATTGACGATGGCAGCGAAACGTGTCGTCTTCGATTTTTGCCTGCAGTGCACGACAAGAGTTTCAAAGACCGAAATAACCGCTCCAGGAAGAGTGTCCACATAGAGCGGAAAGGCAAGAACAACCAGATCCGCACGATCAATGGCATCCCGAAGCGCCTCCATGCGAGCAGCGGTATTGATTGCCTTGTAAAGATAGATAGTTTCGGTTTCAACCCCCTGCTGCTGCAACTGCTCAAAAAGATAGGAGCCCAGTGATGAAGAGCTGCTCTTCTCCAGGCGAGGACTGCCCACCAGCAGAAGGGCTCGCTGAACCGGGGTTGCAGGGGCTGATGAACAGGAGATGAACGGCAGTGTTGCCTCTTCATCAGATTCTTGACGAACAACCTTTTCAAACAGATGATTGAGCTGCTCGTTCAGCACACGCTCCGATTGAGTCCCGTAGAGGATACCGCACGCATGCGCCTTTGCATAGAAGTTTATGGAGTTGCGCCAGGCCAGATTCCGGAAAATGGATTCGGCCTGTGCATCCGGCTCTGGCAGCCAGCCAATGATGAGAACATCCGGATAGTTGTCATATCGTTTCTGATGATGGAGTTCCCCATCAATCGTGGTAAAAAATGGCAAGGTGTTCTGGATCTGATGATCAACCATTTTCTTGAGCGTCGGAGAGTAACCACCAAACGTGATCGGGGTCAGATAAATGACAAGGTCACTTTCAAGGCACTTTCTCGATATCTCCTGATGGTCATCAGCCACATGGCACTTTCCGGGGGTTTTCAGCCAGCAGAAAAAATCGCCCCTGCAGTTACCGATCTTTTTGTCGCGCAGCACAACCACTTCGGCTGCCCATCCACGGGCAACAGCGGCTGATTGCAGGGTTGCTGCCGAAAAACTACCAACCTTGTCGCCTGCCAGCGACCCGTCAAGAATCAAGGTTTTCATTGTCACTCCTTTATAAATTGTTTGGCAATTGATTGTAGTTCATAGTGATAAAGTCCGTTTCCGTCAACTCCGAATGGTGGAAGGCGACCACCGATTTCAAGCGACACCAGCCCATGCACACGGCTCCAGACAATCAGGGCAACACCATGCGAGAGTGAGTGATACGTACTGGTGCAGGTGTTCATGGCCGAAAGCTGCACCTCATACTCTGGCGGCATTTGCGGAAAATTGTCGCTCTTCAGCCTGCCAGCAACCCGAAAGTCTTCAATCACGCTGACCAATGCACTGATGGATCGAGTTGCTGATGGTATAATCTCCTGCTGTTGCTGCTCGTAGCCGGGAATGGGTGTACCAAAAATAAGCTGGTAGCGCTGGGGATAGCTCTGCGCCCATGCACGATAGGCGAGTCCAATCGCCCGAAAACGTTCAAGGAGCTGCTCGGGCGGAAAGCTGTCGCGTGCCTGGAGCTGCACATCACCAAAAGAGGTGAAGGCATCAATGGTGAGCGCTGTCACCAGAGCATCACGATCCGGGAAGTAGTTGTAGATCGCCGGGGCGGTAATGCTCAAGGCACGGGCAATAGCTCGCAACGAAAGGGCTGGCGCACCAAACTCCGCAATCAGCCGCCACGCGGTCTCCTTGATCGCCTCCTGAAGATTTGGAATCTGCTCTTTTTTAACTGGTCTTGCCATGGGAATAATCTGATTAATTTTACAATGTAAATATACATTGTAAAATTAATAGATACAAGAGGAATGGACCTTGATTTTCAGGATTTGCAGAGTTGGTTTGGGGCTTCTCTGCCCCATTACCACACGGATTAAAGGATATCCTTTTGAAGTGCTGCACAAGCTGAACGCTTTCTTGTTTGCATAGAACAAGTTCGTCCATTCTACGAATCATTTCCTACACTACAACCAGCTCCTCCCATCCTGCAATAACTCTGCCAAACTCCTCCTGGAAGGCTGGCTTGCGGAGGTTATCACCCTTGACCTTGCCAGCAAACGAGTTCCATCTGGCTTCATCCTTGATGACATCCACCAGCATAGAGCGAACTTTCACCATAACTCCTGCCTGTCTGGTATACTCCTTGCGCTGTGCATTACTGTTCAGATTCCCGAGACCGGAGAGGTAGTAGGTCAGAATCTGTTCGGGAAACCGCTGTTCGAGTTGTTTGGCTGCCTGCAATTCAGCGCCTGAATCACTGGCATCAGAAGAATATTTGCCCTTGAGCAGGATGGCCAATGCCTCTTCGTATTCCTCTCGCTCCATCCGTATCTTGAGACGTTCCAAAAGCCACGATGTATCGAGCCGCTCAACTATTTTTGGTTCAAAGAATGCCCACTCTTCGGGAGTGCAAATCGTTTTAAAGGTGTTGTATGTTTCCAGAGTAAGCTGATCGGAGACTTGCGCAAACTGGAATGCAAGATATTGCTCCCGGTTACCATCCTCAAGGGCTCGGTCAGAGAGGAATGTTCGCAGTTGATCCATTCGCCCTTCGCCTCTCTTCATCCCCTCTTCGGCAATCGCGAGAGCCTCCTTGCGGCTGCCTTCGTCCCAGTAGAAGGTGACCAGATCATGGTAATCGGCGGCGTACTTCAGTTTCTTTTGCCGCAGCTCAAGATATTTCGCCCGGTCACCAAGTTTACGGTAGATCCGCCGAGCATGATCGGTGGGCCAATCCTTGTTGAGAGCTTCCAACTCGAATGCCAGATTGCGCCAGTCATCACCACTGCAACAAGTAGCATAAGCCAAATCATAGAGCAGATCATCCATGCCTCCATTGCCGCTCTCAATAAAAGGCAGCACTTCATCAAGGAGTTCCAGACGAGCCTCCTCGTCAACCGCTGATTTTTTCAGTATCCGCCGGATTTCCTGCAACCGTTCTGCGACATCATCCTCCGTGTCATAATCACCGCCACCACGTTCGTCAAGTTCCTCCAAATCGGAATACAACTCCCCCCAAAGGGCCAGAACGATCTCTCCTTCCGAGCGACTTTTCTGCGCAGTAGTAAGTGTAATGTGCTTTTTGAGGTAGTCAAAACATTCACGCCGAACATCAGGACGAAGCAACGTAAGCTCTACAATCAAGTTGATCAACAGCTCCGGCTTGGCCGTCTGGAGTAACTCAATCAGCGGATCCAGCTCAATTTTATTTTTTTCCATAATTCAATCAACTTTCGGTTTTTCTTTCAGAGCCGTTGCAATCATTAACGGAGTCGCCATTCCCAGATGAATTGCCATAAGACGGTTGACGTTCACTCCCATCTTCAAATAGAGAACTACTGCCGCTCCACCCAACAAAATCATGCAGAGAGTAACGACCCAATAGAACCATGATTTGATATACCCTGGCTTACTCTCATGAAAGCTATGCCGCAAGTTGTAGAGTGCATAAAATTCAGAAATGGCACCACCTGCAACGCCGAGCATGAAGCCATCAAAGAGAGCTAATTGTTCCATCAGTATTTATCGTTATTTAAACGCCTGAAGGCATGCCAGAAATCGCCAACGGTACTCATTTTATTTTTGAGTGCATAGAGATCCTCCCCCCGCCTCGAACCCACAACTGACTTTCTGATAGCATCAGAATGGCTGGTGAGCACCTGAACAACAACATCCTGAGGCAACAGGGTTTCCCTCGCTATATCGGAAACTGTCCGATACCGCAAGTTTGGGTCTTCAAGAGCCTTAAGTATTATAAAATAGGGCTCTTTTCCCCTTACTGTATCTGAATCTCCTGCCAGGGGAACCCCGAAAGTTTGCTGGTTCATACAAAACTCCAATAATTGCTAAAAGTCCAATCTGAGGCATTCGGCTGACTCCGCCCTTATGACCGTACAAATTTACGCTAATTTACGAAAAATACAATTGAAGTTTAACAAACAACCTCAGCTCACGAAGGGAACGTTCAACCCTTCAGAAAGACAATCTCATCGGGAAGATCACTCAACCTGAGACCACCTTCATCAGTAACGACAAAAGTATTTTCGATGCCAATTGCTCCTTTGCCAGGAATCACAAACTTTGGTTCTACGGCAATAACCTGATTGACCTGCAATGGCACCGCAAACCCTTTGGCCAGTACCGGAAGCTGATCGAGTTCAAGACCAACGCCATGGCCAACAAATTTTGCCTGATCCCCAGGCATACCCATGAAGCAGGAACCAAATCCGGCCTGTTCAGCCATCGAGACGGCAGCAAGAAACAGCTCTTCACAAATTGCGCCGGGCTTCATGGCCTGACGTACCATCTCCTGAATATCAATGGCAACATCAAAGGCGCGCTGCAACTCTGGATCAAGCGTTCCAATCACAAAGACGCGGGTCATATCGGCTATGTAGCCATTGAACACCCCTACGAAATCCATAAGAATCGGCTGGTTCATCTGAATCTCGTCGTACGATGCGCCATGCGGCGAAGCGCTTGACAATCCCTTGCCTGTCACCGGACCGTCAAAAAAGCCACCGTTTACCCCACCGGAGGAAACTGCCAGACCAAAGAAAAGCTCCTGGTTAAATGCCCGCATTCTTATAAATCCCTCGTGGCCAGCCTTGCGGAGACGATATTCCATTTCGACGGAGAGATCAAGCTCACGCATACCCGCTTTCAGAAACTGCGGCACCTCGGCAAACACCGATGCAAGCTTGCCTGCGCTGTACTTCAGTTGCTCAAGTTCAAAAGGCGACTTGACGGACATAACTTCACGAACCATCATCGAAATATCAACAAAACTACGCCCAGGCAGTGCCCGAGTATAAAAGCTGTGTTGCTGCACAGGAACGGCATCAAACGTCAGACCAATCGAGAGTTGCTCACCATTGAACACCGCAGCAAACTCTTTGCTTGAAGGAAATGGCCGGATATCAGCAATCGGGCTCTCCTCCCTTGCCCGTGTGAGACTTTTGCGCACCAGAAGCATCGGCTCACCATCCACCGGGATCCACAGTATGGCGTTCTGGCGGGTGCCTGCAAAATAGTACACATCAATCGGCAGAATGAGGAGCGCTGCCTGCACACCCTTGTTTTGGAGCATTCCCTGCAAACGGGATATCCGCTGCTTTGATTCAGATTCTGTCACCATAACCATCAACTTTTATAATGTTTTAGAGGTCTTGTTATCATTCGGTTACCCCGCATTGGCGGGCGCTCCTGGGCACAAACAACGTTGACTGTTCACGCTGTTCAGAGAGCGAAGCCAAAGATTCTGCTATAAAACTGACGGGCAAATCAGGGTTATCAAGTGCAGCCCTCCCTACCCGCGCCCAAAACTCAATCTGCCCGGCAATGGAACGGTGTTCCTGCATTGCGTCTTGTTTCGCTTGCTCATAAAGGGCCTGATTGATACGTACTGAAGTGCTGTCCGACATTTTCTGAATCCTGTTTCTTTATACCTGCATTTGTGGTAAAAGTATAGCGATAATCATGTAAAAATCGAAATAAACTCCTTTCCGTACCTTCTGAAATTATGCGGCAAAGGTTGCTGATGTGGATTTGTATAATCGCCTGAATTTAAGTATTGTTAGGGATAGTTTCTCATCTTGGGGGTGCAGAATTTTTTCTGAACAAGAGACAGGAAAAAGAACGCTGAGAATAAACCCTTGTAACTTGATGCAGGTAATGCTGACGCAAGAAAAGATGAAGCCGGCTCTGTGTTTCCCGATTTCCCCACTCTTCCCGCTTCTCGTGCACAGCCTGACTGTTTAACCATATCCTATGACCAACCTCATTAAAAAAAATGGCTGTCCTGATCGTTCTCAGGCTGTGTTGTCATCTGAAAAAATTTACAGAACTGGCTTTCTATATCCGATTGAAGTGGGTATGAGAAGCCTGAAACTGAGCAGAACATACCTCTGCAACGGTCAGGAGTTCTCTTCTCTGACGCTTTATGATACTAGTGGCCCCTACTCTGACTACTCGGTCAAGATTGACCCGGAGAGAGGACTGCCACCAATACGCAACTCGTGGAAATTTCCCCGAAAAGTGCAGATGGGCTCTCCTGTCACGCAGATGTACTTTGCCCGCAAGGGAGTCATCACTCCGGAAATGGAGTATGTTGCCATCCGGGAGAACCAGCAACTGGAGAAGTGGATTGCATCTTTTTCAAGAGGCACGGCCAGGGTTGAACCAATAACACCAGAGTTCGTCAGAAAGGAGGTTGCCGAAGGACGTGCCATCATTCCCGCAAACATCAATCACCCTGAACTTGAACCGATGATTATCGGGCGCAACTTCCGGGTCAAGATAAACTCCAATATCGGCAACTCTGCGCTTGGCTCTTCTATCGAGGAAGAGGTTGAAAAGGCGGTCTGGTCGTGCCGTTGGGGGGCAGATACGGTCATGGATCTCAGCACTGGCGCCAATATTCATCAGACCCGCCAGTGGATTCTGAGAAATTCGCCGGTACCGATCGGGACGGTACCGATGTATCAGGCGCTGGAAAAAGCTGGCGGCAAGGCTGAAGATCTGACCTGGGAACTCTATCGCGACACGCTGCTTGAGCAGGCTGAACAGGGGGTTGACTATTTTACTATTCATGCCGGCATTCTGCAGGAACATCTGCCCTCTGCTGAAAAGCGTGTGACTGGCATTGTCTCAAGGGGTGGCTCCATCATGGCAAAATGGTGCAAGTTCCATAAAACAGAGAACTTTCTCTACACCCATTTTGAGGAGATCTGTGAAATCTTGCAGGCTTACGATATCGCCGTGTCGCTTGGTGATGCCTTGCGGCCCGGATCAATACTTGATGCCAACGATGAGGCTCAATTCGGTGAGCTGAGGGTGCTTGGTCAGTTGACTGAGGTGGCATGGAGATACGATGTGCAGGTGATGATTGAGGGGCCGGGCCATGTTCCGCTTCACCTGATAGAGGAGAACATGCAGAAGCAGCTTGAGTATTGCCATGAGGCTCCCTTCTACACGCTTGGACCGCTGATTACCGACATTGCCGCTGGATATGACCACATCAACTCAGCAATTGGAGGGGCAATTATTGCAAGTTATGGCTGCTCGATGCTCTGCTATGTCACCCCAAAAGAGCATCTCGGCCTGCCGGATAAAAATGATGTCCGTGAAGGAGTTATTGCCCACAAGGTTGCTGCTCATGGCGCTGATCTGGCAAAGGGAAGCCCTGTTGCCTGGCTGCGCGACGAGCTGATGAGTCGGGCACGTTACGCGTTTGCCTGGGAAGATCAGTTCAACCTCTCGCTTGACCCTGAAAAGACACGCGCAGTGCATTCACAAAGCATGGCAATGAGCGGTCACACCGAAAAGAATCCCGATTTCTGCACCATGTGCGGGCCCGATTTCTGCTCGATGAAAAAGTCGAAGGAGGCGGCGAAGGTCGATTGACAAGAGATCAGTGAGGGTGGACAAGGTTGTTGCCCACTCTCAATTGATCGAAGAGGATTTAAAGCGATGCTGCTTTGACGATAGCCGCAAAATCGGCTGCGTTAAGACTTGCTCCACCAATCAGGCCGCCGTCAATGTTCGGCATGGCAAAAAGTTCAACGGCATTGGATGGCTTGACACTTCCACCATACTGAATCCGGAGTCCCTGGGCTGCAGCGTCACCATAGAGCTCAGTAACAAGGTTACGAATATGAAGATGCACCTCTTCTGCCTGTGCAGATGATGCTGTTTTTCCGGTACCGATAGCCCAAACCGGCTCATAGGCAACAACAATTGCACTGATATCGCTGATACCATCCAACCCTTCACGTACCTGGGATGAAATAATGGATTCGGTCACTGCGCTTTCGCGCTCGGCAAGTGTTTCACCGACACAGAGAATAACGTTAAGCCCTTCTGACAAGGCTTTTTTTACTCTGAGGTTGACGGTCGCATTGGTTTCACCGAAATACTGGCGGCGCTCGGAGTGGCCGATAATAACCGAGGCACAACCAGCAGCGTTGAGCATTCTGGCTGATACTTCCCCAGTATAGGCACCATCATTTTCGTAATGGCAGTTCTGGGCAACGAGCTGCACGTCACTCCCTTCAATAATCCTGCCAGCAGCTTCCAGTGCCAGAAAGGTTGGCGCTATGCCCACTTCGCAGCCTGAAAAGTCTTCGCCAAGCGCGGCAAGCACTTCGGAGGCAAGGGTCTCTGACTCAGCAATGGTATTGTTCATTTTCCAGTTGCCGACAACAATTTTTCTACGCATCTCTTAATATTCTGTTTTTACATCATAATAGATCCGGTCAATCTGATCCACAGTGAACCGGTGTTTTCCTGCACGAGCATCCTTGACTTCAACTTCGTTACTGCCGACAGAGACAACTCTGCCATGCCAGACTCTGGCCTCTTTGGTCACCAGGTTAATTTCGCGATTCAGCAACTCCTGATTGCCGCCGATACTCCCCTGACGATAGATGATTTGACGTTTCCCCATGGGTCAACTGGTTTAATTTGCCCTTATTTAACAAAAATTTCCAAGATCTCATAATGCAGTTCACCTTTCGGCACAACCACCTGAACTTTTTCACCGACGGCCTTTCCTATCAATGCCCTTCCGACTGGAGAGCGAACAGAAATCTTCCCTGTATCGGTATCAGCCTCTTCTGAAGAGACCAGCGTATACTCAATAATCTCAAGTGGGTCATCAAGATTCCGCAGTTTTACAGAGGTGAGAATATAGACCTTGTCGGTCTTGATCTGTTTGGGATCAAGAATCGTTGCTGATGCAAGCTTGTTTTCGAGATCAGCAATGCGTGCTTCAGTATGTGACTGCTCTTCTCGAGCCGCATCATATTCAGCATTTTCACTGAGATCGCCATGCGCCCTTGCTTCGGCTATTTTTTCCAGAACTTCCCTTCTGGTTTGATGAACCAGCACATACAACTCCTCTTTCAGCCGGTTGTATCCATCACTTGTCAGGTAAATTCTGTCAGTCATCTCTTGTACTGTTTTTGTTGAAAAAAAAAGAAAATAACACCATAACTACGATGTGTGAAAACGGACGGGATTGCGAACAAAAAAAAGTAAAGTCAGCAGCACATAACTGACTTTACTTCAAAGTAATGTACAACTCTTAATCCTTCAGGCAAAAAAAACTTTACACATTAAATGCAAAATATATTTTACTTCCTCCCCGTTCAACAAGTACAAACAGCAGGTCGCCCTTTTTGACGGTTTTAACAAGGGTACCGTACCCTGCCAATGAAGTGACCGCCTGCTTGTTCACCGAAAGAACAAGATCTCCTGGCCGCAAACCTGCACGATACGCATTGGAAGATGGTGCCATGGCTGTAATAACAACCTTGTCAGCAGAGGGCTTCATCTTCAGTTTTTGCGCTATCTCGGCAGTAAGCGCCTCCGCCCTGAAACCAAGCACTGTACTCACCGCTTCCCCTGCCTCTGTCCGGGATGCATCAGCAACCTTTGTGGTTACCTGCTCTTCGAGACGAACAGAGAAATTTTTTACACTTCCATCCCTGAAGACCCTGAGATTTACCGTTGAGCCCGGTGCCTGGGCCGCAATGGCATTGCGAAGAGTAACGCTGCTCGCAACCTTTACCCCATTATAGTCAATGATAACATCTCCAGTTTTCAGACCGCTTTTTGCCGCTGGACTTCCCTCTAATACCGTTCCAACCAATGCCCCTTCACCGGCCTTCAACTGCATGGCTTTTGCAAGATTATCATCAATATCCTGAAGTGTAACACCCATATAAGCTCTGGTAACCTTGCCCGTAGTAATCAGGGAGGTCAAGACCGTTTTAGCCATATTCGATGGCACGGCAAACCCTATCCCCTCAAACCCGCCTGTACGGCTTGCTATGGCCGTATTGACACCAACAAGCTCACCATTGATGTTGACAAGAGGCCCACCGGAATTACCAGGATTGATAGCCGCATCGGTCTGTATAAAATCTTCATAATCGGCAAGCCCGACATTTGCCCTGCCTTTGGCGCTCACAATCCCCTGGGTAACGGTTCTCGCAAGATTTTCGCCAAGTGGACTGCCGATAGCAATAACCCATTCACCAACCCTGAGTTTGTCACTGTCGCCGATAACAATTGGTTTCAGTCCTGTAACATTGACCTTGATAACGGCTATGTCAGTCTTTGGATCGGAGCCAATAACCTTCGCATCAAGTTTACGGTTATCAGAGGTTCTGACATATACGACATCAGCGCCATCAATAACATGATTATTGGTCAGAATATAACCGTCAGCAGTCACAATAACCCCCGATCCAAGACCCCGCTGAACCTCTTTGCGACCATTATTCATTGAACCGCCGCCCTGCCCAAGCATGTCATCAAACGGGCTTCCAAAAAAGCTGAAGGGAGAAAAAATCCGCTGATTCACGGTTTTTTCGGTAAAAATCGTTACCACAGACGGAGTTGCCGACTCGGCAATCTGCACAAAAGCCTCGTTAAAGCCCTTCAGCGACTGAATCGGATAGTTTTCAATATTACTGGTCGCGGTAGCAAAATTCGGTTTGCTGGAGAGACTTGTCCCGTTAAAGGAGAGTTTAAATTCCAGGTTGGAAAAGATAAGAGCGCCCACAGCCACACCAGCCAAAACCAGAAGCAGGTATTTTTTGAATGATGGTTTCTTTTTCATCGGGAAGAGGGTTAATCGTTTTAATCGTTCGCTAAAGCCTCAATAGATTCAACAGCCGCTATACCGGCCTTCATTTTGTTCATCGTCTCTTCATATTCTGCTTCCGGCTTTGAATCGGCCACAATACCGCCAGCAGCCTGAAAATAGATGGTCTCATCCTTGATAACCATGGTACGGATAGCAATTGCCGTCGTAAGATTTCCCTTGAAATCAAGGAACCCGACAGCGCCACCGTACAACCCCCGTTTTTCCTTCTCAAGCTCGTAAATGATCTCCATGGCACGAACCTTTGGTGCCCCGGTGAGGGTCCCAGCCGGAAAACAGGACCAGAATGCATCCATGGAGCCAAGCTCGTCCCGAAGTTCACCCCGGACGTTACTGACAATATGCATCACATGCGAATATTTTTCAATACCCATCATCTCATTGGTATCGACCGTGCCGATTTTGGCAATTCTGCCGATATCGTTCCTGCTCAAATCGATCAGCATGAGATGTTCAGCCAGCTCTTTTTCATCGGCAAGCAACTCGCGGGCATTGCGCTCATCTTCCTCAAAAGTGCTGCCTCGATGCCTTGTTCCTGCAATAGGCCGGGTATCGACCATACGCCGCCCGATGCTGTCGCGCTCAACCTTTACCAGTAATTCAGGAGATGAACCAACAATCTCAAACTCCTTCATGTCAAAATAGTATAAATAGGGAGAGGGGTTGATGGTTCTCAGCATCCGGTAAACATCGAAAGGTCGAGTATGGAGTGGACGGCGCAGACGCTGTGAAATCTGTACCTGAAAAATATCTCCGGCAACAATGTACTCTTTGGCCCTGCTCACTTTTTGCAAATACTCTTCCCTTAACGTATTGGAAACGACCAGCTCAGGCTGTTCGGCCCGAAACGAAACCTCTTCTCGCCCCAGCGGTCGAAACATCTGTTCGGCAATCATCTCTATCTTTTTCAACGCCGCCAGTTTGTCGGTCTCATCAAGATAATTGGAGACAATAAAAACCTTGCGCATCACATTGTCGAAAACCACAAGCGTATCACAGAAGAGAAGAAAAATATCAGGCATACCTGCAGGATCTGCCAGTTCCGGCTTTGGAATCCTTTCAACAAGATGCATGGCATCGTAGCCGAAATAGCCGAAAACACCAGAGGTGATCATCTGTGGCGTTCCGTTCTTTTTCCTTGGAATCTCTTCGGTATCGAATGCTGCAAGACAGAGGTCGATCTTTCGGCGAAGATTCGTCTCTCCACCGGCTATTTCAAGAAGATCACTGAATTTTTTATCAATGATCTCAAGATCGGCCAGTCCGTCCACCGAGCCTTTCAGAATAGCAACGGGATCTATGGCGATATAGGAAAAGCGGGCAAGATGCTCTTCCCCCTCGACCGACTCGAGCAGACATGAAAAAGGGCGTTGCAGTTTGAGGTAAACCGAAACAGGAGTCTCCGTGTCGGCATGAATCTCCCTGAAAAGCGGTTTGAGAAGAAAGGGCGCATGCCGCTGATGTACTGGCATAAGAAAAGAAAACTGAATTAATTATTGATACACCGTAATAAAGAAAAAAATTTTGTATCGTGAAAGAAGAGTGTCGGTGAGACACGCCGGAAACAGCCGAAACCAGAAAGAAAATGATGGGGCCCCGATTACCAGCAAAAAATTTCGTGATAAACTGGCTTAAGGCGCTTCTGCTCTCCCCTGGAGTCCTCTTTCCCGCAGGCTATCTTCTCGTCTACCTCTCCACCAATATTTTTCTGAATGCTGATTTCAAAAAGAACCTTGCTCAATCCGTGAATCAGGCAACCGGGAATAGCTGGCAGGTAAGCATCAAATCACTGAAATCGGGTTTGATTCTTGATTCTGTCACACTCCAGGATATCGAACTCACCCCAACAAGCGCACCTGAAAGTAATCTGCAACATCCAGCTCACACCATCACTATCCAAACCCTCGAAATCCCCTGCCCTAACCTTGAAAAACTTCTTTTCAGCCATACTGAGCGGATCTTGTCGGCCAAAGTGATCTGCAAAAAAATTCTGGCCGATGAGCGTATTGCTCAGTGAACCATCAACCCTGGCCTGTTCCATCGAATAGAGCCAAGTTTACCAAGAGGATCGGTCAGCAACGACAGATCAGGATCCCACGACCAATAGACCATCAACGCCTTGCCAACCAGATCTTTTTCCGGCATAAATCCCCAGAAACGACTGTCGAGACTATTGTCGCGGTTATCGCCCATTGCAAAGTAGTAGTTTTCATGAACGGTATATTGCTGAGCCGGAGACCCATCAATAAAAACCTCCCTCCCCTGCAAACTCACCTCGTGTCCCTCATCGGCAATAATCGAGCTGTAAAGAGGAAACGTTGCTGCCGTCAATCGAACAACATCGCCTTTGCGCGGAATACGTATCGGTCCATAATTATCCTTGTTGTAATTGGAAAATTGCGGAAAGATCATGTAGTCACCCTCTCCTGCGGGCACACGACTGCCGATAAACTGTGCATGTTCGGGAAGAGCCACCGGTTTGCGGTTAATTGAGAGCTGCTGGTCATGAATTTCAATGGTATCTCCACTCAAGCCAACACAACGTTTGATATAGTTCAGTGAACGATCTTTGGGATATTTGAAGACAATAATATCGCCATGCTTCACCTTGTCAACTCCCGGCAGCCGAATCTCGGTAAAGGGCACTTTCGGGCCGTAAACATATTTGTTGACAAAAAGAAAGTCGCCCGCAAGCAGCGTCTTCTCCATCGAGCCTGTTGGAATGCGGTACGATTCCACAACAAACACCCGAAGAACGGTAGCAAATATCGCCGCTATCACCAGCGCTTCAAACCACTCCCGTGAATGTTTTTTTTCCTGTTTACCTTTCTGAGTGTTCAATACTGTAGCAATTTATGCGTTAATAAATTTCATCGAATCAGGCTTAAAACTCTATTCATCAATATTCAACAAGGCAAGGAAAGCCTCCTGCGGAACCTCTACCCTGCCAACCTGCTTCATCCTCTTTTTACCCTCTTTCTGTTTTTCAAGCAACTTGCGCTTACGGCTGATATCGCCTCCATAGCACTTGGCCAGCACGTTTTTGCGCATCGCTGAAATGGTTTCGCGCGAAATCACCTTGCTGCCGATTGCCGCCTGAATGGCCACTTCATACATCTGTTTCGGAATAATTCCTTTCAGTTTCAGGCAGAGCTTCTTCCCCCAGTCATAAGCCTTTGAGCGGTGCACCACAATCGAGAGAGCATCGACCGTATCGCCATTGAGCAGCACATCAAGTTTGACCAAATCAGAATCTCGGTAGCCAACGTACTCGTAATCCATTGAGGCGTAACCTTTTGAAATCGATTTAAGCCTGTCGTGAAAATCAAAGACTATTTCTGCCAGAGGAAACTCAAAATGCATGATCACCCTGGTAACATCAAGATAATCGGTATTCTTGTACTCGCCCCGGCGCTCTATGCCGAGTTTCATGATATTGCCAATATAGTCGGCAAGCGTAATGATCTGCATGGTCACATAAGGCTCTTCAACAAGACTGATGCGACCCGTCTCAGGCATTTTGGAGGGATTGTCGACAATAACAACATCCCCGTTGGTCAACACAACACGGTACTCCACATTCGGAACCGTGGTGATGATATTGACCCCGTACTCCCGCTCAAGACGCTCCTGGATAATCTCCATGTGGAGCAGACCGAGAAATCCGCATCGGAAGCCGAAGCCAAGCGCAACTGATGTTTCCGGTGTATAAACCAGCGAGGCATCATTCAGTGCCAGCTTTTCAAGCGACTCGCGAAGATCCTCAAATTCATTCGAGTTGATCGGATAGAGACCGCTGAAGACCATCGGCTTGACATCCTTGTAGCCCGCCAGACGCTCGCTTGCCGGATTATCAACAAGCGTTACCGTATCGCCAACCTTGGCATCCTTGACATCCTTGATGGAGCAGATCAGATAGCCGACATCTCCCGATTCAAGCAGATCTTTCGGCTGCCGCTTCATGCTCATGGTGCCAATCTCATCGGCAAGAAAAATCTTCTCGCTGGCAAAAAACTTGACCTTGTCACCCTTTCTCAGTGAACCCTCAACAATACGAAGGTAGACTACCGCACCACGGTAGGCATCAAAAACCGAGTCAAAAATCAATGCCCGAAGCGGTAAATGATTATTGTCGGCAGGATGGGGAATACGAGCAATGATGGCCTCCATCAACTCACTCACCCCAATACCGGCTTTTGCCGATACCTGAAGAATCTCCTCACGTTTGACACCCATAAGATCCATGACCTGACGGGCAACACCTTCAACATCCGATGAGGGAAGATCAATTTTGTTAATCACCGGAATAATATCGAGACCTGCATCAATGGCCAGATAGAGATTGGCAATGGTCTGGGCCTCGACACCCTGGGTCGCATCAACAATAAGAAGGGCCCCTTCGCAAGCTGCCAGAGAGCGCGAAACTTCATAGCTGAAGTCAACATGGCCTGGAGTATCAATGAGGTTCAAGGTGTATTGCAAGCCATCGGCAGCCTTGTATTTCATCTGGATGGCATGGCTTTTGATGGTAATGCCCCGCTCCCGCTCAAGGTCCATATCATCAAGGACCTGTGCAGAGGCCATCTGGGTACGATCAAGCGTATGCGTTATTTCCAGCAGGCGGTCGGCCAGCGTGGATTTTCCATGATCGATATGCGCGATAATGCAGAAGTTTCTGATACGACTGACTTCTGTACTGGACAAGGCCATAAAAAGGGCGTTTGATTCTTGTGAAAATTTCAAGGTGAGGAATATAAGCAAATATTACGATTGTGACATTGCTGAGCTGTTACACAAAAAACAGAGCCTCTGCGTCATGACGAAAACCTCTGAGAAATTCAGATGCCTCCATGGGTTTGCGCCCCTCAACTTGCAGCGACAACAGCTCAAGCCAGCCGTCGGTACCGCTTGCATAGAGTCGACTTCTGTCGGCAAAAATTGTTCCCGGAGACGCTGATGGTATGCTGGAGAGAGCCGCAGGAGAAGCACTGAATATCTTCATGGTCTTCCCCTGGAATGTTGTCCAAGCCGCAGGTTTCAGGGCAAGACCCCTGATGCCATCATTGATCGCCGCCACTGGCTGCACCCAGTTGATTCGCGTATTATCCCGCGTCAGCTTGGGAGCCCTTGAGGCAAACGCATCATTCTGGCGCGACACGCTGACATTGCCATCGGCTATTTGATGCAGCGTCTGAACAACAACCCGGGCTCCAATCTCCGACAGACGACGGGTAAGAGCGGCAGCATTTTCATCGGGGGCTATCGGCGTTTTTTCCTGAAGAATGATATTGCCGGTGTCAACCCGCTGCTGCAGAAAAAAAGTGGTGACTCCGGTCTCTTTTTCACCCTTGATGATGGACCAATTGATGGGAGCCGCACCCCGATAGGCCGGAAGAAGCGAAGCATGAAGATTGAAAGCACCAAGAGCCGCCTGTTCATAGACCGCAGGAGGCAGAATACGGAAAGCGGCAACAACAATGACATCAGGCTGGTGAGACGCAACCATCGCTGCAAAATCCGGATCCGTGACATCATCAATCTCATACACTGGCAGGCACAGCCCAAGAGCCGCAATCTTTACCGACGATGGTTCTGCATCGGCATGTTTACTCTTGCGCGGCTTGTCCTTTCCCGTAACAACAAGCACAAGCTCAAAAGCACTGTTTTCAGCAGCAATTGCCTGCAACGAAGGAACAGCAAACTCCGGGGTTCCCATAAAAATAATCCGCATGGCAGTCAAGATGGTTTAGATAGCATAACGACATCACGAGTAACGACCGGATAGGCCGCATTGACAACACCAGAGGCAAGAGCCGCCAGCTCTTTCTGGATTTTGCGCCGATCACGCTTTTCCAGCAGGTCAACAAAGAGCGTCCCGTTGAGATGGTCAATCTCATGCTGAAGCACCCTTGCAACCATACCGGAAAAATCACCAGTACGCTCTTCAAAATGCTCATCACGGTATTTCATCGTAATCGAAGAGGGACGCACCACATCACCCTGAACACCAGGAACACTCAGGCACCCCTCCTCCATTTCATTGGAACCCCTGACGGCAAGAATATGAGGATTAATAACCACCATCGGCTTTTCATGCTCATAATTGTTCACACAAGAAACATCAAGCACAAGCAGCCTCAGAGAGTGCCCCACCTGTGGCGCGGCCAAACCAATTCCCGAAGCATTGCGCATCGACTCAAACATCGACACCACAAGTTCTTCAATTGCGTCATCAACTCCCTTCAACGGTTTGGCTTTGCGTCGAAGAACATCATCACTGTAAATAGTAATCGGTAATATCATTTTTTAAACATCTGTTTAGAGGAAAGCAGGTGATCAACTTTACCTGGAATCCGCTCGTCGCTGAATTGCTTCTCACCTCTCTGGCATAACAACTGAGTTGCTCCGTGAACCAGCCTGTCCAACCCTCAAGGGATTGAGATGAATATAAGCTTACCAGATTAAAAAAGCAGGCTCCTCGTCACCGATTATCGATTTATAGCGGTTCAGAAACCGGTAACACCGATGGCATGAATCTCACGGCTTCTCTTGCAAAAGATCGGCACGCCCAAGAAGTCCAGACTCGGCCAGCAATCTCAACCGCGCTGAGCGCCATTCGGCTACTGCATGAATCCGCTCCTGCTCAGCATCTGCCAATGCCGACTGGCTGTTGAGAAGTTCGATGAGCCCTGTTGAGCGATAGTGTGCCTCATTTTTTCAGTGGCAGTTTTTATATTTCCTTGCCGTGAGACTTTTCCTTGACCGATCAGATACCAATTTTTAGACCAAGTAAAACACTGTTGCTTGATAAGCTGTTGTGTTCAAAGGCGGTATCCACAATAACATCCGTTGCAAAGTAGCGATAACGAGCATCAAGCCTGATGGTATTGCCAAGAGGGATGCTAAATCCAAAGCCGACCTGGTAAGCAAATGCAGTTTCATTGATTGAGGGCAAGTCAGGCAATCCCGCCGGTAAGGAGAGTGTGTTGGCATTGACATTAGCTATTCCTGCACCAGCAGTTATGTAGGGTTGGGCAGCACCAAAAACAGGAATGTCATAGTAGGCGTTGGCCAGAAATGAGAGCACTGAAATATTCCGGTTTACCTTTATCCAATATTCATCATTACTGTCGTCAGTCTGATAGCCAATTTCTTCCTCAAGTCGAACGTTGTTTTTGAAGCCATAGCCAACAGCTCCAAGCATGGTGAAGCCAGAGTTAGAGTGTCGGAAATCGTGGTAGTTGCCGGGATAATCAACATTATTTATTTCTGCACCACCAACATGGATACTAACGTATGAACCTGAAGTTGAAAAGGCTGGCGCTATCCCCCAGCCCCGGCGAGTATAGACACCCGAAGGTGTTGGTGACCACACGCCATTGCCTGCTTCTATAGCTGAATCCGGTATTGCCCTTCTTCTATCCCCAATATGTTCGGCTGAAGCTGGTTTCGCCCATAGAGCAACGCCAGCAAGCAACAGGGTCATAAATGTCTTTTTCATCATTATATCAGTTTATTTGTTGTGTTTTATGCGGTTATGATACATCTCCCTTACGGTGCATATTGGCACAACCAAGTTAGTTCTCATTTTTCTCGCCATCATTTGAACGGCCATCACCACGAGCATCGTTGAGATTGTTGCTGCTATTGATATCGCCACGATGCACTCTGTTCTCCTGATTGGTATTATTGCGAGACTCAATATCCCGGGTTTTCCTTATGTCTTCAATGCTATGTTTGCTTATGACCTCAGGAAGATTGTTCTCCTGGATAACAACCCACGGCCCGCGATAAAACGAAGAGGAATACCAGTCATTATCATTAAAAATATAGTAGAAATTGTCGTAGTAGATGATGTCATAAGGAGTTCCTATAGATACTGAAAACCCGTAATCAGGCAGGACTTTAAATCTCGGCGGAGTATCGATCACCAAATACCCGCCATTCCATCCCGAATAAGGACGATCCCATCCCCAGGATGACACTCTCAGCCCCCAATATGGCCGCGCTCCCCAATGTGACCGTCCGCCCCAATGTGGCCGTCCTCCCCATTCACGAACGTGATTTCTTCCGTCTGCCTGAACAACAGTGGGCGCGGTGGCAAGAAGTATCCCTGCAATTCCAGCAATCAAACAAATATTTTTTTTCACCGGTTTTCTCCTGTTAAAGAAACATGGCATGCCTTCATCCCTGTTTCTGCTCTTTGATATCAATATCCTCTATCACAATCCCTCTTTGGTTTGACGACCATTTATTTTCTTTCCAGCGCATAAATTTAATGCACTCAAAAACCTGAATGTTGAAACCTGAATGGGTAAAAAATATCCGACAACGATCCACTTGTAGAGTTTATTGACATCGGAGTAACAAAGTTGAGCCCGACAAGTACAACGATGGTCATTCTTGACCGTCTATCGTTTCCTGCCCAACTTGAAGGCACACTCCTTTACCTACTGATTCTGCTCTCGCTGGCCCTTGCACGCCTGCACCCTGATTTCCCGATAATATTATAACGAGGAAGCGCCAAACAGCACAGCAATGTTTCTAATTCCATGAATTATAGGTTATTCGGTAAGGATGTATTGCAATCTTTGAGCTTATACCCGGGAACGCCGAGCTCCAGCTCGGCATTATATACTCCCTTTGCCGAGCTGGAGCTCGGCGTTCCCAGAAAGCTTGTGCTCGGAAAATAGTTACAATTACAACTTGTATTCTCTTGAAAATCAGGGATAAATATATGGTAACGTATTTTATTTTATAAATATATTTCTTTCATCGTTATATTTCTTCCGGGAAATCAGGATAGTATTGAAATCCCATCACAAGGTCGTCGGCGTATCTCACTATAATGACCTCCCCATTTGGGCGGGTGCGTCTCTCTTTTTCAACCCATTCGTCCAGCACGTAGTGAAGATAGATGTTGGCCAGCAGCGGCGAAATCACCGACCCCTGTGGTGTGCCTACTGTTTGCCGGTAAATCTTACCATCTTCGCTGTATCCCGTCTTTAGCCATTTGCTCATGGAGAGATGAGTTATCAAGTAATGCTTGACAACTGAAAAGCCCCGGTGGAGTGCCGGGACTTTTGGTAGACATCGAAGAGCGTGACAGGTCAGAACTTGGCCATCAGTCCAATTGTGACGATATGCGCGTAGTTATCACTCTCACCGCCTATCTTGTCGTAATAAGTGTAAGCTGATCTACAGCTAAGAGTTTCCGATATTGGAGTATCGTAACCAATACCAATCAAGAAACCATTACCACTTCTATCCAAATTTACAGCAGTAGCCCCTGGAAAGGAAGATGTAAGTTTCGATGAAATATTTAGGTTGTGCGCTCCGGCTCTAACAAAAAAACGATGCCACCCGTTTTCTGTTACCGGTCTGATTACCGCTGAAAGCTCGAAACCACTCGCTGAATCAGTCTCCTTTACCGTGTATGGGACAAAACCACCGGTATATCCAGAAACATTAGCATTAAAATCGCCAGTCTGCACGAACCCGAGTTCAAGCGCAATGTTCTGGTTAATCGTATATCCAGCAAATATTCTGCCTACCGGAGCACTAACATCCTGCACCACAGTTACCGAACCGCCAAGAAGATTTACAAAGTCATTCGCAATTTTTTGTGTCGAGTTCTCAACTCTTGCATACCCAACATCAACACCGCCATAAAATCCGCTATCCTTTCCAGATTCAGCGAACGCCGTTGTCGCGAACAAAAGCAATGCCGCGATAGTCAAAAACATCCTATTCATAATCCTCCTGTTTGGTTGTAAAAATAGAATATATAAAAAATACATCATATTGGTAACGTCAACGAAATGATGTGACCATATTCCCGGCCTCACGAAAATGGCTTTCCCTTGAGCACGTCCATATAATCCGCCCATGCCTGCATCATCCTTGTGCGCTCTTCAAGATGCTTCGCCCGGTTATAAGCCGACCCGAGCCGATCAGGCACCCGGTGGCCGAGCTGAGCCTCAATAGCGTCCGGTGAGAAATTAAGCGTCTCATGCAGCATGGCGCGCGCCGTCGCCCTGAAGCCATGGCCACACACCGTGTCAGAATCCCATCCCAGTGTGCGGAGTGCCATATTGATCGTATTTCCCGACATCACCCGCGAAGAAGCCCGCCCAGGGAACACATATAGGCTTCTGCCGGTGAACGGGTGCAGCTCCCGTAAAACGTCCAAGGCTTGCCGGGAAAGTGGCACAACATGAACCTGTCCTTGCTGCCTCGCTTTCTCATCCAGCAAAAGCTTCATCTCTTCCGACGGGATACGCCACTCTTCCCGGTCAAAGTCAACAGCGGCCCATTTCGCATGGCGCAGCTCCCCAGGGCGAACAAAAAGCATAGGTGCCAGCTTCAGAGCGCAAATAACCACGAACGAACCGGCATAACCATCAATGTCACGAAGCAACCGCCCAAACTCTCCAGTGTCGAGTATGGCAGGCCTGTTCTTGGTCTGGTGATGCACAAGAACCTTGCTCAGTCCGTCAGTAGGGTCAGACAGAACACCCGGCATCGAGCTGACCTTGGCATATCGAAAGACCTGGCTGATGATCGTTTTCACCCGGTGCGCAGTCTCAAACGCCTTCCGCTCCTCAACCAACCGGAGAGCCTTCAGCACGTCAGCAACCGTGATATCAGAAATGAGCATCTCACCAAGCGAAGGGAGCACGTCGCCCTCAAGCCTGTCCATGATCTTTTGCGCATGGCTTGAACTCCACTCCGATTCCTGAATAGCGTGCCACTGCCGGGCCACCTTCTCGAACGTGTTCCCCTGCACCTCAGCAACAAGCGACTCCGTAGCCCTCTTGGCCTTTCTCTCTGCGCTGGGGTTAATTCCCTTCGCCAACATATTCTTTGCCGCCTGCCGCCTCTCCCGCGCCTCCTCAAGGCTGACAGCCGGATAAACGCCAAGTGATATCTGCCACGCCTTCCCGTCGAACCGATACTTGAATCGCCATCCCTTCATTGCAGGGAGCAGCTTCCCTTCTGCGGAAAACTTCTGCGGAGCGATCAACAGGAAGAGACCTCCACCATCAAAAAGCGTCAGGGCCTTTTCCTCCGGCTTTGTCGCCTCAACCTTACGAGCTGATAAAGGAACAATTTGCTTTGGCATGGGTAGAGTTTTTTTGAGCGTTGAGTACATTTTCGAGAGCTGTACTAACGAATATACCCAAAACAAGCGGATTATACTGAACAACAGTGAACAATAATGAACATCAATGTTATTCCTGAAACGAAAAAACCCCTGTATAATCAGGGGTTAGTGAACTATATGGAACAACATGGAACCTTATTTCTGTCGGGGTGGCGGGACTCGAACCCACGACCTCTGCGTCCCGAACGCAGCACTCTACCAACTGAGCCACACCCCGAAAATCTTCTCTTTTTCGTGCCCTTGGGCAGACTTGAACTGCCGGCCTTTAGTTTCGGAAACTACTGCTCTATCCACTGAGCTACAAGGGCTTGCTGTGCCTAAAATAATAATTTCCTTCTCTTTTCTCAATTATTTCCTGCCTCTTTCAATAAAGCATCCACAGCGAGATTCGCACTCATCACCGCCCCTCCCATAGAATCATAATACAACTGCTGCGAAAAACCGCCTGCAAAAAAAAGATTGTGGACAGGAGTCTGCTGTGTCGGCCGGTACTGCTCCATGTAGGGCAGCGGAGCATAGACTGAGTGAGGAATTTTCACCAGCGTTGATTTAAGAATCCGGGCACCCTTCGACGTTTCGGGATAACAGTTTCGCACGCTCTTGTCGACCAGACTGATAATCTCCTCTTTTGAGAGCCCCATAAGGTTTTTTGCAGGAGCAACGCAGAACTCGAAACGACTCTTGCCACTGAAGGGTTCTCCCCGGAGCGTGCGATACTCTGGGGTCGTACGCGCAAGGTTGGCATAGACCGGAATCACACCATCAGGCGAAAAGAGGACATTATCTGCCGGGGTAATTTCCCGATCGTACCAAATCTGGACAGAAATCACCGGAACGCCTTCAAGTTTTGCAAGTCTGCCAAAAAACGGGTCATGCTGTTTCAGGGTGTCGGGCAACACTTTGTTCAGGTCATGAATCGGCAGGGCGCAAAGGTAGTAGTCTGACGTCAATATCTCACCGTTGCGAAGTTGAACTCCTTTTATTTCAGCCCCATCGAAAAGCAGCTCTTCAACAACAACTTTTGTCTTGAACTGTGCTCCTCGCGATGCCGAGTAGTCGATAAGCGGTTGATGGAGATATTCCTGTGGAGCGCCTTTCAGAAAACCCATGCAGGAGGCATCGGGAATGCGGTAAAAAGTCTCGGTGACATCAAGAATAATCTTTGCGGATATCTCTTCTGGAGGAATAAATTTAAGGGCAAGTGCCATGGGGCGGAACATGGTATCCATGAGACGTTTGCCAAACTTTTTCTCCGCAGCCCACTCGGCAAAGGTCAGATGATCCTGCGTTGGTGGATATTTATCCTTTTTTAAAGCCAGCGGAATAAGGGATTTGGCAAATGCAGCCATTTCGCCAAAGGTAAAGTAGCCGTTTTTTACAATGGCTGGCAACAGGTGAAGCGGGCTGGGGAGTTCCCAGGTATTGAAGGTAAAGTTACCACCTCCGGCCAGTGTATAGGTCAACTGGTGATCTTTCCACAACACGGCATGATCGGTCTTGATCTCTTTCATGAGATCGTAAAGCACACGATAAGCACCAAAAAAGCAGTGTGTGCCGGATTCGATCCAGTCTCCCTCTTCATCCTTCCACGAGGAGACCTTCCCGCCGAATATCTCTCTTTTTTCAAGCACTTTGACCTGAAACCCTCTATCGGTCAACCGTTTTGCTGCGGTCAAACCGGCAAGGCCTCCACCAAAGATCAATACTGACTTTTTTTCTGAACTCATTATTGGAATTGAAACGGAATTTGCAATTATAAACTACACGTCAGTACGTCCTTCCATCGCTCGTGAAAGGGTTGCATCATCAATAAATTCAAGCTCTGCCCCAACAGGAATGCCACGGGCTATTTTGGTAACATGGATCCCGAGTGGCTTGAGAAGTTTGGTGAGGTAGAGGGCTGTTGTTTCGCCTTCAATGGTCGGGTTCAGGGCAAGGACAACCTCTCTGACTTCCGGTGGTTCCCGCAGGGAGAGCCTGACAAGCAGTTCACGAACCTTGATATCATCCGGCCCTACACCGTCAAGAGGGGAAATGACACCATGAAGAACATGGTAAAGCCCTTTATAGTAACCGGTTTTCTCGAAGGCGAGCATATCGACGGGCGATTCCACCACGCAGATAATGGTGCGATCGCGTGACTTGCTGGTGCAGACGGTGCAGGGATCGATTCCGATATCGGTGATATTCTGGCAAACCGAACAGCGGATAACCTTGTCTTTCACTTCGAGCAGCGCTCCGGCCAGTTTTTCGGCCTCATGCCTCGGTTCATGCAGAACATACATGGCCAGGCGCTGGGCTGTCTTGCGCCCAACACCGGGAAGTTTGGCAAATTCGTCAATAAGGGCATCCAGAGCCGCTGAGGTATAACGCATGAATTATTATTGACCGAGATTCAGGTTTTTAAGGATATCCGCAGGATTGACCATTCCGCTGGTCACTTTGGATATCTCCTCCTGTGCAAGTCGGGCAGATTCGTCAAGGGCATTATTCACTGCGGCCAGCACAAGATCCTGAACCATTTCAGGGTCGTCCATAATGTCGGGATCGATAGTGAGTGAGAGCAGTTTTTGTTTGCCGCTGACACTCACTTTTACCATCCCTCCTCCGGCTTCGCCATAAGCAACGATCTTTTCAAGCTGTTTTTGCACGTCCTGCATCTTTTCGCCAGCCTGCTGGATCTGTTTCATCATGTCACCCAAGTTCGGCATTGCCATCGGTTATTTCTCCTGTATGTTATAAAATTTATTACCAATATGTCGCCACTGCAGGGCTGTTCAACGGTTCGGGAAGCTCATGATGCCGCACCAGCATCTCCATCCCTGCTGCGCTGGCGTTCTGCCGACAGGTCGGGCCGGGGCTTATGATTCCGACAGCTCAACACTTCCTGCGAAGGGCAAGATAAATTTTTTCAAGAATATCAGCCGTCGTGAGCTTGTATTTTTCAAGAAGGTCGTCAGCTTTGCCAGACTCGCCGAACTGGTCTTCAACGCCAACCATCTCTATCGGCACGGGAATATTGAGAGCACAGACGTGAGAGACCGCATCACCAAGGCCGTTATAGATCTGGTGCTCTTCAGCCGTAACAATGGCTCCGGTATCATTTGCGGCACGAACGATAGCCAGGGTATCAATGGGCTTGATGGTGTGCATGTTGATCACCCGGACACCAACGCCCTCTTTTTCAAGAATGCGTGCTGCTTCAAGGGCTTTCCAGACCATAATACCACAGGCAATAACCGTGACATCCTTGCCTGGATGCAGTTCAATTGACTTGCCAATTTCAAAACCATCCTCATCAAGCGAGAAGTCGGGAATATTCGGTCTTCCAAAACGGAGATAAACCGGGCCCTGATGTTCTATAATGGCCTTGGTCGCACGTATGGTTTCTCTGTAATCGGATGGCACAACAACAGTCATTCTCGGCAGCCCGCGCATCAGACCGATATCCTCAAGAATCTGGTGGGTCGCGCCATCTTCGCCCAGCGTCAGCCCGGCATGTGACGCACAAATCTTGACGTTAAGGTTCGAATAGCAGACTGACTGACGGATCTGGTCGTAAACCCTTCCTGTAGCAAAAACGGCAAAACTTGCTGCTACGGGGATTTTGCCTGTCGTGGCAAGACCGGCAGCCATTGAAATCATGTTGGCTTCGGCTATCCCTGCCTGGATAAAACGGTCAGGAAAAGCATCGCGGAACAAATTCATGTTTAACGAACCGGTCAAATCAGCGCATAAAGCGACAACAGCGCTATTCTCCCGGGCGATTTCAAGCAAAGCTTCGCCAAACCCGGTGCGGGTAGCCTTGTTTCCCCTCGAAACGTATTGCGCAGCCGCAGCCACGATGTTATTATCTTCCATTACTTCCAGAATAACTTAAATTATAAAAGGTATTTTTCATCCGGCTATGGTACTGAAATAATTCCAGATCTCATGACAAAAGTAGAATATAAGGATACCGAAATCGCGGTGAAAAAAAAATTAGGTCAAAACTTTCTGACCGACCGCAATATTACAAGAAAAATAGTAATTGCTTCAGGAGCAGGCCCCCAGGAGAACATTCTTGAAATTGGCCCAGGTTTCGGTGCCCTGACCAAAGAGATCATGACGTGCAATCCGGTATTCACTGTTGTTGAAAAAGATCCGAAGCTTGCTGAATTCATACGAATCGAGTACCCGCAACTGAACCTCCTGGAAGGCGATTTTCTCGATACAGACCTTGAGTCGCTTGCAACAGAGCAGCCGCTGAGAATACTTGGCAATATACCCTACTCTATCACAACACCCATTCTTTTCAAACTCCTTGAACACCGCAGCTCTTTTTTATCGGCGACCCTGATGATGCAGCATGAAGTGGCAAAAAGGATCGTCGCAAAGCCCTCCACAAAAGATTATGGCATTCTTGCTGTCCAGATGCAGGCCTTCTGTGATGTTGATTACCTCTTCAAGGTTGGGCGCAAGGTTTTTCGCCCGCAACCGGGTGTCGACAGCGCTGTTATACGGATGACACCGAAACAAAATGACCCGACAAGCGATGCCGAAGGTTTCCGCCGATTTGTCCGCACCGCTTTTCGACAGCGCCGAAAAACCCTGCTGAACAATCTCAAAGAAAGCTATAATCTTGAGTTGGTAGAAAACCATACACTGAAACTGCGAGCTGAAGCGCTTTCGATTGATGATTTTTTTCAACTTTTCATGCAATTGAAACCCCTTCAATGATAAATGATCGTTGCTCTACTGCTTATTTTTTGTTAACATTCTCTCTCAGCTCTTTGGTTTTATTCATTCGTCCTCCCTTATTTTTTTTATTAACATTTTTTTCAGGGGGTCACTCGTATGCCGCAGTCCTTTAACACTGTTTATCAACACTCAATTGAGAACCCGGAAGCATTCTGGGGAGAAGCCGCTGAAAAGCTTCACTGGTACAAAAAATGGAACAAGGTGCTGGATACCAGCAACCCGCCATTTTACCGGTGGTTTGCTGGCGGAATTACCAATACCTGTTACAACGCTCTTGACCGTCATGTCGATGAAGGACGCGGCAACCAGTTGGCTGTCATATACGACAGTCCGGTAACAGGCACCAAGCAACGCTACACCTATCGTGAGTTCCGCGATATCGTTGCACTCTTTGCTGGCGCCCTTCAGTCAAGAGGTGTCCGCAAGGGTGATCGCGTTATCATTTACATGCCAATGATTCCTGAAGCTATGGTGGCCATGCTTGCCTGCGCAAGAATAGGCGCTATACACTCGGTAGTGTTCGGTGGTTTTGCCTCTCATGAACTTGCCATAAGAATTGACGACTGCAAGCCGAAAGTCATTATTTCTGCTTCATGCGGCATTGAACACAGTAAAATTATTGACTACAAACGGCTGCTTGATTTTGCCATTGAGCTGGCCCACTTCAAGCCTGAAATCTGTATCATCAAACAGCGTGACCAGTTGAAGGCTGACCTCAATGAGGAGCGAGACCTGACCTGGAACCAGTCTCTTCTCGGTGCCGAGCCCGCACAATGTGTCCCTGTCGAATCTTCTGATCCCCTCTATATCCTCTACACCTCTGGAACCACCGGTCAGCCAAAAGGTATTGTTCGTGATCACGGCGGTCACATGGTGGCGCTGCAATGGTCGATGAAGAATGTCTACAATGTCGAACCTGGCGAGGTATTCTGGGCAGCAAGTGATGTTGGCTGGGTTGTGGGACACTCCTATATTGTTTATGCGCCTCTTCTTCAAGGCTGCACAACCCTGATTTTTGAAGGCAAGCCAGTCGGCACCCCCGATCCGGGCACCTTCTGGAGAATAATCAGCGAACACAATGTCTCGGTACTCTTTACGGCTCCGACAGCATTCAGGGCCATCAAAAAAGAGGATCCGAACGGCAACTACATCAAGAATTATGATCTGTCAAATTTCCGTACACTCTTTCTTGCTGGTGAACGGGCCGATCCTGATACGGTAAAATGGGCTGAAAAAAATCTCAAGGTGCCGGTTATCGACCATTGGTGGCAGACCGAAACCGGATGGGCGATTGCAGCAAACTGTCAGGGCATTGAACCCACCCCGGTCAAGTATGGCTCCTCTTCACGAGCCGTTCCCGGTTACAACGTGCAGGTCGTCAATGCTGATCTGGAGCAGCTTCCTGCGGGTCAGATGGGCGATATCGTCATCAAGCAGCCTCTGCCTCCTGGCACCATGCTGACTCTCTGGAAAGCCGACAACCGTTTTGTGGAAACCTACATGAAACAGTTCCCCGGTTACTACCAGACCAGCGATGCCGGCTTTATTGACGAAGATGGCTACATCAATATTATGTCGCGTACTGATGATGTCATCAATGTTGCAGGTCATCGCCTTTCGACCGGCGCTATTGAAGGGGCTCTCTGTGAGCATCCTGACGTTGCAGAAAGCGCGGTCGTCGGCGCTCATGACGATTTGAAAGGACAGATACCGCTTGCCTTCATCGTTCTCAAGAACAATGTCGATACTCCACACAGTCAGATTATCAAACACGTCATTGAGTACGTGCGAGAGAATATCGGACCAGTTGCATCGTTCAAGAGCGCTGTTATTGTTGACCGTCTGCCGAAAACACGTTCAGGCAAGATTCTGCGTGGAACCATGCGCAAAATTGCCAACAGCGAAGAGTATACCATGCCGGCAACAATTGACGATCCGACTATTCTCGATGAAATCAGGGTGGCGCTGCAAACAATCGGTTACGCCGTCAAAAGCAAACCAGTTACCATGGCCGAATGATCAAAAAAATTGACCATATAGCAATTGCCGTCCAGAACCTTGAAAGCGCACTTGAGACGTTCCAGAACGTTCTCGGGTGCGCCCCCGGGGCAATCAGGATCGAAGAAGTCGCATCTGAAAAAGTGCGCGTCGCATTTATTACTCTTGGAGAGAGCAAAATCGAGCTGCTCGAACCGTTGAGCGATGAGAGTCCAATTGCAAAATTCCTTGCAAAAAACGGCGAAGGAATGCATCACATCGCCCTTGCAACGGACGATATCGAAAAAGAAACGGAACGCCTTACATCCGTCAATATTCATCCACTCAGCTTGCCAAAAGAGGGGGCGGGCGGGAAAAAAATCATGTTTCTTCATCCGAAAGAGACGAACAGGGTACTTCTTGAATTTGCTCAAAAACAGCATTAACCAATCGAAGACAAAGCCGCTTGTAACCAGTGAAACATTTTTATCTGCCTTTCGAGAAAAAAGAGAGTTTCAGCTACTCCCATGAGAGTGTTGAAAAGCTCACCGAATACGAAAAATATCAACTCTCCTTTCACCCCGAACGCCCCAAGTACCTTGACTACCTGACCGTCTTTGATGAAGCGGAAGAGTGTCTGCAGAACGATCTGCACGGCAGTTGCATCATCCAGACCCACCGGGCAGTGCTGCGCAACGGGGAAAACTCCTGGTGGCCAGTCATGCTCATTGGCCAGCAATCGGGACCAACCTCCGATTTTGAGCTCATGCTCGAACTGATGAGAGATCCCAATGAAATCGCGAAATGGAACCAGGGTATGCCAACGCCTGCGGCATTTGAAAAGGCAATTAAAGCCATTGAAATTGCCGAGCAGGAAAACCGCATCATCATTACCGTTATTGATACGGCAGGTGCGGACCCGACGGAACAGTCCGAAGGAGGCGGCATTGCCTGGAAGATCGGGCGATGTATGCAGGCTCTTGCTGAAGCAACGGTACCGACCATATCGGTTATCATCAACCGTGGGTGCAGCGGTGGTGCCATTGCCCTGACAGGATGCGATGCAGTCCTCGCCATGGAATATTCCACCTACATGGTTATTTCACCTGAAGCGTGCTCATCAATTCTCTTCCGCACACGTGAAAAAGCAGGCATGGCTGCCGAGATCTCACAAATAACGGCAAAGAAGGGGGTGAATAACGGCATTATTGATGACATCATCGTTGAGCATGACGGTCCAGCTCACCATTTTCCGGAATCTGCACGGCAATCATTCAAGGGTGCCATGGTCAGGTGGGTAGATAAACTCAGCAAAATACCTTCGGAGGCGCTGTTTGCCGAAAGAATGAACCGCTGGGAAAAGATAGGACAGTGGGATACCATTACTGAAGAAGAAATCATCGCCTTTGAAAAACCAGTCTCCTACTTCATCCCCAAGCCCGAAAAAATCCTCTTTGTTGCCCGCCACAAAAATTGTATCGACAATGCTGGTAAAAAAGTACTCGATCCTGTACTTTATGCAAAACTCTCAGCCGACAATTTCCTTTGTGAAACTTGCGGGCACCGCTATTTGAGGCTGTCAGCGCACGACTACATTACCATGATCCTTGATGACGGATTGTTCAGCGAACACCAGAACACCCGCTACATTGTTGACAAGGATATTCTTGATTTCCCCGACTACAGCAAGAAACTTGGTGAAGCACAGCACAAAACCGGTGCGGCATCATCCTTTATAACCGGCGATGCTGCAATTGGGGGGAACCCGGTTGTCTTTTGCGTCACCAACTTCAATTTCCTCGGCGGTTCATTCTGTATGTCAACTGCCGAAAAAATCTGGAGGGCCAGCAAAACTGCCATTGAACGTGGGGTACCCCTTGTTATCCAGGCTACAGGAGGTGGCGCAAGAATGCATGAAGGGTGTTCTTCAATGGTCGGGCTGCCAAAGCTGCATGTTGCCATATCAAGTGTAGAAAAGGCCGGACTCCCAGTCATTACCATCATTACCGACCCGACACTCGGCGGTGTAGCGATAGGTATTGGATCAAGGGGAATCAAAATCTTTGAACATAATGCCGGCAATATCGGCTTCTCCGGCAAACGGGTCATTGAGCAGTATACCGGCAAGCCGACAACCAAAGATTTCCAGACAACCTGGTGGCTGCAGCAGAAGGGATTTGTTGAAAGAACCGCTTTACCAGCAAACATGAAACATACAATTTCTGAAATTATCAGCGAGTATAACTCACCAAAAAAGCAGAACGCATAAGTTATGACACACTCCCGGCCTGATTCTCTCTTTCATGAGTTCCCGGCAGTCAGCCGGGAGGAGTGGAAAAAGAAGGCAATCTCCGAACTCAGGGAAACACCTTACAACAGTATCGTCTGGCAGACTCCGGACGGCTTTGATCTGGAACCCTGGCACTCTTCTGAAGAGCAAAAGCAGCAGCTTGATATACCAATCTCCAAACCAGTAAACACCTGGAAAAACTGTAGCAGTATCAGCGTTCATGACCCCGATACTGCAAACCGTGATGCCTTAAAAAGTTTTGAACTGGATGCAGCGGCAATTGAGTTCCATATTGCAGATGCGTCGCTCTGTTCTCCTGAAAATCTCAATCGGCTTCTGGCCGGAATCAAAACCACTGCAGTTGCCATCCACTTTTCGGGCAATCTCCCCCCTGCCGATGAACTCTTGAAAACCCTTGCCGCCATTCCCGGGTTTTCCGTAAACCCCGGAGGAGTGCTTTCGGGAGTGCCCGCAGTGTCAAAAGAAAAGGATGCTGAGCTTTTTGGATTATACGACTCACTTCCACAATTCAGATTTTTGGCCGTTGATACCATACCCTTCCATGAAAAAGGCTCCACGGCAGCACAGGAGATTGCATTTGCATTAGCCGGAGCGAGCGACTACCTGAACCGTTTTCTTGAGGCTGGAGTTCCGGTTGACACGATTGTTGCAGCGATGGAGATTATCCTGCCCGTCGGCTCAAGCCATTTTACCGAGCTTGCAAAACCAAGAGCCCTGCGCTACCTCCTGGTACACCTGCTCAAGGCTTATGGCGCATCCGGCACTCCCCTGCCACGCCTGTTTGCCCGAACATCAGAAAGAAACCATTCGCTGCTCGATCCCTATACCAATGTCCTGCGGTTGACGACTGAAGCCATTTCAGCGATTCTCGGCGGGTACGACACCCTGCAGATTGGTGCGTTCGATAGCGGGCTTTCTGTCAGTCCCGACATTGCGGAAAGAATTACCGGCAACATTCACCTCATTCTCAAGGAAGAGGCCTCGCTCGACCGGGTTGTCGATCCGGCTGATGGCTCAAACTACATCGAAGCCCTGACCAAAAACCTGGCGGAATCTGCCTGGAACATCTTCAAAGAGATCGAAGCTGCGGGCGGCCTGGCTGAAGCGACACAAAACGGCATGATTGACACCATGATTGCTGAAGCGGAAACAAAGCGCCGGAAAACTCTGGAAAACCGGAAAAAAACCCTTATTGGCGTTAACCGCTATCCCTGGCCCCTCACTCCCGAACAGGAAGAAAACATCGGAGCGCTGGAACTTGCGGCAGAGACGATGTCGGCAGGGAATGAAATTGCCGGTTATGAACTGGTACGCATGAAAACTCTCTCGCACAGCCTCAAATCGGGCCGAACTCCATCTGTCTTTATCTGGATGCTGGGCGATCCTGTGGTCAGTTTCAGGCAGGCAACCTTCACTGAAGACTTCTTCAACTGTGGAGGTTTTGAAATTGCAGGAAAAGCAGCCCTCCCTGTCGAAGAAAGTTCATATATAACTGCGTTAGAGAACAAACCGGACATCGTTGCTCTTTGCATTGCTGAAAAAGATCCCGTCCCTACAGCAGACACCCTTTGCAAGACACTTCGTACGCTTCATCCGAACATTATTATTGTCATGGCTGGAAAACCGCCAAAAGAGCCGGAACAGATGCTTAATGCAGGTCTCGACAGCTTTATTTATACCGGTGTCAACGTTCTTGACATGCTGAAATCCTACCAACATAAAACCGGAGTGAAATGAGACCGGACTTTTCAGGCATCAATATTTTCTCTTCTGCCGCAGCCACCTCTGCCACCGAGGCTCAGCAAACTGGCTGGACAACCGCAGAGGGCCTCGACATTAAATCCATATACCATGCTTCTGACCTTGAAGGGGCTGACCATCTGAACTTTGCTCCAGGTTTTGCGCCCTACATCGGCGGTCCGTACAGCACCATGTACACCACCCGCCCGTGGACAATACGTCAGTATGCAGGCTTTTCAACGGCTGAAGAGTCGAACAATTTTTATCGCAAGAACCTCGCCGCCGGTCAGAAAGGGCTCTCTGTCGCCTTTGACCTTCCAACCCACCGAGGGTACGATTCCGACCATGAACGGGTCATTGGAGATGTCGGCAAAGCCGGTGTTGCAATAGACTCGGTTGAAGATATGAAGATCCTCTTCGATCAAATCCCGCTTGGCGATATTTCGGTCTCCATGACCATGAACGGAGCAGTGCTACCCGTCATGGCATTTTACATTGTGGCGGCTGAAGAGCAGGGTGTGTCACCCGACAAACTGAGCGGCACAATACAGAACGATATTCTCAAGGAGTTCATGGTTCGCAACACCTACATCTATCCGCCGGAACCCTCCATGAAAATCATTGCCGACATCTTCCGCTACACCAGTGAAAAGATGCCGAAGTTCAACTCTATCAGCATCTCCGGCTACCACATGCAGGAAGCTGGCGCAACCGCCGATCTTGAACTTGCCTTCACCCTTGCTGACGGGCTTGAGTACATTCGTACCGGTCTGAAGGCCGGTCTTGATATTGATGCCTTTGCGCCTCGCCTCTCCTTCTTCTGGGCTACAGGGATGAACTATTTCATGGAGATTGCCAAATTGCGGGCGGCAAGGATGCTCTGGGCAAAAATTGTCAAGCAGTTCAATCCGAAAAACCCGAAGTCGCTGATGCTGCGCTCCCACTGCCAGACCTCTGGCTGGAGCCTCACCGAGCAGGATCCCTTCAACAATATTACGCGCACCTGTCTTGAGGCTCTTGCAGCAACACTTGGCCACACCCAGTCGCTGCACACCAATGCGCTGGACGAAGCAATAGCGCTTCCCTCGCCATTTTCAGCCAGAATTGCCCGCAATACCCAGCTTTACCTGCAGGAAGAGACTGATATTACCAAAAGCATTGACCCCTGGGCTGGCTCCTCATACGTCGAATACCTTACAGGAGAGCTTGCAGCAAAGGCCTGGAAAATCATCACGGATATCGAAGAGGCTGGAGGAATGGTCAAGGCTATTGAGCAGGGACTCCCCAAATTGCAGATCGAAGAGGCTGCGACCCGCAAACAGGCACGTATCGACAGCGGCAAAGAGATTATTGTGGGTGTCAACGGGTATAAAACCACCAGCAAAACTGATATTGAACTGCTCGAAGTCGACAACACCCTTGTGCTCGATCAGCAGCTCCGGAGACTGGCGACCATCAAGGCTGAGCGGGACAATGATGCCTGTGCTCTGGCGCTGAAGGCAATCGAAGAGAGCGCCGCATCGGGAGAGGGAAATCTGCTTGAACTGGCTGTTGATGCCGCAAGAAAAAGAGCTACCCTTGGTGAAATCTCATCCGCCTGCGAAAAGACATTCGGTCGGTACCGAGCCATCACCAGACTCAACAGCAATATTTATATGTCGCAGATGAAGGATAACACGCTCTTTAAGGAGGCACTTCAGCTTGCCGATACTTTTGCATCACTTGACGGTCGCCGTCCGAGAATTATGGTCTCGAAAGTGGGCCAGGATGGCCATGACCGTGGCGCAAAAGTTATTGCCGCCGGATTTGCCGATATTGGCTTTGATGTCGATATCAGCCCACTTTTCCAGACTCCTGAAGAGGTGGTACAGCAGGCTCTCGACAACGATGTGCACCTTATCGGCATATCAAGCCTTGCCGCAGGTCACAAAACCCTGATTCCAAAAATTGTTGAGGAGCTGAAGGCGCACGGACGGGAAGATATTCTCGTTATCGCAGGCGGCATTATTCCCGAGAGAGATCACGCATTCCTCTATGAAAAGGGCGTAGCAGGGATTTTTGGCCCCGGGACGGTGATTGCGGAGGCGGCGATCACGATTTTGAAAAAATTGATAGCCCAGTTTGAGGAGTAGGCATTAACCTCCCTGACTTCGACTCCGCTCAGCCGACGATTCTTGTGTGTCACCCGAGCGGAGCCAACGGGAAACAGGGTTTTATAATGACAGTGGACAATAGATTCAATTATTCAAGAATATGCAAAAAGCTTTATTAGAAAGTGAATCAGTATCGGATCTGAAATTATTACTTGATCTGGCTAAAAAGCTTGGGATAAAATCAAAATTTTATCTTTGGATGAAATTGAAGAAATTGGTATGGCAAATGCTATAATAACTGGTCAAACAAACGAATATATTGACACAAATGAATTCCTGAAAAAGATTTCATCATGATTGTCCTTATTGATAAAGGATTTGAAAACGATACAGACATTATGCCACAAAAGCCAGCGCTTTACGGGTTAATAAACTCAAACCGTGATTTTTCGAGCCCTTATGCCTGGGGAAAGAACCAATTTAACTCCTCTTTTCCTGCTGCGCTGGCATGCTATATGCGTGACAGGAACATTCCTGCAGTATTCATAAAGCACGGTCAAAAATCGGACACCGTAATTTCAGACATTTCTTTTAATGACTTTTGGCATACAACCTTGCCAAATGAGAAGCTCTTCTTCTCCTTTGAATCCAGATTCACACCATACGCCACAATGACTCTTGACGACATTCAACCAATTGATTTGATTGTGTCCGAAAATGATTCCAAACGTATACTTGCGCCCGTCGAAGTGAAACTTACAACCATTCCTGACAACACCACGGTTAATGAGACAGAAGCAAATTACGGTTCAGAACTTGTTATCCGCTCACCTACCATGCGTTATGCCGCAATGGGTATGGGTCAATCGTGCGCATCTTTCATGACAGAAGTAAAGGATTTATTCTCACCTGCATGTGCAAAAATACGAGATTGGGATAACATTGTTGAGGTTTCAAAGCATCGAGACAACATCATCAATGCACTTGATATTTTTTTAGACACATATTCCAAATACGAAAAACCGCTCTTGATGCAACCTGTCTGGAAGACGAAAGGGAAAGCACCTGTTCTTGCCGACAACTGCCTCGATATCTTTGTCTGGAGTGATTTTGCGCTTTGCCGCCTCCTTTTGGGCTCTGGCAATGGCGATGACGAAAAGATATCTCGACCACAAAGAGCATCGCTTCGATTGGCACGCTTTCTCTACGAACTTTCAACTAAAGGCAAAGTCTATCAGAAGCCCATTTACGACGGAATGACATTCGACAATCTCAATGACAAGGAGTTTGCAATCAGCGGCAAAAAAACCAATTTACACATGCGCTGTGACCGCCTCACCAGGCCAATTATCAAAAAAGGGGAAATCAAAGAAATAATACTTGGCGACGGACAAAAGTTTCTTTCGCCCGAACGCCGTTTTGATGCAATCATTTACTACTCCAACGAACTTTTTAATGAACTGTAAACTTAAAGCTATTGACTTGTTCTGCGGCGGTGGTGGGCTATCTAAAGGGCTATCGGATGCTGGAATAGAAATTTCGGCTGCGTTTGATAATTGGGATGCTGCGATTTCTTTTTATAAAAGAAACATCCATGGACATCCGATTGAAAACCTTGATCTGGTCGACAGCAATGTTGTAGCAGAACATCTCTACAAATACGATTTCGACATGATTGTCGGTGGCCCTCCGTGCCAGGATTTTTCTTCTGCGGGCAAACGAGACGAAACAGGTGAACATGCAAACCTCACCATTTCATACGCACAAATAATCGGTGTTATACAACCGAAATATTTTATTATGGAGAATGTTGAACGTGCTCAAAAAACAAAGACATTTACCAGAGCGCTCGACATCTTTAAGCAAGCGGGCTATGGCCTTACGGTGACCGTGTTGGATGCCTCTCTGTGCGGTGTCCCACAAAAAAGAAAACGTGTCGTAGTGTTTGGCATTCTTGATGGTCCAAACAATTTGCTTATTCCTGCAATCCGTCGGAATCAATGTTCCACTCCTATGACTATCCGGGATTATTTTGGCAATAAATTAGGAATTAATTACTATTACCGCCATCCTCGCAGCTATGCGCGAAGAGCGGTATTTAGCATAGACGAACCCAGTCCAACAATTCGCGGAGTAAACCGCCCTGTGCCACAGGGTTATCCGGGACATCCGGGCGATGCCACCCCTGTTTCTGAGGGTATCCGCCCGCTTACAACAAAAGAACGTAGCTTGATACAAACCTTCCCGGAATCATGGGATGTTTCAGGCTCCAAGGCAGAGATTGAACAGATTATAGGAAATGCCGTCCCTGTGAAGCTGGGAGAGTTTATTGGCAAATGTATTTTAGAAACTGTTTTAAATGTCCAGGAGTACCCCGAATACATAATCGACCAAAATGGAAACTGGATGTTGTTTGAACAGCGAAGAAAATACTCGGCATAAAATAGCCTGGCAAAGCAATAGAATTTTGGACTCCTGCATATAAACGATTCGACACCATGACCAGACACCATGAACCCGATATAGAGAGCATTGTCAAGGGCATTATGGCTGGCAACCGCCATACGCTGAGCCGTGCAATTACGTTGATTGAGTCGCAACGACCAGATCATCAGCGAAAAGCACATGAAATTCTCGACCGCTGCCTTGCCAAAAAGAGCAACACCATCCGTATCGGCATTACCGGTTCTCCCGGAGCCGGAAAAAGTACCTTTATCGAGGCACTTGGCGAAGAGATTATCCGACAAGGATTGACCCTCGCCGTGCTGGCAATCGACCCCAGCAGCCAGCAATCGAGAGGCAGCATTCTTGGCGACAAGGCACGCATGGAAAAGCTTGCAGGAAGAAAAGAGGCCTATATCCGTCCAACCGCCTCATCAGGCTACCTGGGAGGCACCTCGCCAAAAACCCATGAAGCCATCGTCCTCTGCGAAGCCGCAGGGTATGATGTCATTGTGGTTGAAACGGTCGGTGTCGGTCAGTCGGAAGTACTGGTCGACACTATGGTTGACTTTATCCTGTTGTTGATGTTGCCCGGATCAGGTGATGAACTGCAGGGCATCAAACGGGGCATCATGGAGATCGCCGATGCCGTGGCTATCACCAAAACCGACGGCGATCAATCAGGTATCGCGGCTATTTCCAGAGCTGAATTCGAGGCCGCATTGAGAATGCTGCCAGCCAAACACCCACTATGGCAACCCCGGGTTCTTCTTACCTCTGCCCTAACAGGCGTTGGTATCAAGGAGGTCTGGCAGAACATTTCGGAATACTTTGCAGTGATGAGCACACAAAAAATTCTGGAAGAACGGCGCAAGCAGCAGCTCAAACATCTGCTCTATACCGTCCTTGAAGAGATGCTGAAAAAAGAGTTCTTTTCTGATCCTGAAGTGGTCAGCGCAAAAGAGAGTGTCGAACAACAGGTACTGTCCTCACAGCTCAGCCCCTTCAGCGGAGCAAGCGCCCTGATGGAAGCCTTCACTCGCCGATAAACTCCTTTTCTTCAGCCTTGACAATCAACACCGGACAATTGGCCTTGCGAACAACAGTCTCGGCAACGCTGCCCATAATAAAGCGACTCAGCCCTTTTTTGCCGTGAGATCCCATAATCACCAGATTGACATCAAGCTCGCCTGATTTTTCAAGGATCACATCCGAAGGATTTCCAATCTCTACGCTGCATTCAGCCTTCAACCCGGCCCCAAGCAACTCCTGAAGAACAACCTCAAGATCTGACCGTGCGGCTTGTTCGAGATCCTCTTCAAGAGGAACATAATTAAAGGTAATATCAACCGCCATTGGCCTCGGTTCCACAACATTCAACAGATAGACTGAAGAGCCCATGTTCGTCGCAAACTCCCTGGCATATTGCACCGCCTTGCGTGAGGCATCAGAAAAATCGACAGGACAAAGAATCGAATGAATCTTGAACATGATCGGAATAGTTTAGGTTGCCCTGGATGAGTCCGATGACTTGTTTCCATCAAGAAACGCCTTGAACAGGTCAATCGGTAACGGAAAAATAATCGTGGAATTGTTCTCGGCAGAGATATCCTTCAGCGTCTGCAAATAGCGAAGCTGCAATGCTGAGGGGCTTGCCGCAATAATCGTGGCTGCATCGGCCAGGCGTTGGGCGGCCTGATACTCCCCTTCTGCATTGATAACGGTCGACCGGCGTTCACGCTCAGCTTCAGCCTGTTTGGCCATCGCCCGGCGCATCTCCTCCGGAAGATCAATCTCCTTCACCTCCACCTTGGCAACCTTGACACCCCATGGCTCCGTATCCTTGTCGAGAATAGCCTGGATACGATCATTGATTTCATCCCGTTCAGCGAGCAGATTATCAAGTTCACCCTGCCCGCAGACGCTCCGAAGCGTGGTCTGCGCCAACTGTGAAGTTGCAAAATGAAAATCCGCCACCTCAACAATAGCTTTAATAGGATCAACAACGCGGAAATAGACCACCGCACTCACCTTCACCGAGACGTTATCGCGAGTGATAATATCCTGCGGGGGTACATCAAGCGTCACCGTCCTAAGGTCAACCTTGACCATTTTATCGATACCCGGAACAAGAATAATGAGCCCAGGCCCTTTTGCCGCAATAATCCGCCCAAGACGGAAAATAACACCCCGTTCATACTCCCTGAGAATCTTCACTGCCGAAACCAGAAATGCTCCAAGCAGAATAAGAACAGTCATCACATTAAACGGTATCATGAATCAACTCCCGTTAAACTTTGCGTCAATTATAAGCCATTATAGCAGAACCATCATACATGAACAAGATAAGAATAAATGAAGTAAAGCGATTACATTCCGTTGTTAACCACAAAAAAATGACCTCGTTGCAAAACTACGGTGCCATTTGTGATAAAATCAACCAAAATGGACTTCTGGTGCAGCGCCTCAATGGAACCGTAAATATGGTTACGATCGCGAATGGCCCTGTTCTTGTCAACAACAACCGCTTTGCCGCAATCACCGTACCGTCCACTGCAAGAAACCCCTGCATCGCCCGAAACATCATTTTCCCGACTCTGGCCACCAACCTTGACAAGAACCTTGAACCCGGTCACTCCTTGTGGATTAACTTCCATTGCTTCCTCCTACTCTTCACCAAAAATATCCGGGTCTGGCGTAGTTACTGATGCCTCATAGAACAGGGTTCCTCCTTTTGGTACTGAAGGTATTACTGGTTGCTTCCTTGTGTCCGGAGTGATGGTCAGCACTCCGTTAGCCGCGGTAAAATCGTAGTTGCTGGCTCTCAATCCAGCGGTGCTGCCGGTGATGACGACAATACCTATGTCTGTGGTAGCTGTGGCTGCGCTGCTTCCGGTGGCTTTACCAGAAAGCACCTTGACAGTTTCACCGTTGACAAAGCCAGTAATGGTTTCGGTGAAGGTCGGATTGCTTGTTCCATAAATGCGGCTTTGATTATCAGCCGTCACCGTCAGGTGGGCCTTGTCAATCGTCAGCACTCCCTTGGTAACAGTGAAGTCGTAGTTGCTGGCGCTCAACCCTGCTGCGCTGCCGATGATGACGGCGGTACCCACTCCTGTGGCGGTCGTTGCTGAGCTGCTTCCAGTGGCTGTACCGCTTACCACCGCATTCGTTTCTCCGTTGACAAAACCGCTAATGGTTTCGGTGAAGGCCGGATTGCTGGCTCCGTAGAGGCGGCTTTGATTGTCTGCCGTCACCGTCAGGTGGGCCTTGCCAATGGTCAACACTCCGTCGGCTGCGGTGAAGTCGTAGTTGCTGGCGCTCAACCCTGCTGCGCTGCCGATGATGACGGCGGTACCCACTCCTGTGGCGGTCGTTGCTGAGCTGCTTCCAGTGGCTGTACCGCTTACC
>CAJEXI010000016.1 GCA_903994455.1 uncultured Chlorobiaceae bacterium | reverse complement strand
AAATAAGGTCTATTATGGCGAAAAAAAATGAAAGTGACTCCAAAAAAGAAATTGCGGCGATTGGCCATAACCGTTATTCGACGACAGGTTCCGCCTCATCGACCAGCAATATCCAGCCCTTTTCCCTGACCTATCGTTCCGGTAGTCTGGCAATTGCCCATAACGGCAACCTGACCAACTCCCGTGCGTTGCGGCGCGAACTGACTGAACTCGGCGTGATCTTTCAGGCCTCTTCAGATACCGAAATCATCCCGCATCTGGCCGCAAGAAGCCGTGCAAAAGAGCCCATACACCAGCTCTACGAAGCGCTTTTACAGGTAAAGGGTGCCTACTCAATGGTGCTTTTGGCCAATAACCAGATGATTGCCGCCAGAGACCCCTACGGCTTCCGGCCCCTCGCTCTCGGCAAGAAGGTCGATCCGCTCACCGGCGAACTTTCCTATATTCTTGCCAGCGAAACCTGCGCCTTCGACATCATTCAGGCTGAATACATCCGGGATATCGAGCCTGGTGAAATTCTCTTGATTGACCATCTCGCTGTGGCCAACGAAAAACCGACATCGCTTTTTTTGCCACATTCAGAACGGAAAGCGCGTTGTATTTTTGAGTATGTCTATTTCTCCCGTCCCGACAGTTTTATTTTTGGCCATTCCGTTGATAAAATCAGGCGAAATCTCGGTAAAAACCTGGCACGAGAGTCATCAATTGAGCATCAGCCCGGTGAAAAGGAGTTGACGGTGGTCAGCGTGCCCGACTCATCCAATACCGCTGCGCTTGGTTTTGTTCGCGAAAGCCTCAAAATGGAGCGGCCTGCAAGGTTTGAGCACGGGCTTATCCGTAATCATTATGTCGGAAGAACGTTTATCCAGCCGGGCATTCACAGCCGCGACATCAAGGTGCGCTCCAAATACAATATTGTGCGTGGCGTGCTTCTGGACAGGCCGATCATTCTTGTTGACGACTCCATAGTTCGAGGCACAACCGCAAAAATGCTGATCAAACTGATCCGTGAGGCTGAGCCCAAATCAATTCACCTGCATATCAGCTCTCCACCAATCACCAATCCATGCTTTTATGGTATGGATTTTCCTACCAAGCGCCAGTTGCTCACCCACATGTTCGACAATCTTGACAATGCTGGCGAAGAGATCGAAAAAATCAGGGAATACATCGGCGTGGACTCCCTGAAATACCTCTCCATGCAGGGCCTGATGAACAGTGTCCCTTCGTTTGAGGATGAATCGTGCAGCTATTGTACGGCCTGTTTCAGTGGAGACTATCCAATTCAGGTCAACGATGCCACAACCGATAAAGAGGAGAACGACTGATATACCAATGAATCACCGCTGATACATTACTACTTTTTACCCTGCTTGAACTCAATTCGCACTGCGGTATGTGGCACCGCCTCAAGCCTTTTTTTCGGAATAGGTTTCCCTGACTTGATACAAATACCATAAGTCTTGTTTCTGATTCTGTCGAGAGCCTGATCAATATAGGTGATGTATTTTTCATCACGGGCGATAAACATAAAGCGCTGCTCGCGATCCATCGTATCAGTGCCATGATCGGCCATGTGCATGGAGTAGTTCGAATTCACAGAATCTTCCACGTTCTCGTCCGACAGTGAAGAGCGCAAAATGTCCAGATCACGAAGCACCTCCTCGCGTCTTTTCAGTAATAAATGTCTGAAATGTTCAAGTTCTTCGTCGGTTAAATAGGTTTTCGTCAAAACAGGCTCTTCAATCACCTCAATTTCTTTTTTGGAGTCACTTTCATTTTTTTTCGCCATAATAGACCTTATTTTTTGTTCTAACAGAATTCTGCAAAAAAAGAACGTTCAATAATACGATGAACGATCGTGCCTTTCAAGGAATAACCTGCAAATTTCACCATTAATCATCTCCTCCTTCCCCCCGGTTAGAGAAAGAGTGTCAAGTGTTCCAATGGCAAGAGTCGTCGCAAGTGTTTCTGATGTAACATAAGCCTCATTGCGCTTCACTGCGTCCTGCAGTTTTTCCGAGCCATAAAGAGATAGTGCAATGCGGTCAATAATCTCCAGGCCACTCTCTTTGCGAAGCGCCTGGATTCGACTCACCAGTTCACGGGCAAGACCCTGCATCTCAAGCTCTTCGGTCATCTCCGTATCAAGAGCGACCATAAGACCATTCGTTTCATCGGATGCCACAAGCCAGCCCTCAATATCTTCATGCATGATCTCCACGTCTTCACGCACAAGATCGAACACCCTGCCGTCAAGTTCCAGTGAAAGGTTCCCCTCTTTTTCCAGAACCGCAATCTGTTTATGGCTCATGATCCTGATCGCTTCAGCCAGTGCTTTCATCTCCTTGCCGAAACGGGGCCCAAGGGTTTTGAAATTTGGTTTTACCTTCTTGCTGATCACCGAACCCTCATCTTCGATATACTCTATCTTGTGGACATTGACCTCTTCCATGATAATCTCACTGACCAGCCGATACTCTTCCCTTGATGCGGCATCAGAGACGGCAAGTAAAATACGTTTGAGCGGCTGACGAACCTTGATAGAGGCTTTTTCGCGCATGGTACGCACAAGCGAAGTAATAATCTGCGCCTTTTTCATGCGTTGCTCAAGCGACCGGTCAAGAGCCGACAGGTCAGGCTTTGGAAAATCGGCAAGGTGAACGGACTTGCACGATTCAAGCTGACTGATGCCGTTCAGATTGAGGTAAATCCGCTCTGCAAGAAACGGAGTAAAGGGTGCCAGCAGCTTTGCCAGTGTCTCAAGAGAGCGATAGAGCGTTTGATAGGCACCAATCTTGTCGGGACCCATGTCACTTTTCCAGAACCGTTTTCTGGAGCGGCGGATATACCAGTTGGAAAGATCATCAATGGTAAAATCATTGATCAGCCTGACAGCGCCGGTCAGATCATACTGTTCCATGCGCAGGGAAACTCCGTCAATCAGGGTATTGAGGCAGGAGAGCACCCAGCGGTCCAGTTCCGAACGCTCCTGCACCGCAATTTCAGGCTCGGCAAAGGTAAAGCCATCAACATTGGCGTAAAGCACAAAAAAGTTATAGCTGTTGATGAATGCGCGGAAGAACTTGCGCTGCTCCTCTTCAATTTCATCGGTATTGAACGATTTCGGTCTCCAGGGTGGGCTGCTCACCATCAGATACCAGCGAAGCGCATCAGCGCCGTAACGCTCCATGGTGATAAAAGGATCAACCATGTTGCCTTTTGACTTCGACATTTTCTGGCCGCTTTTATCGAGAATATGGCCGTTGACAATAAGGTTTTTATAGGCAGGCTTGTCAAAAATCAGCGTGGCAATGGCATGCAGCGTATAGAACCAGCCTCTGGTCTGATCAACCCCCTCAGCAATAAAATCAGCCGGAAAGGAGGCATCGAACACTTCACGATTCTCAAACGGATAGTGCAACTGGGCAAACGGCATGGAACCGCTGTCGAACCAGACATCAACCAGCTCGGGTGTCCGGTTGAACCGGCGACCATCTCTGATGAAATAGATGCTGTCCACAAAGGGCTTGTGCAGATCAAGCTCCACCAGACCCCTGTCGAGCGCTTCTCCAAGGATGAGCCTCTCGCCATCAATATCAATGAATCCTTCACGCAACTCGGCAACGGAACCGACCGCGAACATTTTTCCCGAAGAGGCATCATCACCAATAACAAAATCCTCCGAAACCCAGAGCGGCAGCGGTGAACCCCAGAACCGCTCGCGTGAGAGCGCCCAGTCCTTGTTCTCTTCGAGCCAGTTACCGAAACGTCCGGTGCCAATCTCGGGTGGGCACCAGTTGATGGTTTTGTTGAGTTCCACCATACGGGCGGCTATGGACGTTGTCCTGATATACCAGGACTCCCGTGCATAATAGATGACCGG
Organism: uncultured Chlorobiaceae bacterium; assembly: GCA_903994455.1. GTDB lineage: Bacteria > Bacteroidota > Chlorobiia > Chlorobiales > Chlorobiaceae > Chlorobium. The sequence continues at coordinate 65,958 of CAJEXI010000016.1, read as the reverse complement.
CACATCATAACGCCACGAATAGGGATAGGTGTGGGTAATGATCTCCTTGCGGTACAATTTTCCCGCTTCCTTGAGCTGACGAATAATCAGTGGATCGGTATCCTTGAAAAACATGCCATCATAGTCGCGGACTTCAGCCGTGAAGCAGCCGTTCCGGGCAACCGGCTGAAGCATCGGCAAATCATACTTTTTGGCAATCTCGTAGTCATCAGCGCCGAATGCCGGGGCAATATGAACTATTCCTGTGCCATCTTCGGTAGAGACAAATGTCCCGGAGGTAACGTACCAGCACTTTTTTTCGGGGTGCATATAGGTGAACAGCGGCTCATAGTCAAGCCCTTCAAGGTCACGCCCTTTGAGTTCAGCAATAATTTTCCAGAGGGATTCCCCCGCCTCGTTCTTCTCCAGCAACACCTGCAAACGCGATTTGGCCAGAATCAGCACCTCTCCGCTCTCGACATGAGCGACCTTGACGTAGTCAATATCTGAGCCGACACAAAGCGCCACATTGGAAATAAGCGTCCATGGAGTCGTCGTCCAGACGAGCAAAGACTCTTCAGAGCCCCTGACTTTGAACTTTATATAGATGCTCGGGTCTTTCACCTCTTTGTACCCAAGAGCAAGCTCATGGGAACTCAGCACCGTTTCCGATTTCGGATCCTGAGGGACAATTTTATAGTCCTTGTAGATGAGCCCCTTGTCAAAAATTGTTTTCAGCGCCCACCAGACCGACTCGATATAGTCATTGGTGCAGGTGATATAGGGGTGGTCCATATCGACCCAGTACCCCATACGCTCGGTCAGCTTTCCCCAACCTTCGCGGTTATCGTCAATATGGTGATAGACCAGTGCCCGTGCCTCGGCATTAAACTCGCCATCCCCGTACGCAACGACCTGGGCCTTGTTCTTCAGGCCAAGCTTTTTTTCCACAGCAATCTCGACCGGCAAGCCATGGGTATCCCAACCGGCCTTGCGAGGAACGCGGTATCCCTGCATCGTCTTGTAACGACAGACAACATCTTTTATGGTACGGCTGAAGACATGGTGAACACCTGGCTTGCCGTTGACTGTAGGAGGGCCTTCATAAAAGGAGTAAATCCTCTCTGCGGGTTTTTCTTCAAGGCTTTTGTGAAAAATCCCCTGCTCATTCCAGTAGGCCAAAACTTCTGCCTCGACGACGCTATAGGCCACACTTGAGGGATACTCAACAAATTTATTGTCCATAATTCTTCAGAATCATTCAATCAGAAACAAGCAATCAAGCCTGTGATTATAAAAAAAATCAAGCGATAAAAACCAATTATAAAACAGCAAAGGCAAGCCTTTCAATAACCGAAAAGCTTGCCTGAAAACATGTATAAAACAAAGCCTGAGCGCTGATGCCTTTCGAAGCTTACTTCTTGCCGCCAAGCGTAGAGTTGACACCTTCAAGAATTTGTTTTGCAACCACAGCAAGAGAATCAAGGGTCTGGGCAAGAATCTTGCTTACTGGCTCAATCGTACTGTCAATAAGAGCACCTACACCAATAAGGATAGTAGAAAAATCCCCTTGAACAAAATCACCTTGTTTCTGCTGATTTTGACCGGACGTCTTTGTTTCTTCAGCCATATTTCACTGCCGTTTAAGGTTTGTCGCTACAATACTTTCAAAATGTAATATGTTTAATCAAGCTATCAAAGCAAAGCAGAAGATCCTGAGTGTGGAGCTTTTCTTTCTAATGCCGACCGTATCGATCATCAACCCTGACGATATCGTCCTCTCCAAGATAGCTGCCTGACTGTACCTCAATCAGTTCAAGCGGAGTTGTGCCGGTATTCTCCAGACGATGAAATGCTCCAACAGGAATATAGGTTGACTGATCCTCATTGAGAATGATTGTTTTGTCCTCAAGAGTAACCCGAGCCGTTCCTCGCACAACGATCCAGTGTTCGGCACGGTGATGATGTTTTTGCAGCGAGAGGGCTGCTCCGGGGTTCACCGTAATGCGCTTTACCTTGAAACGCTCTGAAGCATCCACAGTCTCATAGGTACCCCAAGGCCTGCAAACCCGGCGGTGTGTCAGCGCTTCATCACGCTCTCTCTTTTTCAACTCTTCAACCAGTACCTTGACATCCTGAACGGCCTCCCGTGAGGCAACAAGCACCGCATCAGATGTTTCAACAATAATATGCCCTTCAAGTCCAACTGCGGTAACAAGCCTGCTGGTGGCATGGATGTAGCAGTTTTTAACATCATGCACCATCACATCACCCTTCTTGATGTTTCCGGAAACATCAGACTCCTCGACATCCCAGAGCGCAGACCATGCGCCGACATCATTCCATCCAGCATCAAGGGGCACCAGAGCGGCCCGAGTCGTCTTCTCCATCACGGCATAGTCAATCGAATCTGAAGGAGAAGCACAGAATGCGGCAGCATCAAGACGCAAAAAGTCCAGATCTTTCGCCGATTTTTCGAGGGCCTCGCGGCAGGCAACAAGTATATCAGGAGCATAGGCTTCAAGTTCAAAAAGATAGCTCTCAGCTTTGAAAAGAAATATCCCGCTGTTCCAGAAATAGTCACCGGATGCGACATAGCGTTCCGCCGTTTCCCTGTCAGGTTTCTCAACAAACTCAAGGACTGGATAGACCGGCTTTTTACCCTCCACGTCAGGTGATACCTTGATGTAACCATAACCTGTTTCAGGCGAGTCAGCTACAATACCGAACGTCACCAGTTCACCCGCTTCGGCTGCCGCTTTTCCGACAGCAACCGCCGCACTAAATGCCTCAGAATCACGAATAACATGATCAGCAGGCAAAACCAGCATGACCGCACCAGGATACTTTTTTGTGATCAGCAGCGCTGCGATGGCGGCAGCAGGTGCCGTATTGCGTCCTGATGGTTCAAGAATAATATCCTCGATATCAGCGTCTGTTTCACGCAGTTGTTCTGCCACCAGAAACCGGTGACTCTCATTACAGACACAATATACCGGCCCTCGCTCTTCGATTGAGGCAAGGCGAAACACCGTATCCTGAAGCATGGTATTTTCGCCCGTCAGCGAGAGCAACTGCTTGGGATACAATGCCCGTGAAAGAGGCCAGAGTCTTGTTCCCGAACCGCCGCTGAGAATAACTGGAATAATCATGAGGGAACAAATTAAGTATTAACGGGTAACATACTTTTCGTACAGCTTCCAGGTCGTCGATACAAGGGTATCAACATCACTGTATTTCGCCACCCACCCAAGCAACTCCTTCGCTTTACCGGAAGATGCCACAAGTTCTGCCGGGTCGCCTGCCCTTCTGCCAACAACTTCAGCAGGAATTTCCCGACCGGTAATTGCCCGCGCCCGTTCAACCATCTCAAACACACTCACCCCTTTCTCGCTGCCGAGATTCACCGTCAAACTCTTGTCGTGCTTCAGAATGTATTCAAAAACGGTTACATGTGCTTCAGCAAGATCGCTTACATGAACATAATCGCGAATGCCGCTTCCATCCCGTGTCGGGTAATCATCTCCAAAAATGGAAATTTTCGATCGAATACCCACAGCCGTCTCCATCACAAGAGGCAGCAGATTCTCAGGGTTCAACTCCAGCCCCTTTACGCGCCCCTGCACATCATACCCGGCAGCGTTGAAATATCGGATTGCCGCATAACGCATCCCTTTCAGCCGGTCATACCACTCCAAAAGTCGCTCGATTTCAAGCTTGGTAAAGCCATAAAAATTTTCGGGGTTGAGAGGATGATGTTCGTCAATGGGCTGATAGTGCGGGCTTCCGTAAACAGCGGCCGATGAGGAAAAAATAATTGGCGATATAGCGGCAGCAGAAGCGTGATCAAGGACATTTATCGTGCCAGAAATATTGGCCTGAGCGTACACCGCAGGATGCAGCATCGACTGCCCTGCCGCCTTCAGTCCAGCAAGATGAACACACCCATCGTAGCCACCAGCCATAACAGCTCGCAATTGTTCAGGACGCATGATGTCGCCATGGACAAAATGAGCCTCTTCAAAAAGATTTTCCCTGAAGCCTGTCTGCAAATTGTCGAACACCGTCACCTCGTATCCTTTATCAAGAAAAGCTCTTGTAACATGGCTACCAATATAGCCTGCACCCCCGATAACCAGTATTCTCATAAAAAAGATTCTCTGTTAAAATAGTTTTTGTCACCTGACACCATACATTTTTTCGTAATAATGCTGGTAGCTCCCCGAGGTGACATTGTTGAGCCACTCCCCGTTTGAAAGATACCACTCAACGGTAAGCTCCAGCCCTTTTTCAAAAGTTATCGAAGGAACCCAGCCAAGCTCGCATTGTAACTTTGACGAATCAATGGCATAGCGAAGGTCGTGACCAGCCCTGTCAGTCACATAAGTAATCAGTTTTTCAGATTCTCCGGCTGCCCGGCCAAGCTTTGTGTCCATGATACGGCAAAGCAACCTGACCAGGTCGATGTTACTCCATTCGTTATGGCCTCCAATATTGTAGGTTTCACCGGTTTTGCCCTGATGATAAATGACATCAATCGCCTGGGCATGGTCGACAACCCAGAGCCAGTCGCGGATATTTTCTCCTTTGCCGTAGACCGGAAGCGGTTTATGGTGGAGGATATTGTTAATAAAAAGAGGAATAAGCTTTTCAGGAAACTGGAATGAACCGTAGTTGTTTGAACAATTGCTGATCACCACGGGCAAGCCGAAGGTGTCGTGCCAGGCCCTGACAAAATGGTCGGAGGAGGCTTTCGAGGCCGAGTAGGGGCTGTGGGGATCGTAAGGAGTCTCTTCGGTAAACATCCCCTCTTTGCCAAGAGAACCGTAAACCTCATCCGTTGAAATGTGATAGAACCTCTTGCCTGCAGAATCGTCCTGCCAGGCGGCTTTGGCGGCATTGAGCAGATTGACGGTGCCCAGCACATTGGTGACGACAAATGCTGTCGGGTTGACAATCGAACGGTCAACGTGCGACTCGGCCGCCAGATGGATCACACCGTCAAACTGGTGCTCATCAAAGAGGCGCAGAAGAAAATCGCCGTCGGTAATATCCCCCTTGACAAACCGGTAGTTCGGCAGATGCTCAACATCCCGGAGGTTTGCAAGGTTTCCGGCATACGTCAAACTATCGAGGTTGGTCATCGTATACGAGGGATATCGTGTCAAAAAGTGACGAACAACATGCGACCCGATAAAGCCGGCTCCCCCTGTAATCAGAATATGCATTGATTCGGTAATGATTTGTTAAACGCCTCTCCAAATTTCATAATCCACGATATTGCTTACTCCCTGTTTTCAAAAGCGTAAGCGCTGTTTTATCTCCATAACCTCCCTGCAAGGACAATAGAGTTGCAACGTAGTCACCCCTTAGGCAAGTGCTGAATCATTGCCACCAGAGAATCACGCCAGCAGGGAATGTCAATCGCCCACTCTTTTTTGATCGACGACTTGTTCATGATGCTGTACTTGGGCCGAGGGGCAATCTGGGGATACTCGGCACTTTCTATCGGTAGAACCTGGCAGGGAAGTCCTCCAAGCTCCATAACCGCCCGCGCAAAATCGTACCACGATGCAACTCCTTCGTTGGAGTAATGAAACGTCGCTGCATAAGATGAATCACGGTCATGCTGGTCAATTATTGACATAATCGCCGCTGCCAGATCTGCCGCCCAGGTCGGCGTTCCAATCTGGTCGACCACAACACGCAGTTCGGGGCGTTCTGAACCGAGACGCAACATGGTTTTGACAAAATTCACACCATAAATTGAGTAAAGCCAGGAGGTCCTGATAATGAGGTACGAAGGGGCAATCTGACGAATCCGCTCTTCACCCTCCCATTTCGAGCGTCCGTACACTCCAAGTGGCGCAACCGGATCACTCTCCCGGTAAGGAGTACTGGAAGTGCCATCAAAAACATAGTCAGTAGAAAGATGCAGCAGCAGGGCATTGCGCACTTTGGCGCACTCTGCAAGTACCGCAGGACCATCCCGATTCACTTTGAACGCCAGCACCGTGTCGGTCTCAGCCTTGTCCACAGCCGTATATGCCGCGCAATTGACGATCACCTCTATATCATGGTCTCGACAAAGAGACTCAACCTGATACCGATCTGTTATATCAAGATCAGGAAGATCATAGAAAAAAAATCGATGGTTGTCACAGAGAACCGACCGCTCCTGCAATTCAGAACCAAGCTGACCCCGACTGCCCGTAACAAGAATATTCACTTATGAAACCCTCGGATAAAGTTTTTCCTGTCTGAAATCGTCGTATTGAAACAGATCAACCGAATGAAACAGAGGCTGTATGGCATCTTTGCCTGAAACACGGATCGCCTCTTCCGGGTTCCGCCAGTCAATACCGAGGGCAGGGTCATTCCACAAAAGACCGGCATCGTGCGAAGGTGTATAGTAATTGTCGCACTTGTAGGCAAAAACGGCTTCAGCAGAGAGCACCAGAAAACCGTGCGCAAAACCTTTCGGCACCCACAGCATATTTTTCCGTTCAGCATCAAGCACACAGGCGACATGATGGCCATACCAGGGCGAACCAAGCCGCAGATCAACGGCAACATCAAGCACAGAGCCATAAATCACCCGAACAAGCTTGGACTGGGTAAATGGCGGTTTCTGAAAATGAAGGCCACGAAGGACCCCGTAGCTTGATTTCGATTCATTATCCTGCACAAACAAAACATCCCCAATGTGCTGGTTAACAATATCCTGCCGAAATGACTCAAAAAAATAGCCCCGATCGTCCCCGAACACTTGCGGTTCAAAAATCAGGACATCAGGTATGGTTGAAACAATTACTCGCATAATTCTAAAAAAAAATGTTACCGCACCAATCACGACAGAAACCTCTGCCAGAAAACGCTGCCTGTTTCTTTAACATAACTGCACGTTACCGTTGAACCAACAACTGCTTCAGGTACTGCCCATAGTTGCTTTTCATCAATGGTTGGGATAACTGCAACAGCTCTTCGTCGGTGATCCAGCCATTTCGCCAGGCGATCTCTTCAGGGCAGGCAATTTTCAACCCCTGCCTTTTTTCTACGGTCTGGATAAAGCTGCCCGCTTCCTGAAATGATTCGTGCGTTCCGGTATCAAGCCAGGCAAACCCTCGTCCCAGCAAGGAACACTTGAGCTGACCCTTTACCAGATAGGCCTCATTAACCGCCGTAATTTCAAGCTCTCCGCGTGAGGATGGACGAACCTGTTTTGCAATCTCCACCACACTGTTGGGATAAAAATAAAGCCCGACAACCGCATAATTTGATTTCGGATGAAGCGGCTTCTCTTCAAGCGAGAGCACATTTCCCCTGGCATCAAGTTCTGCAACGCCATAACGCTCAGGATCACTGACATAATAGCCAAATATCGTTGCCTTACGCTCTTTGGCCACCAACCCGGCGGCAGCCTCAAGCATTGAACTGAAGGCGTAGCCAAAAAAGATATTGTCGCCAAGAATAAGGGCAACATCATCACTGCCAAGAAACGCTTCTCCAAGAATGAACGCCTGGGCAAGCCCGTCAGGAGAGGGCTGCACAACGTAAGAGAGCGAAATACCCCAGTCACTGCCATCCCCAAGCAGCTTCATAAACATCGGCTGATCTTCGGGAGTGGTGATAACAAGAATATCCCGTATCCCCGAAAGCATCAGCGTCGTCAGAGGATAATAGATCATGGGCTTGTCGTACACCGGAAGGAGCTGTTTCGATATGCCCCTTGTAACCGGGTAAAGCCTGGTACCAGAACCTCCCGCCAGAATAATTCCTTTCATAACTTTTTTATTGTATGAATATCTCCACCTGCTGCATCACAATTTCAAAAAAAAGGCTTCCAAAAAATTTTAGTGGAGCAGCCCGGCCATATCCTGACTCAAGCGCATGCACTTGCGGGCAGCCTCAATAGCCAATCCACCCTGCTCTTCGCCAAAAAGCTCCCAAGGAAGCGTGTATGATAACTCATCTCCATATTTTGCAAGCATTTTTTCGTGTGAATCAAACGTTTCAAGCTCTGGAAGAATCTGTTCAATCAGTGCCGCAACATCGTTTGCTACAGTTCCCTCTGAAATCAGTTGTGACAAATGCTTGCCCGGTTTATGGGTCAAGGGAGAGACACCAAAAAGCATCAGCACGGCAAGTCCGGTATGTTCTATGACGAGAATAGAGTCTGAAACACACGACCGCCAGCGCTTGAGAGAATAATCCTGCTCCGCTTCATTCAGAAACCCTCGCGCAAGTTCAAGACGGTACTCAACATTCTTGTCTGATCCCATAATTACCTCCTTTAGATCGATACCTGCATACCACAGGTTTTACATCGTCATTGTAATGAAAAAATTCCGAATCACCTTCAACACCGTTTATAATGCTCCACATCGGTGATTTTACCATCCAGAAACAAGCCGGTCAAAAATCCCGTCGACAATCTGGCCGATAGCAAATCGAATTGCCTCCTGCTGCGCAACAGAGTTCCCCGAAGGATATTCTGCAACTCCGGCAAACGATTGTGTAAACAACGCCACTTTTTTTACCCGATCTTCCATTGTCACCTGCACAACGAGGGTAATCCGATTCGTCATGGCACGTTCGGTTGTACTGGAAAGCTGCCCCGGTACATCAGAAAAGGAGATAATTGCTCCTTCAAGCAGCGCATCGGCACGGGCTATTGATGGCGTAAAGCGAAGCGAGCTTTGCGATTCTATTCTATCGACAAGAGCTCTGGCAAGCTCCGCCCTGAATTGAGCAATACCAGCCCCTGAACGGTCGTCAAACACCGGAATTGCAAGAGTTTTCAGGTGCGCGGGCAACGATCCCCCCGTAAAGCTGTAACAGCCCTGAAGCAATGCCTGAAAAAGAGACAACAGTATGACTGTCGTTGCAGCAGCTTTTTTCATGACTAACCCCTGATTAATAGGTTCGACGGTCAATCCTGTTCGTTATTTTACGGAAGGGATAGGTCAGGAGCAACCCTTTTTTTTTTCTTCCATTCAAGGCTGAAAGATAAATGCCTGTTTTCGAATCACTCCAGCTTGATGCAAGTTTTACGGCAAGCCTTGCTGCAACCGACGGCGGCTGGGCAAAAATATCAAGAATAGTGTTGAACGTGGCTATCTGCCGTGACAGTTCGTCCGTAGGGTTTTCAGCGCTGACCATGCCGGTACGAACCAGCCCTGGATGCAGCAGCATGACAGAGATTCCCGTCTGTCGATACTCTTCGGCAACAGCGTACGTCAAACGGGCTATGGCCGCCTTGGTGGAACCGTAGGCGCTGATCCATGGGGTATTTGAACCTCGGTCACTTCCGGAACCAGCCATATTGATGACCTTTCCTTTTCTGTTTTCTCTGAGAAAATAGCTGATTGCGGCACGGCACCCGTTGTAGGTTCCCTTGAGATTGGTGTCAATGACCTTTCCCCATGCATCGGGATCGCTCTCGGTAATACTTTTGAACGGATCGGAAATCCCTGCATTGTTGATAAAACAGTCAACCTTGCCAAATTTACCTGTTGCCTCCAGGACAAGACGCTCCATATCAGCCCATGAAGCAACATTGCAGACAAAACCGTGTGCTGTACCCGACGGAAACTCCGCTACAGCAGACTGAACATTGGCATGAGAGGAGGAGGTAATGACAACCTTGGCACCTTGCAGGACAAATTCATGAGCTATAGCCTTGCCAATACCTCTTGTAGAACCGGTAATAACGGCAACCTTGTCGTCGAGCATACCCATGAAAAAATGCTATTTTCCGTTGGCCCCATCAACCATCACCTGAAGTTCCGGTCGACCGACTGCATAAGTTTCAAGCTCAAGACCCAGCTCTATGGCCTCCCATGCCTGACGGATGCTCGCCGCACCAGCTTTTGGACCCATGGAATGACCAAAAATACCGCGACCTGGCACAAAACCAAAATCAACACTGCCGACTTTGCGGTACACACCCTCGAGCGTCAAGGCAGAATCGCTGCCACCTGGAACAGGAAGTGAGCGACGGAGATGACCGAACTCTTGCAGGCACTCCTGTATATTCTCTTTGACCTCCTCTTCCGGAGTCATCATCCTGTTGCCAAATCCGGGCATGATAATAGAATCAAGACCGACAAGGCGTTGCAGTTTGGTCATAACCCTGGAGTGAACGCCATATTTTTCCATCCGGCTGAACGCTGCAATAAAAGGAAAATGGCCAATAAGCGGCACTTTCGTATGCCTGGCAAGCATTCTGACGGCGCTGAGTCCCACCGGAAGGGCATTGATCAGCAGGGCATTGGCTCCGTTACGGACAGCAATATCGTGCTGCTCAATCAACCGGTCAACCTCATCAGTCACATTGGCCAGGTAAATTTTCGGCTCACCGGTTTCCCGTTCAGCGCTTCGTCTTGCCTCTCCCAGAGCATGAGATCGTTCAATAAGGGTTGACCAGTCAACATCGGCCAGCATCTCATCATCTTTGGCAATATCAAGCCCCCCAAGCCAGCTCTGACGGGCAATTTCAGCAAAATCAACCGGGCTGAGACCGATATTGGGTTTGACAACACCAAAAAAGATTGGTCGATTATAGGCTTGAAGAATGTCGCGTATACCATCAATACCAAATTTTGGACCCTCAAACGCGAGAAGATAAGACTCCGGAAAACCGATATCAAGCAACTTGACGACTGGCACTCCGGGAGTAAAAAAGACCCCTTCTCCACAGACTGCGGAGAGCAGATTCGGGATTTTTGTTCCGAAATTACGATGCGGATGAGCAATAGTGACACGACAGGCATGAACAGGCCCGGCTGCGACATGGGCGATCGGATAGCTGAGCTCCGCAAGCTCGCCCTCTACCGTCAGGCTGATAACCTTCGCCCCATATTTTGGACGGAAGTCTTCGTCATGACCGACACGTTTCCACTGTGCCGTAGATTGTTCACTGCAAAAGTGTGCAAGAGCTATCTCAATATCTCCCACGCATTCCAGGTAGTAGTCGAGCGTCAGATAGTCAGCCATGTCGAGCTGCTTTCTTGAAGCAAAAAAACCTTTAATATCCTCTCTGTTCATAGCAAAACATCATGCGCCCCCATTCCCGCCTGCCGCAAGTTGCTCAAGGGCAGCCATTTAAAAAATCGAACTCTGATAGTATAGACCTTATCCTTCAGCCTTTATGGTATTGAAATAGTCGTAGGCATCCTTTGGGCTCATCTTCTCATGCACCACCTTGTTCACCGCTTTCATCATGGCAAGAGGGTAATCACTCTGAAATATATTGCGGCCCATATCAACACCTGATGCGCCTTCATCAATGGCGTTGCGTGACATCGTGAGCGCTTCAAGCTCAGGAAGTTTCTTGCCGCCAGCCATGACAATCGGCACAGGGCATGAAGCGGTGATCGTCTCAAATTCTTCAGGCACATAATAGGTCTTGACAATCTGCGCCCCAAGCTCGGCAGCCATACGGCAGGCAAGCCGGAAATACTTGGCATCGCGCACCATATCCTTGCCCACTGCGGTGACGGCCATGGTTGGAATACCATAACGCAGCCCCATATCAACAAGCCTTGTCATATTATGAATCGAGCGTGTCTCGTATTCACCACCAATGAATATCTGGAGAGTAATGGCCGCAACATTCATGCGAATGGCATCTTCAATATCGACGGCAAGCTCTTCATCGGAAAGCTCCTTGAGAATACTCGGGCCTCCGCTGCAGCGCATGACAACCGCTTTGGTGAGGCTTGGTGGAACAGTCGTGCGCAAAATACCACGGGTCAACATGATTGCGTCAGCATAGGGCATAAGCGGCACAATATTGACATCCGGACGCTCAAGACCGGTAGTCGGGCCCTGAAAGTAGCCATGATCGATGGCAAGCATCACTGTTTTGCCTGTATCAGGTCTAAATATTCTTGAGAGACGATTCTTCATTCCCCAGTCGAGCGAGTGCGCTCCCTTGAGAAAGAATCCATAGTTGTTGACAGGGGTGTCAAGGTAATACTCTTTGGCCTGTTTGTCTTTATCGTATTCAGCCATGATGATTGATCTCCTCTTTTCGGTTATGATGGTTACTCGTTGCTCTCTGTGTCGTTCAGCGGAGCGCAGCAGCAATATTGCCGCCATCCACTGTGGTAATTGATCCGGTCGTCCTGATTTCAAGCGCAAGGTGCACAAAAGCTTCCGCAACATCTTCTGCGGTCACCTCAAGCTGCAGCAAATTTCCGGCCATGTACTCCCGTTCACTCAGGCCTCGGGCGGATGAGCGGGCCTTGATCATCTCTTCGGTAAGCAGACCGCTGCGAATACGGTCGGCATTGATACCGTTTGCTCGAATACCGTCACGGCCATGATCCAGCGCATATTGACGCACAAGAAACATGGTCGCCGCTTTCGGAAGACCGTAGGGCCCAAAATCCGGACCGGGATTGACCGCCTGCTTTGAAACATTGAACAGCAAGACACCGCCCGTCCCTTGCAGTTTCATCACCCTGACGGCCTCCTGGGCAATGGAGTGGTGTTGAAAAAAGTTAAGTTCAAAACTTTTGCGGAGCAGATCGTCAGCGACTTCGCCAATGCGTCCCTGAATGGCAGCGCCAACATTGGACACAACAATGTCGACACCTCCAAAACGACGGCAGGCCGCATCGAACGCTGAACGAACATCCGTCCTGGAGGTAACGTCACAGGTGAGGGCAAGGAGGTTGCCACCAAGCTCCTCTGCTGCCCTGTCGAGTGCTTCTCTGGTCAAATCGAGAAGAACCAGCTCTGCCCCTTTCTGGCGGAAGGCTTTGGCTGTCGCAAGGCCTATGCCACTGGCAGCACCGGTGACCAACACAATTTTGCCGGCAAAGACATCGTGATGAACCTTGTTCATTTTGGCCTGCTCCATGTCCCAGTACTCTATCTCAAAAGCTTCACGATCACTGATGGTTTCAAACGTGCCGAGCGATTCGGCATCAAGAATGGCTGATGCGGTACACGTTGCTATATCGGCATTCACTGCGGCAGATGCGGCGGTTTTACCAAGTCCGAACAGGCCAAGACCTGGCACCAGCACGACTCTTGGCTGCGGGTCAAGCATCGTTACCGGCATTGAAGAAGCCTGCTGCTGGGCCTTGAAATAGTCGGTATATTCTTGACGATAACGTCGAACAGCCTCATGCACTGCGGCTTTGAATCCTGGAATGTCGCCGGCATCAGGGGCAGGAACAACCAGCGGCTTGTTTTTGGTACGGATAATAAAGTCAGGCGTCATGGCACCCTTTTGACTCATGCGCACAAGATCCGCACTGTTGACATAGTCCAGAATATCGGCAGAGGTACGAAAATCGAGAATAAACTGGTGATACTCACGAGTCCCCGGCGCCTTCTCCTCAACACAGGCACCTCTGATAACGGGCGCTGTCACTTCAACGGAAGCAATGACAGCGGGCAACGATACCGATGGAAAGTGTTTTCTGCCCGACACCGCAATCCGCTTTTCAAGCATACTGACGGCTTCAATCATTCGGCTATAGGCCTCCCTGGCTGTTAAACCGAAAGTAACCAGCCCATGTTTCTGAAGCACCAACCCTTTGATCTCAGGGTTTGCTTCGTAAACACTGGCTGCAGACCGGGCAAGTCCAAGACCGGGCTTGATATAGGGAACTGAGCCAAAACTCTCGCCGAGTGTTTCGCTGCAGAGCCGTACACCATCAGGCTGATTACTGAGCGTCAGCAGAGCGAATGAGTGGGTATGAAGAATAAACCGGTGCGGAAGAAAAGCGTGAAGGAGTGTTTCAATCGAAGGGGTCAGCCTCTTCTCTGCCATGTGATCGGTCAGGCTGAACATGTTCAACAACAACAGATGCTTAAACTCTTTAGTTGAAAAACGCTGAAGCGCCTCTTCGCTGATACTGTTGTTATGACTGAACAGCTCAACAAGTTTACGCAGAGGGCCCAACCGGAGTGGCGTATAGTCGAGAGCGGTGACCCGACTCAAATCGACTCCACTTGCCTTGATCAGGAGTACTTCAGAGCGGTTGCCAACCATATCGACCAATTCACACTTGACCGAGGTATTCCCCCCCCCCATGCATAACCAGTGAACTTTCACGGCCAAGAAGGCGGGATGCATAGACCAATTCTGCCAGTTCAGACTGCATCTCAGGCAAGCTGCACTGCTCTTTGACGAAGCATTGATGCTCAGCATCGTTCCAAAGGTTCTGCATAGGTAATTATACTTCTGACGCCAAAAATCGGCGTGTATTGTTGATAATAAGGACATGCAAGAAAGTAATACCAGGCTCAGGTGCCCCCTTTTTTCTTCTTTTCATGCCACCCTTCAATAAGAAATCCTGAACTGTAAATAATGAGAAAGCCAGGAATCACGATACCAAGAAACGTCATCTTGTCACCAATAGTCAGCAACTGGCCGGACGACCAGATCATCCAGACAAGCATATACCAGGCAGGTCCAACAAACAGAAATGCTGTATTCCAAAGTCTTTTAAAACTGTATTTCATAACTGGCCATCAATTCTGAGGTTTCGTTCATTGAGTTTTTCAAGAATAATTCTGACCAGATACTGCAGTGCATTAATCACATAGGTAAAATAAGCCAGATAGGCATCCCAGATGAGCACCTCCTGTGGAACTCTCAACAGTGCCAGAAAAAAGTAAAGCAGGTGAAATGAAGCCGCGACCGTGCTTCCGACATCTTCCCAGAAAAACTCTTTTGAGTAGACCCATTGATCAAAAACCTCCTTTTCAAAAAACATCCCTGTAATAAAAAGAAGAGCAAAAAAAAGTGTCTTGAAAAGAATAGCCAGACTGACCCAGTAAAAACTGGTGACAAAAAGGTCATTGGCATAGAGCGCCGTTATCGTCAACCCTGCAATGAAAAAGAGAAACTGTATCGGCGCAAGGATAATCTGAATATCGGTCCAGACTGACGCGTTTCTTTTGGCAAGCTGTTCTGGGGTATAGCGCGGCATCTTTTTTTTACGCTTGACATGATAAAAATTTACTGACATCCCGGCACCAATCCGACACGCTCATTTTAAACGGATGGAATATAGTAAAATTGAAGAGAGAGAAAAAACGTCGAATATGAGAGATGTCGAGCGAGGTAGCCAAACAACCCAACAGATAGTTATCGAACGGAACTCTATTTCGGGTTCATGATATTTGCAGACAGACAAAGTAAAATGTAATTTACCGAACTTGTTGCGTCAGAGAATGTTGCATTAAGAGATAATACATCATTAAAACCCAAAGAAAACCTCTATGAAAGCATCTCGTTTCATCCTCACCGTGTTGCTCTCGACATCCCTGTCTTCTGGTGCCATGGCTGCCGATGTCGTTAAAATTGCCATTACAGGGCCATTCTCTGGTGGTTCTGCTCCCATGGGTCTCTCCATGAGAGACGGTGCCAAACTTGCCATTTCCCAGATTAATAAGAACGGGGGTATTACTGTCGGCGGCACCAAAATGAAAATCGAGATCATCGAGCGTGACGACGAGGGTAAAAACGACCGTGGAGCACTGGTCGCCCAGGAGATCTCCTCTATGGGAGATATCTCTGCCGTCATCGGCACAGTCAACACCGGTGTGGCCATCATGGGTGACAAGTATTACGTTGAAAAGGGAATTGTTAAAATTATCACTCCTGCCGCAGGAAGCGCTTCCATGACGCAGTGGAGCAAAGCTGGCACCAAGGATTTGCCTATTTTCCGTTTTGCCGCACATGATGGCATTCAGGCCCAGATGGTCGTTGAGCAGGCTATCCGGCTTGGCCTCAAGAAAGTTGCGATTTTGCATGACGCGACCAACTATGGAGTTTCAGGACGCGACGACCTTATCGAACAAATCAAAAAACAGGGCGGAAAACTGAAAGTTGTTGCTATCGAAAAGTTCGCTATCGGCGATAAAGATATGACCGGGCAACTCATCAAGGCCAAAGTCTCTGGTGCCCAGGCAATTCTTATATGGGGTATCGGCCCTGAGCTGGCCGCAGTAGCCGCCGGCAAAGAGAAGCTGGGGTTCAAGGTGCCAATGATTGGCGGATGGACGCTCTCTATGAGTAATTTCATCGATACTGCGGGAGCCGCCGGTAACGGAGCGCTTATGCCGCAAACCTTCATTGAGGACGAGTCGATACAGAGAGCTAGACCTTTTATCCTGGCTTACCGTAAAGCCTACGGTGTTGCAAAAATTCCTTCTCCTGTTTCTGCCGCACAGGGTTACGATGCGACACTGTTGCTTGCCGAAGCAATTCATGAAGCTGGCTCCACCAGACCCGCACAGATAAAGGCCGCGCTGGAAAATCTTAAGGTAACCGTCAAAGGCACCATTGCCGACTGGAAGAAACCATGGTCAAAATGGGATCCACAAAATGTTGAAACACATGAGGCGTTCCGCAGGGCGAACACGGTGATGGGCAAGGTTCAGAACAGCCGCGTTGTGCTGGCTAACCCGTCGGACAAGGCACTGCTGGAAGGAAAAAAGGCCAGGTAACACCAAATCTTGTCAACATGCGCAGAACAGGCAACCATGAACGCTGAATTTTTGGCTTTGGCCCAGATGGCTGTGGGAGGGGGGCTTATGGGAATGGCCTACGCCCTGGTGGCTTACGGCTTCCAACTGACCTATACCGCAGGCAAAGCGGTGAACTTCGGACAAGGCGAGCTGGTTATGCTCGGAGCATTTATAGGTCTCTCCCTGACCGGTATCGGTCTTCCGTACTGGGCGGCAGTACCGGGGGCAATGGTTGCTGGCGCTGCACTTGGATGGTTTGTTGAGCGCTCTGCAGTACGTCTTGCCCTGCAGCAACGTAATGAGGGCTGGATTCTGCTCACCATCATCGTGGGTCTGTTTGGTGTGTCGGCAGCAGAAAACATCTGGGGCAGGGATGACAAACCCTTTCCTGCGCCATGGCCTGAAGGAACGCTCGAGTTTTTTGGAATTTCGGTCACGTGGCCAGAACTGATTATAGCAGCGGGAGCGCTGGGCATCATGACGCTGGTCGAGCTTGCCAAACGCTACACAATGCCGGGCATCGCCGTTCAGGCCGTGAGCGCCGATCCTGACTCTGCTGAGTTATGCGGCATTCGCTCAAAATCGGCGATTTCGCTCTCATGGGCGGTTTCCGGAGCGGCTGCTGCATTTGCTGGAACAATCATTGCGCCCGTAACAACGGTCGGACCCACCATGGCTGCTGCATTAACGCTGAAAGCATTTTCGGTAGCGGTCGTGGCAGGTCTCGACAGCGGATTTGGCCTTGTTCTCGCAGGAATTGCTTTGGGATCCGCAGAAAATCTTTCAGGCTTTTTGCTTGGAAGCGGATGGCGTGAAGCACCAGGTCTTATCCTGCTCATTCTTGCCCTGGCGCTTCGTCCACAAGGAGTCTTCGGTAAAAAAATAATTCGTAAAGTCTGAGGAGAAGGAGATGCGCATCCGTTTCAATCTGGGTCTAAGGGAGAAAACTGCGGAACGGATTATTCGCTTGACTTTATTTTCCTGTCTGGCTGCCCTTCCGATGCTCTGGCACGGCGAATATGCACTCGGACTGCTGACACTGATGGCTGTCTATGGTGTGCTCCTTATCGGTCTTGACGCAACGGTTGGATACCTTGGACAGATTAACCTTGCCCAGGCTGCGCTGTTCGGACTTGGCGCATACGGCGCAGCGCTGGCCATCCAGGCGGAGGTTCCGCTCCCCCTTGCCCTGTTGGTGGGCATCGCGGCGGCCCTGATTCCTGGGGCTGCCCTCACCTTGCCTGCCTTGCGGCTCGAAGGTCCGCAGTTTGCACTCTCGACGCTCTCTTTCGCTACCTTGACGGTCATCTTCCTCAACGAATCCGAATCGATCACCAACGGCGCTTTGGGCCTCTCGATCATCAGGCCCTCACTGTTCAATATTGTTCTGGATTCGACCCGCTTCTACTGGTTCTGCCTGATGATTTTGTTCATCACCTGGTGGGCATCACAGCTTTTGCTTCGATCCCGCTTTGGGCTTGCCATTGAGGCCTTGCGGGACTCACCAACCGCCACTGATGCCCTGGGAATAGGCGCCCTTCGCCACAAGGCACTGGCATTTGCCTGGGGAAGCGCCCTGGCCGGGCTCGCCGGAGCATTGCACGCCATAAATTTTGGATATCTGCAACCCGCCGCTTTCGGATACGACCTGATGGTCATCCTGTTGCTCGGCGTTGTTTTTGGTGGACGAAGGAACCAGTGGGGTGCCTTTGCGGGTGCTGCCGTCGTTACCATGTTGCCGAACCTGCTCTCAAACAGAACACTCTTCTCCTTACTTGTTACTCTGGGATGTCTTCTTGCCATTGCCTCGCCAATCCGGACGCTGCTCTCCCGAACCAGGCCCTCTTTCCGCCAAACAGCGCCGGTTGCAGCTATGGCAACAGCTCTTGCTTTGGCATTGTTCGCCTCCAACGTAGAGGAGTGGCGCAAAGGCATCTTTGCACTTTTCCTTTTTGCCGCCGTTGTTGGTCTTCCTGACGGTATCGCTGGAGCCGTGACTGCAATACTTCGCAAGTTGATACACTTTTCCCCAGACCCTCTCCCCGTTGCAACGGGAGGAATGCAACCAGTGAAAAGCTTTGCCGGACTTGCGTTGCATGCCTCGAATCTCCAAAAATCTTTCGGAGGCGTAAAGGCCGTGGACAATGTCACCCTGAAAATAGGAAAAGGCGAAACACACGGCTTGATTGGGCCCAACGGATCAGGCAAAACAACCTTGGTGAACTTGATATCCGGTCTCTACAAGTCAGACAGTGGCTCAGTGGAAATTTTTGGAGTGCGTCCAATACCCGGCAGCCTCATGTCAGCATTCTCGGCTGGTTCTGCGAGAACCTTTCAAAACCTCCAATCGTTCACAGGCCTGACCGCACTGGAGTCAATTATGGTTTGTCAACAAGATGGAGGAATATCTGAAGCGATGGGGTGGCTGCATACTGTCGGTCTTGAGCCAAAAGCTCGGCTCCTTTGTTCAGAAATGTCATACGGGGACTTGCGTTTTCTTGAAATTGCGAGGGCTCTGGCCACACGACCATACGTCCTGATGCTCGATGAACCTGCTGCCGGCATGTCAAAACCCGATATTATCCGACTTGTTGATCTGGTCACCTCCATCAAACGCGCAGGGATAACAATTCTTCTCATTGAGCACCATCAGGATGTTGTTGCAGAATTGTGCGACCGGGTCTCTGTGATGGATGGTGGCAGGCTTATCGCCCAGGGAACTCCTGATCAGGTACGTCGCGACCCAAAAGTGATAGAGGCATATCTGGGAAGTGACGACACCACCACACAAGCAAATAATGACAGTGGAGCCCAACCATGCTAAAAACAGAAAACCTCTGCGCTGGATACGGCGGTGTTGATGCCATCGCTGATATTTCGATAGAGGTCACAGAAGGATCATGCGTCGCCCTTGTTGGAGCCAACGGCGCAGGCAAAAGTACCTTGGTAAAATCCCTCTGCGGGCTTCTCGCCCCACGCAGAGGCAAAGTATTTTTCGACAAAAAAGAGATTACAGGACTGCCCGCCAGCGAGATCGCAAGACGTGGTCTTTGCCTGTGTCCCGAAGGACGACGAGTGTTTGGCCCCCTCACCGTCGAGGAAAACCTGCTGCTTGGAGCCTATCCGCGCCTACCCTCTTTTGGGCCATTCCGCAAGGCTGCTGCCAGCGATCTCAAACACATCTACGACATGTTTCCAAAGCTTGAAACGCGTCGTTCACAGCAAGCCGGAAGCCTTTCGGGCGGAGAACAGCAAATGCTGGCGATAGGGCGTGTCCTCATGGCCCGGCCACGCCTTGTGCTTCTCGATGAACCTTCAATGGGGCTTGCGCCTGTAGTGGTCAAGGAGGTATTTATGACTATCCGTTCACTTCGCGACGCAGGAATAACAATCCTTCTCTCCGAACAGTTTGCCAGAAGTGCCCTTGCCATATCGGATAATGCCTATATCATCGAACGAGGAAAGGTGGTGCTTGAGGGTGCCAGCACTGATCTTGCAAATAATCCAGCGGTGATTGAGGCTTACCTTGGGTAATGCACTCCTTTTTCACGATATAGACACTTCTGACACAACATCCCTTTTCATTCCATGATCAACGAGACATCTACCACATCTTCCCCCATGGCCTTTGCCCTGAAACTTCTTGGCCTGCGTAGTCACAGCCGCCAGGAACTTGAAAGAAAACTTCTTAAAAAAGGATACACCACAGAGAGTATCGAACCAACACTGGAAAAGCTCACAAAACGGGGGGTGCTCAACGACCGTATCTTCGGCATGGAGCTGATCAGAAGCAAGTCGAGACAAAGGCCCGCCGGAAAAATCAGGATGCGGGCAGAACTCCGAAAAAGAGGTATTTCAGATGAGATCATCGAACAGCTCCTCAAAGAGTATCACAGTGAAGAGCTCTGTATGCGTGCGGCAGAAAAAAAAATCGGGTCACTGCACGGCGCAACTGAAACCGACAGAAAACAAAAACTTGAAGTTTTTCTGCATAACCGGGGGTTTGAATGGCCGGAGATTCAAGCGGCACTCAGGCATTTTTTTTAGCCTGGCCTGGATGGTGCCCCCCTGTCAGAAAAGCTCTCCATGAACCAATGAGCCAATTTTTTCACCACGCAACAATCTGGTTAAATTACCTTTCTGATTCATATTCATGACCACAATGGGCAATGAATTTTCACTGCAAAGGGTGATCGCGGTCATGTCCATAACCCGAAGGTTTTTGCGTATCACATCAAGGTAGGAGATATCTGAAAAAAACTGTGCATTGGAATTTTTTTCAGGATCAGAATCGTAAACACCGTCAACTCTTGTTCCCTTGACAATAATATCTGCCTCAATCTCGATCGCCCTCAACGAGGCGGCCGTATCTGTGGTGAAGTAGGGGTTCCCGGTGCCCGCGCCAAAAAGAACCACTCTTCCCTTTTCAAGATGTCGGACAGCCCTGCGCCGAATATATGGCTCGGCCATCTCCTCCATTTTGATAGCCGTCTGAAGCCGGGTAAAAACCCCCTTGCGTTCAAGGGCATCCTGAAAGGCCAGTGAATTAATCACCGTTGCCAGCATACCCATATAGTCTGCCTGCACACGATCCATTTTTGCTGCAGCCTCAGACATCCCGCGAAAGATATTGCCTCCTCCTATCACCAGGGCAATTTGAGCGCCCATATCCCTGGCCTCTCTGATCTCTTCAGCATAACGCTCAAGCATTTCAGGATTAATGCCGTACCCATCCTCTCCGGCAAGTGCTTCACCACTCAATTTCAGCAAAATGCGCTTGTATTGGAGCATATCGTTGGCCTCCGGAACAAAGAGTTAATAAAAACAGTCTTTTCAAATTTACCCAAAAAAAAAGCCTCGAACAACGAGGCTTTTTTTTTATTCTCCCAACTGGTAGCGAGCAAATCCAATCACGTCAACCTTTGCCTGATGCTTTTTTCGGCATTCGGTGAGCACCTCGGAGACCTTTACTTTATCGTCTTTAATGAAGGATTGTTCACTAAGCACAACATCCTGATAATATTTTTCAAGCCTTCCTGTAACGATCTTGTCAACAAACGCCTCCTTCTTGCCCTGCTCGAGCGCCTGC
Organism: uncultured Chlorobiaceae bacterium; assembly: GCA_903994455.1. Lineage (GTDB taxonomy): Bacteria > Bacteroidota > Chlorobiia > Chlorobiales > Chlorobiaceae > Chlorobium. Next base: position 44,390 of record CAJEXI010000016.1, on the reverse strand, counting down.
TGCCGGTAGATTTCGGACTCTTTGGCAATGTAGTCAGCAGGAACAAAGGAGCGGTCAACAACAATCGGAGCGGCGGCGGCAATCTGCATGGCAAGATCTTTCGCCAACTCCCGCACCACATCAGGTTTGTCGGTATCAACCTGAATAATGGTGCCAAGTTTCGAACCGGGATGGATATAGCCCTCAACAAGCCCGTCTGGAGCATTGAAAAAAGCGAGTCGCTTGAGGTTGATCTTTTCACCAAGCTTGCCAGTCATGCTCTTCATGGCATCATCTACTGTTTCGCCGCCATAAGACTCTCCGAGCCTGAGCGTCAAAAGCGCCTCAGGTGATGTGCAGCAATTAGCAAGAGCAAGGTCACCAAGTGCTGCTGTAAAACCGGTAAAGTCTTCACCTCGTGCAACAAAATCAGTTTCACAATTCAGTTCAAGCAGAACACCACTCTTGTAGTCAGGCGTTAACTTGATACTGACCATACCCTCCCGGGCATCCCTGTCTGCACGTTTCGCCGCAAGCGCTGCACCTTTTTTGCGCAGATAGTCGATCGCCTGCTGTATATCTCCACCCGTTTCATCAAGGGCTTTTTTGCAGTCCATCATTCCTGCGCCTGTTATATCCCGAAGATTTTTTACATCTTTTGCTGAAGTCTGGCTCATGTATCTTTTACTATTTACTCTTGTTATATTATGGGCACTGATTATTCGCTGATCTCTTCCTTTTCGACATCGACATCGACCACCACTTCCTCTTCATCCATTTCGGCCAGCACCTCATTTTCAACCTTAAGCTCACGTGCCTTGATAATGATATCAGCAACGGCCTTGACCATAAGCTGAATGGAGCGGATAGCATCGTCATTTGCCGGAATCACATAATCAACCAGTTCGGGATCGCAGTTGGTATCCACCATGGCAATAATAGGAATACCGAGTGAACGGGCCTCCTTGATGGCAATATGTTCCTTTTTGATATCAACAATAAAAAGTGCGGCAGGAAGCCTTGTCATGGTAGCAATACCACCGAGGATCCTCATGAGCTTTTCCTTTTCACGTCCAAGCATGAGGCGCTCTTTCTTGGTAATCATATCATAAGTACCATCAGTGGCCATCCTGTCGATGGAGTTCATGCGTCTGATGCTCTGACGGATAGTCTGGAAGTTGGTCAGCATACCGCCCAGCCAACGCTCGCAGACGTAGGGCATATCTGCTCGTTCTGCCTGCTCGGCAATAATATGTTTGGCCTGTTTTTTTGTGCCGACAAACATGATCTCCCTGCCAGTCTGGGCTATGGCATCAAGCGCCTTGAGTGCCTCATCAGCAAGAACAACCGTTTTCTGCAAATCAATAATGTGTACACCGTTTTTCTCCATGAAAATGTACGGCCTCATTTTCGGACACCAGCGACGTGCAAGGTGACCGAAGTGGACTCCTGCGTGGAGCATCTCTTCAAGCTGGAAATGTGACATAGCTACTTTCTTGTAATTTAGTTGTTCCTCTATCAAGCCGACACTTTCCGGTATCCAGCGCAGAACGCTGGACACTTCCGAAAAGCTTCATCTGAATGGTTTTCAGAATGGCATGATATGCGAAGTTGTGTTAAAATTGTAACCAGAACGATAGAGCACCAGATTAACGTTTTGAGAACTGGAAACGTTTGCGGGCTTTTTTACGTCCAAATTTTTTCCGTTCAACCATACGGGGATCTCTGGTCAGAAGTTTTTCTGTTTTCAGTATGGCGCGGGCAGCTTCATCAAACTCGGTAAGAGCACGAGCAATGGCAAGGCTTACTGCCCCGGACTGGCCGGTAACACCACCGCCCTGAACATTGACCTTAATATCAAACTCTTCCGTTTTTTCGGTAATTACGAGAGGCCTGAGCGCTTGCTGACGTTTGAATTCATCTTTGAAATACTCTTCAATCGGCAGTTTGTTAATAATAACCCGGCCTTTTCCCGGAGTCATAAAAGCTCGAGCCACCGAGGTTTTACGGCGACCTACTGTATCAATAACCTCTTTCATTCCCTATGTGTTAATATTTAGTTTACTTTCATTGCAACAGGAGACTGCGAAGCGTGCGGGTGCTCAGCGCCTGCATAAACCTTAAGTTTTCTGAAAAGCTGACGACCGAGGTTGTTGTGTGGCAACATTCCCCAGACCGCATTTTCGACAATCCTTTCAGGCTTTTTCTTCAGAAGATCCTTGACATGATCGACCTTGACACCGCCAGGATAATGGGAGTGCGAAAAATAGCTTTTCTGCTCCTCTTTTTTACCACTGAGCGCAACTTTTTCAGCATTGGTTACCACAATAAAATCACCAGTATCAATATGGGGCGTAAACTGCGGCTTGTGCTTGCCCCTCAGGACTTTTGCAATTTCAGAAGCCATCCTGCCCAACACCTGACCTTCGGCATCAATAACATACCACTTACGGTCAACGTCTGCAGGTTTTGCCGAATATGTTTTAAAACTTAACGTCTTGCTCATGCTCTTACTATAGATTAACTGGACTTTTCCGAAAAATAAAGTTCATCAATGTAAATTATTCCACTTAATTCTACAAATTATACATTATATCTCAACAGGAATTCTGGAGTGAGCCTGTACCATTTTTTTTATCAAGACCGTCCTGTTCTTATGAAGCCTTTAATTGCACTGGTGGGCCGACCAAACGTCGGAAAATCTACCCTTTTCAACCGAATCCTGCGCCAGCGAAGCGCCATTGTCGACCCGACCCCAGGGGTTACCCGAGACCGGCATATCGCGGAAGGCGAATGGCAGGGCAAACAATTTCTCCTGATGGATACCGGGGGCTACAATGCTGATGGCGACATTATCAGTATGGCCATGCTCGAGCAGACGCTGATGGCCATTCGCGATGCCGATATTATCATCTTTTTGGCCGATGTGCGCGCAGGCCTCTCTTACGAAGACCTCGAACTCGGAAGACTGTTGCAGCGCACTTTCCATCACAAGCAGCTCTTTTTTGCGGTCAATAAAGTTGAATCTCCGCAACTGACTCTTGATGCTGAATCGTTTATCAGCACCGGATTTACCAAACCCTGGTTTATCTCGGCAAGAGACGGGAGTGGAGTTGCCGATATGCTTGACGATATCCTCGAGTCACTGCCTGAGACGGAAAATGAGCCCGTTACAGAGGACGCTGCTATTCAGCTTGCGGTGCTCGGACGACCCAATGTGGGAAAATCAAGTTTTGTCAATGCCCTGCTTGGTTCAAACCGCCTGATAGTGTCGAATATACCGGGCACTACACGCGACGCTATCGACAGCCGCTTTCTGCGCAAACAGCAGGAGTTCACCCTGATTGATACTGCCGGATTGAGAAAACGGACGAAAATTGATGCCGGCATCGAATATTACAGCTCACTGAGAACTGAAAAGGCCATTGAACGCTGCGACGTTGCCCTGATCATGCTCGACGCAGCGCCTGGCATAGAAAAGCAGGATATGAAGATTATCAATATGGCCGTTGAGCGCAAAAAAGGAGCGCTTTTGCTTGTCAATAAATGGGATCTGATTGAAAAAGATTCTAAAACCAGCAAGATATATGAGGAAAATCTGAGGATGAACATGGGCAATCTCTCCTATGTTCCTGTGGTCTTCATTTCAGCATTGACCAAAAAGAACCTTTACCGTGCAATCGACATGGCGCAGGAGATCAGCCGCAACCGCGCCAGAAAAATAAGTACCAGCGTGCTCAATAAATTTCTTGAAGAGGCGCTTTCACAAACGCACGCCTCTACAAAATCGGGCAAAGAGCTGAAAATCAAGTACGTCACACAAATCAATGCCGCATGGCCGGTCTTTGCTTTTTTCTGCAACGACCCCTTGCTGGTACAGAACAATTTCAGGAAGTTTCTGGAAAAGAAGCTTCGGGAACATTTCAGCCTTGATGGCGTGCCCATTTCAATGCGTTTCCTTCAAAAGTAAAGGCTTTCTTTGAATACAATAACAACGCAATATACTTTCTGCAACAATTAAACATTATCTCTCAATGTCTACTCTCCATGATGAATCAACCAATTCATCCTGTAACCATAATCATGGCAATGGCACAGCATCCTCATCGTGCAGCCATCATCACGAGCATGGTGAATCCTGCGCCCATCATGAGCGACCACTGCAACAGGTAAAAAACATCATTGCCGTCGCCTCAGGAAAAGGCGGAGTGGGGAAATCGACCGTTGCGGTCAATCTTGCCATCAGCCTTGCTCAAACTGGCGCAAAAGTCGGGTTAATAGACGCTGATCTTTACGGGCCAAGCATTCCAACCATGTTTGGACTGCTCGACGCAAAACCCGAAATGGCGGGAAAAAATCTTGTCCCGCTGGAAAAATTCGGCGTAAAACTGATGTCCATCGGTTTTTTGATCGACATCGATACCGCAGTCATCTGGCGTGGCCCAATGGCCTCCAGTGCCATCAAACAGTTTATCAGTGATGTCGATTGGCAGGAACTCGATTACCTGATTTTTGACCTTCCACCAGGTACCGGTGATATTCAGCTCACGATTGCCCAGACCATTCCCCTTACCGGTGCGGTCATTGTCACCACTCCCCAGGATGTTGCTATTGCTGATGTTACCAAAGCACTCAGCATGTTCCGCAAAGTCAATGTTCCAATTCTCGGACTGGTTGAAAACATGAGCTATTACGAACTTCCAGATGGCACCAAAGACTATATTTTCGGGAACCAGGGCGGCGAGATCTTTGCAAAAATTCAGGGAGTCCCCTTCCTCGGCTCAATCCCGATCGACAGGGCTATCCGCGAGGGCGGCGATAACGGAAGCCCCTGTATGCTCAGCAAGCCCGATTCGGCAACCTCAAAAGCCATTAAACAGGCCGCAACAGAGGTGGCCCGACAGGTTTCAATAACAAATGCAAGGCAATCAGCGGAACTATCATAACTTTCATATTGTTTTTTTGCCCAACAGGCTTGATATTAAGTTCTGTCACTGAAGAGTCAATCATTATTTTCAACCATTGTAAACCAATTATACCATGAGCACCAGCAAGGATTATCTGCCGAACAGCGATGCGCTCTACGACAGGGTTATTGCCGCCCTTGAAACGGTACGTCCTTACCTTCAAGTTGACGGGGGAGACTGTCAGCTTGTCGGCATTTCCAAAGATATGGTCGTGGATGTAAAACTGCTTGGCGCATGCGGTTCGTGCCCCATGAGCACCCTTACCCTGCGGGCAGGCGTTGAACAGGCTATCAAAAAAGCAATCCCGGAAATTATTCGCGTTGAGTCAGTATAACTCGCTCATCAGTCAAGATTTCTCAATAACAGTTCCAGGGAGTCTTCATTGTTAATGAGGACTTCCCTTGCTCTGCTGCCATCTGCCTCGCCAACAATTCCGCTGAACTGGAGCTGGTCCATCACCCTTCCTGCACGACTGAATCCCAGCCGAAGACGTCGTTGCAGCAGCGAAACACTGGCCTGCTGATGCGTTACAACAAGTCTTGCTGCGTCCTCGAACATACTGTCCCGACCCTCCCTTTCCTGAGAGCCCGATGCCTGCGTGCCGTTGTTTTTCTGTGCATCAGGAGCGGGAAGCACGTAAATATTTTTCAGGGCATGCTGAGAACCGATAAAGGAGGTAATCTCTTCAACTTCACCCGACGAGACATAAGGCCCCTGGATACGCATCGACTTGGGCTGGTTGGATGGCTGATAGAGCATATCACCATTACCGAGAAGCTGCTCTGCGCCGGATCCATCAAGAATGGTTCGTGAATCAACCCTGCTTGCAACCTGAAATGCGATACGGGCAGGAAAGTTTGCTTTGATAATGCCGGTAATGACATCGACCGAAGGACGCTGGGTCGCAACAATCAGGTGAATACCGACGGCTCGGGCAAGCTGGGCAATCCTGATGATCGGCTCCTCTACCTCCCGTCCGGCAGTAATCATGAGGTCGGCAAGTTCATCAATAACCACCACAAGGTACGGCATCGCCTCCTCGGGAATCCGTCGGTTATGATCTCCGATATTACGCACTCCGGCTTTTTCAAGCGTTTCATAACGCAGCTCCATCTCCTTGACAACGCAGCGCAGGGCATAGACCGCTTTCTGGGGATCGGTGATAATCTGTTCTTCGATACCGGGAAAACGCATCAGAAAATGGTTTTTCAGATGCTGGTACTGAAAAAGTTCAACCCTTTTGGGATCAATCATCACAAACTTCACCTTGTCGGGGCTGCACGCATAGAGAAGGCTTGAGATGATAACGTTGATGCAAACCGACTTTCCTGCACCAGTCGCGCCGGCAATCAGCAAATGCGGCATCGTGGCCAGATCGGCAATATAGACTTCGTTCGCTATGGTTTTACCGAGTACAATCGGCAGAATCATGGTGCTGTTCTTGAATTTTTCTACTTGCAACACCGATCGCAACCAGACTGTTTTCGGCTTGCTGTTCGGAATTTCAACCCCCACCGCATTCTTTCCGGGAATCGGCGCAATAATGCGGATACCCCGGGCTGAGAGCGCCATGGCAAGATCATTTTCAAGGGATTTCACCCTGCTCACCTTGACATCCGGCTCAAGCTCAAGTTCAAACAAAGTCACACGGGGCCCGACCGTCGTGGAAATTCTCTTGACCTCAATCTTGTAGATCTTGAGTTTTTCAAGCAGTTTGCGTTTACTTTCGGCAAGATGTTGTTCATCAATCTGATCGTTATCATCCGGCACCTTTTCCAGAAGGTCAATGGAAGGAAAACGATAAGCCTCCCTGTCCTTGGTCTGAACTTTCAGCTTTCGCTCATCAAGATCGGCCTCTTTTTCACGAACACCCGTATGAATAATCATTTCAGGTTCTCCGGGAACACTTGTCCTCGGGGCCAAGGCCGTGAACTCGGCGGGCGAGAGTTCCGGCACAGCAATATCTGACGGTAACAACTGGTCTTCCAGAGAGGGGGATGATGAAACCTGCTGGTCGAATTTCAATGACAGCTGCTTCTGCACCCGCTCTTTACGATCAACCTTCAGTTTTTTTTCCTTTTTCAACGCCCGCTGTTCGGCTTTTTTTTTTCGAGCCTCTTCATGTTTTGCCCTGAAATCTCCAAACTGCTTGCCAACACTCCGCTGGATAACCATTGTTGATCGCATGAGGCTTGCGAGCATTCCCCGGCCCATATAAAAAGTCAAAACAACAACGATAACTCCAAGAAGAATCCACGCACCCGAAAAACCGATAACGGTGGACAACAATGCGGCAATCATTCTTCCAATTGCACCAGCCATAACATCACTGAATGATGCCGAGGTAAGGCCAAACATGGCGGCAACATCAATCGTAATAAAGAGACTGTACAGAAAAAAAAGAAGGGCCGGTTTAAGACTTTTTGACCTTATGAGCGAAATTCCCCATAAAAAAAATGAGGTAATCGGAATAATAATGGGATAGCCAAGAACGGAGCGGATAAAAAAGGTCGCAAGCCTTGCGCCCAGAAGCCCAAACGGATTGTGAATACTCTCTGCAGCATCCCTTGCAGCATTACTGAAAATATCGTACCAGACAAGAGCGCCATAACTTGCTTCATCTTCGGGATTGAAACTCAGAATGGCGCTGATCAAAAAAAGAGAACCCAGCATAAGCAGAATGCCAACCAACTCTTTTTTCAGCACCTTCATGTCGAGCGCCCTTGCCGGGGAGCCTTTACTCTCTTTTTTCATCTTCACCAAACAGTCACTCCTTAATTCCTTGTTGCTGTCAGTTCAAAGAGGTTACAACGAACGGCAGAGTCGTTATCACTCCCGTATGAAAACCCCCTCGAACCTTAACCATAATCGGGGTGCCTGGTGCAATATATTCACGCACAACATTGCAAGTACCGACAGGCTGCTGTAATGTTGGCGAAAGAGTACCACTGCATACCCATCCTATCTCCTGATGATCGGTATTATAGACCTTGAAATCCTGGCGCGGAAGAACCCTGCCATCAAGAATAAAACCGGCAACCCCCCTTTGCAGATCAAGCTCAACCTGCTGGCATGCTTCCCTGCCAATAAAATGGCCTTTATTCAGCTTGACCACCCACTTCAGTCGTGCTTCAAGCGGATTGGTATCCTGGTCAATTTCATGACCATAGAGTGAGTAGCCCATTTCAAGGCGGAGCGTGTCGCGTGCGCCCAGCCCAATTGGCTGAATGCCGTACTCCCGGCCAGCATCAAACAGTGCTTCCCAGAGCGTTACGGCGACCTCATTGGGTAAACTAAATTCAACACCCTTTTCGCCAGTATAGCCTGTTCGGGCAATAATAACGTCTGTGCCCTGAAAAAGAGACTTGCAGAACTGGAATGAGCCAAGGGCATGAACGTCAACGGAGGGAAAAACCCGTGCAAAAATGGTCATGGCAAAAGGACCCTGCAGGGCAATCAGTGAAAGACGATCCGTGTGATCCTCAAGCTCAACCCCTTCAAAAGCACCGATATGCTCTTGCAACCACTCAAAATCTTTTTGGGCATTGCTCGCATTGACAATAAGAAAAAAAGTTTCACTGTCCATGCGGTAGATAATCAGATCATCGACAATGCCCCCGTTGGGATAGAGCATGAGACTGTACTGCGCCTGGCCATCTTTCGCCTTGTCAAGGTCGTTGGTCGTCATAAGCTGAAGAAAATCCTTGGCAAGGCGACCCCTGACATAAAAGTTGCCCATGTGTGATACATCAAACAGCCCTGCAGCATTCCGCACGGCATGATGCTCGGCGATAATTCCAGTATACTGAACCGGCATGAGGTAGCCGCCAAAGTCAATAATCTTCGCTCCGGCCTTTTCATGCCAGGAAAATAATGCTGTTTTTTTCATGATGACCCTTTCCTCCTGAAGTTATGAAGACAAGTTACAACAGACTGTATAAAAGCATTTAAACAGGAAAATCAAAATGATTTTTTTAAAAGGGTTAGCAGGACTGGAGAATCATTTCCATGCGCATGGTATCAGGTGAAATATCTTGCCCTTCAGGCCAGGAAATAACCCCATGTTCAAGAAAGGCTCGATTGAAATATTCAGGATTTTTCAATGACGAAAAAAAGTTTGATCGCATGTAAGGGCGCATAGCAAACACGCCGGATTCACCATTATTGAGTTCAATCAATAAATGCCCATCATGTAATGGATCAAAAGCAACAACCTTGCAAAGCATAAAATGATATCACTTTAAAGGCTCAATTTTAAATACTTCATGACCATCAATCGAAAGTTGCCAGTCGGCATTGAGTTCATCCCGATGGATTTCAATCCATGCCTGGACGAGCCTGACTTGACGAAATGGTAAACTTCCAGCTAAAACATCCGCCGTTTCAATATCAAAAGCAGCAGAAAACTCCCCGTATTTGGCAAATATGAGGACGATTGTGCTCCTTGTTATCATAAAACAAGAGCTGGATAATGCTCCCATAAAACATTGAAATAACAGGCATAGCTCGACGATTTTTATTCACCTTCACCTGCCAATGATCACCTCATTGCCAAGTTCGTTCAATTTAACAGTTTTCACCGGAAAATGGCTGGCAAGAATATCGGCACATTGATCAACCGCCGCCGCTATTGCATTGCCATGCTCTTTGCTGCGAATACCACGAACAATTGTATCGACAATCTCCTGCCAGATCTCCTGCGAAACTTTTGAGCTGATGCCCTGATCGGCAACCACACGAACGTTGCGTTCAAAAAGAGAGATGTAAATGAGAAGCCCGGTATGGTCAACGGTGTGATTGACCTTCCTTTGATAAAACGATTGAATGGCTGCCTCTTCAACCTCTCCCTTCATGTCTGATGCCGTGACAAAAAGTCGTTTAATGATATTGACTCGCTTAATGAATTCATGGAACACCATGAACAACAGCCCGAACACCGCAAGAAAAAACCACATATTGTCGTTTCCGAAAAGAAGCGCGGCTGCAACACCAAAAAGTATCGCCAGCAGCAAACTCCCGAGCATGCTTGCAAGGGGATAATGGTAACTGGAAGGAACCACCATGACGACGATTTCTCCCGAGGTGCGTTTTTCAGCCTCTCCGATACGCGCTTCAATCTGAAGCCGTTCAGCCGCTGTAAGAAATTTTTCTGCAGAATTGCTCATTTTTATCTCATATTTATCAGGCATTTACCAATTCCCTGAAGCTCCGCCGCCGCTAAAACCACCGCTGCCGCCACTGAAGCCACCTCCACCGCCGCCGCTGCCGAAGCTGCTGCTACCATAAAATCCTCCTCCAAAACCGCCATTGGCCAACATGCCGCCACCCCGGTGACCCCGAAATATCTGGCTTATAAAATAGATCACCAGCAAAATAATGGTCAACAGAGGAAATGATGGCTTGCCGCTCTTTGGTTTGGCCTTGGGCACTCCCTTGTACTCTCCATGGACTGCGGCAATCAGTGAGGTGATGCCGGTGGTGAACCCAGCATCAAACTGACCTGCCTTGAAGGCCGGAACAATTTCGTCGTTGATAATGCGTCCTGCCAAAAGATCGGTCAGCTTGCCTTCCAGGCCTTTACCGACCTCAATGCGCACTTTATGGTCATCTCTTGAAACAATGAGCAGCACACCGTTGTCGGAGCCTTTATGGCCTATTTTCCATGCCTCTGCCACCCGTATTGAAAAATCCTCAACCGGATCACCCTGAAGCGAGGAAACAGTAAGAATCACAATCTGTGTTGACTCAGCCGCCTCAAACTGCCGAAGTTTTGCTTCAATATTCGCCTTCACCGGCGCAGATATCATGGAGGCATAATCGTTGACCCTTCCTGAAAGTGCGGGAACAGGAATTGCCATGAGGCTGCTGATCGGTATAAACGGCAGCAGAGCCACCAATAAAAGGAGCCAAAACTTCAGCCCGGATTTAGTCACTATTTTCATAACTTTTTTTTCTGTCAGAATTTAACCGCAGGCACTGCTTTGGCAGCTTCATCTACCTTGAAATACTCTTTGGCTTTCAGTTTCAGCAAAAGGCTGTTGGTCATGGAATTCGGAAATTGTCTGATGGAAAAATTGAAGGTCTCTACAGTGCCATTATACCGCTGACGGGCCACACTGATACGATTTTCAGTTCCTTCAAGCTGATTTTGAAGATCGCGGAAGTTCTGGGTAGCCTTGAGTTCCGGATAGCGCTCTACGGCCACCATCAGGCGTGAGAGGCTTGAGGAGAGACCGCTCTGGGCACTGCCGAATTTTGCCATCGCCGCCGGGTCGCTGAGCATGGCTGGAGTGAGCTGGATAGAGGTGGCTTTGGCCCTTGCTTCAATCACTGCCGTCAGTGTCTCCTTTTCAAAGTTTGCAACCCCCTTGACGGTTGCCACAAGATTGGGAACCAGATCGGCCCGCCGCTGCAACTGTGACCCAAGATCGCTCCACGAACGGTTTACCGCCTCTTCATTCTGCTGAATGCTGTTGTATCCGCATCCGTACAGCGTGCTGAAAAAAAGCATAAACGCAAGAATTCTTGCTATGGAATATTTCATAATTGTCTCCTTACTGTTTGGTTACATCATTAATTAAAAAAGATCTCTTTCATTTTCGCACATGGTACTACCAATTTGAGGCTGCTGACAAACCGGAAAAAAATGATGAGAAGACACTTTTTCCCCGGGTTTACACCTCTCAGCTTATCAGTCGTTCAACGGTAAAAATCCCCTGTACTTTTTTCAGCTTGTCCATAAGAGTGCTCAGTTTCTCGGCGTTGCGAACATAGACCATCATGGTGCCAACAAACATCCCGTCACGGGCGTTCAACGAAATGCTGCGAATATTGGTATCAAATTTGGAGATAACCGTCGTAAGCTGGTTCATGATTCCCAGACGGTCTTCACCAACAATTTTTATACCCGCCAGAAAATCGGTCTCAACTTTACGGTTCCATGAGACCGAGACAACCCTCTCACTTTTCAGCAGGTTCTCATTACTGACATTAATGCAGTTCTTTCGGTGAATCTTTACGACACCATCCGCTGAAACAAACCCAAGCACGTCATCACCGGGCACAGGCTGACAGCACTTCGCATAAGAATAGGCAATATTACTCATACCGGCAATAATTACCTCGTCCTTTTTTACCGGCATTCCCTGCTGCTGCTGTTCCTGTTCCTGCCGGGCCATCTGAAGGTACTCTTCAACCTCACGAGCTTCATCACTGACGCCTTTGGCTGTATGTCCCTCCTTTTTGGAACTGGTAACCCGCTCAATAACCTCTTCTCCGTCGATCTGCTGGCTTGCAAGAGCGCTGAAAAAATCTGCCGGAGTTTTCAGACCATACTTTTTAACCTGCTGGATAATTTCGCTATCCGAAAAAAGCTTTTTGGTGCCCGTAAGCAGTTTGTCCCATATTCCTCGCCCTTTCTCAATCTGCAGGCGACGATCCTCATTGATCGCCGATCGAATTTTAAGCTTGGCACGCTGTGTTACCACTATTTTAAGCCAGTCAGCTTTCGGCTTCTGATTTTTGGAGGTAATGATCTCTACCCGGTCACCGGACTTGAGCTGTGCGTTCAGACGAACAATCTTGCCGTTAACCTTCGCCCCGATACAGCCATTGCCGACCTCAGAATGTATCGCATAAGCAAAATCTATCGGCGTGGCTCCTGCAGGCATGGTTTTCATATCTCCTTTTGGAGTGAAAACATAGATCTCGTCATGATAGAGATTAAGCTTGAACCCCTCCATAAATGCGGCTGCTGAATCAGCATCCTTGATCAACTCTCTTGCCCAGCGCAGAAAAGAATCAATATTTGCATCATCGCGTGAAATTTTTTCCTTGTATCGCCAATGGGCAGCAACACCGAGCTCAGCAAACTCATGCATACGCTTGGTACGAATCTGCAGTTCAACCATGTGGCCCTTCGGCCCGATAATTGCGGAATGAAGTGACTGATATCCATTATGCTTGGGTATTGAGATATAGTCCTTGAAATACTGTGGAACCGGAGGATATTGCTGTGTGATAAACCCATAGACTGAAAAACATTCGGCAATGCGCTCCGTATCAAGAATCACCCTGATACCATAAAGATCGTGAATGTCCTCAAAGCTTTTGTTCTTGTTGCGCATCTTGTTGTATATCGAAAAAAGATGCTTGGCCCGCCCCTGCACTTCAACCTTGAACCCTTGCTGTTCAAGGTCAGCCTTGATGGGTTCAATCATTTTGCTCAGGTAGTTGACCCGATCTCCCTTGCCCATACGAATTTTCTGTTGCAAAAAATCGTACATCTCGGGATCGATAAACTTGAGTGCAAGGTTTTCAAACTCGACCTTCATTTTTCCAAGGCCAAACCGATGCGCAAGAGGAGCATAGATATCCCGGGTCTCAAGAGCAATTTTCAGACGGCGGTGCTCCGGGAGCGACTCAAGCGTCCTCATGTTGTGCAGACGGTCGCAGAACTTGATAAGAATAACCCTGATATCCTTGACCATCGAGAGCAGCATCTTGCGAAACCCTTCCGCCTGGGTGTTCTCCCGGTTGATCATGATACCGGAGATCTTGGTAAGCCCTTCAACAATATCGGCTACTTCAACTCCAAGTTCGGCGACAATGTCTTCGTAAGTATAGCCACTATCCTCAATAACATCATGCAGCAGCGCCGCCGCCACGGAAACACCATCAAGGGGAAGTTCATTGAGCAGAATCGTGGCAACCTCAACCGGATGGAAGAAAAACGGCTCACCTGAAGCTCTCTTTTCTCCCTCATGAGCCCGGTAGCACATAAAAAAAGCACGCTGAATCAGCGATTCATCAAAACTTTTAAGATTCTTGCGGGAGAGCTGGAGAATCTCGTGGAGCTTATTGTAATGGTCCTTTCCTATCTGTGCTAACATTGAAAACAAAATGGAGTGAATGGCATAGTAAAAAAAAAGGAAGTATTATACCCCTGTCACTCTCTAATGTAGTTCTCCGCAACGAAACAAACAGCAGAAAAAATCATTTCCCGGTTTGCTGTCGTTTCAACACCTGCTCCAGCTTGCTGATTTCATCGCGCAGACAGGCCGCTTTCTCATACTCCATCTGAACAGCCGCCTCCTGCATTTCAAGCCGAAGTGCTGCTGCCATGGCATAACCAGCCTCGGGTGTCAAGGTGTCAACAAGACCGGCAAGCACTCTGTCCGGTTTGGGTTCGAGACCAAAACGCCTTCTGCGATAACGCTCCTCGGCATCGGCGACCCCGGTGGTATCAAGAATCTGGTCAACTGACTTTATGATTGAACGTGGCGTAATGCCATGCTCTTCGTTGTATTGCTGCTGAATGGTGCGACGTCTGGTGGTTTCGTCGAGCACTTCACGGATGGAGCGGGTAATCACATCGGCATAGAGCACCACAAAACCGTCAAGATTGCGGGCTGCTCGCCCGGCGATCTGCATCAACGAACGGGTATTGCGCAAAAAGCCCTCCTTATCGGCATCAAGAATGGCAACAAGAGATACTTCCGGCAGATCGAGACCTTCGCGAAGCAGGTTGACTCCAACAAGCACATCAATATCACCTGTCCTGAGTTCCCTGAGAATCTGCATCCGCTCCAGACTCTTGATCTCCGAATGCAGATATCGCGAACGGATACCCGTCTTTCTGAAAAAGTCATGCAGATCTTCAGACATTCTTTTGGTCAGGGTCATCACCAGCACCTTATGGCCTTTTGCGGTATGAATGCGGATTTCTGCCAGCAAGTTGTCGATCTGCCCTTTAACCGGACGTACTTCCACCGGAGGGTCAAGCAGACCGGTAGGACGAACAAGCTGCTCAATCACCACGCCACCTGAACGAAGCAGTTCATGTTCACTCGGAGTGGCGCTGACACAGATAACCTGCGGCACCATAGACTCAAACTCCTCGAAACGGAGCGGCCGGTTATCGAGCGCCGAAGGGAGCCTGAAGCCATGTTCGACCAGAATTGTTTTGCGTGACCGATCGCCACCGTACATCCCGCGTATCTGCGGCAGCGTCACATGCGACTCATCAATCACCACCAGATAGTCCTCCGGAAAATAGTCGAGGAGGCAAATGGGGCGCTCTCCGGCAGGGCGTCCTGAAAGATGGCGTGAGTAATTCTCAATGCCGGAGCAGTAACCAAGCTCTTTCATCATCTCAAGATCGTAGCGAGTGCGCTCTTCAATCCGGCGTGCTTCGAGAAAACGGTTTTCTGCACGATAATAGTTCAACCGCTCCGCCAGCTCGTTTTCAATAGCGAACATCGCCACTTTAAGCTTCTCCTCGTCGGCAACAAACTGCCTGGCTGGATAGATGAAGGCATAATCATCAACGCCGAGCACCTCACCACTTTGAATGTCAAACGTCTGAATACTTTCAATTTCGGAGCCAAAAAACTCAATTCTGAGGGCAAGCTCTTCATGTGCAGGGACAAGATCGATAATGTCTCCCCTTACCCGGAACTTACCCGAAGTGGGATGAACATCGTCACGAATGTAGTGGAGGGCAATCAACTCTTTCAGAAAAAGATCCCGATCCTTTTCCATCCCGGAACGCAGTTCAATAATCTGCGCTTTCCAGTCTTCAGGAGAACCCAGTCCATAAATGCAACTGACTGAACTCACCACAATAACATCCTTTCTGCCGCTGAGCAACGCACTGGTGGCCTTCAGCCGCAGCCGTTCAATCTCGTCGTTGATACGCAGATCCTTGGCAATATATTTGTCAAGAGCCGGGAGATACGCTTCAGGCTGATAAAAATCGTAGTAGCTGATAAAATACTCTACCGCATTATCAGGAAAAAATTGCTTGAGTTCACCATAAAGCTGCGCGGCAAGAGTCTTGTTATGGCTCATCACCAGAACAGGTTTATTGACGCGGGTAATGACGTTCGATATCGTAAAAGTTTTTCCGGAACCGGTCACCCCCAGCAAAGTTTGAAAGGGATTCCCCGACCGTACACCGTCACAAAGCTCTTCAATGGCTTTCGGCTGATCGCCAGCCGGACTGTAAGGACTGACCAGCCGATATGTTCCACCCACGCTTTCTTGCATAAACAACGTTTCCCTTTTGACATTTTTACTTCATATCTTGTGGATGCGCCCTTTTTTGCGCTTCCAGAAAGAACTATTAAAGCTCTTTGTTAGTTCTTCCGCAAGAATATATGTAACATTGAAGACGATGAAGTATGGCAATTGTGCATGAATACCGGGTTCTGGCAGCCTCTTGCTCCATAAATTGCTCGTTTTGAAGCAAGAAGTCATTGATGTCGGTTGCAATTATCTGCTTTTAATCCCATTATTATCTTTTTTTGATGCCGAATCATTTTCAACCATGTATGAAACGCCGTGTCTCAATGTTTGTCACAGGGACACTTTTTTTGCATTTAATTTCTTGTACCCCAATGATTAAAGAAATCAAGCCTTACCCATACTCGACAGTTCCCGGAGATTCCCTCCACACTCGAATTTATACGCTCAAAAACGGGCTGACCGTCTACATGAGTCCCTACCATGACGAACCAAGAATCTACACCTCGGTGGCAGTAAGGGCAGGCAGCAAAAATGATCCGGCAGAGACAACCGGTCTTGCGCACTATCTGGAGCACATGCTTTTCAAAGGAACCGATTCCCTTGGCTCGCTTGACTATGAAAAAGAGCATGTTGAACTTGAAAAGATTACTGATCTCTATGAAGAGTACCGTTCAACCGCCAATATTGAGAAGAGGACGGCAATTTACAAGAAAATCGACTCACTCTCCAACGCGGCAGCAGGCTATACTGTACCCAATGAGTACGACAAATTGCTCAGCTCTATAGGCGCACAGGGCACCAATGCCTACACCTGGGTCGAACAGACCGTCTATGTCAATGATATTCCGTCAAACAAATTTGACCAGTGGCTGACCATCGAAGCTGAACGGTTCCGCAATCCGGTTATGCGGCTCTTTCATACCGAACTTGAAACCGTTTATGAAGAGAAAAACATGACCATGGACAGTGACAGCCGCAAGATTTGGGAAAATCTTTTTGCCGGGCTTTTTAAAAAACACACTTACGGGACCCAGACCACCATTGGCAAGGCCGAGCATCTGAAAAACCCTTCCATCAAAAATGTTGTCGATTATTACCGCTCCCATTATGTGCCGAACAATATGGCACTCTGTATTGCCGGCGATTTTGATCCTGAGACAACCATCAAACTGATTGACGAAAAGTTTTCAGTGCTGCAACCAAAAGCGCTCACTCCCTTCACACCTGCTGTTGAAGATGATATCACGAAACCCTCGCTCATCAAGGTCAAGGGACCTGAATCTGAAGAGCTGGTCATTGGATTCCGCTTCAATGGAGTCAACAGCTCTGATGCCGATTACCTGACCCTGGTTGACAAGGTTTTATTCAACCAGACTGCCGGGCTGATTGACCTGAACCTCAACCAGCAGCAGAAAGTTCTTGATGCCGGTTCGATGCTGATTATGATGAAAGATTACTCCACCCATATTTTGAGTGGAAAACCCAGAGAAGGTCAAAGTCTGGATGAAGTGAAGGAAAATCTGCTCAAACAGATTGAACTTCTCAAAGAGGGAGCGTTTCCGGACTGGTTGCTTGAAGCGGCAATCAATGACCTGAAAATCGAGCAACTGAAACTCTATGAAACCAACCATGGAAGAGTTGAGGCCTATGTTGATGCGTTCGTTTGGGGCATGCCATGGTCAGAGCATGTCAGCCAGATTGAGCGTCTCCAGAAGATTACCAAAGAGGATGTTATTGCGTTTGCCCGGAAGCATTACAACTCAAATTACGTCGCTGTCTACAAAGAGCATGGCACACCAGCAAGTGAATCGAAAATTCAGAAGCCTCCCATCACCCCGCTCAAGGTAAATCGGGATACCTCATCAACTTTTGCCGAAAACCTTCTGGCCAGGAAATCAGAAAAAACCAAACCTGTTTTTCTTGATTATAAAAAGGATATTGATTTTGTTGAGGTCAACCCCTCCGTAAAGCTCCATCATGTTCAAAACAGGGAAAACGAGCTCTATTCTCTCTACTATGTTTTTGATATCGGGAAAAATAACAGCAAAAAAATTGATCTTGCGCTCGACTACCTCTCCTATCTTGGCACCTCAGAGCTCACCCCCAAAGAGTTCAGCCAGGAACTTTATAAAATCGGCTCAAGCTTTTCGGCATTTACCGCCGATAATTACGTCTACCTGAAACTTTCAGGACTTCAAAAAAATTCAGCCGCCGCAATTCGACTGCTTGAAAAACTTCTCGTTGATACCCGACCTGATGAAGAGGCTCTTGAAAATCTTAAAGCCGGAGTGATAAAAGAGCGGGCCGATGACAAACTGTCCAAGAAAAAGATACTTTTTGAGGCCATGACGAGTTACGGCAAGTATGGATCTGTCTCGCCTTTCACCAACGTGCTGAACAACGGTGAGCTTGACAGAGTCACCTCAAAAGAGCTGCTTGAGGAGATCCGAACGCTTTTGCAGTACCGTCATCGGGTACTCTACTACGGTCCAGCCTCTGTGCAGGAGGTGCTCGGTGAACTTCGTTCGGTTCGGCATTATCCTGAATCGTTTACAACTCCGCCAGCAAACGATCCGTTCAAGGATCTGGAACAAACTGATAATCTTGTCTATTTCGTTGATTACGATATGACGCAGACTGAGGTTATTCTGTTGACGAAAGACGAACTCTACAATCCATCCATCGTCCCCATTGCAACCCTTTTTAACGAATATTACGGCGGGGGAATGTCGTCGGTGGTTTTCCAGGAACTGCGGGAAGCAAAAGCTCTGGCATACTCGGTCTTTTCGGTCTACAAGACACCCAAGCAAAAGAACGAGCACAATTACATTGTCAGTTACATCGGCACCCAGGCCGACAAGCTGCCCGAAGCGCTTGAAGGAATCAGCCACCTGATGAAAGAGCTGCCCGTTTCACCGAAACTGTTTGCTTCAGCGCAAAACGGCATTCAACAGAAAATTTCAACCGAACGACTGACAAAAACGGAGATCCTGTTCAATTTTGAAGAGGCTGTCCGGCTTGGACATGACAATGATATCCGAAAGGAAATTTATCATGATACAGCGCTGATGAGCCTCAGTGATATCGAAAAATTCCACAGCAAGCATTTCGGTAACAAAAAGCATGTTATGCTGGTGCTGGGCAAAAAAGAAAATCTTGACATGGAAACCCTGCGGAAATACGGAGCCGTCAGAGAGTTGAAGGTCAATGATATTTTCGGCTATTAAGCTTATACAAGGTGGCCTGCCTGCCTGAATGTTCCTATGAAAATTCTTGACAAGTACATATTCAGGCAGTTTGCCAAAGCATTTCTTTTTAGCTCTATCGTCTTTGTTTGCCTGTTCATGCTCATCAACATGGTTGAAAAACTTGATAAGTTCATGGACAACAAGCTTGGTTTGTGGGATATCGTCCGTTATTACCTTCTCTCGATACCCTCCACGTTTCTGATAACATCCCCGGTCAGTGCCCTGCTTTCATCAATACTTGTCTCGGGAAGGCTCTCTTTTTCAGGCGAACTTCCGGCAATACGATCGGCCGGTGTCAGTATGCGCCAACTACTGACCCCTTTTTTTATCGGCGGCGCTCTTATTGTCCTGATCAATCTGGCCAATGCGTGGTGGATTGCTCCTGCGACATTTACCAAAACCCACTCTTTTGAACAGCATTATTTAGGCAAAAAAAAATCACGGCAACATGAGAACAACAATATTCATCTTCTTGAACCTGGCTCACGAATTGTCTCAATAGGCAGTATTGATCCTGACCGGTCAACCCTCAGCGCGGTTTCCATAGAAGAGTTCCTCGGCTCCCGACTCAAATCACGAATGGATGCTGATGCCATGCACTATGACCCGGCACGTAAAGAGTGGATTATGCAGAATGTTTCAAGCCGTATTTTTACCGGAGAGCAGGAGATTTTTAGTGTCATCGCATTGAAACCGGTAAAACTGTCACTTTCACCGCGTGCGCTGGCAGAACTCAATCTGCAACCGGACGAAATGAATATCAGCCGCCATTATCGCTATCTCTCAGAAAAACGTAAAGCCGGCTTTTCAGCTCTTGAGCGCTCCATGGTAAAATTCCACAACAAAATTGCAATGCCATTCGCCTCGCTCATCATCATTCTTATCGGCGTACCACTCTCTGCAAAGAAAAAGCGGGGAGGGCTCGCTTCTGAAATTGCCATCACCTTGTTTGCAGGGTTTCTCTATCTCGGACTGCAGAAAACCATTGCCATTGCAGGGTATCAGGGGCTTCTCCACCCCATGTTCGCCGCATGGCTGCCGAATTTGCTCTTTCTCGGCATTGGCTATGTGATTTATAAAACTGCTATCGACTGAATTTGACCGCTCGAAACAATGGTTTGCCGATGCAGGATTGCACAAAATGCTGCCAGGGTCACACCTCGGCCCCGGTGAAGATTTACCGGGCCAAGCTTAAATGGAGCGAGGAGTGCCAGCTAAACATGTTCGCCGGCACTCCCCTCTTACGATGCTGAACAAGCCATCAGCTACCAATATACTCCTTGAGAATTTTGCTGTATGCCGACTGACGCAGTCGCCGGATCGCTTTTTCCTTGATCTGCCGGACACGCTCCCTGGTTAAACGGAATTTCTCTCCGATCTCTTCAAGCGTCAGTGGATTATCCATGCCAATCCCGAAATATGACTTGATCACATCGGCTTCTCGAGGGGCAAGGACAGAGAGCGAGCGTTCGACCTCAAGGGTGAGCGAATCGCGATTGAGTCCATAGTCGGGCAGATGACCATCGTTCTGCAAGACATCAAGCAGACGGTTATCGTCACCCTGGGCAAATGGAGCATCAACCGACACATGCCGCCCTGCAATTTTGAGCGTGTCGGCAACATCCTGTGAATCCATTTCAAGCAGGGTGGCAAGTTCCCTGGTATTGGGATCGCGTTCAAATTCCTGTTCAAGCTGACTGTAAGCCTTGCTGATTTTGTTGAGTGTACCGACCCTGTTCAGCGGAAGCCTGACAATTCGCGACTGCTCAGCCAATGCCTGAAGAATGGACTGCCTGATCCACCATACCGCATAAGAGATAAACTTGAATCCACGGGTTTCATCGAAGCGCTTTGCCGCCTTGATAAGACCAAGATTGCCCTCATTAATCAGATCACCGAGGGTGAGCCCCTGGTTCTGGTACTGCTTGGCAACCGAAACAACAAATCGCAGGTTGCCTTTGATCAGTTTGTCGAGGGCACGTTTCGCCCTTTTGTATTCGGTTGTATCGACCGGCATATCAAAACCCTCTTTGATCGCCTTGGTCAGCCGAACCTCATCTTCGGCAGTTAAAAGATCATATTTCCCAATCTCCTGCAGATAACGATCAAGAGAGAGGCTTTCGCGATTGGTTATCTGTTTGCTTATTTTGAGTTGCCTCATATAGAACTCTCCTTGAGAACTTCAGCAAGTTATACTACTCCCACCGATTTGTCTTGATATATCAGAAAAACTCGGAGAATACCACTTTTTGAGAATGAAACCTAATAATAAATTCCATTCTCTCTGGCAGTGACAACGAAAAACCGAAATTCAGGGCTCTCTCAATCGCTCAGAACCGCAAGATTACTCCTGAGTTTTTCGAGATTATCCTCAGCATCCCTCAGTTTTTCACTCTCTTTGGTAACAACATCATGAGGAGCATTATCCACGAAGTTACGGTTTGAAAGTTTTTTGCGAACAGACGCAACATAGGAGGAGACGTTGTCTATCTCTTTCCGAAGGCGAACCTGCTCCTTTTCAAAAGATATCAACCCCTCAAGCAGCACAAATAGTTCATTTCCCTCAACCACCGATCCTGCCGCATGACGCGGGCGCTCTGTGTCGACCATAAGTTTCGGAATACATTGCCCAAGCGCTGCCAGCAGTGGAAGATTCGTCTCAAACACCACCCGATCGCCATCATTGGCCGACCTGAGTAGAATCGCGGCCTGACTGCTGTGAGGAACACCAAACAATGAACGCAGACTTCTGACCTCAGTGATCAGCTTCTGTATCAGCACAAACCCGCGCACATCCATACCCGAGAGTTCAGCATCGGCAAAGGGCATCGGTGACAGGGCAATACTCTCTTCCGATGAACGCGGCAGAACATGATGCCATATCTCATCAGTAATGAAGGGCATCACCGGATGCAACGCTTTCAGTATGCCCTCAAGCACATAAACGGCCAGACAGACGGATTTCTGGGCCTCTTCTCTTGTCAACGATCCAGAAAGCTTCACCTTCAGCGCTTCCAGATACCAGTCGCAGTAATCTCGCCAAAAAAAGTCATGGAGCAGTCTGACAATATCGTTGACCCTGAACAAACTGAAGGCGTTATGGTAACGCTCAAGCATTTCGTTGAACCCGGCAAGAAGCCACTGTTCGGCAAGAGTAAAACTCCCGGAACGAGGGTTGAAGTCACGATAAACGGCAGCAAACTCATCCTGATCACTGAAATATTTTTCACGCTGCATGAAAACAAGGCGTGACGCATTCCATATCTTTGTCGCAAAATTTCTTCCGAGCTCGCACTTCTCCTCTCCGAACAGAACATCCTGACCCAGTGGCGCAATATAGATAATGGTAAAACGCAAGGCATCGGTACCATAAGTGTCCATCACCTTGATCGGGTCAGGAGAATTCCCGAGGGACTTTGAGAGCTTGCGCCCCTTCATGTCGCGGATAATGCTGGTAAAATAGACATCACGGAAGGGAACTTCTCCCTTGAAATAGAGCCCTGCCATAATCATTCTGGCTACCCAGAAAAAAATGATGTCCGGTCCGGTGACGAGGGTATTGGTGGGATAAAACGCCTTGAGATTGTCGTTGACACTCTGTTTGTCTGTCCAGCCAAGCGTTGTCAGCGGCCAGAGCCACGAAGAGAACCAGGTATCAAGCACATCATCATCCTGCACAAGCTTGTCAGTACCGGCAAGATGACAGGCCTCCTGAAAGGTGGCAGCAACCCAAACCCTTCCTTCCGTGTCATACCATGCAGGAATGCGGTGCCCCCACCAAAGCTGGCGGGAGATACACCAGTCCTGAATATTCTCCATCCAGTGGCGATAGGTATTAATCCAGTGCCGGGGATGAAAGCTGATTTCGCCGTCATTGACAACCTGGAGAGCCTTCTGTGCAAGGGGCTTCATCCTGACAAACCACTGCTCGGAAAGATAGGGCTCAACAACCACATCTGCCCGCTCGGAATACCCAACATTATGCTCGTACTCTTCAACACGCACAAGATTACCGAGTTCGTCAAGATCGTTCAGGATTTTTTCACGGGCATCGAAACGGTCCATGCCGCCATAGCCAAACTCATCGGTCATTCTGCCATCTTTACCGACAACAGAAAGAATTGGAAGATTATGACGCTGGGCAACGGCATAGTCGTTGGCATCATGGGCAGGGGTGATTTTCAGTGCACCGGTACCAAACTCAATATCAACATAATCATCAGCAATAATGGGAATATGCCTTCCTGCCACGGGCACAACGGCAAGCTCCCCAATGAGATGACGGTAACGGTAATCCTCGGGATTAACGGCAATGGCAACATCAGCCAGAATAGTTTCAGGTCTGACTGTTGCAATGGTGATATATTGGCCGGGATGGCTGACAAGAGCATACTGCAGGTAGACAAGCTTGTCCTTGCGGGGCTTCATGATCACCTCTTCGTCGGAGAGTGCTGTCTGCGACACCGGGCACCAGTTGATAATGCGGGTGCCCCGGTAGATCAAGCCGTCGCGATAGAGGGTAATAAAGGCATTGATAACTGCTTTGGAGGCAGTTTCATCCATGGTAAAGAGGTTGCGTCGCCAGTCACAGGAGATGCCGAGCCGGCGAAGCTGCCTGAGAATAAGACCTCCATACTCGTCCCTCCACTGCCAGACATGATCGAGAAACTCCTTTCGCCCGAGATCGTGCCGGGTTATGCCCTCTTTTTTCAGCTTTCGCTCCACCACCGTCTGTGTCGCAATACCGGCATGATCGGTGCCTGGAAGCCACAATGCCTCTTTGCCTGTCATACGACTATAGCGAATAAAAATATCCTGCAACGTATGGTTCAGTACATGGCCCAGGGTAAGACTCCCGGTCACATTAGGCGGAGGCATGAGCACGGTATAGGGCTCCTTGCCCTCTTCGAGCACACGGGAGCTTTCGGCATGAAAACTCCCGGTAGCCTCCCAGTGGGAACTTCTCCACCGATCTTCAACATCGTGATGGTTATAGCTTTTATCCAGATTGAACTGCTCGGTCTGATCGCTCATGATAACATCGTTCGGGTTAGTCCTTCTTTTCAGGCATGGGACGTTTTTCAAAAATAGCATCGATAATCCCATAATCAAGCGCCTCCTGTGCGTTCATCCAGCGATCCCTTTCCGAATCCTCCCGTACCTGCTGCACATCCTTGCCGGTATGTTTGGAAAGCAGTTCGTCAAGCAACGTGCGAATCTTCTCAATTTCCCGTGCCTGGATAACAATATCAGTCTCCTGTCCATGTGCGCCACCGGAGGGCTGATGAATCATAATCCTCGAATGAGGCAGCGAGGCCCTTTTCCCTTTTGCTCCACTGGCCAGAAGAAATGCGCCCATGCTTGCCGCCATACCGACACACACGGTTGAGACTTCCGGACGAATATACTGCATGGTGTCGTAGATGCCGAGACCGGCAGAAACGCTGCCACCCGGAGAGTTGACATAGATATAAATATCCCGTTCCGGATCTTCAGATTCGAGAAAAATAAGCTGGGCCATAATGAGGCCTGCAACATGCTCATCAATTCCGCTTCCGAGAAAGATAATACGTTCACGCAAAAGCCTCGAAAAAATATCGAAAGCACGCTCGCCTCGTCCTGAAGTCTCTATAACCATGGGAACAAGAGAGTTGGTAATCCCCTGCTCTATAGCGCCTGAGTACATTTTTCTGGCATGGTGCTCAAAACCAAAATTAATATTTGCCATAGCTATCCTGTTGTTTGAAATATTGGTAAATCGTTCAAAACCCGATCGGCACAAACGGTGCCCTGCCCGAGAAGCTCAACGGGAACTCTCGACACTGTTCCTCAAAATACGCAGTGACAACAATAAATCAAGACTTCCCGTTTCAAATAGCAAAAAAAGAGAATCATCCCATTTTCTGTGACAACAGGAAAAATGGCCCCATTTCTCTATATTTCGGCCTGAACAAACATCAAAACGTTGAGGAATATGCAGGTCCGCCTTATTTCAGTCACCACCCCACTCATTCAGGTAGAGCACCAAACACTCTCCCCTGAGGGTCTCATGGCCTACTGCGCACGTGTTTCGAGCCCCCATCAGGAGACTGTGGATTATGAAAAGCTGCTTGCCTACTGCATTACACACAAGCATTGGAGCGTCTTTGAAATGGTGGATATGACGGTTGAAATTGTGACCTCAAGAGCCATTTCTCCACAGATTCTCCGTCATAAAAGTTTTCAGTTCCAGGAATTTTCTCAACGGTATGCCAAAGCTCAGGAGATTGAGCGATACCAGCCAAGGCGCCAGGACAGCAAAAACCGGCAGAACTCCCTTGATGATCTTGATGAAACAACCATACAGTGGTTTGATGAGGCGCAGGATCGTATTGCCCGAACAGGGCTTGACGCATACAACCTGGCGCTTGAAAAGGGCATTGCCAAGGAGTGCGCCAGAGTGCTCCTCCCGCTGGGCACTCAAACAAAACTCTATATGAAGGGCTCAGCCAGAAGCTGGATCCACTATCTGGAGGTACGAACCGAAAAAAGCACGCAACAGGAACACCGGGAAATTGCCCTTGAGATAAAAAAGATTTTCATGGAACAATTCCCGGTTACGGCCGCAGCGCTTCACTGGAGTTAAACCTTGAGCATACCGAGCAGGGTGACCAGCTCGGTTTTCAGATCCCTCCGGGAGATAATGCGATCAAGAAAGCCATGTTCAAGCAGAAACTCGGCACGCTGAAACCCTTCGGGCAGATCTCTTTTGATGGTATCCCTGATCACCCTGGGGCCCGCAAATCCTATGAGGGCTTTCGGCTCGCTGATATTGATATCGCCAAGCATGGCAAAAGAGGCGGTGATACCTCCCATTGTCGGGTCGGCAAGAAGAGAGATATAGGGCAGTTTCCTCTCACTGAGACGGGTAAGACGCGCCGCAGTTTTAGCCATCTGCATCAGACTGAAGGCACCTTCCATCATCCGGGCTCCACCTGACTGGGAAATAACAAGAAGTGGAGCATTCAGCTCAAGCGATTTATCAACAGCACGCGCTATTTTTTCACCAACAACGGAACCCATCGATCCACCAATAAATCCAAAATCCATGGCCGAAACAACAAGTGGACTACTGCCGCACTCTCCATAAGCATTGCGACACGCCTCGGTTTTTCCACTCTTTTCAATCGTGTCATGAACCCTGTCGGGATATTTCTTTGTATCCGTAAAACTGAGCGGATCAGCAGAACGGAGGTTATCATCAAACTCGATGTACTTGTCGCCATCAAAAAGAATCGAGAAATATTTGTAGGGAGATATCCTGAAATGGTGACTGCACTCCGAACAGGTGTAAAAGTAATCTTCAAGCTGCTTTTTGTGAAGCATCGCTCCGCACTCTTCACATTTCCACCACAATCCTTCCGGCATATCTCTTTTGTCGGTTGGACGTATTGAGGGTTTTACCCGATTAAACCAAGCCATGTTTACAATGAAGAGTAAAGGTTATACATTAAAGCTGAAGATATGAAGTCCACAGGAGAACTCAAAAACAGCCGATATAAAACCTTGTCTAACGACTTTATAAACGAGGAGCGCCACCTTTGAACGTCAGAACATTTTTCTGCATAGCCGCACTGCTCATCGTCACTCTCCTCACTGAAATGACGATGCAACCTGACGCTGTGGCCTCATCGACCACACTGGTCTATCCCGACACGCTTCAACTTCCCCGGCACCGCTATGCCCTGTTCAACTTCATGAGACCTGCCAGAAAAACCGTCGGTCTTGCACTTTCAGGAGGAGGCGCTAACGGTCTTTCACAAATTGGCATCCTCAAGGCCCTTGATGAGGCAGGTATTCCCGTCGATGGTATTGCCGGCACCAGCATGGGTGCCGTTATTGGAGGACTCTACTGTTGCGGATACAGCCCAAATGAACTTGAAAAGATCGCCCATACCCTTCCCTGGCAATCCCTTCTTTCCCTCCGTGATAATTATACCCGTTCAAACATTTTTCTTGAACAGCAACGAATCCGTGACCGGGCATCTCTGGCCATCCGTTTTGAGAAGCTGAAACTTGTTATTCCGAAATCGCTTAACTCAGCCCAGGAGATGACCGGCACCCTCGACCTTCTGGCATTGAACGCTCTCTATAATGCGTCAGGCAATTTCTCAACGTTTCCGATCAATTTCAGGGCAATTTCGACCGATCTTGTTTCAGGAAGGCGTATATCACTTACCGGAGGCTCTCTGTCAGAAGCCATACGGGCAAGCAGTACCATTCCGATTCTTTATGAACCGATTATCCGTGACGGTTACCAGTTGGTTGATGGAGGTCTCGTTGCCAATCTTCCGGTCGATGAACTCGATGCGTTCAATGTCGACGTTAAAATTGCTGCCGATACGCACGGGAGCATGTATGCAACCGGTGGCGAACTTGATCTCCCATGGAAAGCGGCCGATCAGGCGATGACCATCCTCACAAAATTGCAGTATCCGGCGCAACTTGCAAAAGCCGATATTGTTATCACTCCCGAACTCGGCGACCACAAAGCCACCGATTTTTCAGATATCAAGACACTTGTTGAGGCAGGCTATGCCAAAGGAAAAGTAATGACCGAAGCAATAAAACTCAAAATAGAAAAAAAGAGTTTGCGAAGTATTGCTCTTGGAACGTACACCAAAGA
This sequence comes from uncultured Chlorobiaceae bacterium, assembly GCA_903994455.1. GTDB lineage: Bacteria > Bacteroidota > Chlorobiia > Chlorobiales > Chlorobiaceae > Chlorobium. The sequence continues at coordinate 16,503 of CAJEXI010000016.1, read as the reverse complement.
ATTTTTGCTCTCACAAAAAAATCCGGAATATCCCCCTGTTGCTTCCGCCATTATCCACAAGGCAACAGATCTTGACAAAACTTTTCAGAAGTTGCTGGCAACCGATCTCTTTACCAGAGTCTCTGCCGAAATTGATCACCCCCATAAAAAAGTAATTTTTCATCTTGATCCACTTCCCGTCATAAACAAGGTGACCGTCACGGGAGGGCCTCCCGCAGCACTTTCACCAGAAGAGATTGAACACTGTTTCAGCCCGGTGATGAAGGCGCTTTACACCAATACCGCAGGAACAATAGCCCTTGAAGCGCTGATAACACAATACCGCAGAAAAGGATATTGCCTTGTCGCCATCAAAGGCTGCACTCTGGACGATGGCGTGCTGCACGTCAATGTTTCTTCTGGAAAACCTGAGAGTATTGAGATCCGCAGTGATAAAAACATTACTGGCATCACTCCTGTAATGAGGGAAATAAAAATTGATACGACACATGCGCTCCGCATTGAGAAAGCTGAAGAGTCCGTCAATAATCTTTACGAAACCGGGGGGTTCAATCGTGTCTCTATCTTTGCAAAACCAGCCACCACCTCTTTGCCCGACAGCAACCCCCTGCTCAACGTTTCTCTTCAAGAAAAACCGCCGTCAGTGCTCCGGCTCGGTTTACGCTATGATGAAACAAACAATGCCCAGTTTCTTGTCGATGTCAGAAACGAAAATCTCGGAGGAACAACCAACTCCGTCGGCGGCTGGCTAAAGGCAGGAAGAAAAAACTATCTGCTCAACCTTGAACTTAATGCGCCAAGGATAGGTGAGTCCCACTTGACGATGTCTTCACGTCTTTTTTATGACGCGCGTGTTTTTGAACATCGCGATGGTTCAGAGGCTCTGAGCAATTACGGAATCCAGAAGTACGGTTTCAGCCATGCTTTCGGCGCAAGAATCCGAAAAAACGGCCAGTTTATTGCGGAGATTACCCTGCAAAACGCCAAATCCTGGGCTGAAGGGGATTACAGTATGGCACTGAAAACCGCAAATAATACAATGCTCTCAATCGGCACACAATTTACCCTTGATTCACGAAACAACTCGTTGACCCCAACTGCCGGAACCTATACAAACTTTAAATATTCAGTGACTCCGTCAATTTTTGACAATCATGATATTTACTGGCAGGTCTCCGGTAACCACGAAGAAAATATTGCGCTGACGAGCAAAACCACCCTGCAGCTTTCGGGACTTTTTGGCCTGAGCAGCAGCAACATGCCATTATCAGAGAAATTTTTTCTCGGGGGGCCGGGAACAACGTACAGTCAGCGTTTTACAGGATTGAAAGAAAACGATCTTCCATGCGACAATATGGCGGCTGCCGGCATCCATCTTGGCTACAAACCGTCGTTCGCCATTCTTTTTCCAACGTCGCTGCTTCTGCATTACAATGTCGGCAATGTCTGGGAAAGTCTGGACGATATCTCTTCTGCACATCTTATTCACGGTATCGGAACAAGCATGATATGGGAAACTCCTCTCGGCCCGACAAGGTTTACCGTTTCAAAAGCATTTCCATTTCTTGCCAAAGCAAGCACTACAGCATACGCCTCCCTGAAATTTTCAAAGCCAATTGTTTATTTCAGTATTGGTCATAACTTTTGAGCAAAACTTTTTTGTACTTTTATGCGCAAGTCAAATCCAAAACACCGCGAGACATCGTACACCGTAACTTTTTCATCATCAACGAACAACACAACAGCATGGACACACTGAAAAAACCTCATATACTTGTCTGTAATGATGATGGCATTGAAGGGGAGGGAATCCATGCGCTTGCGGCTGCGATGAAAAAAATAGGCCGAGTCAGCGTCGTTGCGCCTGCCGAACCGCACAGCGCCATGAGCCATGCCATGACACTGGGCTCTCCATTAAGAATCAAAAAGTTTTTAAAGAACGGTCGCTTTTTTGGATATACCGTTTCAGGCACGCCGGTCGACTGCATCAAGGTTGCTTTAAGCCATATTCTGACATCGAAGCCTGATCTTATTGTATCAGGCATCAATTACGGAAGCAATACCGCAACAAACACCCTCTATTCGGGAACGGTTGCCGCTGCTCTTGAGGGGGCAATCCAGGGAATTACCTCTTTGGCCTTTTCGCTTGCAACGTATGAACATGCTGATTTTACCTACGCAGGGAAATTTGCACGCAAACTTTCAAAAAAAGTACTGCTTGAAGGATTACCGCAAGACACCATTCTCTCCGTCAATATTCCGAATGTGCCGGAATCGCAGATTGCCGGGATTATGATCACCGAACAGGGGCGCTCGCGATGGGAAGAAAATACCATTGAACGAAACGATATGTTTGGCAACCCCTACTACTGGCTGAATGGCACCCTGCGTCTGCTTGATGATAGCCTGCACAAAGATGAATTCGCTGTTCGGCACAATTATGTGGCCATTACACCGCTCTCTTGCGATCTGACCTACAACAGCTCTATCAGCACCCTTGAACAATGGAACCTGCAAAAATAACACCGTGAACACTTTTCTCCTTGACTACAAAAATATCCTGACACCGAAAAAAGGATTTTCCCGGATTTTCCGTGACTATACGTCAGAAGGCCCCGAACGAACCGAACTGATTGCAGAGTGTTTTCACCTTGATGAACAAAAAGAGGCCGATTACTACCGACAGCTTGGATTGCTCGGTTCGAGAACCTTTGACCGCGAAACGCTTGTTCGACTTCTCTCTCGGCAAAACAGCCGCTGGGGAGGCACCGCACGCCAGCTCAGGGAGATAGAAAAGCTCCGCTCACCACGATGTATGGCCATAGTAACCGGGCAGCAACTCGGGCTGTTTACCGGGCCACTCTATACAATTTATAAAGCGCTCAGCACCATTATTTTTGCTGAACGTCAGAAAGCGCTCTTTCCTGAATACGATTTTGTCCCGATCTTCTGGCTCGAAGGAGAAGACCACGACTACGACGAAGCGGCCAACACCGCCATTTTTTCTGAAAATCAGGTTGTCCACTTCAAACAGGAGCCCTACCGGCGCATGCCTGAACAGATGGTTGCCAACACCTGCTTCGGCGAAGAGATCCGCCGGACTGTTGAGGAGTTTCTCAAGCTTTTGCCTGATTCCTCCCACAAGCAGAGTATTTCGGATATCCTCACGGAGTGTTATTATCCGGGAAGCACCTTCGAGATAAGCTTTGCCTGCACCATGATGCGGCTCTTCAAAGAACAGCCACTGATTCTGCTTTCGAGTCAGGATCCTGAATTCAAGCGGCTTTCGACCAACATCTTTTTGCGAGAGCTCTCATCCTCTCCAGCATCCTCCTATAATGTCATTTCACAAAGTACCCGTCTGGAAAATCTCGGCTACACCGCTCAAACAAAACCAAGAGCGGTCAATCTATTTTATATCAACCATCATGGACAACGACTAAAAATAGAGCAACCTTCAGAAGACTCGTTCTCGATTGTCCCCGACAAACAACACTTCTCAAAGCACCAAATGCTTGAACTGTGTCAGGATCATCCGGAACAGTTCAGCCCCAATGTTGTTCTCAGACCGATTGTTCAGGACTACGTCCTGCCTACTTTTGCCTGTATAGCAGGCCCTGGCGAAATAAGCTATCTGGCGCAGTACCGAAAAAATTACGAGCATTTTGGTATCACTATGCCGTTTATTATTCCCAGAGGAAGTTTTACCCTTGTTGAACCAAAAATAAACCGAATCATGGACAGACTGCTCCATGTCATCGGAAAACCTGGATTTTCACGAAAACAGATATACTACGCCCTCTTCAGCGACCTGCAACAGATGAAAAAAAATGCCGTCGGCATCGCTGAAAACCCTCAACTTGACGCATTGTTCGAAACAACAAAAGAGGATATTCAAAGGGCGTTTGCCACTCTTCGACCAGTGCTCGCAAAGATTGACCCCACCCTTGAACCGCTCCTGGCCGCTTCAGCCGTCCAGTCAGCCAAAATAGTTGAAACTCTTGAACAAAAAACATGGAAGGCCAGCAGGCGCAAACACGAAGAGTTGCTTGAGCAGATTCTGAAAGCAGAAACCGCACTGTTTCCGGAAGGAATGCCGCAAGAACGGTTAATTAATATTTTTTATTATCTCAACAAATACGGAATGGACCTGGTCAATACCCTGAAGAATTTGCTTGACGGCCATTCAACTGAGGCCCATATCATTGTGGAGCTGTAGACGGGCAGGCATCCTTTTGTTCGTCACCCTCCTTTTGCAGCAGGTGACAACAGTTGCAAACAATGCGATGCAGGTCATTGGACGATGCCTCTTCACAAATTATTGTAACCGCAGTCTCAATCTCCTTGCGGTAGCTCTTGCTTTTCAGAGATTGCATACCACGCTTTTTATGAATATACTGGGAGATTGCTGCGGGAGTGACACCAAGTTTTTTTGCTGCCTGCGACTGGGTCATTCCGGTTTTGACAAGCTCGATGGCAAGGTCTGCTCTGATTTGAGGAAGATAGTACCAGACCGCTTTTTCACAGGGAAATATCACAATAACACTTTTTTGATGTTAACAGAAAGAAAGACAACAAGTTCATTCAGGATTATCCGGGAAAAATGACTTTTTCATTCAAATCAATTGCAAGCTGGTCTCTTGTCGTCCTGATACTTATGCAGTTTGTGCCAGTCAAACGAATCAACCCGCCAGAAGTTTCCGTCATCCAACTCCCCCGTTTGATAAAAAGCTCACTGAAAAAAGCCTGCTATGACTGCCACTCAAATGAAACCCGATGGGACCCGATTGCCTATGTCGCTCCAGCCTCATGGTTGGCCTCAACAATCGTGGCCTCGGGCAGAAATGCCCTGAATTTTTCAGAAGGTAACCTTCAGGACATGACAAACAACAGAATCAAAAAGGTGATTTCGGAAGGATCGGCTCATCAACCACTCTATTCCCTCTGGAAACCGGAAACTCATCTCACCGTCAAGGAAACAGAAACGCTTCTTCAATGGCTGAGCCAATGCAATGCAGAAACAAGAGTCTCTCCCTAAAAATTCAATGAATAACCATCAGGATAAAAATTTTTAATGATTGCAATAACCTTTTCCGGACTGTCTTCAAGGTAAATAAATTCAAGATCGGCAGCACTGATATAACCCTTCTCCTTCAGCATGGTCTCCTGAACCCATCGGTAAAACCCCTCCCAGTAACTTTTGCCCACCAATATAACCGGAAAGCGCTCGCTTTTCCCGGTGCATATCAGGGTAATGGCTTCAGATATTTCATCAAGGGTACCAAAGCCGCCCGGCAAGGCGATAAATGCCTGTGCGTATTTGATGAACATAACCTTACGCACAAAAAAATACTGAAAACTCACCAGTTTGTCGTGATCAATATACTTGTTTGGCCGCTGCTGATTTGGAAGTTGGATATTAAATCCAATAGAGGCACCACCGGCGTTTTGAGCACCCTTGTTTGCCGCCTCCATAACACCCGGTCCACCTCCTGTTATCACTGAAAACCCTTCCGCAGCAAGAAGGGCACCAAGCTTTTCAGCAAGAAGATACTCAGGACTTCCAGTCTGCACCCTTGTAGAACCAAAAACGGTGACGGCTGGAGCTGCATCAGACATCATTTCAAAACCGCTGACAAATTCCGCCATAATTTTGAACACTCGCCATCCGTCAGCCATAAAATCACTTTCGCGATGGACACCGGGATGCGGCGGAACACCACCCCCTCTTCCTTCGTCCCCTGTCCCCGAAGGACTACGATAAATATCCATACACTCACATCCTCTGCATCAAATACTACAGTTCAAGAAAATTCCTGATAATTTTTTTCCCCTCAGCAGTCATGATGGATTCGGGATGAAACTGAACACCATAAAGCATCAACGACTCCGAATCCATACCCATGATCACGCCATCCTCAGTCCATGCCCGAAGAACAAGCGTCTCTGGAAGTGTTGCCCGTTCAACAATGAGAGAGTGATACCTTGTCGCCACAAAAGGATTATCAACACCCCTGAAAATCCCGCAGTTGTCGTGATAAACCAGTGAGGTCTTGCCATGCATAATACTGGATGCCCTCACGACCTTCCCTCCAAGTGCGGCACCGATCGACTGATGCCCAAGGCACACCCCGAGTACTGGAATCCGGCCCTTGACCGCATGAATCAACGGTACAGAGATGCCCGCATCACAAGGAGTGCCCGGACCAGGAGAAATAACAATTTTTGACGGAGCAAGCGCTACAATCTCATCGACCGAAAGCTCGTCGTTACGGTATACCTCAACGGTTTCCCCTGCCTCGCCGATATACTGCACCAGGTTATAGGTAAAAGAATCATAGTTATCAATAACAATAATCATGTAGTCATATTAAGAGTTATACAAAGAGACGATCCGAACTCTCGGCTCCTGCAACAAAGCGGAACATCGACTCATAGGCGAGGCTCATGGTAACCTTGCGGCGCGCCATTACCTTCCGCGCAGTATCAACTGCTTTTTCGATATCATAATTCTCAAAACCTCCACTCCCGCCCCACGAAAACGAGGGAATCTCTTTGGAAGGAAATCCCCCGCCAAAAATATTTGCCCCTGTTCCTGCCACCGTACCGGTATTGAACATTGAATTAATGGAACTCTTGCTGTGGTCTCCCATTAAAAGCCCGAGAAACTGTAATCCCGTCACCTTTAACTGGCCATTGACAAGCAAGTTTACCAGACTATAATTATTCTTGAGGTCGCTCGTATTGGTCCCCGCACCAAGATTACACCAGGATGAGATATAAGAATGGCCAAGAAAACCGTCATGCTGCTTGTTGGCAAACGGTTCAAGAAGAGAATCCTCGACTTCACCGCCAACTTTGGATGCCATCCCTATGGCAACATTGCTGTACAATTGAGCGCCGATTTTAGCTCTCGACCAGGGAGCAAGAAATACATTTTGCATCAGCACCGCCTGCGGTTCAACAATCGCTCCAGCCCCGATAGCGACAAATCCCTCATCAGCATCAAGAACCGCTCCAGCCCGAACAACAGCGCCGGGAGCGACATAGATATTCGAACGATTAACGATAGCAACTGAAGGATGCACCTCTCCCTCAAAACGCCCAAGTTCAAGCGTTTCAGCATCACGCAACATCTCATCAGCATGAAAAGCTGTCACATCCCAAAGATTATCGATAACCCTGAACCCTGTTACCGCCTCTGTAACAAGCGTTTCTGCAAAAATGGATGGCTCAAAAAGGTCTGGCATCAAACCTTCTTCCGTCGTAAAAAGAGAGCTGTCCACTCTTGCAAACAGCAGATTATCGCCCTGCATATAAGCCGTCCCCAAATCAAACGCACCTTCAATGATTACTCTGGCTGCCGCTTCATCACAGACGATACGTCCATTGACCAGCAGCACCTCTTTTTCTTCGAGACGGTTGATGGTGTATTCAGGGTGCTGTTCAGCATAAAAAGAGGCAAGATAGCGGCGAAGATGCCAGGTAAGCGTCACACGCCCTCTCGTCGAATGCTCAAGCTTTTCCTGAAGAGAACGAAAACCGGTATAAAGTCCGTAAACAGGTTTAAGATTGACAAGAGGCATCAACTCTCGAACCCTGGTATCTTCAAAAACAATGACCTGCATAGTCCAAATTCCCTCTCTCTTACCTGTTGTTTCCTGCTGTTACGTTACCAATCAGACACAAAACTATGACTGAATATAAAAAAAGCCGGGAATATGACCTTCCATCCTCCTTACCAGATTTATCGCCACTGTTATTTTGGATAAAATACGGTTCTCCACATAAAAAATGAGCCCGCTCCCTGTTTTCCTCCCATTTGTTAGAAGTAACCATTGTTAATTATATTTCAGCCCGTTACTTTTGTTATTTTCAATACCGGTTCGACAACAATCCATTTCGTCATCACACACACTCCAGGCAATGGAAACACAGCAACTGCCAATAGCCGCAACAACCAAAAAAAACCACTGGAAGAGTCATCACCCCGCCTCAGAGTATACCAAATGGATGGCTGTCGTTGATGGTGATATCGTCCACACCTGGATTGACAGAGAGGGAAAATCAGATATTGTTCTGGATTTCATGGACATTGAGCTCTTGCAGGTTGTGCTCACTGAATCTGATCTTTTGGGCAAGCAGTTTCACATTTTGTTTGACCTTGCCCATATCTCCAACATTACCTTCAGCTACAAAAGGGCGATTACCGATCTCTTTTATAACTGGAGTCCAATCCTCGGAGTCATAGGCTTTTACAATATTCCGGAATCGATGCGCATCATCGTGGAGACTTTTGCGGCAGTCGCTCCTCAAAATATTTGCGTCATACTTGGTAAAACATACGAAAAGAGCATAGAAAATATAAGGGCATTTAAAGCAGGAAACCTTGCAGTCAGAGAATCCGATGTTGAGTATAACAACCTGCAAGCACTCAATAAAAAGTTTCTGGAAGCCATAGCAAGAATTTCCTGGCTCAATATGCTTGACCAAAGCATAACCATGCCTCCCGATGGTCACCCTTATTATCCTTTTTTCAAGGCAATAGACTCCCTGCGCTCGGACCTTGCAGAAAAAGAAAGGGAACAAGAAAACGAAGTTCAACTGCTTAAACAGGACTTTGGACATCGAATAACCCAACTGGTGATAAAAATAAATGCACAAGCGGAGGTGAACAACAAGTCCGCTCGCGAAAGAGAAAAAGAGATCGCCGATCTTACCAAAAGAATCCAGACCCAGGAGATGGAACTGGCAAGAATGTCGACCGTCATTGCTGACAAACAAAAAGGAGTGCAGTACCTTCTCGACAAGATATACGCACTTGACCTTGAGGCCGGCGTAAAAAGAGCACTGACAAAATCATGCCTGAGCCTTATTGAGAAGGAGGTGATCGAAAAACAACTGAACAGAGAGCCCGCTGCTTCCGATTCAATTTTTTTATCTCGACTGCAGCAAAAATTTCCCACCCTTAACCAGCGCGAATTAACCATCAGCCTGCTGGTCAAGCTGAACTATGACACCACTGAGATTGCCCGTTCCATCGGCTTGTCAACCAGAGGCATGGAGAGCATACGTTACAGAATTCATAAAAAGTTAGGCCTTGACAAACACCGCTCAATCAAAGCCTTTCTCTCAGAACTCGATATGACATAGCTTTATAAGACTGAGAGTCCCTGTGAGACGACCGAAATCGTAATCCTGCCACCAATGCCGTCATACACCTCCCCATCCAGATGCATGACATCCGGATGCTCAAGCATCACCTCGACCGCCTTCGCCTTGCAGTAGATGACCTGTGAGTCGGTAATATGGCTCCCGCAGAGATATTTGAACGCATAGCGAAAAAATTTATGTTTTGGCACTGCCTTGAGAATACAGACATCAAGCAATCCGTCTGACAACTCGGCGTACGGAGCTATCCTGAATTTTCCCCCCTCAATTTTTCCATTCAAAACAGAAAACACAAACACAGGCTCGTGAAGCTCCAGAAAAGAGTTCTCAAGAGTAATTTTGATACCCATTGTCAACGGCCTATGCTCAAAAAGCACCTGAAAAAGAGCATAAAGATAACCAAGCTCTCCTTTTAACCAACTCGTCCGTTTAACACTCCTTGCAATACGTCCGGTAAAACCGATACCAAGAGAATTGATAAAATACCGATGCTCTGTACCATAAGAAACGCTCCCGATATCAATGGTTCTGCTTTTTGCCTCAAATATATGGGTGATGCCTGAGTGCAAGTTGTTTTGGGGATGCAGGGTTTTGATAAAATCATTTGCCGACCCAACAGGGACAATCCCGACCGTTACCCCTTCTCCGGCAACAGCATTCACCACTTCATGAAGGGTTCCATCCCCTCCACACGCAACCATACAGGCACCCTCCCTTTTTTCGGAACGTGCGATATCACCCGCATGACCAGCATAAGCCGTCGTAAACAGCACTGAGTCGGTCCGACCTGATACCTGTGCTTTAAGCCATTGAGCCTTGCGCGAAGCACGACCTTTGTCGGCGGCAGGATTAAAAATAAAGATGTAACGTGCGAACTTATTCATCATGCTGAAAATTTAAAACCGAAAAACACACACTTTATACATAAGGTAACTATACGGTAATTCCGGCATTGCCGTCGTTTTGCCATGAAGTCGCTCTATGAATAAATGACAAAGCACAAGAAAAAATATTCCGTCAAAGTATAAAAAAAAAGAAAGAGAGTGTTTTTTCGTAGAATTACGAATATTCTTTTGCGTTTGTGTAAAAAAAAACAAATATTACTGTTGTGGACACGTCAGCAATAAAATATGGGTAATCGAACACAAATACAGTTCAAATAGCTATGAAAGTACGATGAACTTGTCTATCTTATATCGTTAAAAGTTGTGTTTTTGATTTTGGTGGTCAATAATCAGAAAATGATGAGTTGGCTTAGTCATGAGATAGTGTTCGAAACCAATTAAAAAATGGAGGTAGCAGAGAAAGCAAGTAACGCGGGATAATATTCCCCGGAAAAATCAGGAAAACAAGGGAGGTTACGGGGATAACCCCGGGCAAGGACCGGAATTCTTGGGTGCTGTTGCAAGAATTACCGATTTCACGAGTTTTAACAGCGTAAAGATGATATCATAAATTGAATAACCCGGATGATTACCACAATGCACTCACAAACAGAACAGAACAAAAGAACCCCTTCCGAGTACGAGAAAGAGATTGGGGATCTTAAGGCAAGAATTGCGAATCAGGATTTGGAGCTGACAAGAGTTTCGACGGCTATCGCTGAAAAAACAAACTCGTTACGGAATCTCCTCGACCAGATACACGCTCTTGAAATTGATAGCACCCTGAAAAGAACGATGACCGATTCATGTTTGAGCCTGATTGAGACCGAAACCATTGAAAAACGTCTCAATATCGAGTTGACTGAGTCCGATTCTTTCTTTCTGTCAAAACTACAGAAAAAACATGCCAACCTTAACCAGCGTGAGCTAAGAATAAGCCTGCTGGTCAAGTTGAATTACGACACAAAAGAGATTGGCCGCTCTGTAGGCATATCAACAAGAGGAATGGAGAGCATCCGCTACAGAATGCACAAAAAGCTTGGCCTTGGAAAACATCAGTCAATCAAGACCTACCTTGCAGAGTTTGCCGTTGCCTCCTGATTTGTCTCGCACCTGGAACTCAATCAAAAAGCCTCTCCTTCAAACGAAGCAGAGGCTTTTTATATTGACAAACTCGCAGATACCATAACGAGAAAGCTCACGACCATATCCTGACTCTTTCACTCCTCCAAACGGCAGCCGTGGATCCGATTTTACTGAGCTGTTCAAAAAACAGTTCCCCACCTCAAGTTGATCGGCAACAAGAATCGCCCGGTCAATATTTCGGGAGAAGACCGCAGACCCCAATCCGTAAGGGGTATCGTTGGCTATGCGAATGGCATCATCATCATCCTGCGCTTCAATAATCACGGCAACTGGCCCGAAGGTCTCTTCATCGTATGCTGGCATTCCCTTCTGCACTCCGGTGAGAAGTGTTGGAGGATAGAAGAATCCTTTTCTTTCAGGAATATGCCCACCGCACAGCAATCGGGCTCCCTGTGCAACGCTGCCAGCAACCTGGGCATGCAGTTGATCGCGAAGATCACGGCGCGCCATTGGACCAATGTCGACAGTTGCATCAAACGGATCGCCCATCACCGAAGCTTGGATTCTCCGAAGAAGCAGACGTTCAAACTCCTTGATGACTGATGAGTGCACAATAAAACGTTTTGCGGAGATACAGCTCTGCCCACCGTTGAGCAGACGCGCCGCCGCACAAATTTCAACAGCCCCGGGAATATCGGCATCATCAAGCACAAGATAGGGATCACTGCCTCCAAGCTCAAGCACGCTTCTTTTGATGGCTCGCCCCGCCTTTGCAGCAACAGCACGGCCAGCGGCGGTACTTCCCGTTAACGAAATACCCTGAATGGCGGGATGATCAATCATAATGCCAGTAAACCGGTCAACATCTTCGAGGTCGATATGAACGGTTCTGTACAGATGTTCAGGAAAACCTGCCTCACGAAAAAGCTCCTCGATAGCAATGGCTGAACCGGTAACACTCGGAGCATGCTTGACGATAATGCCATTACCCGCCATAATTGTCGGGGCTGCAAATCGAAACACCTGCCAGAAGGGAAAATTCCACGGCATGATGCCAAGCACAAGACCGATGGGCTCAAAGGTAACCAGGCCTCGAACACTGCCATCCAGCAGACTCTCTTCCTGCATTAAAAACTCTGCCGCATGGTCGGCATAATAATCGCAGACCCAGGCTGACTTGACCACTTCAGCAACAGCCTGCGCCAGTGGTTTGCCCATCTCAAGCGTAATCAGCGCTGCATGACGCTCTTTCTGTTGACGCATAAGCTCAGCCAGGCCTCTCATCAGCGAGCTACGCTCCTCCAATGAGACCTTTTTCCATGAAAGAGCATCTCTGCGGGATAGCTGCAGGATCTCTTCGATCTCGGCGGAGGTCATGGTCTGATACTCGGCAATTGGCTCTTCTGTCGCAGGATTAACAGTAATAATCATTGGTTATCACGGTTCATGATGAAAAAATTAATCGATGCTTTCATAGATGGCAAGATAACTCTCGAAACGGTCGGGATCAAGACGACCATCCTCCACCGCTCTCATAATCCCGCACCCGGGCTCTACAGTATGCGAACATGAAGAGTAACTGCACTCCTGCATCAATGGGAGAAACTCCCTGAAATAGAAGCGAAGATTGTCGCGAGTGATCCCTGAAAGATTGAACTCCCTGATCCCCGGGGTATCGATGATATAGCCACCCTTTGGCAGAGCAAGCATAACAGAATTTGTGGTCGTATGGAGCCCTTTTCCGGTCTTCATATTGGTTTCGCCGGTACGAAGCCGATCTTCTTGACCAGAGAGCTGATTAATCAAGGTTGACTTTCCAACACCAGAATGGCCACTGAACGCTGAAAGTTTTCCGGCCAGTACCTTTTGAAGGAGCCCCATACCACGATTCTCTTCAGCGCTGGTATAGACAACCCTGTAACCAAGCGCCTTATAGGGCTTCATCAACTTGCGGGTCTCCTTTGAGTCCTCAAGATCCATCTTGTTGACCACAATCACAATCTCCATCTCTTCGGATTCCGCAAAGACGAGGTAACGGTCGATCAGTCGGGTACTGAGAGGAGGCTCAAAAGCCGAAACAACAACGACCAACTGATCAATATTGGCGGCTATCACCTGAACCTTCTCCTTGCTTCTGTTCCGGCGGACATCCCGTTTTCTTGTCAGGGCGCTGTGGCGAGGCAGCACGAGTGTAATTGCCGCTTCATGCAATGCTGTGCCGGTTTCAATCACCTTCAGCTCAACCCGGTCTCCGACAGCGACGAGGGTCGAATCACCATTCTCCGTTTTCGTTCCGGGAAAAGTGCGGCACCGGTACTCGGTTCCATTTTCGGAGATGACAACATAAGAGGCTCCGGATACCTCCATGACCATCCCGACAGGAACTTCTTCATGATCTCTGTTCATAGGTTATTCAAAATTGCAATCAAAATGATCACAATATGCCTTCTTTAAAGATTAATTTTAAAGTGGTTCTATCAAGCAATAAAAAACTTGTTCATTGCTCTTCAGAATGAGCCGCACCTCAAGACTTCCCTTGTCTTCAAAATTCACACCCGGCTATCCAATATCAGCCAGAGAAAAACGGTCGTGGTACTGACGCAGATAACAATCCCGCACCATGGCATGTTCCGCAGCCCGCAACTGACCATCCTGTTCAACCAGGGCATAGGCGGCAGACCTGGCCGACTGCATGATAGTATAATCCGTGTTCAGATCTGCAATTCTCAAGCCACTCATAGCGCCGGACTGCTCTTTTCCGAGAATATTTCCCGCACCCCTTATTTTCGCATCAATTTCCGAGATAACAAAACCGTCATTGGTTGACTCCATCGCCCCAAGCCTTTCACGGGCATCCGCCGTCATTTTTGCATACAGCAGGAAGCAGGAGGATGGGTGCTCTCCACGGCCAACACGCCCCCTGAGCTGATGCAACTGGGCAAGACCAAAGCGCTCAGCATGCTCAATAACCATAACCGTGGCATTTGGAACATCAACCCCGACTTCAATCACGGTGGTGCCCACCAGCAGGTCAATCTCTCCTCCCCTGAACAGCTCCATCACCGCCTCCTTCTCATCCGGGCTCATCTGCCCGTGAATCAATCCGAGGCGAAGATCGGGAAACCGTGTGGCAGAGAGCTCATGATAGCTTTCAACCGCCGCTTTCAGATCCATTTTTTCAGACTCCTCAACAAGCGGATAGACAATATAGCCCTGCCTGCCTTCCGCAACTTGTGACCGGAGAAAATCATACACCTTCATCTTATCCTGTTCCGACCGAAGAAAGGTCTTGATCGGCCTTCTTCCCACAGGCTTGTCGCGAATTACCGAAACATCAAGATCACCAAACACACCCATGGCAAGGGTTCTCGGTATCGGTGTAGCTGTCATCAGCAGCACATGGGGATTTATCGCCTTTTCCTGAAGTGCCTTGCGCTGCAACACACCGAAGCGGTGCTGCTCGTCAATAATAACCAGTCCAAGATTGGCATAGCTGACACCATGCTCAATCATGGCATGGGTGCCAATCACACCATGCAGTTCTCCGGAGCTGAGGGCATCAAGCACCGCCTGACGTACCTTTTTCCCCTGCTTGCCCATCAGAATGCCAATCTGGAGCCCAAGCGGAGTAAAATAACGTTTCATCACCAGATAGTGCTGCACCGCAAGAATTTCTGTCGGAGCCATAAAGGCTGACTGAAGTCCATTGTCAGCCGCAAGAGCCATGGCGAACATGGCCACAATCGTCTTGCCTGAACCGACATCTCCCTGCAGAAGACGGTTCATGGGGCTGCCACTTCTGAGGTCACGATAGATTTCACGAACCGCATTTTTCTGGCCGTCGGTCAACGTATAAGGCAGGCTGGCATAAAGCTTTTGAGTGACCTCACCGGAGTGAGTGAACTTCACCGCTGCCCTGTTGCGCCTGATCTCGCTGTGGCGCAGGGCAAATAGCAATTGAGCATAAAAGAGTTCGGTCCATTTCAGCCGGAAGCGTGCCCGTTCAAGTCTGTCGTGGGATGAGGGAAAATGAATCTCTCGATAGGCTTTGGCAAGTGAGAGTAAACCATTATCGGCAACCATGGCATCCGTAAGATTTTCCCGCTGGCCCGGCGCACCCTGTTCAAACGCACGGGCAATAAGCGCACGCATCTGCTTTGAGCCCAGACTGGCCTGCTTCATGGCCTCACTGGTCGGATAGATGGGAATAATCTTTCCGGTATTGTACAGCTCGAAATCGCTGCACTCTCCCTCACTCGCCTGAAGACGATCGAAATCGGGGTGCTGCATCTGGGCATGACTCCCGAAATAGCTCACTTTGCCATAAACAGCCAGTGATTCACCCAGAACAACACTGCGTGAAAAATAGCGGACACCCCGGAACCAGACAAGTTCAAGCACACCGGTTGCATCACCAAGCCACGCCTTGAATCGTGCCCTGCCAGGAGTATCACCATCAAACTGCGTCTTGATCACCGTACCCACAACCGTTACCGTTTCACCCTCGGCAAGAGCGCCAATACTTTTCATGGCGCTACGGTCAAGATATCGGCGGGGATAGTAATCAAAAAGATCATCAAGCGTCACAATACCCACCTCTTGGAGAATTGATGCCTTTTTTGAGCCCACCCCTTTCAGGTAAGTGACTGATGTTGAACCGTTCATATTAATGGTTGTAACTGGACTGAGATTCTTGTATATTTGCACCTTTACAATTTTATTGCCGGTCATATCATCTATTGTACGACAAAGTCAACGAAAGTCATGAAACAAGATATTCATCCAAAGTATAAGGAAGTAACCGTCAATTGCGCAAATTGCGGCAACTCCTTTGTTACCCGCTCAACCAGAACAACCATCAAGGTTGATATCTGCAACAACTGTCACCCTTTCTATACCGGGAAGCAGACTCTTGTCGATACCGCCGGACGCGTCGAACGCTTCAACAAGCGCTTTGCAAAATCCACTGCAGCACAGGCAAGCGCACAATAAACAAGCTTTTTTTTTCAGCAAACCAACACTAACCTTGGAACAGCTATGAGTGTCAGGGAGGTTTATCAGAAAACTGAGCCTAAAATGAAAAAGACCATTGAGGCATTTCAGCACGAAATCGCTTCGATCAGGACAGGAAAGGCAACAACAACACTGCTTGACCGTGTCAAAGTAGAGGCTTATGGCCAGCAGATGCCGCTGAAACAGGTCGGCAATCTCAGTGTTCTTGATGTTCACACGCTTATTGTCCAGGTCTGGGACAAGTCCATGGTATCGGCTACCGAACGAGCTATCCGCGATGCCAACCTTGGGCTCAACCCCGCCGCCGACGGCCAGAACATCCGGGTCAGCATTCCCCCGCTCACCGAAG
>CAJEXI010000015.1 GCA_903994455.1 uncultured Chlorobiaceae bacterium | reverse complement strand
ATCGCCAACCCAAACGCTTCCTTTTCCAAATTCCAGATGGAGAAACGACAATGGCCGACCTTTCGACTGATCTTTTCTTCTTTGACGCAGTCGTTCAGATACGACAACAGGTAACCCATCTTTAGGATCTTTTCCAATTGCAACTTCATAGGTAATCGGACGGTCATTTTTTGATTCCCGATAATAAAGAGTAAATGAAATAGGCTCATCGACACCGGCTGCAATCAGTTTCTCATAGCCTCCGCGCTTTCTGGCATTACAGGCCGTTTCAAGATCTGTTTCCATACAATCCGCCAAAAATCCGAACGTGTCAAAAATGGAACTCTTGCCAACACCATTTTTCCCTATAACCACAAGTCAGTGGCGTCAAAGGCTGAGCATCGCGCAAGAGATGATCTGTACCTATCCGACCCATTGCAATGTCACGCAATGAACGATAATTTTGAATCCTGAACCATTCAATAAGCGCCATTGCATTATCTCCTCTTCTGTTTTGCTTTTGCTCAATAAAAGATTGGCTGTTTCGATGCATTCTCTCACTTGATTCCGACACGCTCCTGAAAGGTTTGTTCACAAGTATCATCAGAGATAGCCAGATCATATTCCCGCAATATTTTTTGAAGCCGTCTCAACTGTTGAGCTACATCTTTTATAAAATCAATGGTTTCAGGCTGTAACTGATAGCCATAATGTTTTCGATCATCTTTAACTACGGCATCATCGTATTCAATTCTATTGTACTCAATATCATGATCCAATTGATCTGCGACATTGCCAAGATAAAATTCTTGATAATCAAAATGTCCGCCACTCATCGGGTTATCTCCTGATTAATTTACATCTCTTCATTCTCCTATTCTGGTTATTGCCTTCATCGCGAACATTCAGTCCACCTAACACAAAGATTGGTTGTTCAGGATTATTCAGATCCTCGCCGGTACAACCAGCTTCATCGAGATAATAAAAGTGCATACTATTCTATCTTTTGATACCGTAAAGGCCTGGAAAGCTTCATGATCTTATGTTCATCTATAGCTTTCTTCAACCATATATTTGCTTGTGTTTTAACCACATTAAGTGACTCAGAAATCTCTTCAATGGTGGCAGGAGTCGTCAGCTTATTTAATATGTGCGGCAATACAGCCTGATAAACAGCATCCGTGAATTCCCCTGAATTTATTTCTTGATCGACCACAAGTATCTCACCACTCACCACTTCATCAACCTTTTCCTTCGCATTTTCAATACTTGACATTTCCATGAGCGACATATAGTCAAAAAGTCCAGGATTTTGCTGGTATTGTTTCTCTTGTGTTTGAGTTGACAAGTCAGAAAGTTGTTGTTTCATGTTATTTCGGTCGATACACTCCGGCCAGGGGATTGCACCCAGATCCATCAACTTCTCATTCCCTTGCGGCGCATTGTCTCCAACCCGAACAAAAACAGGCAGTGAAGTTTCACGTTTGAGTTCCTCCTCGGCACCGGCCCATGTCCCGCCTTTTTTATACTCAGCACTGACGACCAACCCATAGTCAGCCATGGCATAGATGAGCTTGTTTCTTCCCATAGCTGTTCCTACAGTGAAGTGGGCATTGGGGTGATAGGGAGAGATTAACAGCAACCGTCCATCAGCAATCGCATGGCGAGCACTGCGCTCGACGCTTTTCTTTAAGAGGTTTTCTGCAAGAATTCCTATGGCCACTCCACCAACATTAAGGGATGCTGTCATGGAAATATGGTCAACCCCTCGAGCGCCTCCAGAAACTACCGGCATTCGATTGTAGGCACACAACTCTGCGACATGACGGGTAAAGGCTTCACCTTCTGCATCCACATTACGGGAGCCAACAATACCGAGTCCTCCTCGGTTCAGCAGCGAGCGATCACCCACACCAAACAACAGCGGAGGCGCAATATTTTTAAGATGTTTTTTATAACGAGCAGGATAATCCGAATCGCTTCGACTGATGATCCAAATGCCATTGCGATGCCACTCTTCTACGGCAAAACCAAGATGAACACCTCTACCAAGCAGGGATTCCAAGCGTTGCTTGTCAAGCCCTGATGCAATAGATGCCTCGACAACATTTTCTTTTTGCAGTAAATCACCGGGACGCATTTTTACACCAATGAGCCATCGAACAAGCAATGAATATTCTGCCAGTGAAAGTGGTTTTTCAGCATGGTCTTTTCCGAAAACGCCGCAAAGCAGGATAATCGCTTTTGTATCTTCCGTTAAAAAATCGTTCATCATTAATCCATCCTTGGCGAGTTTAAGGCTAATGCCATTGGGTATACAGCGGAGCAGCCCGCTTGACGCAATAAGGCTGATGCAATGGTGAAAGTCCAACCTGAATCAATCATGTCATCAACCAATAAACATTCTCCTTTGAGGCACTGATCCGTGATATTAAAAACACCATCCAGGTTTCTTGCCTGCTGGTAGCTATTTTCCATCTCTTTCTGCTGCCTGTTTGCTTGTACCTTTTCAATACAAGGTACAAATGGCAAAGAAAGCGCAGCGGCCAGACGCATCGCAAAATCAGGGACAAGCGTTGGATGATTACGTGATGGAATACATGTTACCCATTCAGGAGCAGGTTCTGGCTTCCAATCCTTCAGCATTTCGACACATGCGGTAACAAGCTCATCGGCGAATCTGTTCTCCCCGCCTTATTTCGGTGATCAAATCGACATGTTTTTGATCGACGTGGTATGTAGCGGCAGTTGCAGTAACCTGCCATTTTGTACCGATTGTTATAATTGGTGATGGCGATTCAACCGTCAGGAATTTTAACGTTTTGTCGATCTGATTTTTACGAAGATTCAAGACGCTCTGCATGGACGGTACAGAAAGACCACCATCTGATTGATCCAACACAGCCAGAATTTCCGAAATGTGCTGTTGAGGTGGAAAAGCATTGCGAATAAAATAATCAGCAATGAGATCATCTTCTTCACCACAAAGTAAAATCCCAAAAGCTTCGTCAACAGCTCGGCCAGCCCGACCAACCTGCTGATAATAATGCACCATAGACAATGCGCTTCATCGATAACAAATAATCCGATATTGCCAGCAATTTTTGAAAGGATTGTTTGACGAAATTCATCGTTTGCCAGGCGTTCGGGAGAAATCACAAGGATATCAACTTGATTGGATGCAAGTTGACCTTTTATTTCCAGCCATTCATCATTGTTTGTGCTATTGATTGTTCGGGCTGCAACACCTATTCTTTGTGCAGCTTCGATTTGATTTCGCATCAGCGACAATAAGGGAGAAATCAGTAGCGTGGGGCCTGCTCCTTGTTCTCGAAACAGCTTTGTTGCCAGAAAATAAACCATACTTTTACCCCAACCAGTTCGCTGAACCACCAAAACCCGCTTTTGATTAAGTAACGACTCAATACTCTCCCACTGACCATCACGAAATGATGCCTGTGAGTTATCAAGGGCAGTTCTGAGATAATCCAGTGCTCTTTGCTTACTATTCATTCCGCTCCTATTCTTGTTATTGCCTGATCGTACCATAAGAGCATTTTTGGGTCTTCTTCGATCACATTATTTGGAATTGTTTCGGCGACGGCAATAATTGTTGCATGGTCGCGCTCTTGCCAGCGTTCCTGATTCGGCAAACACACCCGGCAAACCTTTTGGCCCCACAAGGTTTGCTCTTCGATGACCTTCATGGATAGTGGTGCATGGATGAGTAACACCAAGAGTCAACTCTCATAAAATCAGAATAATTACTTAAATATTGCTCATCGATTAATCTAATCCGCACTCAGTCCAACCGCACCAAGCATTTCAAGAAGATCACCTCGCCTGAAAGTTGCGGAAAGTTGTTGTAATGAGACTTCTCTTTCTCCATAACAGGCTTTCAATGCATCTCTCACACCTCTCACGGCATTTGCATGGTAAGCAGCTTCATTATCTTCAAACTTCTTCAGGATTTCACTGAAGTTTCTATGCGAGACCTCGGAAAGTGAAACAGTCATGTCACTTAGAAGATCTCGACCGATCAACATCGAAATGTAGTGTGATGCGTAAGGCAAGAAATCCGGAGGCATCAAAGATGCAGGACGTTTTCTCTCATTTTCCACTGCACGAAACATCAGCACAGCAAGAAGCGCTTGTGATGCGTTCAAATCCTTGAAAATATCCTCATACAGCTTCCCAAAGTGCTCTTTGCGACGGAATTTTGCTTGATGCGGTCTTTGTCTCCATATCGCAAGAACCGATTCAGCAACAATGGAACTCGTTACAACATTTGAGCCACCTCCTCCCTCTTCTCGCTGACGTTTGTACGTATAACCAAGATCGGAAATTCCGATCTCAAGCTGTTTTTGAATTTCGTCATTCGAACGCAAGTCTCGTAAATCAACGGGATTTTGACTGTTTGTTGCATACGTGATATCTTGTACGAAATCTTTATGTGTCTCCGCAAGTTGATAGACACGAATCATAACATAGGCTGACTCACCGATCCTGTTGATCAAAAGACTATTCAAAACACTGTTCAATGTTTCCTGAATCGTTTTACATGTTTGACCGCCATTGATCACCTGCATATTTTTCAACTGTACCTTATAGTCCGTTTTTTGAAACGCATTGTAGTCAAACTTGTCACAGACCACGGTTATACCGTTGTTATAAAAATAAAATTTATCCGACCTTTGTGGGTCACAGAGAGTTTGATGAATAGCCGTATTAACTCGATTGGTGTGAAGACCAAGGTAACGACGTATGTTACGTTCCAGAAGCTTGTCGCCATGATCGTTAAAAAGCCTGTGGATTTCTTGCACAGAAACACGTCCGACCAAAACTCTCATGTAGTTCATATCTTCAACAATCGCCTGGCCACTCAGCGTTAATGTGGCATCAACCTTTTTACTGCGTTGAAGAATGTTAACTATTGAGTCATGATTGAAATGGACAAAGTCAACCTTGTCCCCATAATCTTTTTTCGCCTCATTTATCCAATTGTCAGCCTGAACTGTCCACCGCGCACCGTTGTTGCACAAAATAACACGGACATTGGGGATATATGCATCACGGATAAGAGAACGAATCTCCTCAATCTTCGGCGCTATCTTTTCGTTTAAAGCGACGTTGCGATAAGGATCAAAAAGCACTTGAATGGTATCAACAGCTTTCTGAACGCCATTTTCAGGAAAATTTGCATCCCCACTCAGGTCTTTTACCTTGTATTTGCCCTGAAATATTGTGACTAAAAACTCTCCATCTTCCACCTCACCTACATGGAGACCATCAACACCTGCGTCATTACCTCCTTCAGTAATCAACTCGGACGCTTCATCCATTGGCACGTCAAGGCAGGTTGCAATGCATAACAGCACAAATGCCACTGACTTTTGCTTGTTCAGGTCATTACCTGCCAGCAGCCACTCAGGGTGATCCTCAATTATACCTGTAACCCGCTGGTCAATGATACTGGCGTTGATATTCATATTTGCCTCTCCTGAATTAATGTTGATTCATAGCTCAACTCTCTGTTCTTATTATTGCCTGATTATTCCATATGAGTGGTTTATGAACTTCTTTGGGGATTTCGGCGGTCTGAAGATTGATAATCCACAATGGTGATATTCAAAGTTTTATTTTTTAGAATGCTTACTCTTTGTACTTAAATATCGAGAAGATTGGTTCTTTTCCCATGAGTCATAAGTAGTCGGAAGTGGATTGAGAGCTGCCAACCGCGCTACACGTTCCAGCTTTTTGATGATAGGACGATTTGCAACCTTACGTCGAGAATTCGGTGCTAACATAGATTCAGTCAGAATATCGCTAAGTTTGAGCTTTTGAAGATCGTATTGCGTCTTTTGGTTGTAAAGCTTCTTTAATAAATTCCCGGAATTTTGCCCATTTTGGTTGACAACAAACTCAAGATAACGACGAGGATCTTTTCGTACCTCCGATTCAAATGAATGAGTGTTTATCGAACCGTTCAACTCGTTGAGTTTTGGAAGTTCTTCCCCATATAAATCTTGATAGAGAAAGCGCAACATGTTTGCGCCAATACGAACTGTTTCTGCGCGTAAGGCATCACCTTTTAACTTTTTTTGCTCATCAACAGAAACAAACTGGGTAAGCTCATACCAATCTGCAAGAGGATCAAAGCTCTTTTGCGCTGTTGCAAAAGTCTCATAAGCATGACGTAGCTTTTTAGGTGTCAGTGCGAACAGTTGTTCAACTTTACGTGGATTCCAATCGCGAATCTCTGAATCACGTATCGGAATATAGAATTGCATGACTTTCTTTTTGGGAGACCGTACTCGGAATAATGGAGAAAACAACCCTAACCGCTCAAAGCGGAAAAGACGACCACGATCAATAGATAGGCTTTCTATGTTTTTAAAAGCTGTTATAAGCTTGTTTAATTTGTTTTTATAAGCCGTAAATACCGACGATTCAGAAACTTGTGATCCAATATAGAGCGTTCCACTAAGTGGATTGTATGGAAATGAAACACCAGGTCTATATCTGTTTAACTTACTAATATTGATTAGTTGTGAGTTAAACCATAGAAGTGTTTGTGCTGATTTACATCGGTCTCGAAAAGCCGACAGAATCCAAAGATTTCTTTTTGTATAAAAATGATGCACATGGGTAATGCCAAAGGGATCATTACGTCGGGTTTCCCCTCCTTCTAACATACGATCTACTGGAAACCAATACGGAATTTCACTCTCTTCTATCTTCTGAATGAGTCGCACATCAAATGCATCAGGTGTCTTTTGATAACGTTTTTTTCCAACAACATAATTAATAAGCACAGGTATCTGCTTTGCTTGTCGCAGGATTGATTGTATTGTTGTGTCATATTTGCTTATCCACGCACGATCCATTTTGCGCTTAGTCAGACTGATTGAACAATGGGGGCAAGGAAATTCATCAAGAACAGTGCCCGCCTTTTTATCTACAGCAACGTCATAAAAAATCATCTCCCCGGTACATTCAGGACAGATAAACACATCAGACCAAACGATATTGTCGATCGTTCCTCTGATCGCGCTATCGGAATGATGGGTTTCATACATCCACCCGCATTCTTCTTCCACCTCTTGAAGAATTCGCTTTGCTTCACGCTCAAAAGCTATGACATCTATGGGCTTGTTGTAATTGGAAGCGATAAACGTGGCAACCGGAGAGAGATCATTAAGAACAACTCGACGTACACCCAGTTTAGAAAAAGCTAACCATGTTTTTTTCCCATTCTCGTCAGTCTCTTCCTGTAAAATGGTATTATCATCCTGCACCTTATACCCGAGTGACTCAATCACAGCTCGATCCCCGCAAAGCTGAGCAGCCACACCGGTCATCCCTCTCCCGCAAAACCCATCGTATACAATATCACCCGGCTCGGTGTAGTGAAGGATATAGCGCATGATGGCCTTATGCGGCACCTTGGTATGATAGGAGTGCGCATTGTAGATGGGATCGTTCTTGCCTTCACTTACATCCGCAGCAAAGGGTTCACAGTGATAGGTAAAGTCTTCGGGTTTCTCCGGCTTTTGTGCTTCCCATTCAGCAATAAAATCAGCAATCCAGGGATTCGGGCAGGCTGTGTAATAAGGTGGATCACTCAGCTTCAGGATATCTTCATCGCTCCCAATGGGAAAACCTTCGATCTTGCGGAATTCAGGATCGCGAAGCTTCTTTGCCAACAGTTCGGTGAAATATGCCCGCCGGGCTTCATCATCAGGGAAGCTTTTGCCAAGATAGGTTACAGGAGTGGCATTCGACACCATTTCCTCATCAAACAACCTGCCTGACCCATCTTTGGAGGGAACCATTTTTGTTTTAAAAAAGCTTTGCTGCTTCATAAATTCTTTTCCAGAATCTTTCTTCCGGTATCTGTCAGCCGGTATTTTTGGGTTGGGCTCATGGGCGAATCTGGCTGGGTCATCTCCACCCACCCTTCTGCCATTGCAGGATCAAGATAGCGTTCCCGGACATTTGCCTGACCTTTCAGATTGAGTGCGCGCTGCGCCGTGCTTCTCGAAAGCGGAGCATTCAGCAGGACTCTGAGTAACGCCGTCACTTCACCCGTCACATAGGCCTCATCATGGGCCTGAACGTGCTCTATAAATTCCTTTCGGTAACCTATTGCTTCTCTTTGGCGAACCGATTTCGGATGAACCGGGAAACGCACAAGAAAGTAGCTGCGATCATCATCCGTTTCGAAAACAGGATCTGGTGAGCCGTTTTGGGCAATCGCGCGTTTGATTTTTCTTATGCCGGTGGAGCGACCCTCTGTAAGTTCAAGCTCTTTCATGAATTCGCCAATACGTCTATTGCGATAACGACCGGTATTATCATGACTCCATCAGTAGTTACGGCAAATCAGTTAACTATAAAACCAAAATGGTCTTGAATATACACATCAAATTGCGCAACTATAAACGATTGAATCTGATTATTACCGGTGATGCTTGTCTTTCAACATCAAGGCGGATGGGCGGAGAATTTTCTCCCTCTCAACATTCAACGTTCAAAGTTCAACTCTGAACCTTGAAAAAAAAGAGCCTCCGGCAACATTAATGACCTGTTTAAATTGTTATTATTTAATTATTAAAGTACATTGAAGAGCGAAGCTTGTTTACATAATGATTGGGAATATTTCTACAGAAATGCCAACGTTCGATCTTCTTGCGTTGCAATGTACGAACAAAAAAGGGGTGAGAGATGTCACTTGAGCATGCAAAAAAGTTTATCCTGGGGAAAATCCAGACTGATGAGGATTTTCGTGGTTGTGTGGTGGACTTTCTTTTGTACCGGAACTTTTTGGGCGCCACTGATGATACGCCCGAGGGAGAACTGACACAGAGCCTGAATGGTGAGAATGGCGACTATAATGCCAGACATAATGTAACTGCAGAAAGCCTGCAAGGATATGAGTATTGGGTTGGATAAAGCGCTGGAGTGCATACCACGCAAGGCCCTGCTCACTACAGGGCCTTTGATTTTTTAAAATTATATGCCGAGAAAAGCAAGAAGCAGTGTACGAAAAATAAATAAGAGCTGGTGACAACGTTAATGAACTATTTATTTCTATTCTTTATTTATTAAAGTAACTTATCAAGGAAAAATTTTTCGGTAAGGATGGGTGAATTTTTCATCCAAATATCAACGTTCGATCTTCTTGCGTTGCAATGTCGGAACAAAAAAGGGGGGGGGAAAGATGTCACATGATCTTGCAAAAAAATTAATCTCCAAAAAACTCCGGACTGACCCCGATTTTTGTGATCGTGTGGCGGACTATCTTTTGTGCCGGGACTTTTTGGACGCTATTGATGATCAGGAGGCGGATGAACTGACACAGAACCAGAATGGTGAGAATTGCGCCTGTAATGCCAGGAATGAAGGTGCAACTGGAGAACGCCTGCAAGGATATGAGTATTGGGTCAGTTAAAGTGCTGGATGCATACCCGCAAGGCCCTGCTCACCACAGGGCCTTTGATTAAAAAAAAATTATATGCCGAGAAAGGCACGGAGGTGTTCCCTGTAGCTTGTCAAGGCATCCTGGCCTTTCGGCGTTATACGGTAAATGGTTTGTACCTTGCGTTCCCTGACATCCTTATCGCAACTGATATACTCCGCAGCCTCAAGCATCCGCGTATGAACGCTTAGATTACCATCTGTTGTCTTGACCTGTTTTTTGATTTCCACAAAACTTGCCTGTTCGACAGTAAAAAGGTAACAAAGAACCGCAGACCGTATCCTCGAATGAATAACTTTATCGAGCAACAAGTGGTTAAAGCTGCGAAGAGCACTACCGTCGGTTTCTCCAATGGACTCTGCCCTTCTGGCCTTGATCAATCGGTCAAGAAGCGCTTTGTTCTCGCGCTCAATCTGCTTTTGCATGCTGATGTCTGACAGGACGACCTGGCACTCCTGACCATCATTGCTGACGACAGCATCAATGCGAACCGTATGTCTTTGTATAACGTCAATATTGCTGGATACAAAAGGATCGGCAGATGATGACCCGTCAGGCTGGAGCATAGCCTCGCAGGAACCATGATCTCTGGTGCTGAATACTTGCTCCAGCATTATTTTAAACGCAGCAAAGGATTCCAGTGCAATAAACCGCCCTAAACGATCGCCCTTCAGCCGGGCTCGATTGACTCCAAGCAGCTTTGCGCCGTTCAAATTCACCTCAAGTATCGTTCCCTCCCGGTCAAGCGTCAGATAACCAAGAGGAGCAAAGTCATAAAGCTCAGTGTAACAATCCAGACTCTCCTCCAGCTCAGCCCTTGCATGAAGCAGTTCATCCTGCTGCATTTCGAGTTCAATCTGATAAACTGCCAGCTCATGGATAATCCGTTGCATGTCATCAGGAGATGAGGAAAACGCCGGATATTTCTGCTGTGTTACCGTAAGGTGTGCTTCAGCCTGCTGGCGTAATAAAGCAAAATTGGCAGAAGTAGCTCTTTTCTTTGTCATAAAGGGTTATTCTGAGTTTCGATAAAAGTGTCTGGATGAGCCATTTCAACAAAGGTTATGCAGAGCTGGGATGGGGTGACCACTCCAGTCCGGAACCATGGCAAAGCATTGATCTTGAGCCATCGGCAGCTATTATGGCCAAGTTGAAAAAAACCGATGACAAGATCTTTGACGGATTGGGCGGTACGCAAGGCGAGAAACGCAGCATGCTCTTTAAACAAAAAATCGGAACCATCTTCCCGAACGGTTTTCCAACGAAGCTCGTCCAGCGTTTTGCCCAGCATCTCATGCCGTGAAAATCCCAGAATACGTTCCGCCTCACGATTCACCAGAAGAATTTTCCCTTCAGCATCCAGAAGCAGCGCACCCTCAGATATTGCTTCAAACAAAAAGTGCAAACGATCCTCACTCTCTTGCTGAGCCATTTCAGCCTCTTTTCGAGCGGTACAGTCAACGGCAACCGTAATCACACCCTTCACTTTATCATCGGCATTTCGCTGTGGTTTTGCGACAAATTTATAAAAGCGGAGAGAGCCATCTGAAGAGGTCATCGCCAAATCCCTGCGCACCGTCTCCCCCGTTGCGAGAACTTTTCGCTTAACTTCCATGAGTTCAGCAGTGTTCTGCATCTCAGGAAACTCATCATCCCGCTTTCCGATCGAAGCCGACGCATTGAACTCATGATGAGGATTGTAGAGCCAGGTATAGCGGAGTTCCTTATCAACCCCCGCAACAATGATATCCGCGCTCTCTATGGCAACCCGGAAAAGCTCTTCACTCTCCCGCAAACTCTCTTCAAGCTTTTTCGCAATGGTGATATCGGTAAAGGTGATCACCAGCCCGACAATCCGGTTTTCATGGGTACGGTAAGGCATGATCTTGACAGTAAACCAGCGCCCTTCTGTTGCCGAAACCTCTTTTTCACAAAACACCAAAGAGTGAAGCACCTCCTTGGCATCATCTGCCAAAGCTCGATAGTGTAAATCAGTGACAATATCGGTTATGGGGCGCCCAACATCGCTGGCTATCAATTTAAATATGGATGCTGTCCGAGTGGTAAAGCGGCGGATGTGGAGTACATCATCAAGAAAAAGGGTTGCGATATCGGTGCTGTTCAGCAGGTTTGTCATATCGTTGTTTGCATCCGACAGGTCTCTCACCTTTGTGCGAAGTTCGTGATTAACGGTTTGCAACTCCTCATTCATAGACTGCATCTCCTCCTTGGAGGTGGTCAACTCTTCGTTGGTGCTTTGCAGCTCTTCGTTGGCCGATTGCATCTCTTCATTGGTGGATTTGAGCTCCTCCTGTGAAGTCTGCATCTCTTCACGAATACTCAGAATCTCATCCAATGCCTGGTTCAGCTCCTGCTGAAGTAACCCATGCAGACCATCTTCTGAATCTGCAACTTGAGGATGAGCAGTTGCTCCGTCACCCGCAACGCTTTTATACTCTGTAAAAACAACCAACAAAAGACCACACAATGCATCAGGCTTTTCAAGCAGCTCAACCGTAAGATTGACCTTCTGCGCTCCTCCGTTCGGCCCGATGTTCACTCCACTTTTTGTGACAACTCCTTTCAGGTGATGAACACTGACAAACAGGAAATTCAGTTCATTACGAAGCCCTTCGCGAGCCATGGCAAAAATATTCCAGTTGGCCTTGCCTGCCGCTGGCTCAAGGTACTTGCCCGTATGGCCGCTGATATAGAGAATATCTCCCTGATCATTGGTCAGCACCGCTGCTGGAGTATAATGCTGAAGAAGAAACTGATCAGTTATTGCCTGAAGGTTGATTGCAGGCGTTTGTGATTTTGGTTGATCGGCAACAACACCCCGAAATGGGAGTTGCGTGTGGGAAAAAGAAAAGGGTAACGCAAGGGGCTCTGGACGAACGCCGCTGCTATGCTTTCTAAAAATCCGGTTTGTAGCATCAAGCGGCTTGAAAAGGTTGTTCAATGAACCCACACTTTCGGCGCTCCCCAGAAAAAGCAAGCCATCCTGATTCAGACTGTAATGAAAGAGAGGCAAAAGCTTTTTCTGCAGCTCCTGCTCCAAATAAATAAGCAGGTTCCTGCAAATCAGAATATCAAGTTTGGTGAAGGGTGGATCCATGATCACATTTTGTGGCGCAAAGACCACCGTTTCACGAATCTCCCTTGCTATTCTGTAACCGTGATCATCTCGCTCAAAAAATCGCAGCAGCCGTTCCGGTAAAATGTCTGCCGCAATGTTCAAGGGAAAGTATCCTGCACGGGCTTTGTCGATAGCATCTTTATCAAGGTCTGTTGCAAATATCTGGAGTCTGACGTTTCGGTGAGGTTTAACGGCTTCGATCGCCTCCCTGAAAATGATTGCAAGAGAGTAGGCCTCCTCACCGGTGGAACAGCCAACCACCCAGGCCCGCAGAACACCTCCGATTGGTCGGACTGCCAGAAGCGATGAAATGACGTTGAGTTTCAATAATTCCCAGGCCGCCGGATCGCGAAAAAAACAGGTTACTCCTATCAGAAGTTCTTTGAACAGCAATTCGGTCTCATGGGGATTCTCCTGCAGAAAGCGAACATAATCAATAATCCTTTCAATCTGATGGATACCCATGCGTCGCTCAATCCGGCGGTAGATGGTACTTTTTTTATAGAGTGAAAAATCCTGACCGGTCTGCACCCGCAAAAGAATCAACACTTTATCCAGACCACTCAGCGCTTTTTCCTCCAGTGGAAGAGGCAATTTTAATAATGAGGGGAGATGGTTGAGCCAGGCAAGAATTTTGCCCGGAAGCTCTTCAACAGGTGCAACAACATCAACCAGGCAGAGATCAATAGCGCTTCGAGGCATGCCATCAAACTTGGCTGATGAGGGTTCCTGCACAAAAATACCGCCACCTTTCTCTTTGATAGCACGCAAGCCAAGGCTCCCGTCAGAACCCATGCCTGAAAGAATAACACCAATACTCTGCTCCTGAAGATCGAGGGCAAGTGAGCGGAAAAAGAAATCAATGGGCAGACGCATCCCTCGAGGCTCCAACGGATCAAGCAGATGCAAGGTTCCGTGCAGCAGCGACATGTCCTTGTTTGGAGGAATAACATAGATGTGGGCAGGCTCAATTTTCAGGCGATCGATAACCTGAACGACCGGCAGCGCCGTAACCCGCTGAAGCAATTCAACCATCATATCCTTGCGGCTCGGGTCAAGATGCTGAACAATCACAAAGGCGACACCACACATGGGTGGTATATTTTTCAGAAAAAGCTCAAGCGCCTCAAGGCCGCCAGCAGAAGCGCCGATACCAACTATCGGAAAAAAACTATCGGTCACATTCAAGACCGGAGCGTCGTCTTGCTTTTTCTTTTTATGGTATCCGGCTGGCTCCCGTTTCATTATGTCCCCTGTTTAGCAGCTAATGAGAGCATCAATTAAAGGATGTTGGGCACAAACTTTTGCGATAACTTGTATGCTCAAGATAAGGGAGAACCATTGTTGCCCTGTCACGATTTTTTAGTCAAGGAACCATTTTGAGCCTCTTTTGAGGCCACAACCTCAACGGGTTTATCGTCGGCTTCGGAGTTCTCAGCTACTTTGCTGAATTCATTTTCCAAATCAGCCTGTGCTTTTTTAAACTCCCTCATTCCTTTACCCAGCCCCCTTACAAGTTCAGGAAGTTTTGAAGGACCAAAAAACAACAGAACAACAAACAGAATCAGCAGCAACTCTTGTCCACCCAATCCAAACATGGCAATCTCTCCCGGTTATATAAAGAGTGTTGTAACCTCGACAATGAGAACGAAATATAATCAGAAAAGCCCTTAAAAAGGGCTTTTCTGAAAAGCAATCGAAACCGTAGAGACACCTTGCCATCACCTCTTTCACCAATTCACCACACCTTTTCAATACGGCATCAACAAGAAGAGTCAGCTTATTTTACAGCTTCTTTCTTTGCTTCTTCTTTCTTTACTTCAACTTTTTTGGCGGCTTTTTTAGCAGCTTTCTTTTTGGTAGCCTTCTTCTCCGGTGCTGCCTTTGCGTCAGCCTTTACTTCTACTTTCGGCGTTGCTGCTGGTGCTGCTGGTGCTGCTGCATCTGTGGCAAAAGAAACGCCACCAAAAAAACCGGTCATTGCAAGAGAAACCACAATACCTGCTACAAGATTCTTTTTCATAAGTTATTTTTACTTTTATTACTTTAATTGAAACCTCTCATAAAAAAACGAAGCAACTCACTTCTCACCAACTACTACGCACTCCGCACGATTTTCTTTCAAATGATTTTCTGGTTTTGTAAATATTTTCACAACGATCATTTTTTTCAGTTACCCTTCACCAATCCTGTAACTGAGTGACATTCAAAATGGTTGTGCAGCCCGCTCAGCTTAAACGCCTGCGAGCAGCAAAAAAAATAGTGTTTAAGAAGAAAAATAAAAACTAAACGACCAGATCATTGCTTATATTAACACTGTTCTTCTATCAACACGATGATACCCGGTGGAGTTAAAGCAATCCTGCACCCTTATGCACAGCAACAAAAGCAGACCGAAAAGGAGCAATCATCATGACGCATCCTGTCATTTATTTCAAAACATGCGATATGGTTGCGTCCATTGCCAGGTGATTTGCGATGAAAAGGAGCGTCCTGTTGATTTTATTCATCAAGAGGTCAATGCTGGTTATAAAAAGCTTACCGGCCTCAAGAATGTCGTTGGACTCAAAGCGTCGGAGGTATTCCCTGATATAGAGAATTCACATCCGGAG
The DNA here is from genome assembly GCA_903994455.1 of uncultured Chlorobiaceae bacterium. Taxonomy (GTDB): domain Bacteria; phylum Bacteroidota; class Chlorobiia; order Chlorobiales; family Chlorobiaceae; genus Chlorobium. The sequence continues at coordinate 60,044 of CAJEXI010000015.1, read as the reverse complement.
TTTATCGAGAAACACTTGAGGGTAGCCGAGAGCGGAGTGCCCGATCGGTTTGAGTTTTACCTTGAAACACTGCACAAGCACTTTGACATCTCTGTCTATAGCTTGCAGAAAGGCTATTTTACGGTAATAATTGACGACATCACCGAGCGCAAAGAGGCCGAACAAGGACTCAGGAAAAGTGAGGAACGGTTCAAGACACTTTTTAATAGTCAATCAGCAATCCAGGCTATTCTTGATCCCGATACGGGGAAGGTTCTTGATGTTAATCAGAAAGCAGCAGACTGGTATGGGTGGTCGGTTGAAGAACTCAAGCAGATGTATACCAAAGACATCAATACGCTGACACCTGAAGCCATAATAAGTAACCTGAAAACAGTACCTGCACGGCAGCAAAATAAATTTACAGGTTGCCACCGGAGAGCCGATGGGTCCATTCGGGATGTTGAGATTTTCCGTAATAAAATAGAGCTTGATGGCAAAGCAGTCATTCATGTCATCACTACTGATATTACTGATCGTCTGCGGGATGAGGAAGAGTTGCGGAGACTAACGCGTGCACTCCAGGCCACAAACAAATGCAACGAAGCGCTTATTCAGTCTAATGATGAAATGGAACTCCTCCATAAGGTCTGCAATATTATTGTGGAAACCGGTGGTTACCGGATGACATGGGTAGGGTATCCTGAACAAGACAGGGAAAAAAGCATATCTGTTGTTGCTGAGGCAGGTTTCGTCGGCGATTATATCAAAAATATCAAGGTCTGCTGGGCAGATATTCCGCAAGGAAGAGGACCCGTAGGAATGGCAATCCGCACAGGCCAGTCCTGTGTAATAAAAAATATTCTTGATGACCCGCTCTTTGATATATGGCGTAAGGAGGCAATAAAGCATGGTTATGCCTCACTTCTGGTTTTGCCACTGAAAGCTGAAAGTGAAGTCTTTGGGCTTCTGGCTATCTATTCAGCCAAGCCTGATGCCTTTGATGAAGAGGAGACAACGTTGCTCACCTCACTGGCCGATAATCTTGCCAATGGGATCACTATGTTGCGTCTCCATAAAGCACAAGTTCAATTGGAAGAGGAGCATGAAAAGCTTCAGGCACAACTGTTGCATTCCCAGAAAATGGAGATGGTCGGCCAACTTGCCGGTGGTATCGCCCATGACTTCAATAACATGCTTGGGGTCATCCTTGGACATGTCGAAATGGCCCTCTCAGAAAAAAAACTGTCTCAATCAATCCAGGCTGACCTTGATGCCATCCAACGAGCTGCAAAACGTTCTGCTGACCTTACCAGGCAGCTTCTCGCCTTTGCTCGCAAGCAGATAGCAATGCCACACATTCTTGATCTGAATTCAACGGTTGAGGGGATGCTCTCAATGCTGAGAAGGCTGATCGGTGAAAATATTTCTCTGGATTGGAGACCAACAGCAGGACAAACTTTGGTCAAAATAGATCCCTCGCAGCTCGACCAGATCCTTGTCAACCTCTGTGTCAACTCCCGTGATGCCATAACTGGTGTTGGCAGGATCACAATCCAGACAGACAGACTCTCTCTTAACAGGGAAGAGCAAACCGTACATCCTGATACAATTCCTGGTCACTACATCACCCTTGCAGTCACCGATAATGGATCGGGTATCGAAAAAAAGCATCATTCCCATATTTTTGAACCGTTTTTTACCACAAAAGAAATTGGCAAAGGTACTGGCCTCGGACTCTCGACCGTCTATGGTATCGTGAAACAGAATAACGGCAGTATCTCCTTTGAGAGTGCCCGGGGTAAGGGTACCTCAATTAAAATCAACCTGCCCTTGCATAAAGAAACTACGGATAAGGTGGAATATGAACCAGCGGATCCGGTAACTTTACAGAACAAAAAAACTGTACTGCTTTGTGAGGATCAACCCGATATTCTGAATGTGTGCCAGCGGATTCTTGTGCAGCAGGGTTATCTGGTCATCCCTGCTGCAACTCCTCATGAAGCGATTCGTATCGCGTCCAAACACGAAGGTGTTGTAGACCTCCTCCTCACCGATGTTGTCATGCCGGGGATGAACGGCAGCGAACTTGCCTTTAACGTACAATCAATCTGCCCTGACCTCAAAACACTTTTTATGTCCGGATATACTGCCGATATTATTGCCAGCCACGGTGTGGTTGAAGATGGCGTAAACTTCATCCAAAAACCATTCAGCGGGAAACAACTTGTCAGAAGCGTACGGGAATCACTGGATTAGATGTAATCGCTCAAGAATAGCAACAAGAACACGTAACTTAAAATAAAATATGGGTTTAATAGAGGCGATTTGTATCAGCGCCGAAAAGGGCGTTGTAAAAACGGCTGTTGGTGAAATCACACTCCGCAACGACTGGGGAATAGAGGGCGATGCCCACGCAGGAAACTGGCATCGGCAAGTCTCAATTCTTGCGGGAGAGAGTATTGACAGAATGCGCCGCAAAATACCGGAACTGGCTCATGGTATGTTCGCAGAAAATATTGTGACCAGAGGCATTGATCTTTCGGTTCTCATCATTGGTGACTCATTGTTGATCGGAGATGAAATTGTGCTTGAGATTACCCGGATTGGCAAAGAGTGCCACAATGCTGGATGTGCCATACAGAGCGCAACCGGTGAGTGTATTATGCCAAAAGAGGGTCTCTTCTGCCGTGTCGTAAAGGGTGGAACAATCAAGCCAGGAATGGTTGTTGGAACGGCCATAGCCTAAAATCTGCCCCTCATGGGCGAAAGTTGCGCCTTGTCAAAACCATTTGGATTCATACTGATAAAATGTTAAAATGAAGATTTTGTATTATCAAACTATCCACCCTTCCCATAAAATAAAACGTAAAGGAATCCCGACTATGTATCGTTTCGTTTCAGCCGCCTTTTGTGCTCTCTTTATTTTTTCAATGAACTCTGCCGCTGCCAATGCCGCCTACAATGCTTCAGCAGGTAAAGCCACCTACGATGCAAGCTGTGTAACCTGCCACAAAACGGGCATGATGGGAGCTCCCAAAACAGGCGATAAGGCTGCATGGGCAACACGCATCGCTCAGGGCGAGGCTGTGCTGGTCAGCAAATCAATCAAAGGATTTAAAGGTAAAACTGGGATCATGATGCCAAAAGGTGGTAATCCAAAACTTACCGACAAACAGGTTGGCGATGCTGTCGCTTACATGGTTAAGCAGAGCAAGTGAGCACTACTTCTCCATGATTAATGAAAGGCGGGAAACTCTCCCGTCTTTTTTGTGCAGATGAAATTTTATAAACTTTTTTTGTCTCGTACCAAGCTCATGAACCCTCTCCCCTGTACGGATGTCATGACGACAGGCGTGTGCCCTGCCAGCCTTCAGGATTGTTGACATTCTGGAGTGCGGCGCAGTTTTGGAGCAGAAGCTCTTCGATACGTGACTCGTCGAGAAAGGCTGAGAGTGAGTTGTCCCCCTCCAGGTGCCGAAAAAGAAGTCTGCTGCGGGATTTTGGCTCATAACAGGCACAGAGCGGCTCGATACGGCCTGATTGAGGATGCCGGAAGGCTGTCGCGAAACGCAGCGGATGACGTGCTGAGCAGAGTTGCCGGACAATGGTCTCATCAAGAAAAGGCAGATCACATGCCGCAACAACCCACGCCGCATCTGGCCAGGCTTGCTGAGCAGAGAGCAGCCCCCCCATAGGTCCGATGCCGAGATAGGAGTCGGTTATAAGAGGAATCCCGAAATGGCGGTATGTTTCAGCCTGTTCCTCCCGGCAGGAGACAAAAACTTTCTGACATTGCGGTCGAAGAAGCGATGCCGTATGGATGAGCTGATTTTCGGCATGGTATTTGATAAGCGCCTTGTCACTTCCCATGCGTGAACTCCGCCCTCCTGCCAGTATCAATCCGTGCAGCGGATTCTCTTTTAAAGAATAGGCAAGTAATAAAGTTTCAATAAAGAGCGCGACATCACTGATACGGTCCCTGTGCAGGATTGGAATGCCATAAGCCGTACAGGAATCCGGTTCATCAGGAACAATGAGAGCGATGATATTGGTGATGGTTCCATTGCTGACAAGGTCAAGTATCCGACGCTCTGCATCGACCACGACTAGTTTCGGCAGGGGAAGCTCCTTGAGACCCTCGACAAGAAGCATGTCATGATCAGAAAACACCTGATGCTCAAGCAGCCGAGACGCTGTCGTCTGCCCGGTAATAACCGCCTTTGTTTCGGGATCAGAAATCATGACAGTTGCAGCTCCAGCCTGACGAACAATCCAGGAGTCTTTGCCTTCGCGGTCAAGAGCAAAATGATGACAGCCGTGCTTGTAATAGGCGATGGAATATTTAGCTGAAAGATGACGTACAACTCTTTCGATAAGGGTTGTTTTTCCTGATCCGGAATAACCGCAAAAGGCTATTTCAAAAGGGTGAAAAAGCATAGTTTTTATGAGAGCGCCGCCCAGGGCAGCATGGTACAGGTCACCTCCGATCCCGCAGAAAGTGGTACGGAAGAAGGTGCCGCTTCAACCAGACAGTTCGAACCCGCAAGCGACGTAATCATGTGAGATTCAACTTTTGGAGAGACCTTGCACAGAAGCCTGCCATGTTCGGACCAAACCTTTCCGGAAAGAAAACGGTGCCGCTTTTTATCGGTGGGAAATGGTTCGGCAAGAATGGCCTTGAAAGAAGCGATTTCGTCGCGTTCCTGCAATAGATGCAATGCCGGAATGCAATACTCCACAAAACAAACCAGTGCCGAAACCGGGTTGCCGGGCAGGGAAAAAACGCCCTTTCCTTCAGAGGTTGCTCCAAAATAGAGGGGTTTACCTGGCTTTTGAGCAACATTCCAGAACTTTTTGGTCACTCCAAGCGCCGAGAGTTCCTGCTGGACAAAGTCATATTCTCCGGAGGATATGCCGCCTGCCGTAACAAGAACATCGCATTCAGCCAGTGCCAGCGCCAGTGCTTCGCGTAACACCACCTTATCGTCTGAAGCATGATGGAGTCCGACTGGCTCAATCCCCAGAGAACGGCATGCGGCTTCGAGCATGAAACGGTTGCTGTTATAGATCTGTGCACCGGAAACCTCTTCACCGGGCATGCGAACTTCATCTCCAACGGTCACAATCGCAACTTTCGGCATTCGATGGACAACAACTGAGGCAAAACCGAATGAGGCAAGAACGGCAATTTCGGAAGGAGAGAGCAACTCCCCTTTGCAGAACAGTATTTCTCCCTCGGCGACTTCTTCACCACAATAACGAACGTTGGCTCCATATTTCGGCGTTTTGAAGATGTCAACAGAGTCCGAACCAAAACCGCTGGTCTGCTCAAATGCCACAACCGTATCGGCTCCTTCAGGCAGAGGCGCACCAGTCATGATTTTTGCGCAACATCCGGAAGTTACCGGCAAGGTTGAGAGTGTGCCAGCCGGAATGGACTGGTTAAGCTGCAACCGCACCGGCAATTCTTCTGTTGCATGAGAAATATCATTCCATTGGAGAGCAAAGCCGTCCATAGCCGCATTGGTAAAACGCGGAAGCGAAAAGGGCGCAGCAAGGTCACCGGCGAGCACTTTTCCCTGAATCTGATCAAGTGGCAACTCTTCAGTGCCCAACGGCGCAAGTGTCTGCCGGATAAGTGTGTGCGCCTCCTGAACAGTTATCATCATGAGTGTCCCTCCCCTTTTATCATGGCAAAAGCATGAAATATTGCAGGTACAAGCACCTCGATCGCATCGCTGACCGCTCCCGAACTTCCCGGCAAACAGATTACCATCGACGATCCCACCATACCGACCGCAAGCCTTGAAAGCATGGCTGTCCTGATTTTTCCTTGTCCCCAGTGAAACAACGCTTGCTCGACCCCTGTTAATTTACGAGAAAATTTTGGAAGAAGTGCATCTATAGTTACATCGCGAGGCCCAAGACCTGTCCCCCCCGTTGTAATAATAAGTTCAACACCATTACCAGTCCATTCATCAATAACTGACAGAATCTCCTCTTGATCGTCGGCAATGACTCTCACCTCGCCAACCGGGCATCCGGAAGCCTCGAACCCTTCTCGCAGCAATTGGCCTGACCGATCGACCGCCCGACCCGAAGAAACCGAGTCCGACAGCACAAGAATTGATGTTTTCGGCCGGTAGCCATCAGAATCATGAGATTTTCCGCCGGTTTTCTTCTCCAGCGTTATTGACCCTATCTCCATCGTTTTGTCCACCGCCTTGCACATATCGTAGATGGTAAGCGCGGCAACCGATACGGCAGTCAACGCCTCCATCTCCACCCCGGTTGACTCTTTTGTCTTAACGGTTGCAACAATGACTATACACTCTTTTTGGACATCAAAAACAATATCGGCCCACGAAAGATTGAGCTGGTGACAGAGAGGAATAAGATGTGCGGTCTTTTTGGCTGCCATGATGCCGGCAAGCTTGGCCGTCGTCAGAACATTGCCCTTCGGAAGAGCGTCACGGGAAAGCAGCTCGATGGTTTCCGGCTGCATAAGAATACATCCGGAAGCTCTGGCCGTCCTGAGCGTACCTGGTTTTCCGGAAACATCGACCATGGCAATGTTTCCGCTGCTGTCAAGGTGTGTAAAATCCATCTGTTGTAGTACCCTGTAAATTCAGAAATTGTCTTCCGTTTCCATTGAAGAGAGCAGCAGATCTTTCACCTGTTAATCCAGCCTTGGCTTGACTCCCTTGATATCATGAAAGGAGACCACTCCAAGCAGATAATCATGTTCATCAGTAATAGGAATCGCCCTGAAAGAATAGCGGAAAAACATGTCAACCGCGTCATGGAGCGTATCATCCGCATTCAGCGAAATAATATTGTCCGTCATAATATCACCAAGTGTCTGCTCTGGCTCAGCCGCAATCAACTCCCTGATGTCAACAACTCCCTGCAGAATATTGTCTGCACTGACAACATAGACGTACATAATGACATCCATATCACCGGCAACTTCCCGAAAATTATCGATCACCTCTTTGACCATGGTATCAACCGGGCGTTTGATCACCTGCTGCGTGGAGTAGAGCATGATATTTTCGTCCGTCTGATCGATGAGCTGCTGCACCCTCTCCTTGTTTTCACTATCGACAAATTCGATAATCTCATCGGCTTCAGAGGCTGGCAGCACCGAGAGTATTCCGGCAACCTGTGCAGGGCTCATCTCGTTGATCAGTCCGGCAGCTTTCTCTTTTTGCATGGACCGTATCAGTTCCCGCTGCACTCTCGGTTCCACCTCTTCGAGTGTATCGGAGGCCAACTCAGGCTCAAGCTCGTTAAAAACTGCTATGCGCTGATTACCTTCGAGCTCTTCGAGAATGTCGGCAAGATCGACAGGATGGATGTCGTTGATATTTTCCTTGAGGACATTGAGCTTGACGTTGCCCTCAAAACTCCCGATAGTTTCAGGCAAGGGCTGTACATAAAGCCAGGAAATACTGGAGCCCTCCTTGTATTTTGCAAGATAATTGGCCAGCTTTTTAAAGCCCATCCGGCGGAGAATGCGAAACCGGTTAAAATCCACTTCACTGACAAAAAGCCTTTCGTTCTGGAAGATAAGCTTGACGTCGTAGACAACCTCAACCTCATGACCATCCATGTCAAGGATTTTCTTGTCAAGGATGTAGTCTTTCAGGAAGATATGATTGTCAAGAGGGTTCAGTTCGTACCCTTCAGTCGTGGTGATTTCAGAAATGATTTCGGTGTTGGAAATCAGGGTAATTTCTTCCCAGGGAATCAGAAGACGGGAGTCACCATAGGGACGGTGAACCAGCAAATGGGTTACTTCCGGAATTTTACCGGCATTCTCCTGGATAACAAGATCCTTCAGTTTGCCAATTGAATTTGACTTTAAATAGATCCGGCGACCAACAATCTCGCTCAGAAAAAACTCGCGATTCAGTACTGTAACCATTGGCGTTTCCGTTTTATAAAACCTTGATAACCGTTATGAATTTATAGATCATCAACACCACGAGCAGAAACAGGTAAATCCTGAGCACTGCCAGAGAGAATTTAACGCCGCGAGACATTTCGACTGTTGGTTTGGCATAGCGCTGATTGATTTCACGGATCTTGCTGAAAAACTGATTGATCGTCCTCATGACCTGATATCCTCAATTATTGGAAAATGTTGGGGAAAAGTGCACTGACGCCATACATCGTTGAAAGAATAATAATTGAACCGACGATGAAACTGCTGACAATATTTTGCAAGCGAGTATTGGCGTACTCCCCCATGGTCTTTTTATCGTTGAGCAAGAGAATCAGAAAGACCAGAGCTGCGGGCAGAAGGGTTACAGCAACGACCTGGACGAAAAGAGTGATGAGCACAAGCGGTGCTCCCGGTATCAAGGGAACGACACCGGCAGTTGCTAAAGTAAAAATAAAGGAGATATAAAACCATGGGGCCTCTTTTACCTTTGTATTAAGTGAGTGCGCCCATCCGAAAATCTCTCCGAATGCCCATGAACTTGCAAGTGAAATACAGATTGCTCCGAGCAGACCTGCATCAAACAAACCAATGGCCATGAAAGCTCCGATATAGTGATTTGTTTCCATCAAGAGTCTGGCGGCAGTGGCAGCATCATCGATTGGTGCCCCGTTCAGAAGCGTCCCGGTAACAATAACGATGAAAATGGCAATAGCAACGGTAATAATAGAACCGATAAAAGTATCAATTTTGCCCATTTTGATATCTTTTTCCTGCAACCCCTTGTCGACCACTGAGCTTTGCTGAAAAAAGAGCATCCATGGCGCAATGGTTGTGCCAATATTGGCCATAAGCAGAAAGAAAAGCTCATTGGTGAGACCTCCGGGAAGATTGGGAATCAATCCCTGACCGACGATATCAGAAATGGAGGGATTGACCATGAAGGCCGCTGGAATATAGATAAGGTTCAGCAGACAAAAGCCGAGAGCGATCTTTTCCCAGGTCCAGTATCGACCATTCAGCACAATAATGCTCATCAGCAAAATCACAAGAATCACTGTCAGCCAGGCGGGAACACCGAAAATACTTAACGCAGCAGTCATGCCCACAAACTCGGTGACCAGCGTCAACCAGTCCACAATCATCAGATCAAGGAGTGAAAACCACCCCCAAAAAGCGCCGAAACTTTCAAAAATGGCTTCGGCATGTCCCCGCTTTGTCACAGCACCAAGCCTGACGGTCATCTCCTGAACATAATAGGCAACAGGAATAAGCAGAAGCAGAAACCATATCAGGTGATAGCCATATTTGGCTCCTGTCGCAGCATAAGTGGTAATGCCGCCAGCATCATTGTCGGCAATCATCACGACAAGACCAGGTCCTGCAATAACAAGATAAAGACGAACTGCTTTCCAGACTTTTTTAAACCGGTAGTAGAGAACGGAAAAAAAATCCATATCCGTTAAGTTGGACGTTGACGAGACCCGGCATTGCGATTGAGAGAAAGGAGAGGCATTGCACTCATTGAGAGTCATTCAGACTTACCTGTCAATCTGGCGCAAATTTACAATTCTTTGGTAACTTTACAAAGTGCCATATCTTGACTCAAGGATGCAAAAACGTGCTAATTTTGCAAAAAAGGGAGTAATCTATTTTTTTTCAAGGCTTTCCATGAACATGTTCAAGGTCCGTGTGCGGTAATCGGTAGACTCACAACAGTCAACTGCACTAAAAAAAGATGTATCCTCTCTGGTTTGAGAAGGCAAATACACAAAATCAGCTCCGCTCCCCTCATTTTTTCAACCAGAAAGCTGTTATATTGGGGAATTAGTCCTCAATAACCGTTACGCACCATCTCGTTATGGAACCTGCTCCTGGAAAAAAACCGGAATGGCTAAAAATCAGGATGGCCTCGGGGGCATCGTTTGCTGCGACGAAAAAGTTGCTTGGCCATCACAGTCTGCATACGGTCTGCCGATCCGCAATGTGCCCCAACCTGCAGGAGTGCTGGTCACGGGGTACGGCGACGTTTCTGCTGCTCGGCAATGTCTGTACGAGAACTTGCAGGTTCTGCGCGGTAGGCAAGGCAGTAAACCCGCCTGCACTTGACCCACAGGAACCACGCAACATAGCCATGGCAGTACAATCAATGAAACTGAAGCATGCCGTTCTGACCAGCGTCACCCGTGATGACCTCCATGACGGAGGGGCAGAACAGTGGGTTGAGACGATACGAGCCATCCGCAAGCTGAACCCTTCGCTCAGCATCGAATGCCTCATTCCGGATTTTCAGGATAATGAGGATGCACTTGACCGGGTAATGGCCGAGGTGCCTGAAGTACTGAACCACAATATTGAAACGGTGCCTTCCCTGTACGCGAAGGTGCGCCCGCAAGCAAGCTATACAGCATCTCTCCAGCTTTTGCAACGGGCAAAGCAGAAGCACGGCCTGGCCACAAAATCGGGCATCATGGTTGGTATGGGTGAAACTTCTGACGAGATTATTGCTTCGCTTCATGACCTGCGGAGTCATGGTTGCGACATGGTAACAATCGGCCAGTACCTGCAACCATCCCCCCTGCATCTGCCGGTTGTACGCTACATCCCGCCTGATGAGTTTGAGCAGTACAAAATCATCGCTGAAGCCACAGGGTTTCGACATGTACAGTCAGCTCCTTTTGTACGAAGCTCTTATCATGCAGAGGCTTTTACAGAGAATACCGAGACTCTTTCCTGAACCAAAACCCTTACGCCACCATGTCAGTACCAATGATGTATCTCTTCCCTGCTGAACTGAAGGAATTGTTCTTATTATTGCGATCCATCCCTGTACCAATAATGATTTATAGTTACTGGGCCTTTGCCTTTCTTGTTGGCATTCTCTTTTTCAGGAAAGATATTGTGACCTTCAACCCGGAATTCGACTCCAGGAGAGTCATACTGCTGGTTACCTCTTTTGTGGTTGTTGCCATTAATGCGTGGGTCTATTCACACTCCACCACCGACGGCGGACGTACTCTTGAGCCACTGACCGTCCTGGTCTTCAGCGTCGGCAACGGCATTGCGGAAACCTTCATGTTTTATGCACTCTTCCGTATCGGCACTTCACTCGCTGGTCGCCTCACGCAGAACTCTTGGGCACTTTTTATGACCGGCTTTCTCTTTTTTGTGATCTACAGCGGCCTGATCCATGGCCTTTTCTGGATCAATATTTTGCCGGAACATGTGGTACAGACAAGCCCCTACAAACCATTTTTCATGCCGGTTCAGATGCTGATTGCAGGCAGTTGGGCTTTGAGCTTTTTCTGGTATCGCGACATCAGAAGCGTCATCTTTCTGCACGCTTTGGTTGATCTTACGATGGTCTGTAATGTCAAATTCTCGCTCTTCAACTAAAAAAATAACTTCAGATAGATACTGATTTATGACCTCATTTACTGGAACGGTACTGGTCGCTGGCGCTACCGGCAGAACAGGAGAGTGGATCGTCAAATGCCTGCAAAGTCATCACCTTGACTACCATCTTTTTGTCCGATCAGGGGCAAAAGCACTGGAGCTTTTCGGCCCGGAAATCATCGATAAACTGACCATCGGCACTCTTGAGCATCCCGAAGAGATCAAAGCAGCCCTCTACCATGCCGATGCCGTTATCTGCGCTGTTGGTGGTAATGTCACTGATCCGGCTTCCCCGCCACCATCGGCTATCGACCGTGATGGCATCAAAAGACTGGCAAAACTCGCTAAAGAACATGGGGTCAAGCACTTCATTCTCATAAGTTCTCTATCCGTAACCAAAGCAGACCACCCCTTGAACAAATACGGTCAGCTCCTTACCATGAAGCTTGAAAGTGAAAATGAGGTGCGCAGACTCTACTCTGAACCGGGATTTTCCTACACTATTCTCCGCCCCGGCGGCCTGCTTGATGGCCCTCCTTTGATGCACTCCATGATTTTTGATACCGGCGACCGCATCGAAACCGGGGTTATTCAGCGGAGCGATGTCGCTGAAGCTGCCGTCCTCTCCCTCTTTATCCCCGAAGCTCAGAACCTCACTTTCGAGCTCATACAGGCTGAAGAAACTCCCCAGTCTTCGCTGAGTCATTTCTTTACCTTGATACATCTCTCATAGAACAAAGCGCTGGTCAGCCTCTACAAACTGCCAATAAATACGTTTTGGCGGCTCTTCATATCTCAAAAGAAAATTGATAACAAGCCTGCTGAAACTATGGCAAAAAATAATACGGTATAATATAAGAAAAGACCAATGAATTGAAGTATTTTGTTAAGTATCTCATGTATTAATGATAATCACCGGATTTATCAAACACAAAACCTTTCAAATTTGTATACCGAAAAACTAAGCCATAAATCTATTTATCTTCTTAATATTTAAGAGCTTAATCATAGAAAAATCTTTGAGTAAAAAGAAAAAGAATTTTACCATAGCTCATCTTATAACAACTCTATATTAATATAATAAAGCAATTTACTTCAATAACAATAACCATGAAACTTATAATAAATAAGATTATTTATGACGAATAGAAATAAATACTTATCATCAACAACTATTTTTCATAAGGAATATAATATAAAAAAACAATGAGAAACTAATGATAAAATTTTTTTATACAAAAACATTTAATCTGTTTTAAAACAAAGACTTAATAAACACAGGCAAAAAACTTTTTTCACTCTTCAACAACTGAGTTATTTGCTATTTTAAGACAAAAAAGAATTTATGTTATACAAGGAAGTAATAAGAATTAATAATGAAATTAATCTTAAGGATTCACTGTTTAGTGGTCAGTCATTTTTATGGATTATTGATACTGATAGACCAGAATATTATGTGTCAGTAATAGGAAGAAGTCCTGTTGTTTTACGGCAAATTTCTGACAATACATTAGAAATACAATCGACTTCAAATACAGTAAGAAACCGTCTATTACCTGATTTTATAAGCAATTACTTGTCGCTTGATATTGACCATAAATATATTTTTTCAGAACATTTCCCTCCCTTGTATCAAGAACTCTGGAAGATATTAGGCGACTATTTATCTCTGAGAATTCTGCGGCAGGATCCTTTCGAGACGATGATCTCTTTTATGTGCGCCCAGGGTATTGGAATGCATCTGATCAGAAAACAGGTTTCAATGATTCAACAATGCTATGGGGAAAAAACATTCATAACCCTTGCTGGAAAGGAAATCCCTCTCCATATTTTTCCAACTCCGGAACGGCTTGCTGCCGTTGATCCCCTCGCTTTCAGCATCTGCACCAATAACAATCGCATCAGGGCATCCAATATTGTTCTTGCTGCCCAGGGAGTTGCCGAAGGCCGAATCAACTTTGACCACCCAGGAATGCGAGAGCTTCCTCTTTCAGAGCTGCGTAACACATTGTGTCAAAACAGGGGGATCGGATTTAAAATTGCTGACTGTATTGCACTCTTTGGCCTTGGTCGTTTTGACGCATTTCCGATTGATACCCATGTCAAACAATACCTTGAAAAATGGTTCAACAGCACAACAGCTCTTCGATCTTTAACTCCCGCGAGTTATCTTGCTCTTGATGCTGAGGCGCGTACTTTCCTGAACCCGGATTTTGCAGGTTACGCGGGGCATATTCTTTTCCACTGCTGGCGAAAAGAGGTAAAAAAACTTCGATCCTTTTAAATTTTTTCTTGAACAAACATCAACCATGACGGAGCGTTCATGACACCGATAAAAAAAGTACTGATTGCTGGTGCCTCGGGATACCTTGGCAGATATGCTGTCAGGGAATTCAAGGAGAAAGGCTATCATGTTCGGGCGCTGGTAAGAGATCCGGATAAAATTAAACATCCGGGTTTACACGGAGAGCCTGCGATTCACCATCTGATCGATGAAATGGTTATTGGTGATGTGACCTCTCCCGAAAGTATCAAAGGGATCTGTAACGGTGTTGACCTTGTGTTTTCGGCGCTTGGCCTCACGGCTCCCCATCCGGAACTGACAAGCCATGACGTAGACTATCTGGGCAACAAAAGAATTCTTGATCAGGCGCTTGATGCAAAGGTCTCAAGATTTATTTACGTTTCGGTCTTCAACCACGATAAAATGGCTGAGGTTCTTTCCATCAAGGCACACGAGCTCTTTGTTGCTGAACTGAAACAATCAGGCCTTGCATGGGCAGTCATACGTCCCAACGGTTACTTTTCCGATATGGGCAGATTTTTTTCAATGGCTCAAAGCGGCCATATCTTCATGATCGGAGAGGGAGAAAAAAAAATCAATCCGATACACGGTGCCGATTTGGCAAAAACTTGTGTTGATGCAGTGGAGGGTGAATGCTGTGAAATTCCTGTCGGTGGCCCGGATGTCTATACCTTCAGGGAAGTTATGGAGATGGCGTTCCATGCCTGCGGTAAAACGCCCTGGATAACTCCTCTTCCTTTCTGGCTCGCTGAAGGGGGACTTATGGTTACAGGCCTCTTTAACCGAAATCTGGCCGACCTCTTTTTATTCGCCATTGAAGCACTCAAATTTGACCATGTCGCTCCTGCTTATGGTACAAGGCACCTGAAAGATTTTTTTGCTGAACTGGCCGGAGGAACTCATTGACACCTCAAACCCTGTATATTATCAATGACGAGAAAAGAAGTGGACAATTGTTGCTGCCTTTTTTTCAGTGCTTCCTGCTTTTTTATCAATCTCTAATTCAATACCTTGACAAACTTATTATATCAGGGCGAAAAGAGTGCCGCGTCAGGCATTGCTGTTTCCGAAAAAACGAAATTTTAGAGCGTACACTCTCCTATGTTGAAAATTTTTGAAAAGATCTTTGGCTCCAAACACGAAAAAGATATCAAGAAAATCCAGCCTCTTATCGGCAGTATCAACGAACTGCAGAAAAGCCTGGTATCACTCAGCGATGACCAGTTGCGGGATAAGGGACAAGAACTGAAACAGAAAGTCCGCACTATTCTGAAACCTCTGGAGGAAGAGAAAAAAAATCTGTCTCTGAAACTTGATAACCCGGACATCAATCTTGAGGAGGCGGAAACAATAAACAGTCGCCTTGATGCCCTTGCTGAAGAGTATGAAAAGGCAACCGCTTCAGCACTGGAGGATATTCTGGCTGAAACATTTGCCCTTGTCAAAGAGACTTGCGTTCGTCTTAAAGGGCACACGTATCAAGTCGTGGGAAGGGAGATGATCTGGAATATGGTTCCTTACGATGTCCAGCTTATCGGCGGTATTGTTCTCCATTCAGGAAAAATTTCCGAAATGGCAACCGGTGAAGGTAAAACCCTCGTCTCAACATTGCCCGTATTCCTCAATGCCTTGACCGGAAGAGGCGTTCACGTCGTTACCGTTAATGACTATCTTGCCCAGAGAGACAAGGAGTGGATGAACCCTGTCTTTGCCTTTCACAATCTCTCGGTGGGGGTGATTCTCAATACCATGCGTCCCGAGGAGCGCAGGGATCAGTATGCCTGCGACATAACCTATGGCACCAACAACGAGTTCGGGTTCGATTATCTGCGTGATAATATGGCAAGCACCCCGGAAGAGATGGTGCAGCGGAACTTCTATTACGCCATTGTTGATGAGGTGGACAGTGTGCTGATTGATGAAGCCAGAACACCGCTTATCATTTCAGGGCCGGTTCCCAATGCCGACAACAGCAAATTTCAGGACATCAGGCCCTGGATTGAGCAGTTGGTCCGCGCCCAGCAGCATCTGGTTGCATCGTATCTGACCGATGCTGAAAAACTCATGAAAACCAAACCAGCTGATGAAAATGCGGGCCTTGCGCTGCTTCGTGTCAAACGTGGGCAACCAAAAAACAGCCGTTATATCAAGATGCTCTCACAGGCGGGCGTGGCGAAGCTGGTGCAGAGTACAGAGAACGAGTATCTGAAAGACAACTCAAGCCGAATGCAGGAAGTTGACGATGCGCTCTATTTCGCTGTCGATGAAAAGGGAGGCACTATCGATCTGACCGACAAAGGGCGGGAGTTTCTCAGCAAGCTCAGCCACCAGGACAGCGATATTTTCATGCTCCCGGATGTTGGGCTTGAAGTTGCCGCTATTGAAAGTGATACAGCCGTCGCTG
The DNA here is from genome assembly GCA_903994455.1 of uncultured Chlorobiaceae bacterium. Lineage (GTDB taxonomy): Bacteria > Bacteroidota > Chlorobiia > Chlorobiales > Chlorobiaceae > Chlorobium. Next base: position 44,009 of record CAJEXI010000015.1, on the reverse strand, counting down.
TTGCTGAAAAAGTCCAGAAAAAAGATGCGGTCTACCGTCTGTTTGCCGACCGTTCCGAGCGGCTGCACAACATTAGTCAGCTTTTGAAAGCCTACTCCCTTTTTGCGCGAGACGACGAATACGTTGTTCAAAACGGACAGGTGATGATTGTCGATGAATTTACCGGACGAATCCTTCCCGGTCGCCGCTACAGCGATGGGCTGCACCAGGCAATAGAAGCCAAGGAGAATGTCAAGATTGAAGGTGAAACGCAAACCATGGCAACCATCACTATCCAGAACTTTTTCCGTCTTTACAAAAAACTTTCAGGCATGACCGGCACGGCAGAAACCGAGGCTTCAGAGTTTTATGAAATCTACAAACTTGATGTTGTTGTTATTCCGACCAATGCCAGCGTTATCCGAAAAGATATGGACGATCTGGTCTATAAAACACGACGGGAAAAGTATAATGCTATCGTCCTGAAGGTTGAGGAGCTGCAGAAAAAAGGTCAGCCAGTGCTCGTCGGCACAACCAGTGTCGATGTCTCTGAAACGCTTTCGAGAATGCTGCGAGCTAAAAAGATCGCCCACAACGTCCTCAACGCCCGGCAAAACGATCGTGAAGCAGAAATTGTCGCCGAAGCCGGGCAGAAGGAGGCGGTGACCATTGCCACCAACATGGCAGGACGCGGAACAGATATCAAGCTTGTACCGGGTGTGCGCGAACGTGGAGGGCTCTTTATCCTTGGTTCCGAACGCCACGAGTCCCGCCGTATTGACCGCCAGCTCCGTGGACGCGCAGGACGACAGGGCGATCCCGGCGAATCGGTCTTTTTTGTCTCCCTCGAAGATGAGCTGATGCGCCTCTTCGGTTCCGACCGGGTAATTTCTGTCATGGACCGCCTTGGCCATGAGGAGGGTGATGTGATTGAGCACTCCATGATCACGAAATCGATTGAACGTGCACAGAAAAAAGTTGAGGAGCAGAACTTTGCAATCAGAAAACGACTGCTCGAATATGACGATGTACTGAGCCAGCAGCGTGAGGTTATCTATTCACGGCGCAAAAACGGCCTGATCAAAGAGCGGCTGACCAGCGACATCCTCGACCTCCTGAAAGATTACAGCGATACGGTAGTCAAAAAATATCACAAGGATTTTGATGTCGATGGCATTGAGGAGCAGTTGATGCGAGAACTCTCCATTGAGTTCAAACCTGACAGGGCAACTTTTGAACGTGAAGGTGTCGATGTGACCGCCGAAAAACTCTATGATGCTGCACTCGCCTTCTATCGTCGAAAAGAGGCTGCTGTGCCGGAAGAGATTATGCGACAGATTGAAAAATATGCTGTACTGAGTGTCATTGACCTCCGCTGGAGAGAGCATCTCCGGGAGATTGATTCACTTCGAGAAGGAATCAATTTACGCGCTTATGGCCAGAAAGACCCGCTTCTGGAGTACAAACAGGAGGCCTTCCGTCTCTTTATCGATCTTTTGAGCGACATTGAACTCGAAACGCTCTCTCTTGCATTCAAGCTGTTTCCTGTCGATCCTGAAGAGGCAAACGAGATAGAAGAGCGCCAGCGGAAAGCGGCAGTCAGACAGGATAAACTGGTGGCCCAGCACTCCTCAGCAGGAAGTGTTTACTCAATCGTTGGAGATGAGGATGAGCATGAGAATGAGGATGAAGAGATCCTGCAACAGCCTGTCTACGCTGAAAAAAAACCGGGCCGAAATGACCTTTGCCCATGCGGAAGCGGAAAAAAATATAAAAACTGTCATGGCCAGCAGCCATGAACCATTGAAACGTTTACTGGCACATAATGAAACATACTGAAGTTGAAGTCACCATTGCCGTTGCGGCAGAACATGGCCTTAATGCTGAAGAGTACGGCAAAATACTTGCTATTCTTGGGAGAACTCCTTCATTTACTGAGTTGGGAGTGTTCTCCGTCATGTGGTCGGAACACTGTAGCTATAAAAATTCGATAGCGGTGCTGAAAACCCTTCCTCGCGAAGGGGGCTCCCTGCTTACCTCTGCTGGCGAAGAAAACGCAGGTCTGGTTGATATTGGCGACAATCTTGCGGTTGCCTTCAAGATTGAATCACACAACCACCCTTCAGCCGTTGAACCCTATCAGGGAGCGGCAACAGGTGTCGGCGGGATTCATCGCGACATTTTCACCATGGGTGCCCGACCGGTCGCCTCACTCAACTCTCTCCGGTTCGGCTCACCAAAAGACCCTCATGTCCGCTACCTGGTTGATGGCGTTGTCAGGGGTATTGGCGATTATGGAAACTCCTTTGGTGTTCCGACCGTCGGTGGTGAAATCTATTTTGAAGAGGGATATACCGGAAACCCACTGGTCAACGCCATGTCTGTCGGCATTGTGGAACACCATAAAACCGTCAGCGCAACCGCCCTCGGTAAAGACAATCCCGTGCTGATTGTCGGTTCCTCCACCGGACGGGACGGCATTCACGGCGCAACATTCGCCTCTGAAGATCTCAGCGAAGCCTCCGAAGACAAACGCCCCAGTGTTCAGGTTGGCGACCCTTTTGCAGAAAAGTTGCTGCTTGAAGCCACCCTTGAAGCCATTGCCACCGGCTATGTGGTTGGCTTGCAGGATATGGGAGCTGCTGGCATCACCAGCTCAACCTCGGAAATGAGCGCCCGAGGCATTGAAAAAACAGGATCAGGAGGCATTGAGATTGATCTTGATCTTGTGCCAATCCGTGAGGCCGGGATGAGCGCTTACGAAATCATGCTCTCCGAATCGCAGGAGCGAATGCTTATTGTCGCCGAAAAAGGATTTGAGGAGAAAATTATTGAGGTGTACAAAAAATGGGATGTTCAGGCCTTCGTCATTGGACGAGTCACTGACGACAATCGTCTGAGAGTTTTTCACGATGGAGCCATTGTGGCCGAAATCCCGGCTGAATCACTGGTGCTTGGGGGAGGTGCGCCGGTCTATAGCCGTGAAGCCATTGAAAAAAAACCGGCGACTCCGGTTGCAGAGCTTGCTGACGACAACACCCTCGACTTTAAAGCGCTCAGCCTTGAACTGCTTTCACGCCCCAATATAGCGAGCAAACAGTGGGTCTATCGCCAGTACGACTCCATGGTGCAGACCAATACGGTGACTCCTGTGGGCCACACTGATGCCGCAGTAATCCGCATCAAGGGGACGAAAAAAGGTATCGCCATGAAGACGGACTGCAATGCCCGTTACGTCTATCTCAATCCTTTGGCTGGCGGGAAAATTGCCGTCGCTGAATGTGCCAGGAACATTGCCTGTTCGGGAGCAAGGCCTTTGGCCATAACCAATTGTCTCAATTTCGGTAATCCCTATAAACCGGAAGTTTACTTCCAGTTCAGGGAGTCTGTTGCCGGAATGGGAGCGGCATGCAGGGCCTTCAACACCCCGGTAACCGGCGGCAATGTCAGTTTCTATAATGAAACCTTCATTGGTGGTGTGCGCACCGCAATCTACCCGACCCCTACCATAGGCATGATCGGTCTGCTTGATGATATCGACAACCTTGTCGGCTCAACCTTCACCCATGCTGGCGACACCATTCTTCTTTTGGGAAATCCGGCGCTTACGCTTGATGGTTCAGAATACCTGGTAATGCAATACGGTACGCCTGGCCAGGATGCTCCATCAATTGACCTTGAGCACGAAACAAACCTCCAGCGGCTGCTCATAACGCTTGCCGAAAACAAACTTGTGCATTCCGCACACGATATTTCAGACGGCGGTCTTTTTGTTGCGCTTGCTGAAAAAGCCATCATGAATGCCGATGCTCCGCTTGGTTTCACCGTTGACATGGAAAATGCAGAGAACTCCCCTTTCCGTATCCAGCAACAACTTTTTTCGGAAGCACAGGGCAGAGTCCTGATCAGCATCTCTCCAGACAAAAGTCACGAGGTGATGGAGACTGCGGCCAAACACAATGTGCCGATTTGTGCCATAGGCAAGGTTATTGAGCAGGATGCAACCATAGCCTTGAACGGCAAAAAGGTTCTTGCCTTCACGATTGATGAGCTAAAAAGTGCTTACTATCATTCGCTCGAACAGGCCCTGCACCTTGACGAACTTCTTTAAGCAAAACCGACAAGAAAAAAAAATCCATCATGCTGCCTGTTGTCACCGCACAAGAGATGCAAAAAGCCGACAAGGCGGCAATTGAACAGCTCCATATCGGCGAGAACCGGCTGATGGAGCTTGCTGGCCGTGAATGCCTTTGTGTTATCAAAGAGAGTCTCGAAAGGGACTCTTTTGCCGGAACGACTTTCCTTGTTGTTTGTGGCAAGGGAAACAATGGCGGAGACGGCTTTGTTCTTGCCCGTCATCTCCTCAACCTCGAAGCCTCTGTTGATCTCGTGCTGCTCTACCCGCCAAGTTTGCTGCAAGGGGTCAATCGTGAAGGATTTGCCATTCTGCAAGCCTACGAAGAGCATCTGACAAACCTTCGCATCTTCTCAAGCCTTGATGAAGCAAGACCATTTGTGGGGGAGAGCCATTACGACGCACTTATTGATGCTATGACCGGTACCGGCCTCCGACCGGGCAAGCCAGGAGTGGAGCTTGCGTCACCCCTTTCGGATGGAATCGAACTGATCAACTCAATTCACGAAGAGAGAGGTGCCATCACCTTTGCAATTGATATTCCCTCGGGGCTTGAGGCAACCACCGGTTTCTCCTCCAGCCCCACAATCCAGGCGGATGTTACCATAACCATGGCTTTTCTGAAGCGCGGATTTTATCTCAACGACGGGCCAGACTGCTGTGGAGAGATACACGTAGCGGAGATCTCCATTCCCCGTTTTCTGGTCGAACCATCCTCGTCGTGCCTGATGGTTGATCAAGAGTTTGCCGCCGAACACTTCATTCTGAGGGAACCGGCAAGCGCAAAACATACCAACGGCAAAGTGCTGATCATTGCCGGATCGCAAACAGATGACTCCTCAATGGTTGGTGCCGCTCTTTTTTCAGCCAAGGCCGCCATCAAAACCGGGGCTGGCTATGTCTGCGTCTCTCTTCCTCTCAACCTTGCCAGCGCCATGCACCTTGCTGTACCGGAAGCGATAGTCATCGGACGAGATATTGCCACAATTCTCAATAAGGCATGCTGGGCTGATGTGATCCTGATCGGATGTGGCCTTGGACGCGACCAGAACTCCATCAATCTTATCAAAACGCTGCTGACCTGTCCCCAAATTACCGGAAAAAAGCTCATTCTTGATGCTGATGCGCTCTATGCCATTTCGGTTATCGGAAGAGCAGACACCTTGAGCCAATGCAACAACGCGTTGCTCACGCCTCATTATGGAGAGTTCAGCCGTCTCTCTGACCTGCCGATCGAGAGCATTGCCGCAGACCCAATTGAAACGGCTCAACAATTTGCCCGCGACTCCGGCGTAACCCTTCTGCTGAAAGGCACTCCAACGGTTATTGCGGCAACTGATGGAGCATCATTACTCAATACCAGCGGCACCGAAGCCCTGGCGACCGCAGGATCAGGCGATGTGCTCTCAGGCATGATTGCCGCCCTGGCAGCAAAAGGTGCGACGCTCATCGATGCCGCCGCCACCGCCGCATGGTTTCACGGGCGCGCTGGAGACCTGGCAAGCGACGTTGCAAGCCTCGTATCGTCAGGAATGATCGTTGATGCCATTCCACTGGCTATCGGGGAGATTTTTGAACAGGAACAGTCTTGAACCATGATTCACCTGATGAAGAAAAATCAGGTTCCATCCACGCAATCCTGAGAATCATGGTTCAAGGCAAAGTACCCCAACAATAGTCGGCATTATGCAACCCAACTGCCATTCACGTCGCCACTGACAATGCCAATGAGGTCAAGCGGCGTGTCGTGAGAGAGATCAACAAAAAGATCAGCATTTGACCAGTCAACGTTATTACGGCTCATCGGTTCGCTGCCAACGCTTTCGGGCACAAATATCCACTCATTTCCAGCCAGATTCTCAATACCAGCGGCTATTTTAAGAAGGTGAAGCGCATCAGTTGCCCGCACTTTGCCGTCGTGGTTCATATCAGCGGCAAGGTATTGATACGGCGAGACAACACTGCCGTCCTCATTTGGATTCAGGGCGACTGACATTTTCAATGCGGCCAGCGCATCATCAACTGTTATGGCTTGAGTGATGAATGGCCTATGGTTGTCGGCAGCCAGGTCGTACTGACCTCCCAACAGCTCATCAAGTCGATAAAAGCCATTTGTGCTGCTGCTGGTGCAGGCGACACTGACAGGCAGAAGAGCTTCACCACCAATCCACCCGGTAACAATTGTCAGCGCAAAGTTGTCCGGATTCGTTGGCGCACTGAACCGCAGCATACCAAGCTGCAGAGAACCGGCAGCAAGCGAGTCAAGACCCATACCAGCCAGCACCACATGTCCGGCAATATTGTTATTGACCACTCCTGTCCAGCTCTGCGGCAGAGCGGCACTTTGCTGCCATGTTGCCGTTGCGCCTCCCGGCACCAAAAGCTCCAGTTGCAAGCCATGAATATCCGTTTGTGCAGAAGTTTCCCACAGTTCAACAGCGTAACTGCCATCAGCCTGCTGCTGGAGGTTGCGGAACTCAACATGCTCCGAGCCCGTTTCCATCGGCACCGAGGCAACAGTTGTCCCGACATCGCTAAGGGCCACACCATTTTTCCAGAAGGTCATGGTGCCATACAGGTCGTGGAAATCCGGCAGGGATGCTTCGGTTGTAAAATCATAGTTGTGTAGACCTGCAAAATCGTTACCCGCCATATCTTCAATGCTGCCGGAATCAAGGCTTACAAAGTAGTGTGTGCCATGCTGCAATTCTGCTGTTGGATTGATGGTGAGCGTTGTACCATCAATGGACACCTTCGTGCTGCTGGCGGCATTATAGCTTTCAAAAATATCGCCATCTGGTGAATCGGCATGAATGGCAATCGTGCCAATGCCCCGCTGGATCGCTTCGCTGAAGGAGAGTGTGATAGAGCTGTTCACGGCAATGGCGGTGGCGCCATCATCGGGCATGAAAGCAAGAACGGTTGGCTGATCAGCAACCAAATCGATGACAGCAACATCAAGAATGTACTTGGCCGCAGAGGCAGCTCCGTTCGTCATCGTTCCACTCCTCTCAAGCTCTATCAGCGCACGGTAGCCCCAGTTATCGCAACCGGAATACCACAGGCCATCGGGTGCCATGTATCCGTAATTGTAATCATAATAAGTGGATGGCTGACCAGGGCCCCAGTTGGTATATGCCCCCGGGGAGGCCGCCACACCGCTCCAGTCCCCGGTATCTGCCGCATCATTCTGAGCTATCCAGGGGTTCACCCAGGCAAAGTTTTCTGCGACCCATTGCTGCTCCGCTGCATCGTTAATATCCACCAGATGACCGCCAAGACTCTCCGCATAAGCTTTCGCGGCACTCCAGTTCATCCCGTCACTGCTCAGCATATAAGTGTGTCCGTTGTAGCGCCACTCACCTGCCTCAACCCGGGCATAGTACTCACCATCTACGGTCATGGTGGCGTTGAAGTGACCATCGACGCTGTTGCCATCACCATCAGCAACCACACTGCCATCCGCAGCCAAAAGCGTTACTTTTGCGACAAGCGTACTTGTCGAAGGAAGCGCGGTACTCAGCTCAACAAGATTGCCACTGTTCAATCGACCCAACCCGTACACATCCTGGTCAAACCCTTGGTCTGGCAACATGATGGTGCCAGCCACCGTCGAACGTTGATGGGTGCCATCCTTGACAAGTGTCAGGATGTTGGCGCTACTGATACTCCCGTTGCTGTAGTTTGCATCACTCTCCTGATCAATCCCGCGAGCTACATCTACCTGAAGATCATAGCTGCCTCCGCCGCTGTAGAAACCCTTCCCGACAAGAACATAGTACGAACCACTTGCTGTTACCTCATAACGGCTGATAAACGAATCTGAGCCTTGACCTTCATCATCGCTGTACGCTACCTGGCTATCGGCACCATTGCGCAATTCCACGTACACATCAAGAGAACTGTCGGTGTTCACACTCACCGATACCAAATCACCGGCCAACAGCTCAATGCGCCAGTAATCAGGATCACTCAAGTAGCTGTAGAGTATCGCAGGATCCTGATTACCAGTCCCATGACCAAGAAGCAAACCACCGACAGCCAGCTCTTCATGCAGCGCAAGGCTTGTTGCAGTTTGCAACAGGTTATTTCGACCGCCTTCAATACTCACCCCCGCTGGCGGTGCAATGGTAAAGAAGTGCTGAAAAGCATCACCGCCAGTACCATTACTATCGCCATCGAGCTCGTTTCCAACAATATCCGTCAGTCTCATGTTTGCCGTAAAGCGGTAACTCCCGGCTCCCGGTGTGCCATCCTCTATCAGCAGCTTGACTATCAAGCCTGCGCTATAACCAGCATCAAACCACAGACGATGAATCACATCATCTGCCGTATCAAACAGAGCATCTGAACCGGCCTCCCGCAAATCCCACGCATTGCCGCTCTCCAGTGAATAGGGGTCAAGCTTGTCTGGCAAACCATCATCATCACTGTCCGCATCGGTAAACTCTATCAAGCCGCGAAGGCTCATACTCCCTGGATTGGCGCTCCACTGACCATTCGCCTGCATGGAGGCGTAATCGCAGTTTGTATCCTGCCCGTATGGTTCCCCTGATGCCCAGTTGCTATAACCAATCGCCGTACCATCAGGTAAGGTCCAAACTCCCTCTTCCGCCTGATCGGTCATCCCTGTCCATACCGGGCCGAACCGTCCATCCAGCATCGCCAGTAACCATGTCTGCTCCGAAGCATCATGGATACTCACAAGATGACCGCCCATCACTGTCGCCGCAGCCTCTGCAGCCTGCCAGCTCATCGTACCATCGGTCAGCGTATAGAAGTGGCCATCACGCTCCCATACTTTAACATCACCGGCCACAATCGTCACCGGATCAAGCTTTTCGCTCAATGTTACCGTTATTGAAGCGCCAATCAATGCTACCGTACTGTTATTCACGGGCAAACTCACACTCTCAACACGTGGCGCAACCATATCGGTGACAGCAACATCCAGAATGTAACGAGCTTCCGATCCAGCTCCTTTCGTCATCGTGCCACTCGTCTCAAGCTCTATCAGCGCACGGTAGCCCCAGTTATCGCGACCGGCATACCACAGGCCATCCGGTGCCATGTACCCGTAATTCTCTCCATTCGAGGTGAACGGTTGACCAGGGCCCCAGTTGGTATAAGCCCCGGGGGAGGCCGTCACACCACTCCAAAGCCCGGTATCTGCCGCATCATTCTGAGCTATCCAGGGGTTCACCCAGGCAAAGTTTTCAGCAACCCACTGCTGCTCCCCTGCATCGTTAATATCCACCAGATGACCGCCAAGACTCTCCGCATAAGCTTTCGCTGCACTCCAGTTCATCCCGTCACTGCTCAGTATGTAGGTGTGTCCGTTGTAGCGCCATTCGCCCGCCTCGACCTGCGCATAGTACTCACCATCACTGGCCAGGGTGGCGCTGAAGTGACCATCAGCGCTATTGCCATCAGCAACCACACTGCCATCCGGGGCCAGCAGCGTTACTTTTGCAACAAGCGTACTTGTCGAAGGAAGCGTGGTACTCAGTTCCACAAGATTGCCACTGTTCAATCGACCCAACGCGTACACATCCTGGTCAAACCCGTACTCTGGCAACATGATGATGCCAGCCACCGTCGAGTGTTGATGAGTAATACCATCCTTGACTAGAGTCAGACTATTGGCGCTGCTGATCTTCCCGTTGCTGTAGTTTGCATCACTCTCCTGATCAATGCTACGAGCAACATCTACCTGCAGATCATAGCTGCCTCCGCCGCTGGAGTAATCCTTCCCGACAAGAACATAGTACGAACCACTGGCAATGACCTCATAACGGCTGATAAACGAATCTGAGCCTTGACCTTCATCATTGCTGTGCGCTACCTGGCTATCGGTGTCATTGCGCAATTCGACGTACACATCAAGAGCACTGTCGGGAGTGTTCACACTCACCGATACCAAATCACCGGCCAACAGCTCAATGCGCCAGTAATCAGGATCACTCAAGTAGCTGTAGAGAATCGCAGGATCCTGATTACCTGTCCCATGACCAAGAAGCAAACCACCGACAGCCAGCTCTTCATGCAGCGCAAGGCTCGTTGCTGTTTGCAACAGGTTATTTCGACCGCCTTCAATACTCACCCCCGCTGGCGGTGCAATGGTAAAGAAGCGCTGAAAAGCATCACCGCCAGTACCATTACTATCGCCATCGAGCTCGTTTCCAACAATATCCGTCAGTCTCATGTTTGCCGTAAAGCGGTAACTCCCGGCTCCCGGTGTGCCATCCTCTATCAGCAGCTTGACTATCAAGCCTGCGCTATAACCAGCATCAAACCACAGACGATGAATCACATCATCTGCCGTATCAAACAGAGCATCTGAACCGGCCTCCCGCAAATCCCACGCATTGCCGCTCTCCAGTGAATAGGGGTCAAGCTTGTCTGGCAAACCATCATCATCACTGTCCGCATCGGTAAACTCTATCAAGCCGCGAAGGCTCATACTCCCTGGATTGGCGCTCCACTGACCATTCGCCTGCATGGAGGCGTAATCGCAGTTTGTATCCTGCCCGTATGGTTCCCCTGATGCCCAGTTGCTATAACCAATCGCCGTACCATCAGGTAAGGTCCAAACTCCCTCTTCCGCCTGATCGGTCATCCCTGTCCATACCGGGCCGAACCGTCCATCCAGCATCGCCAGTAACCATGTCTGCTCCGAAGCATCATGGATACTCACAAGATGACCGCCCATCACTGTCGCCGCAGCCTCTGCAGCCTGCCAGCTCATCGTACCATCGGTCAGCGTATAGAAGTGGCCATCACGCTCCCATACTTTAACATCACCGGCCACAATCGTCACCGGATCAAGCTTTTCGCTCAATGTTACCGTTATTGAAGCGCCAATCAATGCTACCGTACTGTTATTCACGGGCAAACTCACACTCTCAACACGTGGCGCAACCATATCGGTGACAGCAACATCCAGAATGTAACGAGCTTCCGATCCAGCTCCTTTCGTCATCGTGCCACTCGTCTCAAGCTCTATCAGCGCACGGTAGCCCCAGTTATCGCGACCGGCATACCACAGGCCATCCGGTGCCATGTACCCGTAATTCTCTCCATTCGAGGTGAACGGTTGACCAGGGCCCCAGTTGGTATAAGCCCCGGGGGAGGCCGTCACACCACTCCAAAGCCCGGTATCTGCCGCATCATTCTGAGCTATCCAGGGGTTCACCCAGGCAAAGTTTTCAGCAACCCACTGCTGCTCCCCTGCATCGTTAATATCCACCAGATGACCGCCAAGACTCTCCGCATAAGCTTTCGCGGCACTCCAGTTCATCCCGTCACTGCTCAGCATATAGGTGTGTCCGTTGTAGCGCCATTCGCCTGCATCGACCTGGGCATAGTACTCACCATCAACGGTCAGGGTGGCGCTGAAGTGACCATCGGCGCTGTTGCCATCACCATCAGCAACCACACTGCCATCCGCAGCCAGAAGCGTTACTTTTGCGACAAGCGTACTTGTCGAAGGAAGCGTGGTACTCAGCTCAACAAGATTGCCACTGTTCAACCGACCCAACCCGTAGACATCCCGGTCAAACCAGTTCTCTGGCAACATGATGGTACCTGCCACCGCCGAGTGCTGATGAGTACCATCCTTGACAAGAGTCAGCATGTTGGCACCGCTGATACTCCCGTTGCTGTAATATGCATCACTCTCCTGATCAATGCCACGGGCAACATCTACCTGTAACTCGTAGGAACCTCCGCCACTCAAGTAACCCTTCCCGACAACAACATAGTACAAACCAGTTGCAGATACTTCATAACGGCTGATAAACGAATCCTGGTCTGGACCTTCATCGAAACTGAATACTACCGAGCTATCGACATCATTACGCAATTCAACGTACGCATCAAGCGTGCTGTCGGGTGTGTTCACACTGACCGATACCAAATCACCGGCCAACAGCTCAATGCGCCAGTAATCAGGATCACTCCAGTTTGTATATGGGGTTGCCAATTCCTGTGTGCCACTACCATACCCCAGAAGTTGACTACTGCCCTGCAATGCAGGAACAAGCAACAACGCTGTTGCATTACCCGGCAAATTATTTGGTTCTGTTTCTGCTACACTGTATAAAACATCTTCAGGTGTCATGATGATATACTCCGTTTAAGAATGCTTGCCTACTCCCGTAAAAAACGCTTGATATTCCTTGCTGCCTGCCGGATACGCTCCTCATTCTCGATCATGGCAACACGAACATAGTCGTCACCGTAAGCGCCAAACCCGATACCGGGACTGACGGCCACCTTTGCCTCGCTCAACAGCTTTTTGCTGAACTCAAGACTGCCGAGGTGACGGAACTGTTCAGGAATTTGAGCCCACACAAACATGCTCGCCCTTGGTGTGACCACCGGCCAGCCCGCATTGGCAAAGCTCTTGACCATAACGTCGCGCCTTTTGCGATAGACCTCGCAAATCTCCTGCACACAGCTCTGATCTTCCGTCAGCGCAATGGTTGAAGCAACCTGAATAGGGGTGAATGTGCCATAATCAAGCCAGCTCTTGATCTTTTCGAGTGCGCCAATCAGCTTGGCATTGCCAACCATAAACCCGACGCGCCAGCCTGCCATGTTATAGGTTTTCGACAGCGTATAACTCTCAACAGCAACATCCTTTGCTCCGGGAACCTGCAGGATTGAAGGGGTAACATAGCCGTCAAAGGTTATTTCGGCATAAGCAATATCACTGATAATATAGAATCGCTCCTGACGGGCGATATCGACCAGTTTTTCATAAAACGGGAGTTCAACCGTAGCTGTTGTGGGATTGTTTGGGAAATTTACCACCAGATATTTTGGTTTTGGCGAAGATTCTCGCAATGCTTTTTCAATATTTCTGAAAAAGCCCTCCTCGTCAAGCGTAAAATCGTCGTTCATTTCAAGCTTCAGACGATGAACATTACCTCCTGCAAGAATGAATGCCTGGGAATGAATGGGATAACAGGGATCTGGCACCATGGCAAGATCTCCAGGGTTGGTTATTGCCTGAACAAGGTGAACATACCCCTCTTTTGAGCCCATCGTTGCAACGACCTCGCGATCAAGGTCAAGATCAACATTATACTTGCGCTTGTACCATGTTCCAACCGCCCCACGCAGCTTGTAAATTCCCTTTGAGACTGAATAGCCGTGGGTTCGGGGTTTATTGATACTTTCGATCAGTTTATCAACAATATGCTGGGGTGTCGGTCCGTCAGGATTACCCATTGAAAAATCGATAACATCCTCACCAGCACGCCGCTCAGCCATTTTGAGCTCATTAACCGCAGCAAAAACATACTTTGGAAGGCGCTTGATCTTGTCAAACTCTATTTCATCGAACATAACCCGGAACCAGAAAATAATTCATTATAAAAGAAAAAGAAAACAGCCTGCATCATAAGAAAAAAGAGCATCATATCAATGACCTTCCCCATATTTTCCCGATCATTCCCTCTACCTTATGATGAAGAAAACGGAATCGTCCTGAAATTTTATACAGACACATGAACAATCATTGCTGTGAACGGTTTAATCATAAAGAGTGTTGCTTATTGTCAGTCTAAAAAAGTCAATGTAGAAGGTATTCAATAAAATATTTCAAATAAATGCGTTATACTACTTCTTCCAGGGTAGTATGGTGCCATGTACCGTTGTATGGCTGCTCTACATTGGAGAAGAGAATAAGGCCTCATTGATTATGACATTAACATTTTTTTAATTAACATATTTGCACTTCCCGCTCCAAGTAAAAGCATATACCACGTGTCAAAAATCCAAATGACAGTAACTGATACTCTCAAGCATCGGCTTGAGGAATCCACCGGCAATGATTACAACTGCTGCTACCAGTGTGGCAAATGTACGGCTGGCTGCCCCTCTGGCGCATTCATGGACAGCCCCCCCGCAAGGATCATGCGTCTCCTACAGGCTGGTTATATAGAGGAGGCTCTCAAAAGCGAGGCTCTGTGGTTTTGTGTCGGCTGTATGACCTGCACTGCACGATGTCCCCAGAACATGGATATCGCCGCAACCATGGACTCACTCAGGTCACTGGCTCTCGAAAAAGGCCTGGTATCGGAAAGCAGAGCCATGAAACTGGTAACGGCTTTTCATGTCTCATTTCTCAATAACGTCCGCAAACATGGCCGTCTGCAAGAACTTGCAATGGTCAGCAGCTATAAGCTTCGCACAAGAACCTATCTTCAGGATTCAGAATCAGGCAGGAAAATGATCATGAGCGGAAAGATCAACCCATTACACGCCCTGACGGGAAAAGGTGGCGTAAAAGGGAAAGATCAGATTGAAAAAATTTTTGCGACTGCCGAACATCACTCTCACCTGTCGGCACCAAAACGCCGTCCGACAAAAAAAGATTTTATCCCAAAAACCTCTCATGCAATCAAGCCGGGTATGACCATCGGATACTATCCGGGATGTTCACTGAGCGGTACGGCACGAGAATATGATATTTCAGTCAAAAAAATGTGTTCCCTTCTCGGTCTGAAACTTAAGGAAATTGAGGACTGGAACTGTTGTGGGGCCAGTTCAGCACATGCCACCAATCACAAACTGGCGGTACTTTTGCCCGCAAGGAATCAGGCTCTTGCTGATGCACAGGGATTGACCGTGGTTCTGACACCCTGCGCCGCTTGCCAGAACCGCCAGGTCACCACAAAAAAAACACTGATGGCTTCGCATGAACTTCGCGAGGAAGTCCTTTCGATTACCGGTATAAAGCCAACCTGTACGGCTGATTTTATTGGTGTGACCCAACTTCTTGAGGCAATGGATCTGGAAGAGATCAAAAAAAGGGTGACAAACCCTCTCACCGGACTTGCCCTTGCCTGTTATTATGGCTGCCTTCTGGTTCGCCCGATGGAAGATATGGGTTTTGACGATCCTGAAAACCCGCTCAAAATGGAAGCAATCATGAGCGCCCTTGGAGCCACACCTGTTGACTGGGCATTCAAGATTGAATGTTGCGGAGCAGGCCTGACACTTGCGCAGCAGCCGCTTGTTGAGGAGCTTACACACTCTATTGCAAAAAATGCTTCCGACAACGGAGCTGGTGCATTTGTGGTCGCCTGTCCCCTTTGCCAGGCAAACCTTGACATGCGTCAGGGCAGCATGAGAAAACGGTTCGGCGACATTAAAGAGATGCCTGTTTACTATATTTCGGAGCTTGTCGCCATTGCCTGTGGTGCCAAACCGTCTGAAGTCGCTGTGGGAGAGCATTTTGTTCCTGCACTTGACTTTATCTCGAAACTTTAGACTACGATCAATGATTTGAAAGGACAAGACGCATTGTTTCAGGCTCCTTCAGTGAGCTGTTCCCCGTCAGCAGTTTTATACTAAAAGATTGAAATTATGGCAAAGATTGGAGTTTTTATATGTCATTGTGGTGAAAATATTGCTTCAAAAGTTGATTGTACCAAACTGGCAGCGGCTATAGGAGAACACCCTGGAGTTGCGGTTTCTGTTGAATACAAATATTTTTGCTCAGAGCCTGGTCAGGAAAGTGTCAAAAAAGCCATTCGCGACAATAACCTTACCGGTGTCATTATAGCCGCATGCTCCCCGAGAATGCATGAAGCTACCTTTCGCAAGGTCTGCGCAGAGGCAGGTCTGAACCCCTATCTCTGTGAAATAGCAAATATTCGCGAACAATGTTCATGGGTGCATAGCGACAAGGATATGGCTACCGAAAAAGCCGTGGACATCACTCGTTCGATGATTGAAAAAGTTAAACGGAACAACAAACTTCAGCCTATTGAGGTTCCTGTAACACGCCGGGCACTGGTCATTGGAGGAGGCGTTGCCGGTATACAGGCGGCGCTCGATATTGCCAATGCCGGTCAGGAAGTTGTTCTTGTCGAGCGTGAACCCTCGCTTGGTGGCCACATGTCGCAGTTATCGGAAACATTCCCGACACTCGACTGCTCACAGTGTATTTTAACTCCTCGAATGGTCGAAGTAGCTCAACACCCCAAGATCCGCCTGCTCACCTATGCTGAAGTTGAACGTGTTGATGGCTTCATCGGCAATTTCAAGGTGAAAGTTCGGATGAAAGCGCGTTACGTCAACAAAGATGTCTGCACTGGCTGTGGCGATTGTATCGTGAAATGTCCTGTCAAAAAAATATCGAGTGAATTTGACTGCGGCCTGGGTAAAAGAACCGCCATTTATACTCCCTTTGCCCAGTCTGTACCAAATATACCAGTCATCGACAAGGCAAGCTGCATTTACTTCAAAAACGGCAAATGCAAAACGTGCATGAGGTCCTGTCAGATCAATGCCATCAACTTTGATATGCAGGACGAATTCATTGACCTTGAAATCGGTGCTATTGTTGTTGCCACAGGATTTCAGATACAGAATACTGCAGGCTACGGAGAGTATGGCTATGGCAAATATCCTGATGTCATCACTGGTCTGCAATTTGAGCGCCTCGCTACAGCAAGCGGCCCGACATCCGGAAAGATTCTTCGCCCCTCAGATGGCAAAGAGCCGGAAACTGTGGTGTTTATTCAATGTGCCGGATCGCGCGACCCGTCAAAAGGTGTGCGTTACTGCTCCAAAATATGCTGCATGTACACTGCAAAACATGCCATGCTTTACGCCCATAAGGTTCATCATGGAAAGTCGCATGTTTTTTATATGGATATCCGGGCCGCTGGCAAAGGGTATGATGAATTTACCCGAAGAACTATTGAGGAAGATGAGGCCTCGTACATTCGGGGCCGGGTCAGCAAGGTATGGCTGGAAAATGGCAAACTGATGGTGCGGGGTGTTGATACGCTTCTCGGCAGACCCGTTACCATACCCGCCGACATGGTCGTTCTGGCTACCGCGATGGTACCGCAGCCAAATGCAAAGGAGTTTGCCAAAACCATCGGCATTGCCTACGATGATTACGGCTACTACAATGAGGCCCATCTCAAGCTCAGGCCTGTCGAATCATCTTCGGCAGGAATTTTTCTTGCCGGTGCTTGCCAGTCTCCGAAAGATATTCCAGACTCAATTGCGCAGGCATCCGCATCGGCAAGCAAGGTCCTTGCTCTTTTCAGCAAAGAAACACTGGAACGGGAACCGGTCGTTGCCTCTGCCAACGAAGCGACCTGTGCCGGTTGCTGGGGCTGCGTTCTCGCCTGTCCTTACAACGCCATCGAACAAAAAGATATTCTCGACCGTTCTGGACGAATCATCAAACGGGTGGCATCTGTCAATCCCGGCTTGTGTCAGGGGTGCGGCACTTGTGTCACCTTCTGTCGATCAAACAGTATCGACCTGGCAGGCTTTACCGAAAAACAGATTTTTGCTGAAATGATGGCTCTCTGATGAACATAATTCTTATCATGAATGAACCGAACTTTGCCACTGGAGTACGCTGATGAGTGAACCCTTTGAACCAAAAATCATTGCGTTTGTCTGCACCTACTGCACGTATGCTGGCGCTGACCTTGCGGGTACGAGCAGGCTGAAGTATGCACCAAATGTGCGTCTTATCCGTCTTCCCTGTACCGGCAGAATAAGCCCCATGTTTATCCTTAAAGCTCTTCAAAAAGGTGCTGACGGCATATTGATCAGTGGATGTCACCCCGGAGACTGCCATTTTACCCATGGCAACTATCATGCACGACGGAGGTGGATGGTATTTCGTTCACTCCTCGACTTTATGGGCATCTCAACAGATCGGGTAAAGTTCTCCTGGATCAGTGCGGCTGAAGGTGGCAAATTTGCTGACCTTATCAACAACGTCACTGAAGATATCCGCAAGCTTGGTCCTTTTGATCAATACAAAGAGCTGATCAGGGAAACTGACGCTCCGGCGACACATTAATAACAACAAGGCAATGATTACACAGGAAAAATACAGGAGCAAAGTCAAAAAACTTCTTGCCGATGGTTCCGTAAAAATGGTCATCGGCTACGGTCCAGGCTCAACTGCAGATCGGCGTCGCCCCCTTTTTGTCCGTTCATTTGAAGATGCTGATCAGCTTGTGCTCGACAGCAACTGCATTGGAAATTTGTCGGGCTATCTGGTGACCGAAGGGCTTCTGAGTGATGAAAAACATGTCGCCATCTTTCTTCGGCCTGAAGGAATTCGTTCTCTCAATATTCTGGCAGCAGAATCGCAGCTCAATCTGGACCAGATCATCATTTTCGGGTTTGACTCGGTTGGCCGAGAGGTCAATTCGCTGCCTGGTGAACATGCTGAAGAGTTTGTTGAATTTATTGGTTCAATAAAAGAGAATCCTCCTGAAAAAAGCCGAGACCCACTCTTGTACCGGATTGAACAGATGAACTCTCAGGAGCGATTTGCATTCTGGAAGGAGGAGTTTTCAAGGTGCATCAAATGCTATGCCTGTCGTCAATCCTGCCCCATGTGTTACTGCCGCCGTTGTATTGTCGACAGTAATCAGCCGCAATGGGTCAATACCTCATCGCACACCCTTGGCAACTTCGAATGGAATATTGTCCGGGCATTTCATCTTGCCGGGCGTTGCGTTGGATGCGGCAACTGTGACAGAGCCTGTCCAGTCAATATTCCGCTACGCCTTATCAACGCAAGAATGGCTGAGGAGGTACTCGAGTCATTTGATCATTTTGCCGGTATAAGTAACACCCAGGAGCCGGTGCTTGCAAGTTTCAAAAAGGAAGATTCCGAGACATTCATTCTCTAACGAACACACTCGTATGACAAGAATTCTTTTCAGTGATAACCTTGACAATTGTGTCGCACGATGGCAATCCGCAGGCTTCAGAGTGTTCGGACCTGTAACAAAAGAGACTTTTTCGAGTTATGCTGCAGTTGAACGTGCTTCAGATTTTGATTTGGGGATGGTGCTGCCCGATCGTTCACTCAAGGAACTCTTTTTTCCGCAAACTGAACCGATGCTGCGTTACTCCATAAAACAGCATTCCATCAACACCGAGGATTTCACCCCGCCGTCAGGAAAAAGATTGATTTTTGGTGTCAGACCTTGCGATGCAGCAGGATTGTCTCTTGACGACCCCCTTTTCGGATGGGATTACAAGGATGCATACTGGTTTCAGCGACGCAATGATTCGGTTATTGTTACCATTGCATGCACGAAAGCCGATGATTTCTGTTTATGTACGTCGCTCAAACTTGCACCTGACAGTATCAATGGCTCTGATATTCTGCTTCGACCGCTTGAAAATAACAAGGGGTGGCAAGTAGAAGAGCTTACCGACCGGGGGCGCGAAGCATTTTCGACAATAGCTGAATTCCTGCAGGAGGCCTCTGAACCCACAGCACCGATGGCCGTTGTGCCCGAAATGTTCAATCTTGACACTTGCGTTGCATGGTTGCAAAACCCTGAAAACTTTGAAAGCAAATTCTGGAAAGATATTTCAATGCGTTGTATCGGCTGCGGCTCCTGTACCTATCTCTGCCCGACCTGCCACTGCTTTGACATCCAGGATGAAGGCGATACCTATAGCGGCATCAGAAGAAAAAACTGGGATAGCTGCTCTTTTGCACTCTTTACGATGCACACTTCGGGCCATAACCCTCGCTCGACGCAATCTGCACGGTGGCGCCAGCGCATCATGCACAAATTCAACTATTTCCCTGGCAAGTTCAGTGTTAACAGTTGCAGCGGATGTGGCCGATGCTCCCGCCAATGCCCGGTTGACATGGGTATTACAGAGACGTTACAAAAAATATCCACCTTACATTCGTAACAGCAAACAACCAAAGCGTGCAAAATAATATCTACAAGCCAGCCATCATGAAAATCGTCGGACATCACGACGAAGCGCCAGGCGTAAAAACCTTGAAGCTTGAATTTCAGGACACGGAGGAACATGAGCAGTTCAAACAATCCTTCCGTACCGGTATGTTTGGGCTCTATGGTGTCTACGGCGAAGGAGAGAGTACCTTCTGTGTTGCCAGTCCTGAAACCCGCAAGGAGTATATCGAATGCACCTTCCGTCAATCCGGAAGGGTGACTTCTGCGCTGGCGAATACAGATATTGGCGACCTCATCACCTTCCGTGGCCCTTATGGGAACCGCTTTCCCATTGAAAATTTCCAGGGCAAGCATCTCCTCTTTGTTTCAGGAGGAATAGCTTTGCCGCCGACACGCAGTGTTATCTGGTCGTGCCTTGACCAACGTGAAAAATTCGGCAACGTGACTATTGTCTACGGTGCCCGCACTGTTGCTGATCTGGTTTACAAGCATGAGCTGGAAGAGTGGCAGAATCGCGCTGATGTCGACCTTATCCTCACCGTTGATCCGGGTGGAGAATCGCCAGACTGGACACACAAGGTCGGCTTCGTACCCACCGTTCTTGAAGAGGCCGCTCCCTCTCCGGAAAACTGCATTGCCGTTATCTGCGGACCGCCGATCATGATCAAATTTACCCTGATATCGCTCAAAAAACTTGGCTTTGATGAAACAAACGTCTACACAACGCTCGAAAACCGGATGAAATGCGGGGTCGGCAAATGTGGACGCTGCAATGTCGGCTCCGTCTATGTCTGCAAGGAGGGGCCGGTCTTCACTGCGGCTGAAGTTTCCCGTATGCCTGCAGCCGATTTATAGCGAGTGATAATACCAGAAATTATGCTGCTCATGAGGCTTTTTCTTTACAACATAACAACCTCCTGTATGAAAAAAATTGTCACGCTTATTCTTGCACTGCTTTTTGCTACAACAGGCTCACTTCTGGCAGAAGAAACCCCGCAAGCCACAGTCGCTCCCAACCAGTTTGGCAGCATCACTGTTCACATCACCGATATCAATAAACCAGATGGCATGCTTGGTGTTTCACTCTACAACGCAAAAAAAGGGTTTCCAGGCAAGCACGAACATGCCTTTGCCAATGAATTAAAAAAAATCACCAGCACCGAGGATAAGGTTGTCTTTAAAAATATTCCTTATGGCACATACGCTGTCAGCATCATCCATGATGCAAACAGTAACGGAAAACTGGACACAAACTTTTTTGGAATACCCAAAGAGGGCGTAGGAGTTTCAAATAACCCAAAAATAGGTATGGGTGGACCAAAGTATAAAGATTCAGAGTTTACCCTTGATACAAAACAGCTTGATCTGACAATTCCGATGAGGTATTTTTAACCGTAATTGAACCCTCATCAACTAAAATAAACGAAACATGTTATGCAGAGAAAAAACATTATAAATACGATAACGTTTCTTTCGATTACAGCAGGGTGGCTCATGACGGGATGCAGCCCTACCGTGAAGATTGAAGCTCCCGACAAACCCATTGTCATTAACATGAACATCAAGATTGATCACGAAATCAGGATCAAGGTCGACCGTGAACTTGACTCCCTGCTTGACAATAAAAAAGGGTTATTCTAACCAGGAGGAACACAAGATGAGAACCATACAACAACTTGCTCTGAAAATAGCTGTAGTAATGATGATGATTGCTGGCTCAGTCTCTACTGCTTTTGCACTTGACCTTGATACTGCGCGCACAAATGGACTTGTGGGTGAGGTCGACAACGGCCTTCTTGCCATTCCTCCGGGAGCCCCGGCAGATGCCCAGGATCTCATTGCCAGCATCAACAATGTCCGCCGCACAGAATATGCAAAAGTTGCCGCACTGAACAATCTGACGCTCGAAGTCGTTGGCACCATGATGTTCCCGAAAATCTATGGACGTTGTCCATCAGGAACCTGGGTTCAGGTTCATGGTAAATGGACAAAAAAAGCACAGTAAAACGCGAAATACACTGATGCCGAAATTGCTGCTGCGCACCCTGTTTGCCGCGCTTCTGCTGCTGGCACTTCTTCCAGCAGCAGCATGGCTTTTTTTTCCCTGGTACGCACGATCTTTGCTTGATTTTGCTCTCAAGGACAAGCCTTTTCGGATAGAAGTGTCCGGAATCGACCTGCCCACGACTTCAGGAATCGGGTTTCACTCTTTAAAGGCAATCATTACCACCCAACCCGATTGCTGCAACAGTGAAGCAGTAACCTACACCTTGTCATTGACCAACGGGTTCATCTCCTGGAGGTTAACAACCCCCAACCAATGGGAAACCGACGGATTTCAGTCCTGGCTTGTTGGTGCAACATTCTTGCTGAAAGCTGACTCACTCACGATCAATCCCAAACCAGAACAATTTATCTTTAGCGACCGCAACCCCCGGATAAACCTCGATATTGTAGTCTCCAGCAACAAGAATTCCGCCATTTCAATCAAACCACTCTCTGCTTCATACACCATCAACGGGGCAACCGTTCAACATGAAAAAATCGGCGTTGAAGGAATAAGCTACAACATCAGACTCAGCGATGCCGGACACTGGCAACAGCCTCTCGACACACTGCGTGTTGAAAAGCTTGTAAGTAACGGAAACCTTTTACCAGTCCATCATTTTAAAGCACTCTTCGGTTCAAAACGCGATCCACTCAAACCCTGTACCCTTACACTGAGCGACTGCTCGGTGGAACTCTTTCAATGGAAGGCATCAACAGAACACCTTGAATATGATCAGAAGAAGAAACTGAGCCGTTTTACCATCAATTTAGCCGAAATTCCCCTGAACAAATTGCCTGGATTCAACCTCGGTGGCAAAAAAACGCCATTTGCAACCGGGCAAGTACGCAGCTCTCTTCCCATTGAATTCAAGGATTCCACGTTACTTGTGCGAAATGCTATGATTGTCGCCAAGAAAGGCTCAAAAATTATCTTATACACCAAGGAACATAACCCGTTTTTTTCAATTGATATAGGCGTCATAAAAGGAAAAGATGAACTGCTGAAAAACCTCAATGCCACGATAACGCTCAACAACAAAAACAACAAGTTTTCTGGTCTTACACTGAGTGACCTGTCGGCAACATTACTCGGAGGGAAAATCTCCTCGACACCAGTCAGCGTCGACCAATCAACGAAAATATCTCCATTTACTCTTGCACTCAGTAATATCAAAATTTTGGATCGAATTAGCCTGCAAGGAGACTTCAAAGGGTCACTACAGGGCGAAGTAAGCGGGATTGTTCCGCTTGCTGTGACGAACAAAAGCGTTTCCATTCAGAATGCCAGTCTGCAATCCTCGGGAAAAGGCCATGTTACCATCGCCCCCCCATCAAAACAGCAACACACGAGTGAGCGCATTTTCGGGCCAGAGAAGCCGGATGCAGACTATACCTTCAGTGAACCAAACCTCCTGTTGAACCGAACGATTGATGGATATACCACAATCAATTTCAAACTGAAACATCTGCAAAGAAAAACTTCAGGGGGCGAACTGGCGCTTCTGTCGCCCGAAGGAAGGCTCTCTCTCCGGCAGAACCGACTCAAGCCCGATCTGGTTTCCCTTTCAAACTTTACAACCGGTTTTCTTGATGGAACGGTTGCTATCAAGAATATGAACTTTGATCTGTCAAGAAATGAGGGAGAAACCACACTTTTGCTCAACAACATTCCTCTTCAAAAGATGCTCGACCTGCAGGGCACAAAAAAAATCTATGCCACCGGAACTCTGAGAGGATCAATCCCTGTGAAAATAAAAAACGAGATGTTTGAAATCATGGATGGTGCTATGAACGCTGAACAATCCGGGCAGATTATCTACGCAACAACCCCTGAAGAACGGGCAGCAGCCAACCAGGGATTGCGCACCACATACGAGGCTCTCTCCAATTTTCTTTATGTGCAACTCGCCTCCTCAATCAGCATGACCCCGGATGGCCGTTCGGTCATTACCATTCACCTCAACGGCTCCAACCCTGACTTTCAGTCTGGACGGCCTGTCGAGCTCAACCTTAACGTTCAGCAAAATTTACTCGACCTCTTGCGCACCCTCTCAATTTCCTCGAACATCGATCAGATCATCTCTGAAAAATCACTGCAAATGCAGAAGAAATAAACCAGATAGCCAAGTGCCGTCATGAAAGCCTGTTTCGTCTTCTAAACCCTTATTTTCATAGCAAAAGCATCCCGGGTACAAGCTCAACAATTTCGATCCATCCTTACCGAATATCCTGTAATTCACTGAAGAAGAAATAGTGCGGTGCTGTTTGGCGCTGCCTCATTATAGGATCTGCCGGAAATCAATAAACCGGAAATCCTGCATCGACCTCAAAAAAACCTTCAGAAACGCAACGGTAAAGTTCGGAACATACGTGAAGACTATGGTTTCTACCAAAGCGTAGTTCTGATCTCTTTATCTACATCCAGGTAGAGGGTTCTCTTGTCCATTTTAGCCTGTGATAAACAAAAGTAATTACATAATAACCGGTTAACATGAAACTGATACTTGGCACGATTATTGCAATATTTAATAAATAATGAGTTAGAACCGAGAGCCTGACACCTTTAAACGCATTAATTATGACAAACATCAGCACACTATACGGCGATCTTTGCGGAGTGGAGTTTCGCACACTCTTTTCCAATGGCAAAATGGATGGTTGCCTTGTAACACTGCACAATACGCTGACGACTCCTTACGGCTGCCTTGTACCTCAATACGAGGCAGAAGACATGGGGCGACGGTCAGTCAAACCGATGTACTTCAACAAGGATGGCTCTCTGAAATCCATTGCGCTGCAGTCGCAAACCATACTTGAAACACCTGTCGGAGCCATCCCTGCTGAATTGGTTACTTTTCATAAAAATGGGAGCATCAAAAGAGTATTTCCGCTTGATGGCAAACTGAGCGGCTTCTGGTCATGGAAGAACGAGTTTGCTCTTGCCACCACTCTTTCCTTCAATTCGCCTGTGGGAACCCTGAGTGCGAAAGTTATCGGACTACAATTTTATGAAAGCGGAGCACTAAAAAGCATAACACTCTGGCCCGGTCAGACCCTCACGATACACTCACCAATGGGAGAGATTACGGTGCGAAAAGGGTTGGCCTTCTATGAATCAGGTGCAATCCGCTCCTTTGAACCACTGAAAAAAGTTGACATCGCAACACCAATTGGAACCATAACATCATACGATAACGAACCAAACGGCATTCACGGCGATGTCAACTCTGTACAGCTTTCGGAAGATGGCTCAATTGAAGCACTCAGCACCGTAGACCATGCTGTACAGGTCTCAATACCGGACAAACAGGGCGAACTCTTTCGGCCAGGAGTAAAAAACAACGTCTGCGGAGACGAACGCAAAGTCAGTGTCCCTATGAAGGTGCGATTCGAAAAGAGACGAGTAATGTTTCACGACAACCCGAAATTCTCTTTCGACATGGAAGACTGCTCCTTTGAAGTCAGAAAACTGGAACCGATAACCAGGGAACCAGCATATTCCTGTGGATGATATAAACAGACCCATGCAACCGGCTGTTGTCAACAGTCTATTGCATGGGTTCCGGCTATCCAGCCAGTGGAAAACGCGGCCTGCAGGTTAAATCCACCAATCTCACCAGCATAATCGAGCAATTCTCCACACAAAAAAAGTTTTGGAACAATTCTTGACTGCATTGTGTTTGGGTTCACCTCTGAAAGCGACACCCCGCCAGCAGACACTTCACCCTGATCAAGCGGCACCTCCCGGACACTGCCAAGCGGAAAGCGTTTGAGCACAGCAAGCAACGACAGCCTCTTCTCACGGACAAGTCCACTCCAGGTAACATCGTTCTCCAAAGCAGCCTGTCGCATGATAAACGGAAGAAGCGCAGTAGGAAGAGTGCCATGAGGAGCAAGCGTAAAGGCTCCACGGAGTAGTGCCATCGGGCAACGTTGCAAATACTTCCGAACCATCTGCGCACCGCTTTTGCGGGCTTGAAACAGAAATTGTTCTTCAAGTTCTGGCGCACTCTGTTCCGGAAAAAGATCGACAAAAAGAGAAACGTTACCAATACTCTTGGCGAGTTCACCAATATCACGCGACAGCGACAGGGCTGCGGGCCCACTGAAACCACGATGGGTAAAAAGCAGGTCGCCACGACGCTCAACACTCCGGCCACCAGCAGAGGCAACAAGAGTAACCGAACGGAGGGCAATCCCTGACAAGGCAGCAGCAGACGGCTTCAGGGTATAGAGTGGTGCCAGCGCAGGCGAAGGGTTTTTAATTGAGTGACCAAGCGATCGAGCAATCGCCAAACCATCGCCCGTTGTGCCTGTTCGTGAATAAGAAACACCACCAGTTGCCAAAAGAACAACATCTGCCGTAAACGATGCTCCAGCAGCCGTTGTCACAAGAAACCGCTTTCCCTGACGTTCAACACTCCGAACCCGACAAGAAAAGAGCTGTCGCACCAATGATTCACGAAGCAACTTTTCAAAGGCAAGAACGACCGATGAAGCATCTCCACTCGAAGGAAATATCTTCCCGTCAGCTCTCTCTTCTGTCTCCACACCATGGGAATGCAGCAAGTCAAGAAGATCGGTGTTTGCAAAACCGTACAAAGCATGCCTCAGAAACCGCTTTTCATTCTGACGAAGATAACCCTTTTCGAGAAGCTCTGCTGGCGCGCCCCGATGAGTCACATTGCATTTTCCGCCACCTGATATCCTGATTTTTGTTCCCGGGCGGGCATTCCGCTCAAGCAACGTTATCGAGCAACTTTTGCCTGAACGCCCTGCCGCTCGTCTTGCGGCGACAGCGGCAGACATTCCAGCAGCTCCACTACCAATAACAAGAAGAGTAGTGTGCTGTATATCTAACGCATCACACTCTCTCCCTGTAATTTTTGTAGTCTCCATAAAAAACAAATCCCGGAACTTCAGCAACTGCACATTTTACCGCATAATAACCACACGCCAACTCGAATCACCCTGTTTTATGATGACAGTTAAGGGGATAGCTCCCGGCGGGACATCGGTAGCTCTGAAATCCTTGTTTTGCACGTCATACTGTAACCAACCCGGGAGCGGTGAGCCATCCTGCAGAGAAACATATTCTGCCCCCATAGAGCTTGATAATTGGCTGTACACGTTTTCAGGCAGTGAAAAAATAAACGCTGAACTGGATTGGACAAACTCTTCCGGCATAAATACCCTGGTTACTGGTTGTTCATTCCCTGCGACTGCTTCCATCGATTTCAAACCAGGCAAACCCCTGTTATTGCCCTGCGTCTTGTCACCTACATGAACCTCAACCAGCGTTGCCGGTGGAGAAGAAGGCAGGTTTGCATTAACCCATACAGGCGGAACAGGTATCGTCGATGATATAATCGTCAGTTGGCCATTCGCATAGATGATGTCATAGTTAGACGAACTATAACCTCCAGGGGTAATCACATAAGTCCCACTTTCCACAGCGCCCTGCGATGTTCCGGTATAAACCGGTGTGCCATCATAATCCGAAGAAGAGGCAACTGGATCGAAAACAACTCCATTTCCATCACGATAAGCCGAGCCATCATAAAGCTTCACATCGTTGCGTGCCGTAACTGTCAGTGGCGCTCGGGTAATATCCGACAAATCTGTTGCTGAACCACTTGTGTAGGTGTAGTTCCCCAAATCCGCGCCAGTCAGAGTTACGCTGTTCAGTGTCACCGCTATCCCGCTCGCCACATTTTTATCGGCAAAGGTGGCACCGCCATTCGTAAAGTCTACCGTATCACCTGCCTCTACTCCTGATAAGGTGCCAGCATTGCTTATCACGGCTGTCGTATTGCCGTTATAAACCTTGTTGTCCGATTGAAAGCCTGTGATCGTCAGTGGCTTGGGGGTGATATCAGACACATCCGCTGCTGAACCACTCGTGTAGGTGTAGTTCCCCAAATCCGCGCCAGTCAGGGTAACGCCGTTCAGTGTCACCGTTATCCCGCTCGCCACATTTTTATTGGCAAACGTTGCGCCGCCATTCGTAAAGCCCACAATATCACCTGATACTACTCCCGATAACGTGCCGACACTGCTTATCACGGCTGTCGTATTGCCATTATACACCTTGTTGTCCGATTGAAAGCCTGTTATCGTCAGTGGTTTGGCTTCGATCGTCAGTTCATTGATACTCAGTGTTTTATCGGTAAATCCATACCCCAAATTACTTGCAAGTCCAGTAGTATAGAGGACATTATGATCACCTTGAACATAATTATTAGAGGACGATTTGGAGCCCCCTACAGCCCAAACGGCAGTCCCTGTAACCCCTGGAGCGGTGTCTCCGTTAGAATAGCCATCATATAATGCTACTGTAAACGACGGAATTGCATCCCCATAAGTTATGCTCGCTGTATGAGGAGTAACGTTAAGCAGCGGTTGCTCGCGATAAATGGCATATCGGCCAGTGGTCAGTGGTGCATTAATTGTAGAATAATTTTTAGTCAACTCATCGCTGTTATAACGAAACCGGCCGCTTCCGCTGCCAATAAGGCTGGCCAGTGCCGTACTTCCCGATATACTCCCGGTATAAAGAGTGGCAATGCCGCCTGAACCAACATCAATCGTCCCGGCGTTCCAGATAATATCGCCACCTGTTGCCGTACCAGCACCTGTATTTTTGGCTGCATTCAATACAATAGCCGTTGGTGTGGCATTCGTTGTAGCAATGGTCGCGTTTACCGTCAGATTATTGGTCAGCGTAGCGATATCAATAGCGCCAGACGCATTGACACCTGAAAGAATCAGTGCATTTGCATCAATCAAGGAAACTGCACCTGCCGATTGTACTAAAACAGTCCAAAAGTCGTTCGAGGTGTTGTTGAGAGACACATTGCCAATTCCGGCATCAAACGTCAACTGTCCGACTGTTGATGTTACTTGACCTGGTGCCGTAATATCGCTGCCAGATGTTTGCAAAATAGTACCCGAACCATTGCCAAACGTCGTTAACCCACTGTAGGTCTGTGCTCCAGAAGTTTTCACTATACCACCGTTTATAGCCAGCGTCGTCCCCGCTGAGCCTTCGAATGAGGCAAGTAGAGTGCCTTCACCTACGGTTCCATCAATAATAACAGTTCCATTACCGGCAACAATGAGGCTTCCAGAGCCATAGATGCCCTCTCCTGTGTTACTCAATGTCAGCGTTCCACCTGCGGATGTAATTGTTGCCGCCGTCTGAAGCTGAATTGCTCCGTTAAAAGAATAATTACCGGTGTTGACAAATGCCCCGCCACCATTAACCCCATTGCCGTTAAGCTGTAAAAACTCCTCATTGGTAACATTACTTTCAATTTCCAATGTTGCGCCCGATTCAACTCGAGTGCCATTATCTGTCGTTCCTAATGCATTGGGACTGATTACTTTGAGGGTTCCTAAAAAGATGTCAGTCAATCCTGTGTAAGAATTGTCGCCTGAAAGTACCAATGTGCCAACACCATATTTGTCCACAGTGGCTCTGTTGGTGATATTTCCAGAATAAATACCACTGACATTCCCCCCAACAGTGAAGTCCGTTTCTCCGTTACCATTGCCTGTCATGTTTCCGGTACCACTAATATTGCCGGTTCCACTGGTTAAATTGATATGAAGCGTACCCTTGGTGTTGCCGATGTCAGCCCCGATAAAGATGCTACCGGCAGCAGTAAGATTTAGTGTAGCATCCGCTGTCCCTGATGTTTTGTTAATCGGTGCCATGACACTAATGTCGCCCGACTCTGAAGAACCACCACCATTAGTAGTGATTGTAACAATAATATTGGTATTAAGTTTATTGGAAATATCAGTATTTAAAATGTGCGAACCGATAGCGCCTGGTGTCCAGGTATAGGGGCTGGTACCAGAAAAGCTACCTCCACCACTTGGAGAAACGTTATCAATAGTCACATTATACGGATCCAACAACCACAATCCACCCTGCCCAAAAGTTGCTGAGGCTCCGCCCTGTGAACCCGCAACATCCAGCCAGTGCCCGGAGGTCTCAATCCGTCCGCCATCACCACCATTCGGCCCGCCCATGGCCTCAAACGTTCCGTAAGCTCTTGTAACAGAAAGTGGATTGGTCACGTCAGACCAAACCACAACGGTGCCGCCGTTGCCGGTATCGGTAGCGTTGGCTTCAAGCAGTGCACCTGATTCTACAAGAGTTCCTGTTGCCTGGTGAATCGCGGTATCCTTCCCCTGCCAGTTACCACCAACCAGCACCTCACCGCCACCCGTTAATCCGGAGGCAGTCAGATGCGCACCATCTTTCACCCAAACACGGTCGCCCGTGGCAACCACCTGCCCACCCCTGCCATCAGTTGAAGAGGCATCCAGCGTACCAGAGACCGTCGTCATTCCCCCAACAGCATCAAGCATAATGCGACCCTCTTTCTCCTCCATGCTGCGAGCCTGAACAATACCACTATTGTTTACCGCCGATTGCGTCAGCACATCTGCTGCCCTGGCGGTCATCACGACCAGCCCGCCATCAGCCTTGACAAGGCCCTTGTTTTCTGCAAGTGCATCGACAGCGCCTTCATCAACAGTAAACGTGATCAGTCCGTCTCCCTTGAGATCAAGCGAGACCTGGTTCCCGGCACCAAGGGCAACACTTCCACCATTGGCCGCTATGGCACCCTCGTTAGTGACTTTCGGACCAATAAGCGCCACAACACCTCCCGGAACAGTGTTGATACTGCCCTGATTAAGAATGTCTCCTGCATTCCCGGAATTGGAAAATTTGTATCTGGCAGCAAGAAAGTCGCTGTCGCGCATCTCCAGCGACGAGGCTACCAGGCCACCAACATCTACACGCGCATTTTTTCCGAAAATAATACCGGATTGGTTGAGCAGGAATACCTTGCCGTTGGCCGAAAGAGAGCCAAGAATCTGGGTGGGATTCTGGTCTGCAATATGGTTCAGCGCGGTTGCCGAAACATTGGGCTGTACAAATTGGACACTTGCATCAGCGCCGATGTTGAAACTGCTCCAGTTGGCAACCATCTGCTGGCTCGACTGGTTCACCGTCATCCGGGTTCCACTGGCACCAATACTTCCTGCCCCGGCAGTTATCTGACCGCCAGCAGGTAATGCCCCAGGATCAATGGCGTAGGCTGGCACCCCAACCGCAAGCAGCGAAGAGAGAACCGCAATGCTCAGGAGCGAAGATTTGGGAACCCCTCCATTCGACTTGACTTTTTCCGAAACAACTACCCATTTCTCTTTGGTGGTTGACCAGATGACGTTGAATATCCTGTTCATATTTTTTCTCGGAAAATAGTTGTGAAGAATTCAGCGATGATGCAAAAAATACCAGTAAACATCATACCATTAAAAATACATCAATCCCTGCAGCCAGTAACGGCTCTTGTCGTCCTGTCCATCTGAATTTGAGCCGTTTGTGCTCCGACCAGGATTATCTCCGATGACATGAGCCCAACTGCCCTGCAAGATAAATTTCCTTGAGATGTCATACCGAATCCCTATACCTGCACCCTGAAGCCAGTAATCATTACGATTGGTCGCCGTAATAACATCGTTGGAATAGCGTTCCTTGTTGAGCGTAATGTGACCGGCATCATAAAAAACGCTGGCCTGCAAATCGCCCCAATCAGCGGGAGCCGGAATCTTGTAGTTGAATGCTGTTTTGATAAGAACGCCTTCGTCACCGGAACCCTCACCCAGCGGATAAGCTCGAACAGAGCCTGGCCCTCCAAGGAAGAACTTCTCGCTGCTGTCAAGATTGTTTAACGCCTTCTGGGAAGAGAGTGACATATCAAACGTGACCCGCTCCAACACACGCTGCAACCGTGAAAGCATGAGATTGAATCGAGTATAGCTGCCCTCTGCTTTGGTGAGCCTTATATCTTTGATGGATTCATGAAGATTGCCTGTTGTCACACCAAGTTTCCATAAGGTATACCCGCTATAAAGAAAGGTATCCTGGAAATCGCCCCTGGCGCTGAACGTAACCCGATTGATCTCCCTGTGGCGAATGTCCTGATCGGCTGCGGTGTCGGCAAGTGTCTTATAGTCATAATTGACGGCTGTCGTTATATTCCGCTTGCGGCTGCGGATAACCGGGTAGCTCAGACCTGCATCAACGGTGTAACTGTTGCCTTCGTAATTCAGGTCTGCAAACTCCTTAAGCAATTCGTAACGCATGCCTGTAAAGCTCACATTCCCGGTCAGTCCCGGATTGACGCATAAAGGAAAAATGTAGTCGATGCCACCCTGAAGCAACCCTTCAGAACGATTCAACGTCACGGCGATCTCATCGCCATACCGAAAAGGATCGTTAATTGAGAGAACGGTATTCCCTACCCAACTGCCTGTATACCGATTACCTTGATTATCGCCCCAGACAACTCCGGTAACCAATGCTCCTTCTTTGGCTCGATACTCCAATTTGGAACTTCCAGGTTCACTGCCGGGGGCCAGACTCGCTTGAGCAACTAGCTGCGGGAGATCATTCATGAGAAGAACTGAACGCTCAATATCTTTTTCATTAAGCGGTTCACCTGGCCGACAAGATTTCTCGGCAATCCGGCGCAACAGATTTTTACAGATGCGTAACGTTTTATCTCCGGTTATTGAAGGAGAACCAACACTTTTGCCCGGGCTAATATTAATGTCAATAATACCAGAGGTTGCGTCTTGGGCCGGAAGATAAACATAGGCCAGTAACCACCCCTTTTCTTTCAGATAAAGCGTTACCTTGTCTGCTATTGCCTCCAAATCACTCATCGAAAGACTCTTGCCAAGATATTCTGAAACCAGAGGCTGGAGATCCTCTTCAGATGCCAACCCCTCGAATCCGGAAAACTTGAACCCCTTGACCGATACACGAACAACATCACCAACCTTTGGATGTTGCTTTCTCTTCGACGGCTTTGACAACTCCCCCGCCTGCTGTGGCTGTGAATCGGAATTTGAACGCTCCTGTAACTGCGCCGGGCGGGGCCGCTGCTGAAGAAGAATACTGCCTGCGTCGGGCCTCGTCTCGGCCTCAAGGCATACACCCCAACACACACTACCCAACACAACAAATGTTATAATCCTTGGAAACATGCCGTTTTTCTCCCGTTCAAGTTAATCCTTCCTGTTACGCAACTATCGTTTGTATTCAATGCCCTTCTACACTCTGATTGACGGTAAATATACTTCCCTTCACTTTCTAAATCAATATAGTGATGAAGAAATTATTTTTTTGCAGCAAAGTCCTTCCAAAAAAAAACATCCCTTCCCTTCTACCGGAAAAAAAACATCGTTCAAATCAAAAAAAACAAGTGATACGAACCTGAATACACCGCTCCGGTAATCCATACAAACACTTCGGTTAGTTCACTGCCAGCTCCAAGCACATCGCCAGTAACGCCCCCGATTTTGCGGTAACTCAGCACGCCGGTCACCAATCCTGCTGCAAATGCTGCACCTATCACTACCAAAAGCACAAAGTGACCACCCTGAAAAAGAAGGAGAAGAATAAAGAGTGTCAAAAGAGACGTTACCACGATGTGGTTGCGACCAGCCCCATTCACAAAGGAGTGAGCGGTGCCGACTTCGCTGCGGGCGTAAGGCAAAGTTGAGGCAAGGAGTACCTGCACCAAACGCGCAAGCAGTACACCTGCAACAATGACCTCAAAAGCTCCGAGCTCAAGAAGCTTCAGCACAGCAATCCATTTGAGCAACATCATGCCGGAAAGAGCAATCGCCCCAAAAGAGCCGACATTGGGATCTTTCATAATCCGCAGTGCCGCCTCCCTCGTGCGGCCTCCCCAGAATCCATCAACCATATCGGCAAGACCATCGGCATGCATTCCTCTGGTCAAGGCAATGCCGCCAAGAACAACAAAAGCAGCCGACAGCTCTTTCCATGCTAATAGATAACCAGGAGCAGCCTGCAGGAGACCAAGCAAAAGCCCAACCATCGGAAACCAGAATAACGAGTTACTGAAAGTTTCAGTATCCTTGCCTGGAACAGGAAGCACCGTCAAGGTTCTCAACGCTGTGACAAAACTGCTCAGCATCCCTTACTCTTCGCTTTTTGCACTGACTTTTGCGGTGCTGAACGTCGCCATTTCATTATAGATTTTCAATGAGCCCTCAATAACCTGCATGGCAAGAGCTGCGCCCGTCCCCTCCCCAAGGCGCAAATCAAGATCAAGAATTGGTCGGGCACCAAGCTTCTGCATGACCGTGCGGTGCCCCTGTTCGTTGGAAAGATGGCTGAAAAAGAGGTAATCATCCACGGCAGGACAGAGCTTGATGGCTGCCACTGCGCCGGAGGAAGAGATAAAGCCATCGACAACAACAGGAATCCTGCATGCGGCTGCGCCAAGAATAAAGCCGGTTATGGCTGCAATTTCATAGCCACCAAGGGCAGCAAGTGTACCAAAAGTCGTCGTGCAACGAGAAGCATTGACCTCGACAGCCCTCTTGATAACCGATATTTTATGTTGCAGACGCTCATCATCAATACCAGTACCCCTTCCGGTGATACCCTCAACCTGCACATCAAGCAGCACTGAATAGAGTGCCGTTGCTGGAGTGGTATTGGCAATTCCCATCTCGCCTGTTCCTAGAAGATGATAGCCTGCATCAGAAGCTTCAACAGCAAGTTCAGCACCATAAAGCAAGGCTTTCAGGGCATCTTCCTCACTCATCGCAGGAGCTGTCGCTATATTGGCGCTTCCCGGCTGAACCTTTCTTTTCACAAGACCGGGCAAATCAGGAAAATCATGATTCACACCCATATCGACAACATCAAGATCAGCGCCAACATGACGAGCCAGCACATTAATGGCTGCTCCTCCACTGAGCATGTTGTAGACCATCTGGGGTGTCACCTCGGCCGGAAATGCCGACACACCTTCAGCAGCAACCCCGTGATCAGCAGCAAAACAGCATATTTTCTTTTTGGAAAGCACAGGATTTAAGGCTCCCGTCGCCAGAACATATTTCAGGGCAATCTCTTCCAGCCGTCCCAAACTCCCATGAGGTTTGGTAAGATCATCAAGATGAGCCTGCGCCGCCCCGACAAGCGAGCGATCAGCGGGATGAACACGATTCAAAAGATGTTGCAACTCTTTATACATAACTTATCTATTATTAATAAATAACCGACCACTTAACTCCTCGGTCGTGAACAAGCCCCTTCTGAACAGCTTGTACGATAATGCTATCTTTCGGGGAACAAATATAACGATTTAAAGAGAAATACTGCCATAACAATTCAAAGCATGACTCATCTTATCGTTTACAACCATGTCAAGTGTTCAGTAACAAGTCAATTATCTCCCCTATTGTAATCTATTACTTTATTTTACTATATTTTCTATCGTAGAATGCTAGCCTGTTCCGTTGGATGGGCGTGGCCTTTTTGTCATTTTCAAAAAAAATTAACGCGATCAAGGATATGGAATCTGCCTCAAAAAAATCGAAACCCGCCGTATCAGGTGAAATCCCGAATAATTATTACCGCTTCCATCTTCCACATCTTCACCTTGTCTCTGTTTTCGGAGACGATTGGTTCTCTTTAAAAGCAGAGGCTTTCGCCCGCTTTTTTGGAACCCCGGTTTTTCTCATTGGGCAAACCGTCGTCGTGGCTGTATGGATTTTGCTGAATGCTCTTGGGTATACCAAGTTCGATATCTACCCCTTTATCTTGCTCAATCTCGCCTTCAGTCTCCAAGCCGCCTATGCTGCCCCGCTTATTTTGCTGGCACAGACACGACAAGCCGACCGTGACAAGGCGCATGCCGATGCCGACGCACAACATCGGGAAGCCCTCGCCATAGCAAGCGAAGATCGGCAAAAATTAGCATCACAGCAGGCAGATCAACTCCTGGAGTTGCTTCAACAGAACACACAAATGACCAAACTCATCAAGGAACTCAGCGAACATATTGATACTCTGACTCAGGACATACATAATAAGGCTGGCGCTTAGGCGACCACTCCCGTGCCTCAGAACATGGAGTGTTCTCCGAGTTCCTGGCCTGCCAACCCCTCTTTGAGGACACGCTTGTAGAAATCCCGCAAGGTATCGGTGCCGTAGGATGGTGTCATATCGGCATCATATCTCCCCGTTTGCGGATTGAGCACCAGCATGGACTCCGAGCAGTAGTACTTGCCAATACGGGCAAACTCAGCCTTGTCTTCCAGTTTCGGAAAAATCTTTGCGAACAGACTCACCACTGGAATGATCACATCAAACATCTGTATCGGCATTTTTTTGAACTTCGGCGGACGGCCGAGAAGCTCAAACAGCATTTCACCCTGTTCGACAGGAGTAATTGGCTTGCCTGGCCCACCTACAGGCAAAATTTTGTTCTGCATGGCAGCATCTTCAAGGCAGTTGACAATATAACGTGCCAGATCCGACTCACTAATCGGCTTGCAGGCGGTTAGCTTGCCGTCACCAAACATAACATA
Organism: uncultured Chlorobiaceae bacterium; assembly: GCA_903994455.1. GTDB lineage: Bacteria > Bacteroidota > Chlorobiia > Chlorobiales > Chlorobiaceae > Chlorobium. The sequence continues at coordinate 7,673 of CAJEXI010000015.1, read as the reverse complement.
AGGCTTCCCGTTTTTCACAGACTCAACCTGACCGGCAATAGACTTGAAAAATGCCGTCGGGCGCACAATGGACCAGGTCAACCCCGATGCCTTCAGCTCATCCTCAAATTTCAGCTTCGCTCTCTGGAACTCCAGCAGCGGCTTTTGGACACAAATCGCGGAGAGCAGTACAAAGTGCGTCGCCCCGGCTGCCTTGCCTGCATTGAGCACATTACGCGTGGCCTGATAGTCGATCTTCCATGAATCCTTCACTCCCCCATTGCGGGAGGTAAGGCAGGAGACCACGACATCAAAATGCTCGCCCCTGATACCACTTTTCATCAGCGAATCCATGCTGCTCACATCGCCGAAACGCACCCCGGAACCCTTCAACCGGGCACGAACCTCATCAGCCGTCGTTGTCGAGCCAATACCCGAACGTTCACGAACAAAACTGGTCACATCATATCCTCTGGCAACCAACTCCCCGACAACAAATTTGCCGATATAGCCGGTAGCCCCGACAACAAAAACTCGTTTCTTCACTGAAGAGATAGTTACAGTTTTCAATACCAACGGTCTTCATCCCCTTTCCACTGAACGATCAACAGTTCAACAAGATAGAGCTGCTGAAAATACAGGACTTTTCTGAAAGAACCAACGAAGGAAGCAGTTTATACAGAACCTTCGTCGTGCCGGTTGCTTCCCTTTCGGATCTCTTCAACAAAAACAGAAATTATGTCGCTGGATTGTTTCAATCTAATTGTGTTATATTTGTCTCTGGGACTGCATGATGAAAAGCGTGATTGGAAGATGAACAACTTTTCAACAGGCATCTCCACAGAAGAAATCCCGACAGAATTTTGCAAGCACAACTTCCTTTATCACCTAAACACGCATCCGACTATGGCAAACGAAAACAACGGCGTATTCACTGACCTCTTGATTGCGGTCGCCAATCCAATCCAGAATCTGGCTGATACCTTGGGTAACGGCTTCAATTCAGCCTCTTCGATTTTCCAGTCCTGCTTCAACCTCTGTACAACAATTGTCAGCAACCTGGCAAATACGGCCATCCAGCTCATCCAGGGCGTTACAACTGCCGTCTCGTCAGCCATCACCCCGAAAAAGTAAAAGGACCGATTTCGTTGATAAAAGCACCCCGCCCGGCGCAGGGTGCTTTTATGAAGGTGTTCGTCATTCACTGGATAGCGCAGCCACATTTGCGTTGGTCAACGACTCATGGAACAGCTCCAAAAAAACTGCCAACATCGACAGCCAAGTTCGTCACGAGCACGTGCTCTGAGCGCATCTTTCGACACAAGGCTTACCGCTACCTGCCGTTTCTGTGGTTGATCCAGATCGCGACTAACAGGTTTTTTTTCATCACCGTACGTATCACTCTACCGGGCAAAAGCAATAAAACATGTGCCTTTGAGATCTAAAACCAACAAAAAGGTAAAAAAACTTGCTATTTTTTAATAAATTCAGGTATATTGAAGATATATCCGAAATTATTTAAGATATAAAGCAAGAATAGATAATGATTCCCCATCAACCTCAAGAATTCATACTCCAATGAGTCGCTTCTTTGAGCGGTACGAGCCTGAAACCCGTCATTTTTTTGATGAGGTGATCGCAACCGAGGGTGCCCCCCGGCCTCATTACGACAAGATGCTTCAGCGTTTTGCCCAGTTTTCGATTGACGATATCAAGGCTCGCAGGGAGATTGTCAACATTTTTTTCCGGAACCAGGGAATCACCTTTACCGTCTATGGCGAGGACGAGGGTGTTGAGCGACTTTTCCCGTTTGATCTTATTCCAAGAGTGGTGCCAGCGCACGAATGGCTGACCATCGAAAAAGGGCTTATCCAGCGAATTACGGCACTCAATGAGTTTTTGAATGATATCTATCATGGTCAGAAAATCCTCAAGGATAAAATAATTCCTGCTGAACTGATTCTTGGAAGCCAGCACTTCAGACGCGAATTTGTAGGAATAAATCCCCCGCTTGGCATCTACATTCACGTCACAGGAAGCGATATCATTCGTGACAGGCAAGGCCACTACCTTGTGCTTGAGGACAACCTGCGCACTCCAAGCGGAGTCTCCTACATGCTGCAAAACCGGCAGGCAATGAAACGCGCATTTCCGGTACTGTTCGACAAATACAAAATTCGGCCCATCGAGAATTATCCTCAGGAGCTTCTTCGCACCCTGCAGGAGATCGGCCCTGTTTCGCGTCGTGAACCAAATGTTGTGGTCCTTACCCCTGGCATCTACAACTCTGCCTACTTCGAGCACAGCTTTCTTGCCCGCCAGATGGGCGTTGAGCTGACCGAAGGCAAAGATCTTGTAGTCAACAACAACAAGGTCTACACAAGAACGACCAGAGGTCTTGAGCTGGTTGATGTGATCTACCGCAGGGTTGATGATGCCTATCTTGATCCGCTCGTTTTTCGTCCTGATTCAAAACTTGGTGTCGCAGGCCTCGTCAATGCCTACCGGAAAGGAAATGTAACCCTTGCCAATGCCATTGGCTGCGGCGTGGCTGACGACAAGGTGATCTACAGCTTTGTCCCAAAGATTATCAAATACTATCTCGGAGAGGATCCGATTCTGGAAAATGTTCCAACCTGGCTTGCAAGCAATCACGATGACCTGAAATACATTCTTGCAAACCTCGATTCTCTGGTGGTGAAAGCCGCAAATGAATCCGGAGGCTACGGCATGTTGATCGGGCCGGAGTCAACCATTGAAGAGCAGGAGAAGTTTGCCGAGATGATTGTGGCCAATCCGCGCAACTACATTGCCCAGCCAACAATTTCGCTGTCGCGCCACCCAAGCTTTTTCAATGACACCGAACTGTGGGGATGCCATATCGACCTGCGTCCTTATGTCTTGTATGGCAAAACTGTTACTATAGTGCCCGGCGGCCTGACAAGAGTCGCTCTCAAGCGAGGTTCGCTGGTGGTCAACTCCTCACAGGGTGGAGGCAGCAAGGATACGTGGGTCGTCGATGAATAAACACTAATATTGTAACTATCATGCTAAGCCGTGTTGCCGAATCACTTTTTTGGATGAGTCGCTATTTTGAGCGGGCAGAGAATACTGCAAGGTTTCTCGATGTCAATTTTAACCTGCTGCTTGACCTCAATAAAATCACCCATGTTGAGAACCCGAGCTACTGGATCGCACTGATTCTTGTCACCAGCGACAGGGAACGATTCAACAGTCTCTATGAGGAGTATTCGGCGCATACCGTCACCGATTATCTGGTGTTCAATAAAAGCAATCCGAACTCCATCACCTCCTGTGTCAGCCTTGCAAGGGAAAATGCACGCAGCATTATCGAGAGCATCTCAAGTGAAATGTGGGAACAGGTCAACAACCTCTACCACTACCTGCAAAGCGTAACGCCTCAGTTTGTGCATACCGACCCCTACGGCTTCTACAAGGAGATCAAAAATGCTTCTCACCTTTTTCAGGGCATTACCGACAACACCTTCTCTCATAATGAAGGGTGGGACTTCATTCAGATTGCCAAATATCTTGAGCGTACCGACAATATTGCTCGTCTGATCGATGTAAAATACCACATGCTGCTCTCCGAAGCACAAAACCAGGCTGAAATTGTTGAAGGATCCGAAGATATTATCCAATGGATGGCTGTGCTTAAAAGCTGCAGTGCACTTGAGGCGTTTCGCAAGGTTTATCTCTCAAAAATTGATCCCGACAACATTCTGCGCTTTCTGATTCTCGACCGGACATTCCCGCGCAGCATCAACTTCTCCGTCTGTGCGGCGGAAGATGCCCTGTGGCGCATCTCTGGCAGCTCTCGCCATCGCTATGTCAACAACGCTGACCGGCTTATCGGAAAACTGGAGGCCGAGCTGAGCTACACTGCCATTGAAGATATCTATGCCAAAGGGTTGCATCACTACCTTGAAGATTTGGAACAACGACTGGTGAAAGTTGGTGAGCAGGTGCATTTAACCTATTTTGCCTATCACACTCCGGAAATCGAACCAGTGGATATTGAAGAGGCTCTACCCTTTACCGGAGTGGCCGGAGGACGGGCCTACTGGAGTCAGGCACAACAGCATCAGCAGCAACAACAGCAATAACCGGACGTAAACCTAAAGAGCATGATTCTGAAAGTTGAGCACGCAACCCTGTTTGAATATGACAACCCAATCTATGAAACAGCGACTGAAGTAAGACTCCACCCCGACAACAACCCTGCCGCTCCGCAACGTTGCGCAAGCTTCAAGCTTGAGGTTGATCCCCCGGCGACACTTTTTCAGTACACTGATTTCTACGGAAACCAGGTTAACCATTTCAACCTGCTCCAGAGCCACAAGCGGGTGAACATCGTTGCTACCTCCGTCGTGGAAACCGGCATGGGTATCTCTGCTGCCGGTGAGGATGAGGATATCTATCTGATGGACTTTTCCTGCCAAAGTCGCTACGTCCATTTCGATCAGGCAATTCGGGACTTTACATCACGCTTTGCAACCAATACTGACGGCTTTCAGCTTGCAGAATCAATTTGCCGCCACATCAACGACACCTTTATCTACGAGCCGGGTGTGACCGATGTTCACAGCACCAGTGCCGTCGTGATGGCACTCGGACGTGGCGTGTGCCAGGATTTTGCCCACATCATGCTTGCGGCCTGCCGAAACCTCGGTGTCCCTGCCCGCTACATCAGTGGTTATCTCTTTGGAGGAAGCACACCGGATGGACGCGATGAAGCCAGCCATGCCTGGTGCGAAGTCTATTGTGGCAAAGAACAAGGGTGGATCGGGATGGACCCGACCCACAAAACCCTTTTTGTTGACGAACGTTACATCAAAATCGGTTCTGGCAGGGACTATGACGACATCCCGCCTGTACGGGGTACGTACAAAGGCAATGCCAAAGAAAAACTCAGTGTTTCAGTGAAGGTAAGCTCCATGGAACAGGAATAATGAACAAGCCATTTCTTGCCGGAAAAATTTCGATGATACCACGGAGGCCGGACATCCGGGTTGCCCACGAACAAGTTCATGAGCTTATTCCAATTCGAATACCTTCGCCAAGGTCAATGATACCCGGCAGAGAAATAGTCTCCAGCTCTTTTTTTAAAAGAGTAACATTCATGCATTGAACCAATCCGGAGCCCTGACATTCTCCAGTGTAAATTTTCTTAATCCTTCCAGCCTGAATTTCAAGCGAGAAACCCTTCAGCATGAGATCGACAGTGATAGTGAGAGGGATTGTTGTTTTGAACAGGGGCTCTAACTCAATAATTATTTCGGGTTTGTGCGATGAACTGATTGTATGTTCCAGCAAGGGAACTATATACGTCCGATCGGAAGGATATTTTTGTGCATCCTTATATTTTGAAAGCCCACCGTAATTTTTCCAGGGGCGCATCATAATTTCCAGAAGGTCAATCTTGAGAAGCTTATCAATATGGTCAATAACACTTTTCCAAACCACTTTCCACTCATGCGTCTTACACTCTTCATTAAGCTGCTTCTTCAGCTCTCCAATCACCTCTTTTGAATGCAGTTGCTTAAGATTCGATTCATCTTTTTTTTGACCAAAAAAATCAAGTAGTGTATAATTATTGCTAGCCATGAGCGTATTAATCTGAATTAACGAGTAAACCATCGCGCACCTGAACCTCTTGAATACCCATATCGAGATGAATACGAACAGAGACCTCTCTCTTCTGGTCTAAGTCTTTCGGCAAAACATCAGAATTGAGGTGTTGGTAACCATGGTCGAGGTGCGCAGAAACTTTGGCATGTTTGCCTGGAATGTTGTTTTGAGAAATGCGGAAATTTTTGCTTAACAAAAGAGAACCGCCGCCAAGAATAATTGCAGCCCCTCCTGTCATCAGTAATTTTTTTACCAGATCGGCATTTTTATCCGCTTCGTTATTATTGACATCTTTTGCGACAATTTCTTCAGGTTTAAGAGTTGGAACTACTGGTATCATGGTATCGGTGCCATTATACGTATTGGTGCCCGACGGTACCAGGCTTCCCACCGCAACATGCGTCAGAGGGCCTATGCCTGAAATGATACCACTGGCAGCAGGAGTGCCGGCGATAGCACCGGTTGACAATTCACCCATAAGAGTAGAAGCTGGAAGATTTGATCCTGCTTCATCATCAGTTGCTGGAACATCATCCATTTGAGTAGAGACAACTTCTTCAGTTACAAGATCATCCACTTTTGCAGGAGAGGGATTTAACAATTTGTCATCAACATTGGCAAGAACATAAACATCCGGCAATGACTTTGTATTGTCCGTCAAGGTGACCGTTGGATAAGCATAGCCAAGTGCAATGAGGCTCACAATATTTGTTACAGGATCGTTATTTTGCACACCTGTCATGCTGTCAATGGTTTCGTTCGTTAACGCAACAGCAACAGAAGGGCTCTCTCGATAGATAGCATTCAGGCCTGTCGTCAGTGGAGCCTGTGATGGTAAATAATTCGTAACTGCCTCATCGCTGTTATAACGAAAACGTCCGGATCCGCTACCAATAAGGTTAGTTAAACCCGTACTGTTCAAGACACTGCCTGTGTAGAGCGTAGCAATACCACCTGTGCCAACAGTGATCGTTCCGTCGTTAATAATGATATTACCACCTGTTGCCGTCCCTGCTGCAATGTCTTTTCCTGCATTCAGTTGAATGGCATTGGCACTAGTGTCTAAAGTAGAAATATTACCATCAACAATCAGGTTCCCGGTACTGGTCACGACAGAGATCGGTCCAGTTGCCTGTATCCCTTTGAGCGCTGTATCACCGACGCTGGAGATGTTCAGGCTTGAGAGTTTCTCGCTGGCAACCGTACCGTCGCCACCAACTGCTCCATTTATAACTGTTGAACCAGCATCAAGCACCGTCAAACTGTAGTTGCTACCGTCAGACTTAACCGTAGAATCGAACGTGATGCTTTCGCCCGTCAGTATGATATCCGAACCAAGAGTAACGATATCATGATAGATTTGTGCCCCGGTCGTTGTTACTGAGCCGTAGAGCAAGGGGTCGGTTCCAAAGGTCTCCAGGCTTGACAGTTCTTCTCCTGCTGCTGAACCACCAACGGCACCACCAAAAATTGTATTGCCAGAATCATACACCGTCAAACTGTGGGCCATTCCATCTGACGTTAACTCAGAGACGAACGTGATGCCTGTGCCTGTGAGGGTGGTGTTAGCTCCCAGTATCACCGCATCACTGTACGTCTGTGGGCCAATGGTCGTCACTGAGCCTCCGTTCAATACCGTCGTACCTGCTGCATCGGTCGTAAGACTTGTCAGTTGTGTCGTGCCGCCAACTGCTCCGCCGAAGGTTGACGCCCCGGCAGTGTTTACCGTCAGGCTATAACCGCCGTCAAACGTCGAATCAAACGTGATGTCGCCAAGGGTGCCAACTCCTGTGCTCGCAAGGGTGGTCGTCGCTCCCAGTGTCACCGCATCACTGTACGTCTGTGTGCCGGTGGTCTTCACCGAGCCGCCGCTCAACACCGTCGTACCGACCGCATCGGTCGTCAGACTTGTCAGCGCTGTCGTGCCTCCTACAGCTCCGCCGAAGGTTGTCGTCCCGGCAGTGTTTACCGTCAGGCTATAACCGCCGTCCAACGCCAAATCAAACGTGATGTCGCCAAGGGCACCAACTCCTATGCTCGCA
>CAJEXI010000014.1 GCA_903994455.1 uncultured Chlorobiaceae bacterium | reverse complement strand
AGCAGGGTGTCGGCCTCCGGCTGCTCGTGGACTGGTAGCATTATCGCAGCTTCACAGGCTTGTGCCATACCATAAAGGTTCATGGAGCAAAGCTGGTCAAGGGTCAGTTGTGTCTTCATTGTCATTCTGAGGTTACGGTTAGTTGTAGACTTCTTTACCACGGATATTGGTATGCAGCGGAAGCATGAGCGCATGATTGTCTCTGACTACTTCTGCTTTATCTCTATTGTTTTCAAGGATGTTATGGACAAGTCGGTAGCTGACACTGGGGACTTGGAGAGCAACCCCACAAGCGGCTTCGAGTCGGTTGGTTCCATACATTTTCTGAAGCCGAAGGATGCCCAGAGAGGCGTCAAGAAAGACCTCGACCACCGCGTCATCGTCGATCAGTTTGACCAGCTTGCCCAGCAGGGTGTCGGCCTCCGGCTGCTCGTGGACTGGTAGCATTATCGCAGCTTCACAGGCTTGTGCCATACCATAAAGGTTCATGGAGCAAAGCTGGTCAAGGGTCAGTTGTGTCTTCATTGTCATTCTGAGGTTACGGTTAGTTGTAGACTTCTTTACCACGGATATTGGTATGCAGCGGAAGCATGAGCGCATGATTGTCTCTGACTACTTCTGCTTTATCTCTATTGTTTTCAAGGATGTTATGGACAAGTCGGTAGCTGACACTGGGGGCTTGGAGAGCAACCCCACAAGCGGCTTCGAGTCGGTTGCTTCCATACTTTTTCTGAAGCCGAAGGATACCAAGACAGGCATCAAAGCTTTGCTGTACATAGGCTTTTGAACTCAAAATCCGAAGAACGACCTCTTTGGTACAGGGCCCAATAGTCGCAGCTTTACTGGTAAAGTCTTCCTCAGTCCATCCCTGTTGCTCATGGTATCGGCGATGAGATTCTGGCATGTGTGTCGGTACGGTGCTATAGATGCCTCGGCGACCGACGATGCGCTGATGCAGGGCAATGCGCTGAAAATCAAGAAAGACCTCAACCACCGCTTCATCATAGATCAGTTTGACAAGTTTGCCGATATATTCATGAGGGACACTGTACTGACAGCGGTCTTCACCCAAGACGACATGATAATTTTTCTTGACCTTGGCGGTGGTTTGACGCTTGTAGGCAAAATCGGTCGGTGGCAGTGGCAAGAGTAGCTCCTGTTCCAGCTCCATAAACCGCTCTCTGCGACTTTTGCCATAGTCTGTCATGGGCCGGTCATTGGCATCATCCAGCAGCTCCCTCACCCTGTACTTCAGGGCGTTGAGACTGGTAAATTCATCATGGCGCAGTCGTGCGTAAATCTGGCTGTAAGCAAGGTGCACCGTGCCTTCAACAGACGGTTTGTCCTTAGGTTTTCTGGGTCTGGTTGCCTGCATATTGGTCTGGTAGTGCAAGGCCCACTGTTCCATAAGTTCATTGAAAAGAGGCTCATAGCGAGATGCTTTTGTCACCACCTGTTTCATGTTGTCGCTCAGGATGTTTTTTGGCACACCGCCAAGATAGGCAAGCGCCCTGTTGAGGGATGGAATCAGATGCTCCTGCCTGGCCGATGAGAGCGGCTCAACATAAAAAAAACTGCTACAAGGCAAGGTGCAGACCAGAACCGGGCATTCAATACGCTCTCTGGTAAGCGGGTCGATAATACAGAGTGTATCGCCAGCAAAGTCAATCTGGAGCCGGTAACCCGGCTGATGCTGCTGCGGCATAGTGGCATCATGCTGCTGGGTGTATTGATCAAGGTAATAGCAGAACTGGGAGTACTGATATCCGGCGGGACTCCCCTGAAGATACTCTTCCCATAACACCTGCTTGGTTACATGAGAGCTACCCTTCTTTGCGAGTTCTGCGGAAAGACGTTGAAGCTGGTTGTCGAGAACTGAATAGCGCTCATCAGTGCTTTTGGCTGTGCGGGGTGGATGAACCAAAACCGAAAGATCGTGATCAGACAGTACAAACAACTCCGAAAATGATTGCCCGCTGCTCTGAAAACGATGCGAATAGTTCTTAACCGTGAGCCGGTGAATACCGGTAATGCGATGGATTTCCCGCAGGGAACAACCCTCCATCAAGAGCTGAATAATACGTCGTGTTTGTAACATAGTCAAGGCGTTATTTGCCATGGTAATACCTCCGTTTTTTGCACGGAAGGTACTGTTTATGATGTTACAAATCTGACCTGATTGGGTGGTACACTTTCGTCCGGAATACCTGGTACACTTTACTCCGGTACAGGTGGTACATATTGCTCCGGAATCGCTGGTACACTTTGCTCCGGTAGAGGTGGTACACTATACTCCGGTGTGCTCAATATAACGATCTTTTAACAGCATAGCTTGATCTCCTTTTGGGGAGTGAAAATCTGGAATGAGAGCGACGGGGGGAAAGATAGTAAAAAATGGCGAATAAGAGTTTCAGCCAATGGTGACTGGCTCACGGTTATTGAGGGGAAAACAAGCGTGGGTTGATGCGAGATACATCGTCAGACATGGAGAACGCTCAGGCAGAAAACAAACCATCAACCGTAAAACATTTCATAATCCTTGCGTACATTTACCTCATACTTATTATGCAACAGAGGGAATTGTCAGCGTCTTTATGCTGATCCTTATAAGAAGCAGAAATAGCATCGCTTGAACAGAATAACTGTTAGGCGGATCAATCAGGCCAGAATCAGTGATTAAAACGGTATCCGAAATGCTCTTAGCCTTTATGAAGGCAGAGAGCAAAGCGCTCGCTAACTACGACCTCAAGCATGCACCCTCAATCGGGAATATGTATGAAGGTTTGTCTTCGAAAATTCTCAACAGCGCAGTGCCGGTTGGCTTAGAGCTTAGAGTAGTAAGCGGCTTTATTGTAGATGCACAAAACAATATGTCCGGTCAAATTGATTGCATGCTCGTAACGGGTGAAGGAGAGCAGATTCCATACACAGAATACTATAAGTGGCCAGTTTGGGATGTCCTTGCAGTAATCGAAGTAAAGAAGAATCTATATGGGGCTGAACTCGCAGATTCGTTTTACCACCTTCGTCAGGTATCGGAATCCTTCAGCAACTGGGTGTTTGCCGAAGGAGGCAAGAAGCGCTCATTTTCTCTTATTCCAGCAATGCGTGCTTTTTCCACAATTACTGGTATTCACGCCCCACGGTACCCTGATCGCATGTCACTTACAGAGCCGCTACAGCTAATCTATCACACGCTGGTTGCTGAACAGCTCACGCCTGTCTTGATCGTTTTTGGATACAACGGTTACAAGTCGGAGACAAGCCTTCGGGATGGGTTGTATGATTTTTTGAAGGATCGGGATCTCGGAAAAGGGTATGGCGTACCGTCTTTTCCTCATCAGATCACATGCAACGGTAACTCATTGGTGAAGCTCACAGGGCAGCCCTACATGGTTCCGATGGACGGCGATTATTGGACATTTTACGGATCAACACAATCAAACCCCCTTTGGGTGATGATTGAGTTAATTTGGACAAAAATTGCAAACCGTTTTAGTATCGAAATGTCTTGGGGGGAAGATTTAGATGTTGAGGTTATTAAACGCTTTATGGAAGCCAAAGCGATCCTTGAAAACGGTCAGGGAGGCTGGATGCTCAAATACACGTCGATGAGTGGTGACGATGAGCCGTCGGTTCAACATAAAGCATGGTCACCAGAATTTGTTTCAAATACCCAATTCGTAATCTTTAACGAACTATGCAAAGAGGAATTAGACATTACCGCACCTGCTTTCATTGAGTACATCTCCAATGAAGAGAAGAGTGTAGAAAGCTTTGTTGCCGATTTACGAAAAACGGGTTTGGTATCACTTGATGGTACCATTTTAAGACTTACGACTGCGAAACTTATGTGCGCCATCCTTCCGGAAGGTGGGTTTGCCGTGGGCGAGAACAACACTGGGCGCATGACCAGATACATGCTCAAGAAAATGCGTAAAAAAACCTAACACTTCATTCCGGGCAGGACTAAATAAAGAAGCAATTCACTCACTAAATGCAACCGAAAGGTAGTTGCAAATACAAAATACATGTTGTACGTTAGGATATGAGTAAAGACCAAAAACTGATTCTAAGGCTTCTTTCAAGGCCTAAAAACTTTACCTATAATGAATTATGTAGAGTTCTCAACTCATTGGGGTATGAAGAAAGCCAAAGCGGAAAAACATCAGGGTCAAGAGTGGCATTTATTGATAAAAGTACCAGGCATATTATCCGCTTACATAAACCACACCCAAGTAATGAGTTAAAACAATACCAAATTGAACAAATCGTTGAGGAACTAAAATCAAGGGGGCTTCTATGAAAGACGTTCTGGTCTATAAAGACTATATAGGATCGGTACACTTCAATGCAGATGATGAAGTGTTTTTCGGCAAAATCGAGGGAATTGAAGATCTTGTATCATTTGAAGGCGATAGTGTCATTGAACTGAAAAAGGCATTTGAGGAGGCTGTAAACGATTACCTTGAAATATGTAAAGAATACGGCAAGAAAACTGACAAGTCATATAAAGGAAGCTTCAATGTCCGAATAGCTCCTGACATCCACAAAAAAGCAACAAGGCTTGCTTTGATGAAGGGAATGTCCTTAAATCAGTTCATTCAAAAAGCGGTTGAAGAAGAGGTCATTCGTGAAAGTATTAATGTGTAACTCGAAGGTGCGGAATAATCTCTTTGACCGGTAGCGCATTAAGCCTACGCTACATTACGAAATCGGCAAATCATAACAGTACAAGCTGATGGGCAAAGCTCGATACTCTCAGCTCAATTCCTTTCGCCAAAACCGCCTCCCAATCACTCCCCCAACCACCATCAACAACGCCACAACAAAAGCACCAAGCGCTATCCAACGCCCAATCTCAAAGCCGCTTCGATCATAGTAGAACCTGACCTCCCTGCTTCCTGCTGGAACCACAACCCCGCGCAACAGCCCGTTCACCTTCACCATCGAAGCATCGCGACCATCAATCTTCACCTTCCACCGAAGCGGATAATATAGCTCACTCACCACAAGAAATGCCTCGCCGGGCGTGGCAACCTTCACAATCATCGACTCCGTTTTTGCATCAAGTGACGTCAATGTGGCCGGAGCAAACGTGCTGGCTCCGCTACAAAATGAATCATCGACATACGCCACACCGACAGGGGCCTCATCATCAAGAATACGGGCAAACAGCTCTTCGTTGTTGTTCACAGCAATGACCCGATTGGCGAACCATGCTCTTGGTGCGGTCTGCTGTAGCCGGTACACATAAGCCGTGACGGGGCCGCTGGCGAGTTGGAGTGTGCCAGTTTTGACCAGTTCGAGTGATGGATGACCAAGTGGCGCAGGGCTGACAATGTAGCCGACGTTGAGCATTCGGAGCACGTTGATGCTGGAGAGATTCTCTGTTTTGGCGAGAAACTCCTCGTAAAGCTTGAGTTTAGCGGGATGGTAGCCACCGACAGACTCGATACCAAACAGGGCAAACTTGTTCTCAGCAAAAAGCGGCCCGGCGGGGTAGATTCTGAAGGGCCTTTGCTGTGCCGCAAGGTAGCGAGTAATGTCGTCGGGCTGAAATGCGGGTTCTACAATACGGCTGTCGGCATAGACCGGTTGGCGCAGAGAGTTCGCGGATGGGTAGATAACCTGAATGTCCATCCAGAGCAGATCGCCAAGCGCAAGGAGAAAGAGCAGGAGACCGGTCAGTTTGTGAGAGAGCTTCCCCTTGATGCTGAGCCAGAGCACTCCAGCAAACAGCGAGGCAAGCGTCAGGACAATCCAGAGGCTCCCTGTCAGATTCTCCCAGCGCACCTTGTTGACCATAAAAGCAAGGTCAAAACTGCCAACCTGTGGCTCGGGATAGAGTGTGCGGAAAAAGTTTTCGACAGGCTGATCAAAGGCAAGAAAGAGCATCAGAAGAGCAGCGAGAAGAAGCGCTCCAACCCGGATTGGGTTCAGTAGTCGCGAAGGCTGACGCTGAAGCAGGTCGTTCACCCCAATTGCGGCAAGAAAGGAGATGATCAGGTAGAGCATAATGAGCGCCATGGATGGCACCCTGAAACGGCTGAAAAGAGGGGCGAAATGGTAGAAGAGATCGAAGAACAGGCTGAAAAACCTGCCGAAGGAGAGCAGCAGCGCCAACAGTGCGGCGGCAACAAAAAACCAGGTCATCGGCTCTTTCCGCCGCAGAACAGCGCCTGCAACGGCGAGGAGCAGTACCACAATTCCAGCATAATTGGGGAAGTCGGTGAAGGGCATAAAGCCCCAGTAGGTCACGCTGCCAAACCCGAAAAATCCCGGTATCAGAAAGGTGAAAAGCTCCAGAGGGTGCATCGACCAAAGGGTGGCGTACTCCCACGCTGAGCCACCTCCCTCTGCGGCCACCCCTCTCACCGAATATGCCGCATACTCCGATGCTGGCAAATAGATTGAGGCCGACATGGCAACCCCGCAACCCAGCGCAACGATCAGAAGCGAGACGATGCGAAAATTTTGTTTAGGCGAAGCACGGCGGGAGATGAAAAGCGTTACCGCAAGCAGCAGCACAAGCATCCACGAATAGTAAGCGATCTGCACATGTGAGCGCTGTAACTGAAAACCGGCAATGAGCGCCAGAACCCCGGCGTCGGCAAGCCCGCCGCGCTGCATGAGCCGCAAGGTGGCCCAGAGCATCCAGGGCATATAGGCCACCGTCATGAGCTGGCTGCCATGACCGTGCACCAGCATCGCGCTCATGTAAGGGTTGAGCATAAAAATGGCTCCGCCTAACGGTGCGGCAAGGGTGGTCAGGCCGTACTGGCGAAGAAAGAGGAAGACTCCCAGACCGGCAAAGGCAAGATGAAGCAGTTGCAGCACCATGCCGTCGGTATGAAAGAGGTTGAACACAACATTCGGATAGTAGAGACCGCTGAGATAGCTGAATGCCTCCACCGTCGGCATCCCCGAAAAGAGCCAGGGCTGCCAGAGAGGGTAGGTGCCGGTTTCAGCCCGAAGCTTGTCGAGCGCCAGGGTTGAGGCGTGGGGAATCAGAGAGTCGGGAGCAAGGAGCGTGTTCGGCTGGAAGACGAGCGGCCAGAAGAGCAGCAGAGCCAGAAGGGTGTAGACTCCATAAACAGTGAGTAACGAAACAATCTTATTCTTCACAGCGTTATCGCTTTGGTTCCTTGTTTAAAAAGGGGATATACCTTAAAATAATCTCTCGCTCCTCGGCTTCCAACTTCAGCAGCAGCATCAAAAGCATATAACTGGAGAGGGCAAGAACCGCGCCTGTCACCAGCCCCGGAAAAGGTGGAAGGGTGAGCAGCCACGGGCGCACAAGCAGAAGAAGCGCACCACATGATAACCCGGCAGCAAGAGGTTTCCAGAGCGCCTTGCCAAACGGGTGAATCTTCAGCAGGCGTTGTATTTCGCCAAGCCGGAGAGCGGAGAGCAGCAAAAAGAGCAGCAGTGTTGCAAGAGCGGCGCCATTCAGCCCCATGCGGGGAATCAGGAGAAGGTTCAGCCCCACCTGCAAACCGAGAGCGCCAAGAGCATTGAGGAGATTGAGGAGACTGAGCCGAGCATAGCCGGTCATGGCAAGCACCGTTGCCGAGAGACCAAACGTCGCTTGCAAAAAAGAGGCCGCAGTCAAGAGAAGCAGCGCGGTAGCTCCTCCTGCCGCGAACCGGTCGCCGAAGACCGAGAGCACCGGTTCGGGAAGCGCCATGAAGAGTATTGCTGGTGGAATGACAAGCATAATAATCCAGCGTGTCACCATTTTATAGATGCGACCTATCTCCGCACTCTGGCTTTTGGCGTGCAGATCAGCAATCATCGGGGCGGCAATACCGGTAAAGGCAAGAAGCACCGAGCGGATGAGTCCTGCCGTTCGTGCGGCAGGATGGTACCCAAAAAAGGAGCAGATTGCCAGTTTGGCATTACGACTCATTCAGAGTTTCTCTCCTCTGCCATTCCGGGCGAACGAGAAATCTACCTTGAAAAGGGAGGCAATATACCTGTAGCTACCCTTTTCATCGAAGGAAAACTTGACGCAGAGCAGCTCAATTCGATCTTTCAAGACAATCCAGGACTAAAAATCGGAGGTTCAAAAAACAATCTGAAAAAACGAGCATGGGATGAAGGTGAAAATAAAATTACAACCGGTTATCTCCATGACCGCAACTTTGATTAATATAATCGCACTTTCGTTCAAAAAAAGAGCCGGAAAGAACTACCAAGTGAACTACGGGACGAACACTAGGCGGAAGCCAACATCGCAGTAACGGCGGTCGGGAGTACCATGACCGCGAAAAGCCGATCGACAGCGCCTCGCAGTGTTGAGCCAGCTCCCGCCACGAAGCACACGGAGCCAACCAGTTATAGGGCCTGCAGGATTTTCAACAACTCCATTCGACTTGCATTCGTCATAATACTTATCACTATACCAGTCACTACACCACTCATGAGCATTACCATGCATATTGTACAAACCCCACGCATTCGGCGCAAAACTACCTACGGCAACCGTATTCTCTCTGTAAATCCCCTTTGGATTATTGTTGTGTGGATAGTTTCCATCATAGTTTGCGTGATCCGTCGTCAGGTTTTCACCCGTATTAAAGAGGTGTTGATGTTCCTGCTTGGCAGGCATACTCCCACTCAGCTTCCGTTGGCAAACGATACCTCTTCCCCGACTTTTCCGACATCCATTCGCAATAGGCTACTGCGTCATTCCAACTAACATGCAACACGGGATGACTATATTCCTCAATTTTCCTTTCTTCACCCGATGCTCCATGACGCCAGTTTATACCCTCCCTGAAATACCATTCCTTGCCTCCCAAAAACCTGCTACCGTTACCTTTTTCTGCGTCAGTTTGATACTTTGATTCAACAATGAATTTTCTAAACTCGGCGAGAGTAACAGCATATTTGCAAAGATAAAAATCACCCACCTTTACCTGATGCTGTGTTTCCTCTCTCTCCCTGTTAACTATACATTCCTGGCTTCCCATAGTAAATTCACCTTCGGGTATACGCACAAAGTTTGGGGGTACCTCTCTTGCGCGTCTGGTTTGTGCAGGATCAATACCCCAGCGTCGCAGTAGTTCGTCAGGCACCTTTAAGAAGGTTCGGCAAATATCACGTTCATTGATAACATGTAGGCTGACAATGTCAGGACGGCTCTTTTTCTGTTGAATCAGTTCAGTCAGCCACTCTGCTTTTTCGTTAAACTTCCCTTCATCAACCTCGCCAAGCAAATCATAAATATCAAGCTGCAAGCGGCGATCCTCATAATCGGCTTCTCCGGGAAGCGGCTGGTTTTGGCTGAGTTGCCTGTAAAGAAAATTGCCGACAGCAGCAATTTCTTTATCGTTGAGCCACTCTGTCATCAAGGCCACTCGAAAAGCATCAGGAACGTGTCCCTTTCTAAACCAGTCAAGACGTAACAATTGGCTGATATGACGATAGGAGTTGAGCTGACTCCGTTCACCGGGATAGAGTTCACCCAGCCATTTGCCGAGAGCAATAGTAAGATTCCAGTTCAATTCTGGATAGACCGCGCAGGCTGCAATCCAGCGTTTCACAGGCTTGCTAAAAAACAATCCAATGTAGTCAAGCTTTTTGTGCTCGGTCTTTACAGGTACCAGAGAATAATCGGCACTCCCTTGCCAGTAATGAAGCAAATCAAAATCAGCCTGTGCATTTTGTAAAAAATCACCCGCCACAACTTGCAACCCTTCAACTGAAAGCGGCAAAATAAACGGGAAAATGCCTTGCAGCAGTCGCTCACGCTCACCCCACAAGGCTGGCGAAACAGAACTGAAAAAGTAGCGGTGTTGCCAGTGTTTAAAAACATCCGCCCAAGCGTATGTTTTGAGATAGTATGTGTCAATAAACTGCAAGCCGTTGGTAAATATCATCAAACCAGCATGCTCATACAGGCTCAAAATCTCCATCAGCGAAATACCACCCGGATGATTATGGTTACGACACACCAGCGGAGACTTATCGAAAAAAAAGCGTTCAACAAAAATATTGTTTTCTCTCAGGGTCTCATAGAGGTTGTTGTGCAGGTGTGCCTGGTGGTCACGCAAGTTGTATCGATCAATCAGCATCAGATATTCTACATGACGACGAAGGGGAGTGTACACCGGCCTCGCCATTCCGCCACTGTGAATAGTTTTCTGAATCGTTTTGTCCGTATTGAATGAATACCGGCCAAAATGCGCTGTGTAGCGGAGTTGTCGCACCACCTTGATGAAAGTATGGTCGCTCAGAATTGGTGTCGTTGCCACAAACCGGTCAATGGGGTATGAGGTGCTGGAACGCGCCTTGAGGGAAGCTACAGTTATCATCTGCTCCCCTTCCTGAACAGCTTCTGGATTGAAATTCGCGTCGGGATTGTTCCGTTGCTCAGTAGAATGATGGCTTGATTTCTTCTCCGGCTTCTCTTTTTTCGCAGGCAATTCCTGCTGTTGTTCAACAAACGGAATAAACAGGCGTTTATAAATCTCAAAAAAAGCAGCCTGCTGCTCCGCAGAATGAGCCAGAACAGGGCACAACCACAGATCAAGCTGCTCAAGCTCCCCTGCCTCGATTGCTTTTATGATCACATAATGGGCCAGCTGGTAAGTATCAATACCAAAAGCAAAGCCCTGATGACGCAGAACTTCCAGCAACTCATCGAAAGGATAATGGTGATTTGCTGAAATATATGTGGCCAGCGTGTCTGCCATTATTGTGCAATCGTGTTTGTACCTATTGCGTCATTAACCGCCTTGAGATCACGGCTCTCCTTTGTCAAAATAGACATGCCACTGAGAATAGTATTGTTCCTTTTTTCAAGGGTGTCAGAACCAACTGTATCGCTCTTGAATTTGTAAATATCGTCTGGTGTCAACCCCCGCCTTTTCATCCACCAAACCCAAAGAATCAACTCGTGAGTTGCCGGTTTTTTACCATTGACTATTTTTGAAATCTTGTTAAAAAGAATGATAAAAGCTGTAGCCTCTTCAATGGTCAATGGCATGTCTCGAAACAACTGTTTTTTGGAAAGGAGAATTTTTCGCAACTGGTGTTCATCAGGCATATCAATGTGGAAAAACACACACCGACGAAGAAAAGCTTCTGGCAAGGTCTTTTCTGAGTTGCTGGTAAGAATAACAACCGGTTTTAGCGCAGGATTACCTTTTTTCTCATAAATCGAACACTCCTCATCATCACAGGTGTTCAACTCAGGAACATCAAAAGTCATCAACTCAATCGTCGTCAGGATATCGTTTGGCAAATCACGAGGAGCCTTGTCAATTTCATCAATCAAAACAACCCGTCTTCTGGGAGTATGCTCAGGATTTTGACCAACAGAATCACATATTGCACGCCCAAGTGCAACATATTTTATAAACATCTTCTCAATTTTTTCAGCCGTCAACACCTCGTCACCAGCCTTTTGCATGTTCACTCTGTTAAAATGAGCGAGGCTGTCATATCGGTAAAGCAGATCTGTTGCCGTCGAATCGGTGCGTGTTACAAATAATTCTGGTTTCCCCCAGCCAAAGTGAGCGGCAATATGATAGGCAAGTTCCGACTTCCCTGTTCCTGGCTGGCCTGTCAGCAACAGCGGCTTCTGCAGCATCAGCGCAACATTGACCGCCTTCTTGAGCGCATCTGAGGGGTGATACTCTTCTCCAAGTTCAACATCCGGCAACTGCATTGCTGAACCGAGGTCAAACTTCGCGTCAGCTTCTCTTTGTTCGTAAAAATTATAGTTCTCCATGATTTCGCATTCTTACGGTTCTTTTAAACAAAATTCCAACACCTTAACCGCTTGCTGAAAAGTCATTGGTGGTGAATTGCATATATCTGGATGATGATTTTTCAGTGGCGATTTCGGGTCTGAAAAAAAATCCTGAAAAGCATCTCCACCCACTTCTTCATGATCGTGATAACGACAAAAACAATAGTTCTCCAACGGCTCTATAACTTCAGCCAATGATCCCGGCTTTACATGAAAAAAAAGAAAAAGCTGCTTCTTTGGTTCCAGAGCAACCCATAACTCATAATATTTCTTGAAATTGGTATACGAAAAATCATCTATTGACTGCACAATAAAATGCACTTGGGTATTGAGTATTCCTGATTGTACATTCTCGAAATTCTGCTTCGGTGAAATGTTGATATCAAAATATCGGGCCATGTAGCGTGCAAACTCATCTTCAGCATAAGAAATATCCAAATGATCAAACATGCCTCCCTTTACAGAACAAACAGTTTCAAATTCGCGACAGCAGTAGGTTTCAAGGATACTGTGAAGATGATAAGAGTAAGCTTCTGGATTGCGCTCAATCAAAAAAACATTTACCATCGTCTTTTTATACCATAATCTTTTGAATGTCTGTTTCATACTTTGTTTATCAAGATGATGCCAGAACATCATTTGATTATCAGTGTGACTTTCCTGTAGATCCTCTTTGATTTTCATTATCGCACTGACGGCCTCAACACATCGCAAAAATTCCGGATGAGCACTGATATTTTTGCAGTCAGACAGATCGGCAGTCTGAACACTGCAAAATCCAAGTGGCAATTCAACACTATCAAGGCGCAAAGGCACCAGAATACCCCTCTTTAGCCCCGACGCAGCCTCATCTCGCACAAAAGGATGTTGCTCAAAATTCACTGAAGAAGTAGTCCAGACAACAAGCACGCAACGCGTGTCTTCCAGCGCTTTTTTAATTTCACTTGGCCAGTTCCTTCCTGGTGAAATATCTTTGTCAATAAAAACCCTCCAGCCCAGTTTTTTAAGTTCTTTAACTATGAACTTAACCCGTTCCCAGTCTTCACTGGCATAACTAACAAAAATATCGTACATGAAACGTTTTTTGTTGTTTTCCGAAATAGCATTGTATTGAGCTTGTCAAGCTTTCCAACCGGAATAAACACATTGGCTGAAAAACGGGTTTTTGCTCAGATACAGATAAAATTGAGACTGATAATGGTCTTCATTTTATTGTCCATACGCATATCGCCACACATAACCAAACATATCCACAAGCTCCTGCATATCCCGCCGCTCAAGCAGAGCATCGTCAATCCTGAATAAGTTACGATCGTCATTGAAAATTCGTTGGCACGCCCGAACGGCAATCCCTTGCGCATCATTCACTAACTGAGCTGCATAGAACCCCTGACAATAATCACCACAATTGTTCAACCTGCAGATGTCTGTAATGACGAAGGCGCGTTTGCGTGGAATATAAACACGCATTTTGCCATTCCAAAAATACGGTCTACCCTTATCCGTAGACCTAACATCCCATTTGCTGCTGGCTAAGAATTCCTCTGTTACATCATCCGCATTCACATAGAGTCGATGGAAATCCTGGGCAATCTCGGATGTAGAGAATACCTCAAAGTAAAATGCATTCTTCGCTCCGTTGTCTTGAGCAGCAAACAATAACGTATTGAGCTGTTCATATGTTGAAACACCGTCAGCATTGAGACACGTATGAACATGCACATCGATACCTGCATCAGATGCCGTACGAATTGCCTTAAGTGCATCATCCAGAGTGAATACGGATCGCGAGTAATGCTGATACTTTTCGTTCGTCTCGGCGGCTATTGAAATGTTCACCCTCCGTAGTCCCGCAGTATAAAGTTGCTCGCACAGCCGTTTATCTTGCAACAACGAGCCATTCGTCACGATCCAGAACTGTTCGACCCCAGGCGTTGATGCGATTGCATCGACAACAGCGATAAGGTACTCCCATCGGTGCAAAAGCGGTTCACCTCCCGTGAGCTGAAAGTTATGACAACCGGACTCGACCATCGCTTCCGTTACCAAACGAAGGTTTTCGGGACAAATTGGGTTAAGCTTTGGAGACTTCGTCGATGGCTCTTCCCAACAACAGAATGTACAGTTATAGTTACATCGCTCAGAGATGAATATCCGCAAAAGCTTGTCTGGAAGCACTCCCGTATTTAAATCTTGTTTAGTCAAGTAAACCATAACATCAAGTCACTTCACTTTTTGATATAAAATAATCACTATACTGTCTCATGAAAAGCAATCGCCCGTCCTCTCATAACCAAATCGTCCGGACTAAAAGCCAGAAAAAATCTGCCGCTAAACCCATGAAGCTTCATCAGTGAAATCGCATGGTCATATATTTTTACGTGGCGTTCGAGCCTACACTCTGAACAATCCCGGGCCGCTTGCATAACATCCTGGTGCCGGTCAGACAACGCGCAAGCCAGTAAATCTCTCTCTGTTGCCTTCAGATCTCTGCCCATACGATTTACATTATTGCATTCCCCATCAGCATACCAAAAATTAGGTTCTATGAAGTTATTACTACTGCGGCAGCTTAGTACCCGCGCACCCCGCCTCCCTTTTGTGTCAGTTGCAATTATGGTTGGATTCCACATCGCGGGCCCGCATAAATCAATGTTATCCCTCAACCGTGAGTCATAATAGATCGATTTCGTAAGGTCGTCGGAGTAAAAAAAACCTGGATAACGAATAATAGTACAAGCACAATCCATTGATTTTAACTCCAAAAGAAACTTAGCGGTCTCGTCGCGCTGTCGTTTGGTAAAGGTTATGCCCCATTCTCTGTACGACGGCTCCACTGGGTTAAAATAAAGATAGTCGATGCCAAGATCAACATATCGCTCTACCATTTTGCGATAGTAATCCGTGTTCTCTGGCACTAAAAGTGTAGCAACACCTACAAGTACCTGCTGGCGGTAACCGCTTTGCCGCAATAATGTCAGCAGAATAGCGAGATTACGCATCACCAGCGCAAAAGTTGTGCGACCTTGCCTGCCTTGATAATGGTCATAGGCGCTATGATTTAATCCCTTAATAGACACAGTAATCATCTCAACATTTTCAACAATTGCATGCAGCGCCTGCTCGTCATCCGTTATAAGGTTGGTCGTAAGAAAGATCCTGAAGCCGTCGTGCTTGAGACGATACAGGATATCTGCAAAGTGTGGGTGCTGCATTGGCTCGCCATCGCCGGACACATTCACTGCGACCGTCTTCAAACCGGCTCGCATGCTGGATAATTCCCGGCTGATCATCTTGACCACATTGAGCGGAATAATACGCTCATTGCGAGGTTTATCTTTGAAACGGTCCAAGCTGCGAAACTGACAGATACCACAACTCGAATTACAGATGCCGCTTGGATAAAGGAAAAATCGAGGGATAGAAAACTCGCCAATGGTGTAATATCGTTCGATTGCCGTGAATGTATCAAAAGGACTTGCGGGAGCAAAGCTGGAGGGATGTATCCGAATCAAGCCAACTACTGAACTCTCGACTGCGTAAACTGCAGCATAATATGGTGTCTTGAAGAAATGCTGCGTCGGATTTTGTGCTAAAGCCAGAAGACCTGCGATAGTAGTTTGTTGCTGTTCATCAAGCGGTGTAAGTCTCCCATCAGTTACACGGTATACCGATCCGTCCGACCCAAGCAAGAGTGTGTCGGGTTCGATCTCCAGTTTTTCCGCGTGGGTATTTCCGTATTGCGTCATGGTTTTTTCTTAAATCACGTTCAGAAAAAGTAGTTGCCCATTGGTCGTAACGCGACACGCGCCTCATCGGGGTGCTCAATAATGCTGCTGACCCACGATTGCCTGCAACTATCAGGATTGCAGAAGGGGGTAACGCAGTTATGGTAATGAAACTGGGCAAGCCCGATTCTGGCTCGTTCAAGTGAACCACCACGTATTGTGTTCCCGAGAGCACACTCCTGAAGCTCGCAGAGCAGGAAGTCAGGAAACTCGTCGCCATTAGCACGCACAACACGGTGAATCAGGGTGTTATAGCATTTTGTGAACTGGGAAGGTACATGCGCAAACGGATCTCGGTCTATAGGTATGCTTCCGAAATTAGTGAAACTATCAAGAAATCGGGCAAACATTTCGTCATGCTGCGCTCGCAGAGCGACTTCCTGTACCTGTTTACGTAAGATAGAAACTACTTGCGTTGGTAAGTAATTGGCTCCCACAGTAACAGCCGCAGCTTGTTGAATCGGAGGCGCAATCGGTCGAAACTGGATATTGAATCTTTGTTGTACATCTGGCGGCAACCTTTGGAAACGAAAAAACCAACCATCGAGAAATTCTGCAATCTCACCCACGTTTTCGGGACGATAAAGGAAGCCAACACCAACATGTGGAACTCGTTTTGATAAAAGCAGTAATTCAACGTTCTGCACTACTTGATCATAGAGATCTATCTGTTTGATAAGGCGATACGTCTGAGGGGTAGCGGCATCGACAGAAGTTCGTTGCCATGCAAGGTGATCATACCATGAACCTGGCAGTAATCGAGTATTATTGTTAATGAGTCCGATCTGTGTATTAGGCAATACACGATGAACGAGCAACACGACATCATTCAATGTTTTACCATGACAGGAGTAGCAGTTTGGCTCACCACCACCAGTAATCGTTAACGCTCTCGGAGCAAGACTCGCAAGCATGGTCGGTAGTATGTCGAACGCAATCGTAGCTCCAGATTTATGCTTGTAATGACAATTTATACAATCCAGATCACAAAGGTCGGTAATGTGCAACTCGACTTGTCCGGTAGCATAGACTGACTCCATGTCTCCGATTAATGCGTCGGCTGAGCGACCGTTTGCTGTCGCAATCAAACCGAACACGTCCGCCAAGCAAAGCTCTTTTTCGAAGAAAGACTGCATCGCAGCCAAGGGCTCTGAGGCTTTTGTCAAGTCCTGCTGAATAAGTCCCCATCGTTGTCCGATTGTAATCTTACCTTTGATCAAATCGATATGGTTGAAAACCCGATAAGGATTTCTCAAAATCTGATTGACACTTGAACTGTGTTTCGCCATTAGAATACACCTACCGAACTGTGTTTAGAATGTTACTGTCTCATTTCCGAAAAAAACAGTTTATTTTTTTATGATTAAACCTCTTAACCCATTATTGTCTCAATCAAGAGATACACAGATAAAGAAGATAGTTACAGCATTTTCAACTTTTTGAAAAAATTCAATTACTGATCAAAATATAACGACCTTGTTCAAAAAGGGGATATACCTTAAAATAATCTCCCGCTCCTCTGCTTCCAACTTCAGCAGCAGCATCAACACCGTATAACTGGAGAGGGCAAGAACCGCGCCTGTCACCAGCCCCGGAAAAGGTGGAAGGGTGAGCAGCCACGGGCGCACAAGCAGAAGAAGCGCACCACATGATAACCCGGCAGCAAGAGGTTTCCAGAGCGCCTTGCCAAACGGGTGAATCTTCAGCAGGCGTTGTATTTCGCCAAGCCGGAGAGCAGAGAGCAGCAAAAAGAGCAGCAGTGTTGCAAGAGCAGCACCGTTCAGCCCCATGCGGGGAATCAAAAGAAGATTCAGCACCACTTGCAAGCCGAGAGCGCCAAGAGCATTGAGGAGACTGAGCCGAGCATAGCCAGTCATGGCAAGCACTGTTGCCGAGAGGCCAAAGGTCGCCTGCAGGAAAGAGGCGGCAGTCAAGAGAAGCAGCGCGGTCGATCCTCCTGCCGCAAACCGGTCGCCGAAGACCGAGAGCACCGGTTCGGGAAGCGCCATGAAGAGAATTGCCGGTGGAATGACAACCATGACAATCCAGCGCGTCACCATCTTGTAGATGCGACCTATCTCCACACTCTGGCTCTTGGCGTGCAAATCGGCAATCATCGGAGCGGCAATGCCAGTAAAAGCAAGGAGCACCGAGCGAAGAAGCCCCGCCGTTCGTGCGGCAGGATGATAGAGGCCAACCGTTGCGGTATCGGTGAGCATCCCGAGCATCATCACATCGAGCCAGTGGCTCATCATGCTCAGGAGCGATACCGCCATGAAAGGGAGAGCGTAGGCCATCATCGCCTTGTCCGTCCGGGCGTGCAGGATATCCGACGGGAGCACGCCGGTAATGGCTGCAAGGCGAGGGCGAATCCAGATAAATGCCCCGATGCCTGCCAACACAAAAGGGAAAAAGAGGGCGGCATCATGACCTGAGGTGTAGCGGAGAAGCAGCGTCAGCAAGAGCAGCAGCAGAGGACTGAGTATCTGTGTGGCAATAATTTTTGGCTTGAGCTGCTGAAAACCCTGCATCGCATGGCCAAACAAAACGGTTACCACATTAAAGGGAATCGCCGCCGCATAACAGCAGAGCGTAAGCTGCAACAGGCGGCTGCCGTTGAGCAGCGAAGCGATATGACCTGAAAACGACAGCAGCAGGAGTGCCACAACAAGCGAGAGAGCAAGCGCTGTTTTAAGGGCAGAACCAATCGTGCCCCTCTGACGGAGAGGATCGTGACTATTGAGGCTGACAAAACGCAGGAGGCCGGAATCAAGCCCGGCAATGGCAAGCACCTCTGAAATCTGGATAACCGCAATGGCGAGAGCATAGACACCAAGAGCATCAACACCGAGCAGCCGGGCAACAACAAGGTTATAGCCAAACCGCGCCACCTGGCCGAAGAAAAATCCTGCAAAGGAGAATCCCGCCTGACCAGCTATGACGGCATTGCGATTCACTGGAGTCTCTCCAGAAAAGCGCTCCTCAACTCCAGCTCCATCGCGGCAGCAAGGGCATCCCAACTGTGCCGCCGGGCGAATGCCTGCCGCGCTTCAACCCGCCGGTCGGCAAGAGCTTCTGGCACCATGCGGACAAACTCCCCATGCGACGAAGCAATATGCACCACCTCCCGCGCCCGCTCCACCGCGCTGCAGTAGTTCATCGAAAGCACCGGCACACCGACGGCGGTATATTCATAGAGCTTGTTGGGGTGGGAGACCCCTTTCAGCCTGTTGGAAAGGAGCGGCATCAGCGCCAGATCAAACCGCTGCACCCAGGCTGGCAGCTCTTCATAGTCAATTTTCCCAAAATAGTGCACGTTAGCAAGCGCATTGATCTCCTGCTGTTTGTTCCACCACTCCCTTTCGTAGGCGGGACCAAGAAGCACAATCTGATACTCCGGCCAGGCTCGGGCCGTTGCGGCAATCAGGGCGGTATCAATCCAGTCCATCGCTCCGGCATAGCCAAGAATCGTACCCTTGATACCGGAGAGCGCATCAGGCTTGTCAGGACGAGAAACAGCAAAATGGTTGAACTCAACGCCATTGCCAAGTTCGACGGTGCGCACACCGGTCGGAAGCTTGAGCTGGCTGGTCAGTTCGCGGCTCACACTGAAAACCAGATGCACCCTGGAGAGATAGCGGTCGAGAGAGCCCTTCAGCCACGGGGGACTCCCAGGAAACGCAAGGTGGTCATCGTTGGCATCATAAAAGCGGAGGCGACAAGGGAGAAGGGCAGCTATCCTGCCCCAGTAGACATTGCTCAGACCGATTATCCTGTCGGATGAGCCGAATCCGAGCATCGTCACCCAGAAAAGCATAAGAACAATACCGGGCAGAGAGAGCAACCCGCGCAGCAAGGGAATATCGAGCAGTCGGCCAATCTGGAAGGGAACACTCTTCAGAAAGGGGACGCTGACCACCCAGACTCTGCCCCGTTTGACCGGGAGCCAGTGATGGCTACGCCCAAGCGCAAAAGGCTCTATGAAAAGAATGTTCCAGTTCCCGGTAAAACGGGCAAGCAGGCGCTGCTTCCGGGTGGAGAGAAAATCCCACTGTATCTCGGAAAACCAGACAAGCCTGTACGAGCTAACGGGGTTAATCGGGCTATGGGTGGCTCCCCTATCGGACGGCAAGTTCATAGATCTGCACTTTTTCATACCATGCCCGCAACAGCGGCTTGACTCCTGTAAGATAAAACAACGGGTGGCGGATACGAAACTCCTCGCTTCGAAGCACTGCAAACCCGGCACGACTGAAGAGCGAAAGCGCCTCGGAGCGCGTCATCTCATGAAAATGGTCGGGGCTGGCAAGGTATGCGGGCTTCCAGAGAGGCATGGAGACAAAGAGTCGTGCATCCGCGCCCTCAAGTATCCGGCGAACTTCGAGCAGCAGATGGAGCGGATTGTAAAGATGTTCCAGCACCTCAAAAGCGGTTATAACGGAAAATGAACCGGAAAGTCGCTCAATATCAAGATCTATTGTCGTGCTCTCGAAAGAGCATCCGAAAAGTTGCTCCAGCGAAGCAGTCAGAGGTGTCCGGTCACCCAGATCGAGCCCCGACAAAGCGGCTGCGGTCAAGAGTTGAGCAGATCGTGAACGTCCGACAAACTCGAGCGTTTTCTGCCAGCGAATCCGGTGAGCCGGATCGTTGAGATATGCTCCATCGATAACCGTTCTGCAACTATTCGGCATAGCTCCTCCCGGCAAACCATTGCTTCAGAAAACTACCAAAAAGTCGCAGGGGAAGCAAAAGCAGATACAGCACCATTCCGCTCCATGCCCTGTGCTTGATGAAGAGACGGAGCGCCCCACGGCTCTTTTTGGCCAGCTTCAGCAACGGTCGGCCAGAAAGCGAGGCCGACACCTTGTGCCATACTCTTGAGGACGGCACATACTGCACACTCTTGCCCAGCGCACGAACACGCAGGGAGAGATCAACATCCTCCGCATACATCGCAAAGCTTTCATCAAACCCGCCGAGCGCCTCAAAATCTCGGCATCGCATGGCAAAACAGCAACCTGTCGCATAGCCGGTTGGCCCGGGCCGGTTAAACACAGGCGCATCCTTCTGCCGGAGCCCCACATGGCAGATCAGGCCGGTTGACAACCTGACAACTCCACCAGCATACCAGAGAACATCAGGTCGATCCCAATAATAAATTTTCGGCACCGCCATGCCTGCCAACGGCTGAAGACGCAGCGTCTCAACAAGCGGAGCAGAAAAACCGGAGTCAACAATGGTGTCGTTGTTCAGAAAAATCACAAACTCCGCCTGCAACTCCTTGACGCGCCTGAATCCGGCATTATTCCCGCCGCCGTAGCCGAGATTGACAGGCAGACAAAGCAGCTCTACAGCAGGAAAAGCCTTCCGTATCTTTTCAGGAGAACCATCGGTCGAGCCGTTATCAACAACCAGCAGCTTGTATCCCTTCGCCACAACGGAAGCGAGCGATTCCAGGCAGGCAATTGTCTCATCCGCGCCGTTCCAGTTCAGCACAACAATGCAGGTCTGCGCCTCCATCATTACCTCCCTGCCGCTATGGTTTCAAGAAAATTGCCTGCTGCGTCAGCAAAAGCCTCCCAGGAGTACTCCCGGCGAAAAGCTTCGATTGCAGGACGCATAGAAATAAGCCTCTCCCTGCTGTCAAGAAACTCCCCAACCGCATCGGCAAACCCTTCAGGCGACGCGTCACCGGCAACCCAGCCGGTCTCGCCCGGACGCACCATCTCGGGAAGCGCGCCCACCGGGGTGACAATAACCGGCCGACCATGACCGTAGGCAAGCTGCACCACTCCAGACTGCGTAGCGCTGCGGTAGGGAAGCACCACCGCATCCGCCGCTGCAAAATAGAGCGCTGTCCGCTCCGGAGGCACATAGCCCGGATAGAGGTCCACATTCCCCCCAAGGCCAAGTTGATCAACAAGTCGTCGATAAAAAGAGAGATCCTCATAAAAATGACCCGCAACCACCAACCTGAGCGTAGGTTCCCGTCGAAGAATAGTCGGCATAGCTCGAAGCAGGATATCAAGCCCCTTGTATGAACGCACGTAGCCGAAAAAAAGCAGCACGGGTGAAGAGGATTCAAGATGAAGCTCGTGACGGGCATCAACCACCGAAGGCAGCGACCCCGCCGGATCATACACCGGATGAAAAAGCGTGCAGAGAGGCACCGCCGGAAAAGCCGCACGAACCTGCTCCGAAACTGCACCCGAAAGCGTCAGAAAACCCTCCGCCGAAGCGGCAAGCAGCCTCTGCATAAGCGGCTCAATAAAAAAGGACTCATGAGACGAGAGGTTATGCAGCAACACCACCATCCTGATACCGGTCAGGCGACGCACAACATAAAAGAGAGGAGCCAAAAGAGCGGTCCAGGAGGCCACGAGCAACACATCGGGTTTCAGTGACCTGAGACGCTGAATGGTTTCCAACCAGGAAAAGGGGTTGAAAAGCACAAGACGAAACTCTTCCGGTAAAGGTGCCAGGGTGCCTTTCGAAACGAAATCCGGAAACAGCGCCCTGAACGCCAGCGGAACAACATCATCCCCCCGATGCTCGCGAAGGGCATCCGCCAACAATCCGCTGAACCGGGCTATACCTCCCTTCAACGGAAAAAAAGGAGATATAAACGCAATGCGCAAGGCTATTGTTCTCCAAAACCCTGATCAAAAAACTCCACCAACTGACGGGCAGCCTCTGCCGCATCCTCACCATCCAGCTTGAGCGTCAACCGGGTTCCTTTTGGAGCGGCAAGACTCATGACACCAATAATTGACTTTGCATTAATTTCGACACCCTGCATCTCAATAAAAAAATCTGCCTTGAAACGAGATGCCAGCTTGACGACTGCTGCAGCGGGTCTGGTGTGCAGCCCCGCCTTGTTTTTTACGATAACTTCCTGAACAATCACAACTTTGCTGCCCCTGTTTGTATAATTAGTTTAGAGTGTTTTCACCATCGCAATCTCATCGCACGCCATAAGCTTTGGACAGTGAGTACAATCCCTCCATATTTTCTGGGGAAAATACTCTTTTTGGATTTCACTGTACCCGACGCGGCTGAAAAACTCACGATTGAGTGTCAGAACAAAAACTTCCCTGACCCCTTCTTCACGTAAAACCGACTCGGCCTTTTCAACCAGCAACCGTCCTATCCCCTTCATTTTATAACGGTTAAAGACTGCCAGCGAACGAATCTCGGCAAGCTTCTGGGTATAAAATGCAATCGCACAGCACCCAATTACCTCGCCATTGTATTCAGCAACAAAAAAATTACGTATATTTTCAACAATATTATCATTGGTGCGCTCCAGCATGATTCCCTGACTGGCATACTCGACCGTAATGGCAGAAATAGCGCCAGCATCAGCAAGACGTGCATATCTGACAAAAAGTTCTCCTTGCTGCATGGTTATCCGCGCCCCTCATCCAAAGGTTCAGCCGCTCTGATACGACCCGATACCTCCCGCCAGAGTTCGTCCTTGAGTTCCTTCAGCCCCTGCCCGGAAACGGCTGAAATCGGAAGAACCCTGACACCCTCTTCAAGATCCGGAATCTCAAGCTCCTCGGCAGCAATATCCATTTTTGTTACCACCATCAGACGGGGCTTGTCGAGCAGCCCCTTGTTAAATTTCTCAAGCTCACCAAGAAGTGTCCGATACTCCTCGGCAATATCAGGCGAATCAGCGGCAACAAGCACGGCCAGAATTTTTGTACGCTCGATATGGCGCAAAAACTGCAAGCCAAGTCCTTTTCCCTCCGCCGCACCCTCAATAATTCCAGGAATATCGGCCATCACAAACGATTTGTACTCCTCGTAGCGCACAATGCCAAGATTGGGCACCAAAGTCGTAAAGGGATAATCGGCAATTTTTGGCTTCGCGGCGCTGATGACTGAAATCAAGGTAGACTTGCCCGCATTGGGAAAACCAACCAGACCGACATCAGCCATAAGCTTCAGCTCCATTTCGAGCATGAATACCTCCCCTTTCTGCCCTGGCTCGGCATAGCGGGGTGCCTGGCGAGTTGGTGTTGCAAAATGCTGATTGCCCCGGCCACCTTTCCCCCCCCTGGCAATTAACAGTTCCTGATCCTCACCGGTCAAATCAGCAATGATTTCGTGGGTTTCGGCATTTTTGACGATCGTGCCACACGGAACATCAATGACAATATCAGCGCCATCCCGGCCTGTTTTTCTGGCTCCCTGACCATGGACACCGCGAACCGCGATATATCTCTTTTTATACTTGAAATCAAGAAGGGTCGTCAACTGTCGGTTGGTTCTCAGCCACACATGGCCACCACGTCCGCCGTCACCCCCGTCCGGTCCGCCTTTGGGCACAAACTTCTCCCTGCGAAAACTCACACATCCTTTACCGCCGTCACCAGCCTCAACAAAAATAGCCGCACTATCGACAAACTTCACTCACACACCTGCCTTTTGAATAATCTTTCTCTTTACCTACATTCCGTAACAACCATCTAACCACGGACAACCTTATGGCATCCCACTCCCTGAAACCCTCTGGCACACCCTCTTGCACACCATCAATCGAGGAGCTGATCTCGCGGCTTGAGGAGATAACCCGCAACATCGAAAATCCCGACACCGGCCTTGAAAGCTCTATCGGCCTCTATGAAGAGGGACTGAGCATTGCCGAAACCTGCAAAAATCGACTTCAGGAAGCCAGAAAAAAAATTGAGGTTATCAATCCTGAACTCGCAAAAACAGTGCCCGAAACACCCCGTATCAAAGACCTGTTCGACACTGAATCATGAAAACACTCACCCTTCGAGTTTTTTCAGCAGCACATCATTCACCATCTGTGGATTGGCCTTCCCTTTCATGCGGCTCATGCACTGGCCCACAAAAAAGCCCAGCAATTTGGTTTTTCCACCACGATAGGCGGCAAGCTGACCAGGGTTTGCATCCAGAATTTCCTGAACAACCGTCTCAATGGCACCAGTATCGGAGACCTGTGCAAGCCCTTCTCGCTCAACAATCTCCCTTGCAGTGGCTTCCTCCGACAACATACGTTCAAACACCTGCTTGGCTATGGTATTGCTGATAAGTCCCTCTCCAATAAGATGGATCAAGCCGCCCAGCCTTTCGGGAGAGACAGAAAACTCCGCAATATCAAGATACTTCTCTTTCAGCGTGCGCATCACCTCCCCCATCACCCAGTTCGAGGAGGCCTTGGCATCACCCGCAACCCTGACCGTCACCTCAAAATAGTCAGCCAACTCCCTCTCAACCGTAAGCACTTCGGCATCATAGACGGGAATGGCATACTCTTCAGCAAAACGAAGCGCACGAGCTTCAGGAAACTCGGGAAGCTCAAGCCTGATACGCTCAATCATCTCCTGGTCAACAAGCACCGGCACCAGATCGGGGTCGGGGAAATAACGATAGTCGTGGGCAAACTCCTTGCCTCGCATGGAACGAGTCTCCCCCTTGTCGGCATCCCAAAGCCTGGTCTCCTGAATGATAACTCCTCCGTTATCCAGAATCTCTCTATGGCGCTCCGCCTCAAATTCGATGGCCTTTTCTACATTCTTGAACGAGTTCATATTCTTGATTTCGGTGCGGGTGCCATACTCCGTTGCTCCTGCAAGTCGCAGAGAGACGTTGGCATCGCAACGAAGACTTCCCTCCTCCATGTTGCCATCCGAAATACCGAGGTATTTGACAATCTGACGCACTTTCTGAAGATATGCAGATGCCTCTTTCGGAGTACGCATATCAGGATAACTCACAATCTCAAGCAGCGGAACACCACACCGGTTCAGATCAATATAGGTCTCCTCGCCAATATCGTGAATCGACTTGCCAGCATCCTCCTCAATATGAATCCTGATCAGCCGAATCTCCTTGCTCCCCTCTCCGGCATCAATCGTAAGCGATCCCTCACCGCATATCGGCTCTTCAAACTGTGAAATCTGATACCCTTTCGGCAGATCCGGATAAAAATAGTTTTTCCGGGCAAGCACCGAATGAGAGGCTATCGTACAGCCCATTGCCAGACCGATCTTGACGGCATCCTCCACCACCTGGCGATTAAGAACCGGCAACGCTCCTGGAAGAGCAAGACAGACCGGACAAACATTGGTATTGGCCGATTTTCCAAACTGGGCAGAACAACCACAAAATGCCTTGGTGACGGTATTAAGCTGACAATGCACCTCAAGGCCTACCACTAATTCATACTTCATTGCAAAAATTGACATTATTGAAAAACAGCGAAACCTCTGTCAGTAAGGATTATAAGAGAACTTCTGACCACCCACGGTAGCTTCAGCCATAACCCCGGCCTTTGGAAGCACAAAAACAGCAACCCCGTTAGAATAATCAATATTGGTAGCCATCCCCGTCGTAATGACAATTGCCGCTACCTGGGCATTCAGCTCATAGTTGCCTTTTTTGAAATTTTCAAGCTCTTCGCGGCCTTTAAAAAAAATAATTTCCGAGAATGACTGACCTCCAAGCTGGGGCCCTACATTGAGCTGGGTAATTGAGGAGCGACCCACAATCTTCTTCTGTTCATAGACATATCCCTTGCCATGGCTACCTCCAAGCAGCATAAACCCGCCTTTATAGACATCTGAAAAAACAACATAGCCATAAGCATGTTCAAAAAAGCGGTCAAGTGCCGGACCATGTGTTTTGAAATAGTCGACCGCCACCTTTGCATGATCCTCCTCTGCCGGATCCCATCCAGCCCTTGCCGTGACGGAAAACACTCCTGCAAGCATGAAAGCAAGAGCCACGACCCTCATCATCTTCATCATTTCAATACCTGTTTTTGTTATTTACTATCTCAATTCATAAGACGTTGCCGCCCTTCAATTTTTTTCACCACATCTTTTGCCACTTCAAGTATCTCCACAGCGCTCCTTACCTCTTCACCAAGGGACAACCGCAACGCTGCAACAAGTGGTTCAACATACTTTTCAGCAGGCGAACCAACAAGAACACGAAGTGCTTCGGGCGCATACCCCAATGCCGCAAGCGTTACAAACTGCTCTATGGCACCTTCGATGGTGCTCTCAACAAGAGCAGGATTGCTGACATACTGCCTTGCAAGCTCCAGTGCTCCGCGTTGTTGCTCCTGCATCTTCATCAGCAATTTAAGCAACACAAATTGTGGTCGCGACCTTTGGGGGCACAATTCCGCAGCCTCCATAAAAGCACTCTCAGCCTCCTGATATCGGTCGAGTTTTCCATACACAACACCTTTATTGAACAGGGCGTTCGACACGGTGACAAGAATCTGCTTTTCAGGGTGCTCTTTATACGTCGCAACGACCTCTTCATACGCCTGGATTGCTTCATCCCCGCGATTCACCCTGTCAAGAGCAATCCCCTTGTTGAACAGCGCACTGACAACGTGTTCCATAAGTTGCGATTCCGGCCTCTCCTTGTAGAGCGCAACAAGTTCTTCATATATCTGCAGCTCTTCATCCCCGCAATTCAGTTCTCCAAGTGTAACTCCTTTATGAATCATGCACTGAGCTACCTGTTCAGCAATCTCTGCCTCAAGACGCCCTTTGAACAGGTCAAGGAGTTCTTCATAAAGCTGAAGAGCCTCATGCTTGCCGTTCAGCTCTGCAAGCAAAACAGCTTTACTGAAGAGCGCCTTGACAACCCACTTGACAATCTGCTCCTCAGAACGATCCTTGAAGGTCGCTATGACCTCTTCATATACCCCTGTTGCCTCTTCAGGGCGATTCAAGCCGTCAAGTTCACAGCCTTTACTGAACATGGCCATGACAAGCAGCGCGTCAAAACGGCCCTTGTACGTTATTATTAATTCTTCAAATATGTTAACGGCATCTTCCGAGCGGTTCATGTTACCAAGCGCCACTCCTTTGCCAAACATGGCACCTGCAACCTGTAAGGCACCCTGATCTTCGATGCTACTTTTGTGAACCATAATGATGGCTTCAAACACATGAAATGCTTCGGCGTAATTTCCGGCTTCGAGCAACCCGAAGGCATGGTTAAAACCCTCTTCCAAAGCTTTATTTTCCACGTCATTTTCACGAGCCGCACCATCATAAAAAACAACCGCTCTCTCATCAACACAAATATTTTTCACCGCTCCAGGCCGAACAGGACAACTCTTGACCACCACCTCTGCGGCTGCAAAATGATCGCGGCACTGCTGAAAATATTTGCGATCAGGAACACTCCTCACCGCCTCTTCCAGTGCAGTAAAAAATTCGCGAGAGTGCTCCGACAACAGCGCGTTCCCCTCTTCCCCAAGCAACCGTTTATCCGGGGGAGGGTCATAAAGATTGATCATAAACTGGACAAGCGCCCTGACCCGATCTGCCAGTCTGCCATATCGTCTCAGGAGGTAATAGATACTGTAACTACCTTCTGTCAAACCATATAACTTATTTCTTTTTGCCTGTTTCTCGATAACGACAATACCACGGTTCAGCAGTCTGTTCAAGTAGGCGCTGGTCTTGTTGACATCAAGCCTTGCCACCAGTGCAATCTCACGAACCGATGAAATGCTCCATAGCTCGGCAAGCGCCAGATAAACCTTCCTCTCGATCGGTGCCATGGTATCGAGATGACTTTTAAAATAGTCCGTATACTCGTCGATGGCATCAACAAGGTCATCAAGGAGCTGCCTGAATGGCCGTTTCGCTCCACAGAGGGCAAAAAGAGCCAACATGCGTGGATTGCCTCCCGTCAGTATTTTTACCGGCCTTATCTGCTCCCCTGGAAGTTTTTCTCCTGCAATGAGCCCCCAGAGCGCATTGCACGCATCGTCATCAAGAGGTTTGAGTTCATGGATTATGAACATTTCAAACATCGCTCGTGAGGGATGATCAATACCTTCAAACAAGCTTGTGGCCGTGGCAAGAAGCCGTAACCGAGGCTCATTCATCAGGGTTTGGCGAAGAGTCGCCCCCTCCTCTTCATTTGCCAGATCACCAAAAAGCATATTGAGATTCTCGACAACCAACAGAAGCTCTTTTCCCTCGCTCTCGGCAAAATCAAGAAGATAGTGCAATGCCCGCTTGCAAAGCAGTTGATCATCAATTTCAGCGCGAAGTTCAAGATATGCCTGTTTCCATCGTTCATCACCTGTTTGCCTGCTCAAACAAAACAGCGATTCGAGCCAAAATTCAGCGGCTGAACTGACCTGATAGCTCTCTTCTGAAAAGATCAGCGGAAAGAAGCGACTGCGCAATTCGTCATGCTGCCTGATCTCTGTTGCAACACGACGCACCAGAATTGTTTTACCGCTGCCTCGCACACCTGTTACAAGCAGATGCTGTCGGGAACCAGTCGTATCGCTGAAGATTTTTATTATACGCTCAAGATCGACCTGACGCACCACAAAATTTTCGACAAGCTGCTCATCGCCAAGAAAAGCCGGATTATGTCTAACAAATCGTGTGGTCATGCGTTACCCCTCTGCCTTGACAGCTTGTAAAAATCTTTTTTGCTCAGTCGCAATCTGCTACCCTCCTATTTCAATTTCGCGCTTCAGGGCCTCACGTTCGATTTCGAGACGACGGATTTCGCGGTTTATCCGGTCAAGCTCTTCGGGGCTGCTGTCTATTTCCAGCCTCAGACGCGAAGAGGCTTCGTCAATCAGGTCAATGGCCTTGTCGGGCAAAAAACGATCTGCAATATAGCGGTTGGAAAGCTCGGCTGCCGCAACAATGGCCGCATCCTTGATACGCACGCCATGATGAATCTCATATTTTTCCTTGAGGCCGCGCAGAATGGAGACCGTATCCTCCACACTTGGCTGATCGACCAGGACGGTCTGGAACCGACGCTCAAGGGCTGCATCCTTTTCGATATGCTTGCGATACTCGTC
Organism: uncultured Chlorobiaceae bacterium; assembly: GCA_903994455.1. GTDB lineage: Bacteria > Bacteroidota > Chlorobiia > Chlorobiales > Chlorobiaceae > Chlorobium. Next base: position 46,181 of record CAJEXI010000014.1, on the reverse strand, counting down.
GAGCGTTGTGGCACCAATACAGCGCAATTCACCGCGGGCAAGGGCAGGCTTGAGAATATTGGCGGCATCCATTGACCCTTCGGCTGACCCGGCTCCGACAAGCAGATGAAGCTCATCAATAAACAGAATAATCTCGCCATCGGACGACTGAACCTCGCGCACGACCGCTTTCAGACGCTCCTCAAACTCCCCCCGGAACTTTGCGCCGGCAACAAGCTGCGCAATATCAAGCGCTGCAATCTGTTTGCTCTTGAGGTTTTCAGGCACGTCACCGGCCACAATGCGTTGCGCAATACCTTCCACCAGCGCCGTCTTGCCAACGCCCGGTTCGCCGATAAGCACGGGGTTGTTCTTGGTGCGACGGCTGAGGATCTGCAACACCCTGCGGATCTCCTCGTCACGCCCGATCACCGGATCAAGTTTGCCCTTGCGTGCCTGGTCATTGAGGTTGCGCGAATATTTTTTCAGCGAATTATAGCTCTCCTCAGCGCTCTGGCTGGTCACCCGCTGCGTTCCCCTGATAGAAGCAAGCACCTTGAGAATGGCGTTACGGTTGAAGCCTGCATCCTGCAACATGCGCGACACCGTGACTCCCGCTTCACTCAGCGCAATCAGAAGGTGCTCCGAACTGATATAGTCATCCTTCAGACTTTCGGCCTCTTTCAGGGCAACATCGAACACCCTGGCGAGATTCTGCGACAGATACTGGCCCGTAGCCGAGGCACCGGTTACCTTGGGAATCCTCTCGAGCTCCCGGTTAAGCGCCGCTTGCAACATTTCTGCAGGAGCCTCCAGCTTCTGCGCTATCTGCATGGCAATACTGCTTTTATCATCAAACATAGCAAAAAGCAGATGTTCGGGCTCAACCTGCTGATGCTGACGACTGCCCGCAAGCGTTGCCGCTGTCTGTAAAGCCTCCTGGGCTTTCAGAGTGAATTTGTTCGGGTCAAATTGCATAATGCTCAGTTATTATCACGCAATATCAAGATTTACGAATTTGAAGTATTTCCCGTAGACGACGGCATGTTTTTTACAAAAGCATTGATCACAAGCCGAAGAATCTGGGCACCGGTAGAAAGCAGCTCAACGCTTTTTTCCTGAATGTGACGCTGGGTATCGAGCTGATCCTTGAAAAGCTCCACGGATGCCGGATCATAATTTCCCTGACTGACATAATCATCAATCACCTCTTCAGCCTGATCGAAAGGCATGTTAAATACCTTGATTCCCAGCTTCGCCCTTTCGATTGAGTCAAGAGCTCTCTGACCTGTATTCTGCTGCTCCATAACGGTTCTGTGTTTCGTCTGAAAGTGGACTGCTATTACTTTGATTGCAATAAGCAATGTAACAATTTTTCGCAACAAGAAAGGGCCATGCTTGATACCCTGCACACTCCTTTATCGCCGTGCCCCCCCTTTTCCAAGCATGGTTTCAGCAAGCAGGAGCAAAAGGGCGAGCGCAAGAACAGAGCGGGAGAGCGATGCGTCATGCTCTGCGGGCTCCATCATCCAGCGAGATGCAGCCTCCATTCGGTTAATCCTTTCGGAAACCTCCATAAAAACGGGATGCTCCGCCCGACTCCGATAGTAGAAACCACCCGCATCACGAGCCAGAGCCTGCAACGTTTCAGGCCTGAAACTGCTCATGACCACCAGACCGTGTTCATCACGTTTGAGCCCGACAGCGCCCTGCGGAATCACCACCGGCTGACGCATGCCAACTCCTATCACAAAAAGATGAACGCCCGCCTTTTTCAATTGCCGGGCTGCGGCCTGAATATCACCGGCATGATCCTCGCCATCACTCAACAGCACTAAAATCTTTTCCCCTTTGAGCCCCGGCACCAGGCGATTTTCCGATACTGGCTCAAGAAGAGTCGCGGCAAGCTGAAGAGCTGCACGAAAAGAGGTGCCCTGTTCCTCAACAAGATCAGGTGAGGCCATGCCAAGCAGGGCATCGAACGCCTCCTTGTCGGTTGTAAGAGGGCACTGCACAAGCGGCGCACCGGCAAACAGAAGAATAGCCCGTCGCCCTCCATGCACGGCATGACTGATACTGCTTACCTCCTGTTTGGCTTGCCCAAGACGGTCGGGCAGCACATCGCGTGCCATCATGCTGCGGGAAATATCGAGCATAAAAACCAGATCGGCACCTTTGCGAGGCACCGGCCTTCCTCCACTGCACCATCGGGGTCCTGTCAAGGCAACAAGCAGCAAGGCAAGAGCTGAAAAAAGCAGCCCTTTTTTCAGCAACACCTTTCCCAAACGCAGAGGAGGCATAATCGCATCAGCCATTGCGGGATCCACAAGAAGTTCGCGAACCTGAAAGGCTCTCATGACCCCATAGCCAAGAAAAACGGCAAGAGGTATCAGCAAAAGCAGATAAACAATATTTTCAGGCCAGGCAAAACACATGGGCTCACTCCAGTCTGCTCAACATTCTGATATTTTTCATGCTACGGTATCCTCAACAATCGAGTGTTAGACAACATCACTTCAAACAAAAGCAGTATAACCGCCACCAGTAACAAAAAGAAAAACAACCCTGAATGATGCTCCATCACCGGCCCGGCATGACGACTCTTTTCCTGCCGATCAATGGCGCTGATGGTTTTATCAAATTCTGCCTGATCATCCACCCTGAAATACCTGCCACCTGTTGCCAGGGCAATTCCCTGAAGCGACTCCTCATCGCGAACCCTGTTGCTGCTCCTCTCGCCCGAAAGATCCAGACGATCTGCAGCAGTTTTAAAACCGGCGTTGATGGCATAAATCCTTATTCCATTGCGTGCCGCAAGCACTGCGGCTGTTGACGGGCCAACCTCGCCGGTATTATTTTCACCATCTGTCACCAGAATAATAACCTTGTGCGACGACTCCGAGACCTTGAGCCGGTTCACCGCAATAAGAATTGCCATGCCGATAGCCGTTCCATCATCCTGTATCACCTTTGGGGAGAGATGGTCAAGCAACATGGCAAGCACTTCATGATCGAGCGTCAGCGGGCACTGCGTGTACCCCTTGCCCCGAAAAACAACCAGACCCATCCGGTCATTGGATCGACGCAACACAAAATTGCGGGCAACCTGCCGGGCAGCATCAAGACGGCTTTGACCGGCAAAATCCTTCTGTAACATGGACTGCGAAATGTCGAGCACCAGCATCACATCAATACCCCGCGCCTCGGCTTCACTCTGCTGAAAAAGAAGACGAGGCCCCGACAGTGCCAGAACACAAAGCACAAGCGCACTCCAGCGCAACCACTGAGGCAAAACAGAAAGCAGCCTGTGCACCTCAAATCCCGAAGCCTTGAGTCGCTCAAGACCCGGAAAAAGTATCGCTGGACTTTTATCTCGAAGCCGCGTCTTCAACCATGCAGCCAACGCCAACACCGGTAACAGCAACAACCACCAGGGTTCCGCCAGTTCAAAGCGGGGGATTTGTGATAACCACTCAGGCATAGGCAATTATTTTCACGAGATAGAATGTCCAACAATATGCATCTGAAAATCATTGGAATCAAATCATACCAAAGCTCGTCTCTTTCACTCCCCCGATTTCCAGCAGGCACTCTCATGGCCTGCCTCCCAGGCAACAAGGGGTGGCTGTTCGGCACGGCAATGAGCATCAGCAAGCGGACAGCGCCCTGCAAAGCGGCACCCGTCAGGTAGATTGACGGCGCTCGGCACGTTACCTTCGATGACATAAAGGCGCTCTTTTGTTGAACCGAGACGGGGAATAGACTTGAGCAGACCCCTGGTGTAGGGATGGAGCGGATTGCTGAAAAGCTGCTGAACAGAGCCTTTTTCGACCACTCTTGACGCATACATCACCAGCACCTCTTCGCAGAGCTCGGCCACAACGCCAAAGTCGTGGGTAATGAGCATCACACTCATCCCGGTATCAGCTTTAAGCTGGCCGACAAGGTCAAGAATTTGCGCCTGCACGGTGACATCAAGCGCGGTGGTTGGTTCGTCGGCAATGAGCAGCTCCGGATTGCAGGAGAGCGCCATGGCAATCATCACCCGCTGGCGCATACCTCCCGAGAGTTCGTGAGGGTAGGAGGAGAACCGTTCGGCAGGGTCAGGAAGACCAACCAGGCGGAGCAGTTCAACGGAACGAGCTTTCGCCTCTGCGTGGTTGATGTCGCGATGAATGAGAATCTGTTCCATGATCTGGTAGCCACAGGTAAAGACCGGGTTGAGTGAACTCATCGGCTCCTGAAAAATCATGCCAATGTCGTTACCTCGCAGCCGTCGCATTTTTTCTTCAGAAAGCTTCAGAAGGTCACCTCCCTTCCATAATATTTCTCCCCCTGCAAAATAGCCGGGAGGCGTGGGGACAAGACGCATGATGGAGAGCGCCGTTACCGATTTTCCGCACCCCGACTCCCCGACAATACCCAGCGTCCGGTTGCGCTCAAGCGAAAAACTGACTCCATCGACCGCTTTGGCAATGCCATTATCAGTCGAGTAGTAAGTCTTGAGGTTTTTCAGTTCAAGAATTTTTTCCATATTTACGAACAAGCCCTGCTCGCGGGGATTTGGAGGTTACGTTCTGCCGTGATTACGCATGAAAATATGGTTTGTCCGCTTCAAATGAAAACGTTATCAGATACTGAGCAGCAAAGCGCTGCTGTTACCAAAAAAAATCCGACCTTTCTCCTTGATACTCTCAGGCAATCGATACCCTATTCTTTGCTTAAATTTTCTGTAGAGAAAAGTTTGCCGGAACAGAAAACTTTTTCCCCTATTGAGATTTCCGGCCTTCCTGGCTCGCTCTCTTCACTGCTTGCCGCAGGGCTTTTTGCTGACCTGCGCTCTTCGCTTATGGTGTTGTGCGGTCAGAACACCTTTGAGCTTTACGCCAATGATGTCGAGGCTCTTCTGCCCAAAGAGACCATCTGCAATACGTCGGATGAACTGTCACTCTCTATCGGCGCAATATCGACAGGGAAAAAGTCGATTATTCTCTCCTATTTTGATGATCTTGAGATCACCCTTTGCAAACCTGCCGATGCTGAAAGCCGGATTTTTAGGCTGAAGACGAACCATGATGCGGGATACGAAAAGCTGAAACAGTTTCTTGCCGAAAACGGCTTCGAGCAACGGGAGTTTGTTGAGGACGAGGGGGAGTTTTCAGTTCGCGGCTCTATTATTGATGTTTTTCCTTGTGGTGCCCGCGAACCGTTGCGTATTGAATTTTTTGGAGAGACGGTAACTTCGCTTCGTATTTTTGATATCAACAGCCAGTTGTCGGGCAAAACGGTTCAGTCTGCCGATCTTGCCGCCAGCTTTGCTGACGAAACGCTCAACGCTGCCGGTACAGAAACAACCATTCTTGACTATCTCGACCCGTCGACAATTATCATTATTGATGATATGGCAGAGTTTGCCGCACGGGAAAACCATGATGAACTGCAAGTGGCGCTTGCACCGTTCCGATGTATCAGCATCATGCCGCTCTCTGCTTCGGCCATTGATTTTGGCGCTGTTGCCCAAACAAAATTGAATGCCAATTTCCGAATTCTTGCCACGTTGCTGCAACAGGAGCATCTGCAACACCACCGCCCTCTTTTTGCCACCAGCTCACGACGCGAAATTGCAGAGTTAACCGACTTTCTTGCCGCACAGATGCCCGGCGGCCTGTTTGAGGCAACCTGGGTGCCGGTTAATCTGCATACCGGCTTTATCTTCGGCGATCTTGATCTCTATACCGAATCCGATATCTTTGGCAAACTCCACACCCATAAAGGTCATCGGAAAAGAAAGATACGGGGTATATCGCTCAAGGATCTCCAGAAGCTCAAGGTGGGCGACTATGTGGTTCATGAAGATTACGGTGTCGGCATTTTCAAGTCGCTTGAAACCATTACGGTCGGCCATTCCGAGCAGGAGTCGGTGCTGATTACCTACGCCGGTGGGGATGAGCTTTTTGTTAATGTGCAGAATATCAATCTGCTCTCGAAATATACCGCCTCCGAAAGCTCTCTTCCCTCTCTCTCAAAACTTGGCAGCTCAAAGTGGGCGGCCAAAAAAGATAAAGTCCGCAAGAAGATTCGCGACATTGCCATAAACCTGATCAAGGTCTATGCCCAGCGAAAAATGCAGCCCGGCTTTGCTTTTGCTCACGACTCTCTTTTTATGCGTGAATTTGAAGCCTCGTTCATTTTTGATGAAACCCCCGATCAACTGCGAGCGATCAATGAAGTAAAAAAGGATATGCAGGAGCCTCACCCGATGGATCGCCTGATCTGTGGTGATGCGGGTTTTGGAAAGACTGAAATTGCCATGCGCTCGGCGTTTAAGGCGGTGGAATCTCAGAAACAGGTTGCCATTTTGACTCCGACAACCATTCTTGCCCACCAGCATGCGGAATCGTTTACCAAAAGATTTGAGAATTTTCCGATTTCCATAGCAGTGCTCAGCCGGTTTGTCACGCGCAAGGAGCAGCAGGAGATACTGAAAAAAATTGAACGGGGGCAGATTGATATTGTTATTGGCACCCATCGGCTGGTTTCAAAGGATGTGCTCTTTAAAGATCTCGGACTGCTGGTAATTGACGAAGAGCAGCATTTCGGCGTGGAAGTCAAGGAGAAGCTGCGCGAACAGTTCCCCGGAGTTGACACCCTCACGATGTCGGCCACACCTATCCCGAGAACCCTGCAATTTTCTATGCTTGGCGCACGGGATCTCTCCATTGTTTCGACACCGCCGAAAAACCGCCAGCCTGTGGAGACCGTCATTACCGATTATGATGCGGCGCTGATTCAGTCGGCAATTTTGAGGGAGGTCAAGCGGGAGGGTCAGGTCTTTTTCCTGCATAATCGTATTTCTGCTCTTGATGATGTGCTGAAAACACTCAGGGAGCTCGTTCCTTCTGCACGGATTGTCTTTGCTCATGGCCAACTGCCTGCCAAAGAGCTCGAAAAGATCATGATGGATTTCATGCAGAAGGAGGTTGATGTGCTCATCTCCACTACCATCATCGGCTCTGGGCTCGACATCTCCAATGCCAATACGATCATCATTAACCGGGCCGATATGTTCGGGCTCTCCGACCTCTACCAGTTGCGCGGCAGGGTAGGACGAAGCGAGCGGAAAGCTTACTGTTACCTGGTTACACCCCCGCTGAAGACCCTGAAAAAGGATGCCATGCAGCGACTTGCCGTTATTGAGAGCTTCACCGAACTTGGTTCAGGCTTCAACATTGCCCTGCGTGACCTTGATATTCGCGGCGCAGGCAATCTGCTTGGTGCCGAGCAATCGGGATATATCCATGAACTTGGCTTCGACCTCTACCAGAAAATGCTTGAAGAGACTGTGGCTGAGCTGAAATCGACCGAGTTCAGCCACATGTTTTCAGATGAAGGCGGCAAGTTGGCCCGGCAGCAGAAGCCCTGCGACCTTGTCTTCTTTTTTGATGCTCTTATTCCCGACTACTATCTTACGGCAATCCATGAGCGTTTTGCCTTTTATGACAAAATCTCAAAGGCGCCGTCGGAGCATCACCTTGATGCCCTTTTGACTGAGCTCAGAGACCGATTCGGGGCGCTGCCTGAAGAGGTTTCAAACCTGCTGCTGCTGGCAAAGCTCAAGCTCACAGGTACAGCGCTCGGTCTGGAAAAGATCGACATCCAGCTTCAAGGCACAACCATCTTTCTTCCAGATCAAGGCAACGAACATCTTGCCAACAGGGATTTTCTGCAGTACCTTTTTGTAGCAGTCCAGGAATCATGGATACAAAAATATAAACCGGGATTCAAAATCGAAAAGAAGATGAAACTGACGCTGCACCACCCTTCAGACGCAGACACCACCCCGGCGATGCTGATTGAGCGTTACAGTGAGCTGTTGAAAAAGATTGAACAGGAGTCGAAAACACAGTTGGCATGACTCAACACCTGCTGAGCTTTCATCATGTAACCCTCTCCCCCCAGGACGCTTTTGCCTGGAGTCAAAATTATTCATCCTGGAACGTTATTCTGAAAAAAAGTAAAACTTTTGCAACAACTATTGTGTTATCATGAACAAGACTAAAATAGTCCTGCATTTTATAACACAACATTATTTACCATGCAAATCACGATCAATAAAAAACAGTATGAGGCGAATGTGGGTGACAGATTGCTTGATATCGCCCGCATCAATCACGAACATATAGGGTATTTTTGTGGCGGCAATGCCTTGTGTCAAACCTGCTACGTCAGGGTCCTTGAAGGCGGTGAGCTGCTCTCTCCTCTCAATGAAGAGGAAAATGCATTTTTGTCGGACAATCTGATCAGCGAAGGAACAAGAATGGCATGTCAGGCGACGGTTGAAAAAACGGGAACCATAACAATGGTGTCGGTGGTCGAGGAGGTCAAGCAGATGTTTGAAAATGAGCCGTTGCAATTGGCCGGATATGCCGCCAAAATGGGATGGGAAGCCGTGGTAAAGGTTTCTGATACCCTTTGGCTGCAATCAAAAAGGGAGCTGGATCTCTTTGCGGTGATCTCGGATGTCATCAGCGGCATCGGAGACGCTTTTCAACTGATTGGCAGGGCTATTGAGTCTTCGTGCTGCTGCAAGACGGAGAGCTGCAAGTGTGAGACTAAAATGGGTTGATTGAGAGATCCGCTAAAATGCGTACATTTCCTTTTTTCTCTCTTCAACTCTCTAATGGCCGATGGGATACTCTTCTGATTTTGGAACTGTAGAGTTTGAGCTTGTCGCAAAGACCCTTGAACGCTGGAAGATCAAGCCTGACAGGGCTATGGATATTGTTCTGGGCATACCCAGAGAACGGGCTCAGGATGAACGCCGGGTGGCTATTTCTCCCCCCGGCGTTCAAATACTGGTTGAGGAGGGAATAAGGGTCGTCGTTGAAAAATCTGCCGGCAATTTCTGCAACTTCACCGACCTCGCTTACGGGGAGGCTGGTGCGCTCATTGCCGACTCACCCGAGGAGTTGTATGAGCAGTGCAACGTCATTGTAAAGGTTTCTCCCCCTCTGGATGAAGAAGTTTCGCTGTTCATGCCTGGCCAGTTGCTTATTTCTGCCCTGCACCTTGGAACAGTGACTCGCCGATTAATCAAAACGCTGCTCGAAAAAAATATTACTGCCATCGGCTTTGAGTTTATTGAAACAAGGGATGGTGAGTTGCCGATTGTCAGGACGCTGAGCGAAATCGCCGGCTCACTGGCAATCCAGACTGCGGCAAAATATCTTGAAACCGGCTATGGCGGCAGCGGGATACTTCTTGGGGGCATTGCAGGAGTTCCTCCAGCTCATGTCACCATTATCGGTGCAGGGACTGTGGGACTTTTTGCCGCGCAGGACGCGCTTGGGCTTGGCGCACAGGTCACGGTCATCGACAAGGAGATCAACCGGCTGAGACGATTCGAGGCATTTTTCAATCGCCATCTGGTAACGGCAATCGCCAACGATCATTACATTGCCGAACTTGCCAGGATGTCGGATGTGCTGATCGGCGCATTGAGCCCGAAACAAAAAATAATCAAGCCACTGGTGAGCGAACAGGTGGTAAAATCGATGAAAACCGGTTCAGTCATCATTGATGTCTCGATCGATCAGGGGGCCTGCTTCGCCACCAGCCGGCACACCTCACATACCAATCCGATCTATGTCAAGTACGGTGTTACCCACTACTGCGTCCCAAATATTCCATCCGCTGTCGCAAAAACGGCCTCTTTCGCCCTCACCAACACCCTTTTGCCCTTTCTTCTGAAGCTGACGGGACATGAAACTATTTCAGAAATTCTCTGGAAAAGCCACAGTCTGAGAAGGGGTACCTACCTTTTCAAAGGCTATGTCACCAAAAAAATTCTGGCTGAGCTTACCGATTTTCCCTTCAGGGAGATTGATATGCTGCTTGCGGCCAGTTGAGCGGAAAACCTACAGTAACTCATCAAGCGGTCTGCCAAATTTTCTTGCAAGGTATGAGGCGCATGAGACACCTGAATAGGTAACGGCTATCACACCCTGCCCCGGAAAGGTACTGTCACCTGCGGCAAAAAGGTTTTTTATCGGCGTTGTGTTCTGCGGTTTCTGCAAGATGTTCTGCCCCGGTTTAAGCAGAGGTCCATACGAACCTTTAAAACGGTTGAGATAGCGCTCATGGGTCAGCGGTGTGGCAAGCACTTTCAGCTCGACAGCCTTTGACAAGCCGGGCAGGATGCGTTCAGTTCTGGAAATAACAGCGGCGGCCACCTCCTCTTTGGCCGTGCGGTATGCACTGCTTCCCCTCTCATACTGCGCCCACTGCTCAATTTCTCCGTTCACAAAAACATGAACAATATGCTTGCCCGGGGGAGCCAGTGTTGGATCAAGAATCGTTGGAGCTGAAAAATAGATGGTGCCACCAGGCTGGTTATAGCTCTTCCAGTCATCGACAAGCACATGGTGAACATGAAACCCCTGCGGAATGACCGCAGCATCAACTCCAAGAAAGAGCTGGAACCAACTTGGTGCCCTCAGAAATTTCTTTTCATCCACCCTGTAACGCGAATCGGTGACAAGCCGGTTGAAGGTATCCCAAACCGTGGCATTGCTGATAACCGCCCTTGCGTAATGCTCCGTGCCGTCGGCAAGTCTGACACCGCGAGCCTCTCCATGGTCGACAAGAATCTCCGTTACCTCGGCCTGATAGCAAAGTCGTCCCCCAAACTTTTCGATCCCTTTGCATAATGCCGCAGGAATAGCACCGGAACCGCCGACGGGATAGTTGATGCCACCAAAATGGCGATCGGCAAGACAGATGCCAGCATTGACCAGCGGTGTGGCAACAGCATCCTGTAGGGCCCAGGAGTAGGCCTCAATATCAATGAAGTGAAGAAGCTCCTCATCACCAATATACCTTCTTGCCGTTTTCCCCATTGAACGAAAGCTTTTTATGGCAAGCGCAAGAGTCTTCAGCGGATTAGCTCCGCCAACCGAAAGCAGATGCGTCAAATCCTCAAGCGAACCTGCAGGCATGGAACTGAGAATGTCGTAAACCTCGTCGAGCTCATGATAAAAGTTTTTGATGCCTTCAGCTTCGTGCGGAAAACGCGCAACAAGAGCGCCAAGAAATGACTGGCGGTCATAGCATGCAGAAATGGCAAAACCGTTGGGCAGATGATAATGAATCTGCACCGGATCAGCAATGGTGCGAACTTCAACTCCCAGTTTTCTGAATATCCTTGTATGCAAATTCAGGGTGCCGCTGGAACCGTTTTCACCAAAACCATAAAACACCGATGCCCCGGCATCAAACTGGTAACCATCACGCTGAAAGGAAGAGCAGCTTCCACCGGGATAACGGTTCTTCTCAAAAACAACCGTCGCAAAGCCCCGCTCCTGAAGCAGTGCCGCAGCGGTCAATCCTCCAATACCAGAGCCGATAACAATGACATCAGTTGCGTTACTTGTGGAAACCATAGGTCAGAATGTTGCCTTGAGGAAGTTCAGAAAGCTCTTGAAATATATTATTTTAAATTGATTATTTTGTGTGGGCAATTATTCGTATCCACCTTGAACCCGGAAGATTTCAGATCATGGACAAACCAGCTCCAACTCATCAGACAAACATTCCGACAAAAAAAGAGGCCCTGCCCCGTGAGGAGCGCCAAAAACAACTTGAATTTCAAAATGAAGCGGTGGTGCATCTGCATTCGCTCTATAATTACGCACTTCATATAACCATGAATCCGGATGATGCGGAGGATCTGGTACAGGAAACCTATCTCAAGGCCTATCGATTTTTTAATTCTTTTGAGCGGGGAACAAACTGCAAAGCGTGGCTGTTTAAAATTCTGAAAAACAATTATATCAATCGTTTTCGTAAAAACTCGAAAGAGCCAGGGAAGGTTGATTATGATCTCATCAAGGATTTTTATCATTCGATAAAAGACACCAGGAGGGACAGCAGCGAGGCGGATACCGATTATTTTTATTCATTGCTGCATGAGGAGGTTTATCAGGCTCTTCTCTCTTTACCCGAAGAGTTCAGGGAGGTTATCCAGTTGTGTGACATTGAAGGATTTACTTATGAGGAGATTGCGAATATGGTAGACAGCCCTATAGGCACCGTGCGATCAAGGTTATATCGTGGCCGTAAGTTGCTTCGTGCCCAGCTTGAAGGGTATGCAAAAAAATATGGACTTAATACCGATAACGATCAATAAATCAAGACGCACAAATTCTATTTTTACTATGGACTGCAAAACAGCCTGCGTGCTTATGAGTGCCGCTGTAGACGGCGAAATTTCTTTTACCGAAGAACAGGATTTTCTTTTACACCTCTCGCAATGTAAAAGGTGTCGCGAGGAGTTTGATGATGCAAAAAAAACAAAGATGATCATCAAGGAGAGGATTATCCGGTTTAGAGCGCCTCAGGCACTGATTACGACGATCATGCAGCTCACCGATTTCAATACCAGAGAGACCGAAGAGACACTCCTTTATGAGTAAGTGCCAGGGAATATTACTCTTCATAACCACGGCATCAGAGCAACCAATGCTTTGAATTGTATGAATTAATAGCTATATACGAGCTCGAAATCAATATTATCACTGCAAAACAGACCGATCGGCGTTTGGGCAGTAACACGAATATCATGAACAAAACAGTTACTATCGCAGAGGACGAGGTTAGAAAGTGGAACCTTAATATGCCCGATGAGATGCTTGAAGCCGTTTCCAATCGATTCAAGTTGCTCGCCGAACCAATGAGGCTTAAAATATTACGTATTCTCTGTGATCGGGAGCACACCGTTCAGGAGATCGTCAAAGAGATCAACGCAAGCCAGGCAAACATCTCAAAACATCTGACACTGATGCATGACAATGGCGTGGTAACTCGCCGAAAAGAGGGGTTGAAGTGCTATTACCGCATTGCTGACGATAGCATTATTTATGCCTGTTATCTGACCTCAAAAAGTGTCGTTGAAAACCTTCAGGACCGGCTCAACTGGGTACAGAAGGTCAATTCAAATCTTCTTGGCTAACTCGCCGCCCGCACTATCTGACATTTTGTCATTTCCACAAACAATAGCGTGACATTTCTGACACAGGGATGTCATTTCTGACAACAACCTCTCTTCAACCACCCATCAAAACACCATATCAACGCATTGGCACGCTTTTTGATGTTAAAATGTCGGCGAGTTATTATTGGCCGAAATTTATTCTACTCATAACCTGCTGTACGTTTAAAAAGGAGATAGCTATGCTGTTAAAATTATCAAAAGACCCCCTTAAATTATTTGACGATATCTGGTCAGGCGCACAAATGCCTTCTCTACCGGCTTTCAGGGTCGATATTTCAGAGGATGAGGCCGGATTTTATATTGACGCAGAACTTCCCGGTATCATGAAAGAGAATGTTGCGCTCAACATTGAGGATGACGTGCTGACCATCAATGCGGAGAGAAAACAGGAAACGGAGGAGACAAAGAAAAATTACCAACGTGTTGAGAGATCCTCCGGTAACTTTTCGAGAAGCTTTAATCTTGGAGAGGCGATTGACCAGGAGAACATTAATGCGGATTTCAACAATGGAATCCTTCATGTGACCCTTCCGAAGGCTTTACCGGTTCGGAAGAAAAAGGAAATTTCAATCAATTAACATGATCATTATCCGGGCTCAATGTCACGCATTCTGAGCCCGGCATTTTTTATATCACTCTCAAATTAAGGAACGTAAAATTATGGGTAAAATTATTGGCATTGATCTCGGAACGACGAACTCTTGTGTTTCGGTCATGCAGGGATCGCAGCCAACGGTCATCGAAAATTCGGAAGGTAATCGTACCACTCCTTCCATCGTCGCGTTGACAAAAACGGGTGACCGCCTGGTTGGGCAGGCCGCAAAAAGACAGGCCATTACCAACCCGAAGAATACCATTTTTTCGATTAAACGGTTTATGGGCCGCAAATACGATGAAATCACAAATGAGAAAAAACTTGCTCCTTATGAAATCATCAACGAAAATGGTGAGGCTCGGGTAAAAATCAACGATAAAATTTACTCTCCCCAGGAAGTCTCAGCAATGGTTCTGCAGAAAATGAAGCAGACAGCGGAGGATTTTCTTGGTGAAAAAGTGACTGAAGCGGTTATCACCGTTCCTGCATACTTCAATGATGCCCAGCGGCAGGCAACAAAAGATGCAGGGCGCATTGCGGGACTTGAAGTCAAGCGTATCATTAATGAGCCGACGGCTGCTGCTCTGGCTTACGGCCTTGACAGAAAACAGGAAAGTGAGAAAGTTGCCGTTTTTGACCTTGGTGGCGGAACATTTGATATTTCTGTTCTTGAGCTTGGTGATGGTGTTTTTGAGGTTAAATCAACCGACGGTGATACCCATCTTGGCGGCGATGATTTTGACCAGAGAATTATCGATTATGTAGCCGACGAGTTTAAAAAACAGGAAGGACTTGATCTTCGCAAGGATGCCATTACGCTGCAGCGTCTCAAGGAAGCGGCAGAGAAAGCAAAAATTGAACTTTCGTCAAGGACTGACACGGAAATCAACCTGCCTTTCATTACGGCAACCCAGGAAGGCCCAAAACACCTTGTCATCAATCTGACCCGTGCCAAATTCGAGGCCTTGTGCGCCGACTTGTTTGACAAGATCCTTGATCCCTGCCGCCGTGCCATGAAAAATTCCAGGGTTGAATTAAAGGAGATTGACGAGGTTGTGCTGGTTGGTGGTTCAACCCGTATACCAAAAGTACAGTCGCTGGTCAAAGAGTTTTTTGGAAAAGAGCCGAACAAAAGCGTTAACCCTGATGAAGTTGTTGCCATTGGCGCGGCTATCCAGGGTGGCGTTTTGAAAGGCGATGTCACCGACGTTCTTCTGCTTGATGTCACGCCTCTGTCGCTTGGTATCGAAACCCTTGGCGGTGTCATGACCAGGCTTATTGAGGCCAACACCACGATTCCAACCAAAAAACAGGAGGTGTTTTCGACCGCCGGAGATAACCAGACCTCTGTTGAAGTTCATGTCTTGCAGGGAGAGCGCCCCATGGCAAACGATAACAAAACGCTGGGACGTTTTCACCTGGGAGATATTCCGCCTTCACCAAGAGGCATTCCCCAGATTGAGGTCACCTTCGATATTGATTCGAACGGTATTCTTCATGTTTCTGCAAAAGACAAGGCAACAGGAAAGGAGCAGAGCATAAAAATTGAATCGAGCAGCAAACTCACTGACACTGAAATCAATAAAATGAAAGAGGATGCCAAAGTACATGCCGCCGAAGACCAGAAACGCAAAGAGGAGATTGATACCAGAAATGTAGCAGACTCCCTGATTTTCAGCACCGAAAAACAGTTAAAAGATCTTGGCGATAAAATCCCCGCAGACAAGCGCCCTGCTCTTGAAGGCTCACTCGATAAGCTCAGGGAAGCCTACAAGAATGGAACAATCGAATCCATCAAAAGCGCCATGGAGGAACTCAACAAAGAGTGGAACGACATCGCCACAAACCTCTATCAGTCACAGGGACCGGAAGCGTCACAACCTGGGCCGGACGCGCAGCATGACGGCAGCGGCAAAGGCAAACAAACCGGCGCAGATGGTAATGTTGAAAATGCTGAATACGAAGTGATCGACGGTAACGAAAAGTAACGGACGGCAATCGTAAAATTTCACCAACACAAAGGGATTCGTCGTGAATCCCTTTGTTATTTAACAGGGTTTTGCTAATTTAAACCCTGTCGAAGGCAGGACACCGGAGTGTGTTATTTTTGCAAATTTTAACCGTGCAAACAATGCAACCTCAGCTCAGCCGTCAGTACACCGGCACCAACCAGGTCAGAGTCAGTACAGCAGGCCCATGGTCGGGCAATGCAGCTCATAAAGCAGAAAAATATTATATCACCTCTGCCAAAAGGGATGACTATGGCAAGCTTCAAGTTCAGATAAGCCCCTCCTCCGGACGCCGGAAATTATCGCCGACCCGGGAGATGATCAATAAAATTATTGCTGGCGAAATCGAACTCTTTGTGTTGACAACACAGCCGGATATCGGTATTGACCTCAAACAGAAAGTCCTTGACAACGAAAACCGTTATGTCATTGACTTTGATAACCGGGGCATCAAATGGACAATGAGAGACATCCCGGTTTTTTACAATGCACTGGATCAAAAGCTCTGCATTGAGATTGACCGGCGCACCTACACCCTTGATGAGTTTTTCAAGTAACTGATCTCTTCAGGCAGGGCTATCGCAGTTTCTTCTTCGCTAACCCTGCTTCCGCAGACTTTGGATAAACGTTGACCAAATCAGTATATCTGGATTTTGCATTGGTCGCGTCTCCTGTTATTTCAAAAGAGCGTGCCTGCTTGTAGAGCGCAGCAGGGCGCTTGTTGCTCTTGGTATATTTGGAAATCACCACCTGATATTCGAGGATGGCTTTTTCGTACCATTTTTCACTGAAGTAACTCTCAGCAATGAAAAATTGTGCATCAGCGGCAAGTCCAGATTTGGGAAAGGTTCGCAAAAGAGCGCTGAAACTTTCCCTCGCTGCGCCGTAGCTGTTTTGTTTGAGCTTTTCCACGCCTCCATTCAGGAGAGCCGAATCAGACAAGGGGCCGGAAGTGGCATTCACCGTTACAGAATCTTTCTGCCCCGGCAAGCGCACCGGAGATTGATCGGCCTCTTTGCCTAACCCCAGATACTGCTCAATTTTGAGTAATCGCGAGTCCAAATCCGCAGCCTGATGAAGCAGCAAAGAGTCCTGCGTCCCAAGACGGCTGAACGATTTCTCGTTACTCCGGGCGCTTTCTCCAGTCTTGTGAGCAACCTCCTCAAGACGACCCTGCAATCGCAAAACATCGTCGCGAACTTGTTGAATGTCGGCATAGGAGACTGCCGACTGCGACTTGATTGTTTCAGATTCTGTTTTCAGTTTTCGGACATCATACTCCACCACATTAAGATCCTGCCTTGATGCACACGATGCCAGAGCAAAAAACGGTAAATAAAGAAATGGCTTAATCTTTTTATTCATTAATCATAAAGGTTCAGGTCTCATAATTTCATTGCTGGCTTGCGCCATCTCTTTATTTACCACATAAGTTATTTTTTTATGACAAAGTGCACCCGACGGTTTTTTGACCATGCATTCTCACCCAGGCCGGTATCAAAGGGGCGCTCTTCACCAAAACTGACCGTTTCAAGACGGGATGAGGCAACGCCAAGCCTGACCAGGTATTGTTTGGCTGTTGATGCACGGCGCTCACCGAGAGCAAGATTGTATTCAGAGGTGCCTCTGCTATCGCAATGGCCTTCAACAAGAGCCCCGTCGAGTGAATGGTTTTGAAGCCATGCTGCATTTTGCTTTAACTGATTCTGGGCTTCACCGCTCAATACTGTACTGTCAAAATCAAAAAATACATCGCCAAGTGGCCCTGTCTGCCATTGATCAAATCCATATCCCGATGGCGAGACGGACAACGATGGCTCCGGTGCGACCGGCAACGGAATAGTTTGTACCGGCGGAGTTACTGGTGATGAAATCACTGGCGAGGGAGCCTGGCTTCCGCCCGGTTCAGGAGCAGTAACTGCGCTCCTTGATGAACACCCTGCAGTCACCATCAAGGCAAGAATAACGATGCCGTTTATTTTTCTTTTCATGGTTTTGCTCCATTTAGCATTGATTGTTAATAAAAAAATGACCCCCTGTACAACTGCGTCGACTTTGTCGTTTTCAGTGGCACCGTTGAGTTCAGTCATCGATAATAAAATTTGTATTCCAAACCGGGAGACCTCTCAAAGATAAAAAAACTACGGTGAAAACAAAGACCAACAGGGCTGCATCTGCTCTCCCTCACTCTGCATCAACGGCCTCTGATTTTCACCAGACGCCCCCATAACATACAATTTTTTAGGCCCTTGACGGTTGGACGCAAAAACAATCATACGGCCGTCGGGAGACCAGGAAGGCGACTCGTTCTCGCCCGAATTTCCTGTCAATTGTTTCAAACCTGAACCATCAACTTCTATAACAAATATATTGATTTCACCACCACTTTCCCATGTCGTATAGGCAATTTTATCTCCGGCAGGTGACCATGAGGGCTGAGTATTATAGCGTCCGCTGAAGGTGAGTCGGTTCACCTGACCCGACTGCAGATCCTCTATAAATATCTGTGGCAGGCCGTTTCGATCCGAAACATAAGCCATCTTGTTACCATCCGGGGAAAAGGATGGCGAAAGATCAATTCCCTTGCTGAAGGTAAGCCTTCGGGATATCGAGCCATCGACCTTTATGAGATAGAGCGCCTGATCGCCTTCAAAGGAAAGCGTTGTTGCCACCTCTCTGCTGTTTCTCCAGCCCGGATCGATGCAGATACCACTCTTGTCGATTTTTGAGGTAGTCCCTGATGAAAGGTCTCTGATATAAAGTGCCGGCCGCCCGGAACTAAAATCAGTATAGGCGAGATACCTCCCATCAGGAGAGAGAGCCGGCGTCAGGGAAATGGAGTGCGAATTGGTCAACTGTCGAAGCTCATGCCCGTCAAAATCACACTCATAGATCTCCTTAAAATCTTTATTTTTCGAAACAAAGAGAATTTTACTGCCAAAAACCGATTTTTTCCCGGTAAGGAGTTTAACAAGATCGGCACAAAACGCATAGCCGATTGTACGAAGCTGTTGTTGCTTGCCATGATAGGTTTTTTTGAGCACTAATTTCGCTCCTGAGGTATCGTACACTTCCATGTCGAGGCTGACAGCGCCTGAGATATTGGTCACTGAACCGCCTGCATACACTGCTGCGCCGACTGAATCAAGCGCTCCGAAGTTAACCCTGCTGCTGTTGTCTTTCACATTAAGCGGAGGCGAAATCATCGTAAATAGCCCGGTAAAATCAAGTCCATCATGAATAATGGTATCAAGACTTTGGGCCTGCTCTGATGCATCTTTCACCGGCGCATCCAGCTTGTTGAGCACAAGAGCGATTTTGCCTGACCCCTCTTTACGGATGGCAATGTACTCTCCTCCCTCAGCGGCCAAAAGAGGAAAAGGAAAACAAAGAACGATGATAACTGCTGCCACAACGTATCGGTAGAATTGCATAACAAAAAAAGTTTTAATGGGATAAGCGAACATCGGCTTACTTCTCAATACCTTCAGGGCTGAACACAAAGCCGATCCATACATCACGGGAGCCCTCCTCTTTCGGCAGAATCGGCAAAGGAGATGACTTTTCAATTGCTTTTTTTACGGAGTTGTTCAGGTAATCGCTGACGGCTTTCCTGTCAAAGATAATCTGACTAATCGTCCCGTCAGGAAGAATATTAATGCGGACATAAACCGCCATACCATCACTGTTTTTGAGGAGCGTTCCGGAAAACTCCCAGTTTTGCTGAATAATTAAGGCAACTGCTGCCTTGTAGCTTTTTGAAGTTCCGCCTGTTCCATACCCTTTTGCGTCACCAGCGCCACGACGGCCTGAAGCTTCCCCGGTTCCCGCTCCGGCGGACTTGACTTTTTGCTGAAGCTTGGCCAGAGCAGTGTTGAGTGCCTTGAGAGAAGCTGGTTGTGGTGGCGGGGTTGTCTGTTCGACACGCTGTTTGATGCGATCAAGCGCCTTTTGGAGCTGGTTATCGGGAGGCTGTGATGCCGGAGATTTCTCTTCAATAATCTTTGGCGAAAGAGATGGGTGCAACCGAGGCTCTTTGGCTACAGGCTGCTGAACAGTTTTCTCTATCGCCGGAGAAGGAGCCGGGGTGGTGAGCACCTGTACCGGACTCTCTTCCGCACCACCCTCTCCGTCTGATAACTCCTGAGTTCCTCCCGCAGGAGCGGGCAATGAAACAAGAGTGACACTCACAATTTTTGGCTTGACATTATTGCCTGCATTCCATATCTGGAAAAAAACAGCCCCACAAAGCACAACAACATGCGTTAAGGCAGCAACGGCAAGCCAGAAAGAGAACTTTTTCATAGGCCACTTATCGTCCACCTTCCTGTTGGTCTGAAACAGGTTCAGTCACCATACCGATTTTTTCAATCCCGGCATCCCTGATCTGGGCCATAACTTGCATCACCACCCCGTAAGGCAATGAGGTATCTGCCTTGATATAAACCTCCTTTACCTGCTTGACATCAAGAAGAACCGGCAGCTTTTCACGTACTTCCGAAGCTTTTATCTGAGCATCATTAATAAATACTTGCCCTGAAGCGTCAATACTGATCATCAGACTTTTTGCATCAACATCCATAGCTCCATGGGTCGTTTGCGGAGTATCGACCTTGACACCGTGCGTCAACATGGGAGCAGTTACCATAAAAATAATCAGCAGCACCAGCATGACATCAACAAAAGGGGTGACGTTAATGTCGCCCATCAACCGGGATTTTCCTCGAGTTATCATATCCGTGGTGTAAGGCCTATGGCTCGTTAAGAAGTGCAGCAACAAACTCAGGGGAAAACTCCTCAATATCACGCTCAATGAGAGTGATTTGCTGCGTAAAATAGTTATAGCCAATAACCGCAGGGATCGCGGCCGCAAGACCGGCAGCGGTGGCAATCAGCGCCTCGGAAATACCAGGCGCAACAGCAGCAAGTGAGGCCGATTGCGTCAGACTTATTCTGTGAAACGAGGTCATAATACCCCATACTGTCCCAAAAAGACCAATGAATGGTGCCGTATTGCCAACGGTCGCAAGAAAAGGGACAAGAGTTGACAGATTCTTGTTTTCAGTATTAGCCTCACGCTTGATGGCTCGGGCAATGCGAGCCCTGGCCTGCCGAATATTTCCCTTGTCGTCAAGAGCCTTGTACTCAATATAACCTGAACGAAAAATCCTGGGAAGAGCGCCATGCTTGTACTGTTCGCTTGCAGTGAAAACCTTCTCGACATTGTAGACATCGAAAAAAAAGTCAAGAAACACTCTGGACTCTTTCAGGGATTTCCGAAGATAACTGAATTTAAAAGCAATGATTGCCCACGACACAATTGAAAAAGAGAGCAGGACAGAGAGCACAAAGAGCACAACAGGCCCAGCATCCGAAAGAAGGCCAAAAGCACCGAGTTTAGAATCAAACATAACAGGCGAAAAACTAATTAATTGGTTCACTAAAACAAATGGAAGTTCCGGATCACGATATAGGCAAGCGCTGAACCGGAAAGAGCACAGAGTGTATTAACCAGATCATTATTGACAAGAGAAGTGCCTTTGAGCAGCCTGTTTTCAACCAGTGAACCATCAGGAGCGAGACTGTGAGTTCTCTCCGTCACCTTTTCACGGATTGGATCAAAATACTGGGCTTGAACGGTTGCTCCAAAAAAACTGTCCACCAAACTTGCCAGAAGCCCTGAAAAACCAATAAGCAGAAACGACTGGAGCACCCCAAAATCAGTCAACCATTTGACATTGATGGCCATCGCACTTGCACAGATAAAAAGGGAACCGAGAAATGCCCCTGAAGTGCCTGGCACAGAAACACCGCCGGATGTCCCAACAGGCACCTCTTTGAATGTTGTCACCAGCCATGCCTTTGGATTCGGCCACATGGTGCCGATTTCCGTCGCCCAGGTATCAGCCTGCACAGCCGCAAGCGTTCCGAGATAGGCAAAAAAGATTGCCGGGTCGTTATTCAGAGAAAAAATAATCATCAGAACCCAGGCAATCCCTCCGTTGGCATAGACCTGACCAGCATCCCGCTGCGACCCTTTTTCAAAAACCAGATCAAATTTCGCCTTTCGCTTTTTGCCGAGTTTTGACAACACTGACGACAAAAGATAAAACGTAAGCAGGGGAACGGTCCAGGCCACCCCTCCAATACCAAAAATGGTCGTCCCGAGCAAAAACGTGGCGGTCGCTCCGCTGTTATTGAGAAACTTGACCTTGATGGAAAATACCGCCAGAAGAAACGCAAAAAGTCCGCCAAGGAGAAAACGTTCAAGAAAAATGGTTTGATTCATTTCGAGCACATAGAGCACATAAGCGATTGAGACGGGAATAAAAAAATTGTCGAGCCCATGCGACAAGAGCGCCTCAACAGCGGTTGCAACAAGCGCAAGAAGAAGGGCCAGCGCAAGAAGCATCACAAACGGCGTTCCAGCCAAACCACCAACAAAAACGGGGCTGAAAAGCAGAAGAGTGGCGCTGAGCAGAAAAAAACTGCTTGTAAACATTGCCAGCGAACCTTCAACTGTTTTTGGATTCTTCGTCAGGTGCTCAATATGCTTTGTACCAACCGAACTGCCAACCAGAGCCGCAAGCGAATCGCTGACGGCCATAACGAGCATGGAGGTCTGGAGTATCCATTTGTGAGACTCCCAGAGAAAAAGAAGCTGAAAAAGAAAGACAAGTGGAAAAAGAAGCGAACCGTAACTCTTTACTGCAGGAGCATGAGATCGCTCCTGTGTCGGAAAGGCAAGCAAAGAGCCAAACCACTTGAACTGGATATTCAACGCATTAATAACCAGAAAGAGCAGAGCTACCAGAGCAGGATAAAAGTTGGACTGAAAATAGGCCGGTACAAAAAAAATCACGACACCCATGGCGAGATGTACAATCTTACGGACCACAAGAGCACTAACACTCAATTTTTTTGTCAGCAATTCTGCAAGAAGAACAAAAAGCAGCACAAGACAGAGTGTCAGAAAAAAAGCAGGAACATCCTTGGTCAATGGCGCTTGAAAATTCAGCATGGCTCTATTTTATTGTATTGAAAAGTATGAAGTTCACTTTACAGAATTAACAGGAAATATCCGTCGGATTATAACATTTTTAATGTTTGTATTAATAAAAGTTAAAATGTAATTTACATCAAATTTTAGTTTGATACCGAAAAAACGTGTTCGCATTTCAATAAAACCAAATGTGATGGCCGCATTCGATTCACCTCCTTTCCGCTCCCGCCGCAGTTCTGACAAAACCGCGCACCGCAATTTAACTGCTTCCTGCGGCTATGCCGGATCTCTGTCGAACTCCCGCTATGCAAGAGCAGGCCTTGTTACTCCTGCTGTCAAGCTGGTATCTGTTCTTGTGCTCTGAATCGAGAGCCGCTCCCAGGTTTAATTTTCTCTTTCATGCGAATCTTGACAGTAACTTCGGGAACGGTGCCCCCGAAGTTTTTTGTTTTAATTGCTAACTTTTTTATCTGCAATGAGATCTGATACCATAAAAAAAGGGTTTGAAAAAGCGCCTCACCGCAGCCTTCTGAAAGCCACGGGCTCCATCGTCTCAAACAACGACTTTCGCAAACCCTTTATCGGGATCTGCAACTCCTTTAACGAGCTGATTCCAGGTCACTCCCATCTTCAGGAGCTGGGGCAAATCGCAAAAGAGGAGGTACGCAAAGCAGGAGGTGTCCCCTTTGAATTTAATACTATCGGGGTATGCGACGGTATTGCGATGGGTCATATTGGTATGCGTTACTCACTTGCCAGCCGTGAACTGATTGCCGACAGTGTCGAAACGGTTGCCGAAGCGCATCAACTTGACGGGCTTGTCTGTATTCCGAACTGCGACAAAATCACTCCCGGCATGATGATGGCGGCACTTCGCATCAACATTCCGGTCATCTTCGTTTCGGGAGGTCCCATGAAAGCCGGCCACACCGCGTCGGGTAAAACCGTTGATCTGATTTCAGTTTTTGAGGCGGTCGGTCAGTTCAGCGCCGGAACAATTGATGAGAGCGAACTGGAATCGATAGAGGAGAGCGCCTGCCCTGGATGTGGGTCATGTTCGGGTATGTTCACGGCAAACTCCATGAACTGCCTCAGCGAAGCGCTTGGCTTTGCCCTTCCAGGCAACGGCACTATTCTTGCCATCGACCCCCGTCGAAACGATCTGGTCAGGGAGGCATCCCGCCGGATTGTCGATCTGGTCCACAAAAATATCAGGCCGAGAGATATTCTGACAAGAAGCGCCCTGCTCAACGCTTTTGCCCTTGATCTGGCGATGGGCGGCAGCACCAACACCATCCTGCACGCTCTTGCCATTGCCAACGAAGCCGAACTGGACTTTGATTTTTCCGAACTCAACGCCCTTTCGGCCAAAACGCCCTATATCTGCAAGGTGAGTCCTGCTACCATGGCGGTCCATATCGAGGATGTCGATCGAGCCGGCGGCGTTTCTGCCATCCTTCATGAGTTGAGTAACAGAGACGGCCTTCTTGACCTCTCGGCGTTGACTGTTACCGGAAAAACCCTTGGTGAAAATATTGCTGACGCAGAGATCACGGACAACACCGTTATCAGAACTCTTGAAGATCCCTACTCTGCAACAGGCGGCCTTGCTGTTCTGTATGGCAATCTTGCGCCGCAGGGGGCCGTTGTCAAAACCGGCGCGGTCAGCCCGGAGATGATGAACCATACTGGCCCGGCAAAGATCTATGACGGTCAGGATGATGCCATCAAAGGCATTATGGATGGCGATGTCAAGAGTGGCGATGTCGTGGTTATACGTTATGAAGGACCAAAAGGCGGACCGGGAATGCCTGAAATGCTCTCCCCCACCAGCGCCATTATGGGACGCGGTCTTGGGGATTCTGTGGCGCTCATCACTGACGGGCGCTTCTCCGGCGGCTCAAGAGGTGCCTGCATCGGGCACATCTCTCCCGAAGCAGCCGACCACGGGCCGATTGCCGCACTGATAAACGGCGATACGATTACCATCAATATTGCCGAAAGAAGCCTTTCGGTCAACCTGTCAGACGAGGTCATCAGTGCACGACTTGCGTCTCTGAAACCATTTGAACCAAAAATTAAAAAAGGCTATCTGGCCAGGTATTCACAAATGGTCACCTCGGCCAATACCGGCGCAATCCTGAAAAGCCCTGTTTCCTGTGAACCTAAATAAGCCAGCTATGCATTCATCAGGCCAAACACTCAATGGCTCGGAGATATTTTTTGAATGTCTGCGACGTGAACATGTTGAATATATTTTCGGCTATCCCGGCGGATCCCTGCTAAAAGTTTACGAGACACTTCATGATGTCAAGGACATACTCCATATCCTGGTTCGTCATGAACAGGGCGCAACCCACATGGCCGAAGGATATGCCCGTGCTACCGGGAAGCCCGGTGTTGTTCTCGTCACTTCCGGTCCCGGCGCAACCAACACCGTCACCGGCATTGCCAACGCCTACATGGACTCCTCGCCAATGGTCGTCTTTACCGGACAGGTTCCAAGCTCACTGATTGGCAATGATGCCTTCCAGGAGGCTGATATTGTTGGAATCACGCGCCCGATAACCAAACACAATTTTCTTGTCAAGGATGTCAGAGAGCTTGCCATAACCATCCGCAAGGCCTTTTTTCTTGCAACAACGGGCCGTCCGGGGCCGGTTCTGGTCGATATGCCAAAAGATATCCTGAATTCATCATGCGTGTTTGACTTTCCTGAGACTATTGACATTCGAGGCTTCAAGCCAACCTTCAAGTGTCATATCAACCAGGTTGAAAAGGCCGCGCAGAAAATAGCGAAAGCAAAACGCCCCCTTCTTTATATCGGCGGCGGAGTCATCAGCGCTGAAGCATCTGAAGAGCTGCGAACACTGGCGATTCAACAAAATATACCGGTAACCATGACCTTGCAGGGGCTTGGAGCCTTCCCCGGCAACCATCCCCTCAGTATGGGCATGCTTGGGATGCACGGCACCTACTGGGCCAATCAGGCGGTCAATAAATGCGATCTTCTGATTGCCGTCGGCGCACGCTTTGACGACCGGGTTACCGGTAAGGTTGAGACCTTTGCCCCGCAGGCATACAAGATCCATAACGACATTGATCCGACCAATGTCGATAAAAATATCAAGGTCGATCTGCCAATTGTTGGCGATGCAAAAAACTTTTTGGCAACGCTTCTTGAGGTGATGCCCGAAAAGAGAGAAAACCGTGAACCATGGCTTGCCGAAATCAACGCATGGCGCGAACAGTGCCCGCTGACCTACAGCAAAGAGGACGACCTGCTGAGAACCGAATTTGTGATTGATGAGGTTTCCCGCCAAACCAGCGGCAATGCCGTTGTGGTGACCGATGTCGGACAACACCAGATGTGGACATCACAGTTTTATACCTTCCTCAATCCTCGCTCCATCATCACCAGTGGAGGACTCGGCACCATGGGCTTCGGCCTGCCAGCCGCTATCGGCGCAGCCTTCGGCATCAAGGATCGTCCGGTTGTGCTCTTTTGCGGAGACGGCGGATTTATGATGAATGTTCAGGAGCTTGTTACCGCAGTCCACAATAAAGTGCCGGTTAAAATATTCCTGATCAACAATAGTTTTCTCGGCATGGTTCGTCAGTGGCAGGAGCTCTTCCACCAGGAAAAGTACTCCTTCACCGATCTTGGCGACAGTAACCCCGACTTTGTGAAGGTTGCCGAAGCGTTTGGATGCAAGGCGCTCAAGGCCGAAAACCCCGAGAGCGCACGGCACGCCATTACAGCGGCACTTGCTTACAACGACGGGCCGATCCTTGTTGATTGCAGTGTCGTCAAAAAAGATATGGTCTTCCCGATGGTGCCTGCCGGTGGCTCGATTTCCGACATGCTCCTTGCCCGGTTAAACCCAAAAACAATGGTGTGAACGAATCTATGAAACACGTTATATCCGTTCTGGTTGAAAACAAGTTTGGCTCCCTTAACCGGGTTGCCGCCATGTTCAGCGCTCGGGGGTTTAACCTCGAAAGCATCTCTATCGGTGAAACAGAGGACACGGAAATCTCGCGGATGACCATTGTCACGAGGGGTGAAGACCAAATCATCAGCCAGGTCCTCAAGCAACTGAACCGGCTGGTCGATACTATCAAGGTTATCGATCTGACCAGGCAGCCGCATGTTGAACGGGAGCTGCTTTTGATGACCCTGAAGCTCAGCAAGGCCGTACAACATGAGATTTTTGAGCTTATCACTGTTTTTAAAGGAAAAGTCGTGGATATAAAACAAAAATCCATTACTATTGAGGTCATCGGTTCGCCTGAAAAAATCAACACAACCATTGATATCTTCAGGCCCTACGGCATCAAGGAACTTGCCCGTTCGGGTGCGGTGGCAATACACCGTGGGGAATAACACCATTTTAACGCTCTTATTTAATCAAAACCATTGTAGCGATGAACGTTTATTATGAGAAGGATGCTGATCTCGGTTATCTGCAGGGTAAAAATATTGCCATTCTCGGTTACGGCAGCCAGGGCCATGCTCATGCACTGAACCTCAAAGAGAGTGGACTGAACGTCCGCGTCGGCCTTCGCCCTGAAAGCGCATCCTGCGCCAAAGCACGGGAAGCCGGACTGGAGGTCAACACCGTTGCTGAAGCAACCAAATGGGCAGATATTGTGATGGTGCTTCTGCCCGACCAGAACCAGAAAGCTGTCTACGACGCAGAAATTGCTCCGAACCTTGAGGCTGGCAATACCCTTGCCTTTGGTCATGGCTTCAATATTCATTACAAGCAGATTGTTCCTGCTGAGACTATCAACGTCATCATGATTGCCCCGAAAAGCCCCGGTCACCTTGTGCGCCGCACCTTTACGCAAGGCAACGGTGTCCCCTGCCTTATCGCTGTTCATCAGGATGCCACCGGAGAAGCAAAACAGCAGGCGCTCGCATGGGCCAAAGCTCTTGGCGGCACCAAAGCGGGCGTTATTGAGACCTCCATCAAAAATGAAACGGAGACCGATCTTTTTGGTGAGCAGGCTGTCCTTTGTGGCGGTTCTGCAGAGTTGATCAAGGCGGGATTTGAAACCCTTGTCGAAGCCGGATACCCTGAAGAGCTTGCCTACTTCGAGTGTATGCACGAATTAAAACTGATTGTGGATCTCTATTATGAAGGCGGCCTTTCAAGAATGAACTACTCCGTGAGCGATACGGCTGAATACGGTGGCATGACCCGTGGCCCGCGCCTTATCACGCCGGCGGTCAAGGCTGAGATGAAAAAAATTCTTGAAGAGGTTCAGGACGGCCGTTTTGCCAAAGAGTTTATTGATGAATGTAACGGTGGCTACGAGAACCTGAACAAGCTGAGGGTGGAGAACAGTACCCACTCCATTGAAAAAGTAGGTGCCAGGCTTCGCGACATGATGAGCTGGTTGATAAAGAAATAATCATTCAAAAGAGAAGAATGTACAAGATCGTCTCAATACCGGGTGACGGTATCGGCCCGGAAGTCGTTGCGGGAGCTGTTGCAGTACTGGAGCAGCTCTCAAAAAAACATGGATTTGAAATCGTTGTTGAGGAACACCCGTTCGGCGGTGCCTCCTACGACCTGCACGGTGAAATGCTCACCCGGGCAACGCTTGAAGCATGCCGGAATTGCGATGCGGTGCTGCTTGGTGCCGTTGGTGGGCCAAAATGGGAAAGCCTGCCGCACGAACACAAGCCGGAGGCCGCACTGCTCAAAATCCGCAAAGAACTTGGACTTTTTGCCAACCTCAGACCAGCCAAAGTCTATGATGCCCTGCTTGATGCCTCTTCACTCAAGCCGGAAGTGGTTCGTGGCACCGATTTTCTTGTTTTCAGGGAGCTGACCGGCGGCATCTATTTCGGCCAACCACGTGGCTTCGATGAGAGCAAAGGCTGGAACACCATGGTCTATGAAGGCTATGAGATCGAGCGCATTGCCCGTCTTGCCTTTGAAGCTGCCCGCAAGCGCAAGGGTCGGGTCATGTCCATCGACAAGGCAAATGTGCTGGAAGTGTCACAATTCTGGCGGAATGTGGTGCATGAAGTACACAAGGAGTTTACCGATGTTGAACTGGGCGACATGTATGTAGATAACGCCGCGATGCAGATTGTCCGCAACCCGAGACAGTTTGATGTCATCGTTACGGGCAACCTCTTTGGTGATATCCTGAGCGACATTGCCGGGATGATTACCGGAAGTCTCGGTATGCTCCCTTCGGCAAGCATCGGCACAAAACACGCCCTCTACGAGCCGATCCACGGAAGCGCTCCTGATATTGCCGGACAAAACAAGGCCAACCCGATTGCCACTATCGCATCGGTAGCCATGATGTTCGAGCACAGTTTCCACCTGCCGGAGATTGCAAGAGAGATTGAGGCTGCAATTGAGGCAACCCTTGCATCAGGATTACGGACAGCCGACATTGCCAGGCCAGGAGAGCCCGCCATTTCAACCACAGCGATGACTGAGGCAATTGTGACGCATCTTGGCACCTGATGAAACTATACTATTACTGAAACCATGGCACAAACCATAACCCAGAAAATCCTTGCAAAGGCAGCAAACCGGAAATTTGTCGATGTTGGCGAAAGTGTTTGGCTGAATGTCGATATTCTTCTCACCCACGATGTCTGTGGCCCGCCAACCTTTGATATTTTCAAAGAGGAGTTTGGCCCTGATGCCAAAGTGTGGGATCCCGAAAAAATTGTGGTGCTGCCCGACCATTATATCTTTACGGCTAACGAGCACGCGCACCGCAACATTGACCTGTTGAGAGAGTTTGCAAAAAAGCAGGGGCTCAAACACTACTACGATGTTGGCACCGACCGGTACAAGGGAGTCTGCCACGTTGCTCTGGCCGAAGAGGGGTTTAACCTCCCCGGCACCGTGCTTTTCGGCACCGACTCGCACACCTGTACTTCGGGTGCCTTCGGCATGTTCGGCACTGGTATTGGCAACACCGACGCAGCATTCATTCTTGGCACCGGCAAACTCTGGGAAAAAGTTCCTGAGTCCATCAAGTTCACCTTTGAGGGAGAGATGCCGGCGTATCTGACCGCAAAAGATCTGATTTTGCAGATTCTCGGCGATATCACCACCGACGGCGCAACCTACAGGGCGATGGAGTTTGATGGTGAAGCTATCTTCTCACTCCCCATGGAAGAGAGAATGACGCTGACCAACATGGCTATCGAAGCCGGAGGCATGAACGGTATTATTGCCGCCGACAGGATAGCTGAAGAGTATGTGCAGGCAAGAAGCAGCAAACCTTACGAACTCTTCCAAAGTGATCCCGATGCCCGGTATCACAGCAACTACCACTACAACGTCCGTGACCTCGAGCCCGTTGTGGCCCAGCCGCACAGCCCCGACAACCGGGCTACGGTAAGAAGTGTCGCTGGCACAAAAATCACCAAGTCCTACATTGGCTCCTGCACGGGCGGCAAGCTGACCGATTTTGTGATGGCAGCCAGGATCCTGAAGGGGCAGAGGGTTGCTGTGACAACCAACATTGTCCCCGCCACCGTTCAGGTTGCGCGAAGTCTTGAAACGGAACAGTACGAAGGGGTTAGCCTGAAAAAGATTTTTGAGGATGCAGGATGCAGCATTGCCCTCCCGTCATGCGCAGCATGTCTGGGTGGCCCAGCCGATACTGTCGGGCGCTCGGTTGACAACGATGTCGTCGTCTCTACCACAAACCGCAATTTCCCCGGACGAATGGGCAGCAAACATGCGGGTGTCTATCTTGCATCGCCACTGACGGCTGCCGCGTCGGCAATTACGGGTAAACTCACCGATCCGAGGGATTTCCTCTGATCGCACTTGTCAGGAGCATAAACACTATGGAAAAAATCATTCAGGGTAAAGCCTACGTTTTAGGAAAAAATATCGATACCGACCAGATCATTCCTGCTGAACATCTGGTTTACAGCCTTTCCGATCCCCAGGAGGTCGTTCTGTACGGTAAATATGCCCTTTCAGGAGTGCCTCCCGAGCAGGGGGGACTTCCTGAAGGGAACATCCTCTTTATTGACGAAGGGAATGTTCACTCAGCATTCACCATCATTATTGCAGGCCCGAACTTTGGCTGCGGATCGTCAAGGGAGCACGCTCCCTTTGCCCTTAAAGTAGCCGGGGTAAAAGCAATTATTGCAGAATCCTATGCGAGAATTTTTTATCGCAACTGTGTCGATGGCGGATTTGCCATTCCTTATGAAACTGCGGAGCAGCTTAACCAGGTCATCAACACTGGCGATGAACTGAAAATCGATGTTGAGGCGAACACCATCGAAAATCTGACAAGCAACGTCACGTACCAACTCAATCCCCTTGGGAGTGTCTTTAACATCGTCGAGGCTGGAGGTATTTTCGCTTATGCCCGACAGGAAAATTTAATGGCTCAACGCTGATTTATGACTGTTACAACAGGCGCTATAGAACTTTACGATACCACCCTGCGTGACGGTACGCAGGGTGAGCATATCAACCTTTCGGTGCAGGACAAACTGCTTATTGCCCAAAAGCTTGACGAATTCGGCGTGGACTATATTGAAGGGGGATGGCCAAGCAGCAACCCGAAAGATGAGGAGTTTTTCACGAAGGCCCGACAGCTCGACCTGAAACATGCAAAACTCACCTCTTTCGGTTCGACTGCCCGTTTTGTGGCCAAGGTTGAAAGTGATCCAAACCTGCTCGGACTGCTTCATTCCGAAACTCCGGTCATCACCATCTTCGGCAAAACCTGGAAGGCCCACTCCCTCAAAAGTCTTGGTATCTCTGACGAAGAGAATGCTGAACTGATTTACCGCTCTGTCGCCTTTCTCAAACAAGAGGGTCGTGAGGTCTTTTTTGATGCTGAACATTTTTTTGACGGCTACAAGGACCACCCCGAGTTTGCCTTGAAAATGCTTCTTTCGGCTGTGCAGGCAGGCGCATCAAGAATTGTGCTGTGCGACACCAATGGCGGATCACTGCCTCATGAAGTAACGGATATCGTTGCGCATGTTCTTGCCGTCACCGGAGTGCCTGTTGGTCTTCACAGCCACAATGATTGCGATCTGGCGGTCGCAAACTCAATCGCTGCCGTCATGGCTGGCGCTACCCATATCCAGGGAACCATCAACGGTATCGGCGAACGATGCGGCAATGCCAACCTTATCAGCATTATTCCCAATATCATGCTGAAGCTGCAGCGCTCGTTCACCTTTGTGCACCATCTCAATCAACTGACCTCGCTCTCGAAGTTTGTCTATGAGATTCTGAATATGCCATCGAATACCAGAGCGCCTTTTGTTGGAAAATCCGCATTTGCCCACAAAGGTGGTATTCATGTCAGCGCCGTCATGAAAGAGAGTTCTCTCTACGAGCATATCGACCCAAAACTTGTTGGCAACCATCAACGGGTTCTGGTTTCAGAACTTGCAGGCCAAAGCAACATCCGCTACAAAGCACAGGAACTCGGCATAGCTCTTCCCGAAAAAAGCGACCTTTATAAAAATATTGTTCTCCATATCAAGGAGCTTGAGCACGAAGGCTACCAGTTTGACGGAGCTGAAGCCTCTTTTGAGCTGCTCCTGCACAAGGAGCTTGGCAACTTCAAGCCATTCTTTGAAGTGCTTGAAACCAAGGTGCACATCGAGTCGGGCAAGGATGCCAAAAATGTAGACCAGGCTGTGCTCAAGGTGAAGGTTGGGAAGGAGATTGAGCATATTGCTGCCGACGGTGACGGGCCGGTCAATGCCCTCGACAAGGCTCTCCGCAAAGCTCTGCTCCATTTTTACCCGGAGATCAAGAGCATCAAGCTGGTTGACTATAAAGTGCGCGTTCTGGAAGAGAAACGGGGAACCAGCGCCAAGGTACGGGTACTGATAGAATCAGGAAACGGCCGCACGACCTGGGGCACCGTGGGAGTCTCGACAAACATCATCGAAGCAAGCCTTCACGCACTTGAGGATAGCATGAACTACCACCTCTTTACCCTGAAAGCTGCGGTACCGGTTATTGAAACACCGCAGGCATAATTTCACAAATTGATGACCGCCGGGTGGATGCGCTTCATGCATCCACCCGGTTCCATTCCTGGCCTACAGAAAGGCTATCAATCCTACAAGACCAAGCCCGCCAAGGCCGATTAAAGTCGTGTCATGGGAAAGGCCATGATGAACATCGACATAGGGGTTGGCGGTTATGATTTCATCCTGATTGTATGTACCATTGGTGAATTGGAAGTGTTCGACATTGGTAACAATATCAGTGCCATCATCACCATCAAAAGTTTTCGTATCAATGATTTTGAAGTGTGTTTCATCAAGACGAATAATGGTGTAGTCGCTAAAATTGCCGCTGAACACCGTAGTATCGTCACCAGGACCACCATCCAGTGAATCATTACCCGTACCGCCGTATAAGGTGTCGTTATCAGCACCGCCACTGAGAGTGTCATTGCCGGCATCCCCATAGAGCTGGTCTTTACCCTCCAATGAACCAATGTTGTCATTATCAGCGCCACCGTGAATACTATCGTCACCGGGGCCAAGGATGATGTCCTGATGGCCAGCGCCGGCAAAAACGATGTTATCGCCCTCTCCACCTCGTATCGTTACGTCTCCTCCAGTAATAAGGGCAAAATCAACGTTGTTCAGATCCAGTTCTGAACCAACAGGCAGGCCCGCAGTGTCGATAACAAGCGCTTCATGCCCTGAAGAGGTTACCTTGAATATTGTACCTGTTGGATTTGCAAAGCTGACAGAGCGGACGACCACATCTGATGCCGTCGCAAGGTGAGCATAATAGTCCGCTATGGCAGCTTGCACCTCTGCATTGGAGGCTAAAGCAGAAAGTTCCACAAGCCGGCTCTGCAGGCCAACAGGGTCAGCAGAGTTTGCCGGTTTTATGACATGAGTGACATCATCATCCAGCGTTGTTCCATAAGAAATTACTGAACTGCTCACACTCTCAACAGTACCATTGCCGTCAGTGTAACTTGCTTTTACAGAGAGAGTGTCGCCAGCTTGTAAACTATGAGCAATCCACGTATGAGTGGTAGCTCCACTGATAGCATTGCTTCCCGAATACCATTGGTAGCTGATGGTGCCAAGCCCATCGACATCAGCAAGTGTATTGCTTGCCTTAAGAGTATTGCCGTTGGCAACGGTGCCAGCGATGGCCACACTGCCTGTCGGTGCAGACTGGCTCAGAATAGTTGCTGCATTACTGCTCATACTTTCAGGCTTGCCCGCACCATCGGTATAGCTTGCCTTGACGCTGATTGCCTTGCCAACCTGCGCTTCACCCAGTACCAGTTCGCTGCCGGTTGCTCCACTGACAGCATCGGTTCCGGCATACCACTGATAGCTGATTGTTCCAGGCCCATCAGTATCGGCAAGTGTATTATGTGCTGTAAGCGTCTGACCCTGGGTTGCTGTACCCGTCATGGTCACATCGCCTGTTGGAGCATGGTTCTTAAAGATATCTTTAACACCGGACGATGCTGCCGTGATCTGTGTATTCACTTGATCAGTGGTGAGAGCAATAAATGAGTTTGTGTCCTGCATTGTCTGTGCGACATCCTGTGCAACAATCTGAGCTTGAACCATTTTGGTCAGGCTCGCCAAGGCGGTGGCTCCACCTGTTTGTCCAGCAGCAGCCACAATGGTATCGTTCACCTTGGCGGCTGTAGCAGCGAGTGCAGTAACCGTATCAGCGGTTGGTGCTGTAGTTACATTTACCAATGCAGAATTAAGAGCAGCGGAAATCACCCCACTGTCAGCAAGGTTGATGGTTGTTCCTGGAGTTGCCCCAATCAACGTGCTGGCAACATCTGCCGCCACCTTGGCTATGTCGGAAGAGCTTGCTCCACCACCTTCGGCAACACTGGTCGCGATATCCATAATATTGGCAATCTGGATAGCGGCACTTTGTACCTTGAGGGCTATAGCCACATCCGCACTGCTCGATCCTGTCTTTGCTGCTTCGGCAAGCGCATCGTAGGTACTCAAATTCAGATTGGCATCAAGACCAAGTGCTGTTTTAACCGAATTTGCATCGCCTCCAGCCGCAATAGCCGCAACAACAAGTGTCGTCAACGGGTTGACCACCGTCGAGCCTGTCGGAGCTGAATAATTTCCGGTAAAAGCTTCGCCGGTAGAGATATCAATAGTGCCTGGTGGATTTGCCGGATTAGCAGTAATCCGGATAGTACCTGTGCCGACAAGGCCGGTAAACTGACCGGTGCTGTCGGTAAGCGTCCATGATTCGCCCTCATCACGCGTGCCATTAGCGATGCTGTCCACCCAGACAAGCGCATGCGAGAGATAACCATCCTGCACCAGACCACTTTGCGTACCAACAACTGCTGCCGTTGCTGTGCTGCTGACATGCTCAGCCGTACCATGGCCATCAACGTAACTTGCTTGTACCGTAATCACTTTGTCTTTTTGCGCTGCACCTAATTTCAGGGTGGTGCCTGTAGCACTCGCAATATTCACACCATCTGCCCTCCATTGATAGGTGAGGGTATCATTACCATCGGGATCATCGAGAGTGCTGGATGCCGTCAACGTCTCGCCCTGGATCGGTTTCCCGCTAATCTTCACTTCGCCGGTTGGCGCATCGTTGACGTTCTCAACAGTACCAGTGGCAGCACTGGCAACATGCTCTGCGGTATCGTGGCGGTCGGTATAGCTTGCCACAACGGTAACTGTCTTTCCTACCTCAGCTTCCGTCAGCGTATAGGTGCTGCTGATGGCTCCATTGATATCGCTGCCTCCCGATTTCCACTGGTAAGTGATCGTGCCTGGACCGTCAAGATCAGCAAGCGTGTTTGATGCTGTCAGTATTGCATTCTGCGTCGCCGTGCCGGTAATGGTGACACTGCCTGTCGGCGTATCGTTGACATTCTCAACGACACCGGTGGCCGCACTTGGAACGTGCTCCACCGTACCATGGCCGTCGGTATAGCTTGCCACAACGATGACGGCTTTTCCTACCTCAGCTTCCGTCAGCGTATAGGTGCTGCTGATGGCTCCATTGATATCGCTGCCTCCCGATTTCCACTGGTAAGTGATCGTGCCAGGACCGTCAAGATCGACAAGCGTGTTTGATGCTGTCAATTGCTGACCCTGTATTGCAGTACCTGCTATGGTGACACTACCTGTCGGCGTATCGTTGACATTCTCAACGGCACCTGTGGCCGCACTTGGAACATGCTCTACCGTATCATGGCCGTCAGTATAGCCAGCCACAACGGTGACTGTTTTTCCTACCTCCGCTTCCGTCAGTTTATACGTGCTGCTGATGCCTCCATTGATATCGCTGCCTCCCGATTTCCACTGGTAGGTGATTGCCCCTGTACCGTCAAGATCATGAAGGTCATTTAAAGCCGTAAGAATTGCATTCTGGCTCGCCGTGCCGGTAATGGTGACGCTGCCTGTTGGCGCATCGTTAACATTGTCAACAGTACTGGTTGCACCACTTTCCTTGCTTTCAATAACTCCAAAGCCATCGGTATAGCTTGCAACAACGGTGACTGTTTTTCCAACCTCTGCTTCCGTCAGTGTATAAGTACTATTGGTTGCTCCATTGATGATGCTGCTACCCGCTTTCCACTGGTAAATGATGGTGCCAAGAACGTCGGCATCAGCAAGAGTATTTGATGCTGTCAGTTGCTGGCCCTGGAGTGGTGTGCCGGCAATATCGACACTTCCTGTCGGAGGATTATTCTGATGTTCTGCCACAGCTCCTGTTGCTGCACTGGTAACATGCTCGTTTTCTCCATAGTTGTCAATGTAACTTGCGACAACGGTAACCGTTTTGCCAACTTCGGCTGCTGTCAAAAGAAAGGTTTTGCCGATTGCATTGGCAATGTCACTATTATCTGCTTGCCATTGGTAATGAATGGTTCCAGGACCATCAGCATCCTCAAGGGTAGTGATATCTGCCGTCAACGTAGCTCCGCGTGACGGTGTGCCATTAATCACGACACCGCCTGTTGGTCTATCGTTGACATTCGTAACAATACCTGTGGCCGTGCTGGTAACATGCTCTGTAGTGCCGTAACCGTCGGTATAGCTTGCCACAACGGTAACAGTTTTGCCTACCTCTGCCTGGGTCAGTGTATAAGTGCTGCCGGTCGCCAAACTGATATCGCTGCCGTCCGCCTTCCACTTGTAACTGAACGTACCAAGACCGTCAAGATCAGCAATCGTCTCTGTTGATGCTGTCAGTAGTACGTTCTGCGTAGCAGCGCCGTTAATAATAACATCACCTGTTGGCGCATCATTGATGCCCGTCAGGGTAATGACAATGTTGTGTGCGATGCCATCTGCGGTTGTTACTGCGAACGTCTCTGTCGCTGTTGGTGTTGTTCCGCCAAGTGATTTCAGTTTCGTGTTGTCAGCCGTGTACGTCCATACGCCGTTCGTGCTGATGCTGAAGGTTCCGTAAGTCCCTGCCGTATTGGTTTGAGCCGTTACCGTTGTGGCACTGTCCACATCGCTGACCGTCATTGTGCCACCGATGTTGTAGCTGCCGCTGTTTTCGGTCACACCGCCTGTGCTGCTACCGCTGAAGGTCGCAGCATCGTTCACGCCTGCCAGGGTAACGACAATATTGTGCGTTGTACCATCAACGGTTGTTACCGCGAAAGTATCTGTCGCCGTTGGTGTCGTGCCTCCGAGCGCTTGCAGCTTCGTGTTGTCAGCAGTGTACGTCCACACGCCACTCGTGCCGATGCTGAATGTTCCGTAAGTCCCTGCCGTATTGGTTTGAGCTGTTACCGTTGTTGCACTGTCCACATCGCTGACCGTCAGTGTGCCACCGATGTTGTAGCTGCCGCTGTCTTCAGTCACGCCACTTGTGCTGCTGCCGCTGAAGGTCGCAGCATCGTTCACGCCAGTCAAAGTCAACACCATATTGTGCGTTGTACCATCAGCGGTTGTTACTGCGAAAGTATCTGTCGCCGTTGGTGTCGTGCCTCCAAGCGCCTGCAGCTTCGTATTGTCTGCCGTATACGTCCACACGCCGTTCGTACCGATGCTGAATGTTCCGTACGTCCCTGGCGTATTGGTTTGGGCTGTTACCGTTGTCGCACTGTCGACATCGCTGACTATCAGTGTGCCTGCATGGGTGTAGCTACCGCTGTCTTCAACAACATTGCCGGTATCATCTCCACTGAATGTGGCCGGAACGTTTGAAGGAAGAGCTCCACCATCAAGATCGTGCTTCACTTCATCAGCGGTAGTGATGTAATTATCTCCACTGTTTGCATCGCTTTGCAAAGAGACCGCAAAATCAGTCACATTGCCGGAAACCAATAATTGAACCGTAAGAACCTTTCCATTCGTCCCAACAATTGGATTCTGGTCAAGATGTGCTGGATCCGCCACCAAGGCAATCTTGCCGGTCGACAAGGCCCCGCTCAGGTTAATGGTAGGAGGATCGGACCAAACTGTTGCTATTTTTTGACCTCCAAAACCATCAGGATAACTAAATGTTGGATTGATCACCTGACTGTTACTGACAAATGAGTATTGATAATCCAGATCAATCAACGCACCACTGATCTTTGATGCACCAATCTGCTCTGCAGCAAAACAAAGGTCAAACTGAACTATAGTATTACTACCGCTCGGGGTATAGGTCTTGTTCGCTATGGTTACAAAATCAGACATTCTTTACTCCTTTTTGGTTTCGTGCTTCAGCGCTCGTCATGAGCAAAAATAGTATAAACTTGTTGGTAGTTATAAATGGGGTACCGTAGACCAGCTTCCATCAACATCGCCTCTCAGAATACCCACCAGGTCAACAGTGGTGTCGGCAATCACATCGACCGAGATGGCATGTCCAGGATCGGGCAGGAGATCCGTCCTGGCTACAAAAGCCCACTCCGGTGTCGGGGCAGTAAGCCCAACGACATGTTTAAGAATGCCAATGGCATCATTCAAATCTACTCCGTTAGCCTTGTCAAAATCGGCGGCAACCTGCTGATAACCATTCAGCGTCGTCAGACCTACAATGCTCTTGAGAATAGCGATGGCATCAAGCAGATCGACCGAACCTTTGGCTGCCGCATCTGCCGTCAATGCGGGAGTAAGTGTTGTGAAGCCTGCTGCATGGTCGCCCAGCGTCACTGAGCCTGTATCACCCGTTTGATGCGCTGTTTCCAGTACAACCCCCTTGATCGGGGTCTCACTCTTCCAATATTTTGTGTTGACGGTAATACCATAGGATTGGGATGATGAAGGCAAAAGAATAGCTCCTGGATTGCTGTTTGAGCCTGTCACCATACCGCTGAAAAGATCTTTGGTCTGAGTAGAGGTAAAAATCTCAGCCGTCACCGACAGGGGATGATTGCTGCTGTCATAGCTCCACCCAGCAAGAGACGCGTTGGCGGTATATCCTGTTACTCCGATCCCCTCCTTCGTGTACGTTGCCTGCTCTGGTTTATCATCGCTATTCAAATCAATAAATTTCAACACTGCCGAAACCGCAACTCCATTGCTCTGTGTACTGAAACTGACTGTGCCAATAACATTACCAACACCCGCAGTCTGCCAGGCAATCGTTCGCACCGCGCCTTCCATCATCACTGTTGTTGGGCGACCACTACTGTCATAACTCGTCCCAAAAACCAGTTCCTGAAGACTGTGGGCCGTCCAGTGTGTTGCATCACTCCAGACAAGACGATAGTTACTGGTATCTGTCTGAACCTGCCCGCCTTCAGTCGATGACGAGGTGACAATAAGGCTGTCTACAATACCATCGCCGAGTTCATTATCGTACAGGCTGCCTTTTTCCGAAGCTGATATCGTAAAGGCAGAGACAAGCTTGTCAAAGGGATTGGTATCGGGGACGAGCAAATAAGAGGTTAAATCAAAGCCATAGAAACCAACAGGCTTACCGGCAGAGTCGGTGGTTACCCGTCCGTAATCGACCTTGTTGCCTCCAACGGTCGTTGTTGCCGTAAACCCGCCATGAGCATCCCAGGTTATGGTGCCCGATGTGTTTCCTGATGTCGATAATGAGTCAAATCGGTCAGGTCTGCCATCCCCGGTGGTGTCGTACAGATGTGACGTGCTGCCCGTATTATTGATTGAGGCAACATACCCCGTCTCGCTCTGTTTTGCTGCATCCTGATAAAAATCAAGAAGGAATTCATTTGCACCAGCCGTATCCGACGGAGTGCCGGTAAAATCAATAGCCGTCCAATCGACCGGGGCTACAGCGTATGTTATTGTGGGCAAAGTTCCCAGTAATGGATCCGTGCCAGTTGAATTCGTCAGTGCCGTACCGGAAGAGCCGCCAACAAGTGACACCGTAAAACCAGCACTTTGCCGGGGCAGCGCAAAGCTGAAGGTCTCCAGTAAAAGATCGCTGGCGCTGTTGAGCGGGTTGAGACTTATACCCGTTACCAGCAAATGATTTGGAGAAACCGGATCGGGATTAGCGAACCAGCTCCACCCGGTCAATACCGAATTTGCTGCAGACCCTGTATAGATGGCCATCATCGTATCGTAACTCAACACGATATCTGCTGCGTCAATAACCGTACCCGCTGTTAACCAGACCTGAATATCAACACCGGCTGTTGTAGCAACCGACTTCAGTTGCAGCGCCGAAGCTGACAGGGTGTACCGATAAGCTGACGCATTTCCGAAGGGAACAGCAACCAAAGCATCTGCACGTGAAAAGACATCAGGCAACCAACTTCCTCCTTTGTCCCCTGCACCAACCAAGCCACTGAACGCCGTTACAACGGTATCAAAAGCCTCTGCTATACGATGAACGAATGCTCTGCCTTTCGCCCCGGCACCAGTCATGCACGACCAGAAATGGATGGATGGTGCCTCAACATCCACCTTTGACAATGCGGTAAAATCTTCGGCATCCAGAACGTTGCCGCCAAGCGTTATCGACCCTGGCTGACCATGCCCAACAAAATGAAGCGTCTCATATCTTCCTGAGAGGGCATTATCAAGGGTATCTGCAAAATTTGACCGTGCATCAACCCACCAAAGATCCGTCCCCGGCTCAAGACGCTCCAGTAAAACAGCAGCATCCTCAATATCGGTATCAGCAATAACCAGCGTCCGGAGATCCCTGTTTCCGGTTGCTTCAAGTCCCTCCATTGAAAAGGAGTTTCCCAGAAAATCAGCTCCAGACAAGGCTACCCTGTTGGACTCGGCAACAGCTTCAATATTCATAAATCACCCCTTGAAATTGTTCACGTGAAAGCATCAAATTGATTTACAGGTATAGTCGTAAATCAACGACCGTAACGGAATATAAATACAATACATCCTGAACACGCCATAACAGTCCGCCGACTGCGACCACCTAAAATAAGGATGCGTACTTGGTGTAAGTTAAAAAAAAGAACCCATGATTATCAAAAAAAACGCAATTGCATGCAAAATGTTACGCTACCCAGCTTCCATTTACGTCACCCTTGACAATCCCGATCAGGTGCAACTCCTGATCCATATCCAGAGTGACGGGTATCGGATTATCTGGCCAGACAACGTGGGTTCGCGACATCTCCTCGCTGGCCACGCTCTCGGGAACAAACAGCCACTCTTTTTCAGGCGCAGTGTCGAGCTTGACCGCCATCTTCAGGATATCAAGAGCATTATTACCCGCATTACCGGTCAGAGTGTCGTTGTAGATGGAGCCAATCAGGTTTTCAATCGAAATCAGAGTACGGTCGAGCAAGGATGGGGCATCGCTGCTGTTGCTGAAGGTAATGGCTCGAGCCACCTCCTGCACAAGGGCGTTGGCCAGCACCGAGAGGGTATGGCTCGTTGAATTCACCACTATCAGGTCAGCCTTGCCATCACCATCAGCCCCATCACCCTGAGCCTGAAGTGCGGCAAAAGTAACCTCAACCGTTCCAGTATCTTCGATGGTCGTGCCAACAACATCACTGGCCACGATCTCAATACTTCAAAAGTATTGAAAAATAACCATTCATATTGGCTTGCGAGCAACCATCTGACCACTGAACGGCACAAGGCATGAGATACCTTGTCATTCCAGACATCACTCGCAAGTTCAATACGGCTGAAGACATATTCTGTGTTTTACTATTGGATAAAAAAAACTACAGGACCAGCCATGCAAGCAGACCAAGCGCACCAACACCAATCAACAGATCTCCGTTGCCATGATGTGACGATACCTCGGCATAGGGATCGGCGAGCGTAGTGAAATCGTATATTGCACCTGCATTGGGGTTATGGGCACTATCTTGAACAGCTCCCGAAGCAAGGGTAACAAAGTAGTGCGTGCTGTACTTAAGAGTTGCTGTCGGGTTGATAGTCAAGGTACTCGATGAAATCGTAAGGTTCGGGCTTGTCGCCACATCATAACTCTCGAGCAACTCCCCGGTTGCTGAATCGCTGTAAATCGCAATCGTCCCCGTACCGGCATGTATCGTCTCCCTGAAGGCAAGCACAACATCATCGGAAAGTCCCACCACCCCCGTTGCATGATCAGTGACTACTACCGGCGCTATGATATCCGCCTTCGTCACACCACCAGCAAACTGGAAGTGCTCGATGTTGGAAACAACATCTGTATCATCACGACCAACGACACTATCTGCAATCGTATATTTCTGTGTAACGGGATCATAGCTGATAATATAATCAGCAAAGTTACCGGTGAATACCGCCGTATCATCACCAACTCCGCCGTCGAGCAGGTCATTACCAGCGCCACCAGTAAGCGAGTCATTGCCATCACCACCATACAGGCTATCATTACCATCACCACCACTCAGCGTGTCGCGGCCAGCTTCACCAAACAGTTGGTCGTTGCCACCAAGAGAACCGATAGAATCATTGCCACCAACACCGTGAATAATGTCAGCACCAACGCCGAGTACGATATTCTGGTCAGTATCATCACCATAGACCATATTATTCCCGGCCCCGCCACGTATCAGCGCCTTATTTCCAATAATAATTGCAAAATCAACGTTATTGATATCCAGTTGAGAACCAGATTGTAATCCGCTGGTCTGAATAACAAGAGCCTCCTGATGACCAGTAGCTCCATTCACGACTAACGCACCAGCTTGCACCTGGGTATTATCAGTAAAGCTGATGGTGCGCACCGTCACATCAGGCTGAGCTGCCGGAAGAATTGTTGCGACATAAGCCGTAATTCCATTCTGGATGAGAGTAGTATTGGTCGTTACGGAAGAGACCGAGGCTGCAAGCTGCTCAGTCAACCCTGTAGCGGCAGAAATTACCTCATTTAAGACGTAACCGAGACTCTGAGGATAGACAAGATCAATGATCGGGGTGGCGGCTAAAGTGCCCGGAATCAACTGAACGGTTCCTAATGCCGAAGCCGCAGGCATGGTGGTGGTGGTCGTCGTCGTACCTGCATTGACGGTTCGTTGTGCGATGATCACGCTGTTACCAGCAACATCCCTCACCTCAAGCTTGAATGTGGTGGGATTGGTCAATCCATCCCATGTCACTGATGTGCCGTTGACACGGGCTGTGATTTCGGTTTCAGTACCACCGTTCACCGTTCCAAAAAGATGGTCACCGCTGTCAAGTTCAACGCCAAGAGTGGCAGAAACCCTGTCCGCACCGATATTCAGACGTGTTATCCATGCCGCCGATACCACCGTATCTACCGTTACTTCCGTCGCAAGCTTACTGGCAACGCCGATATTTCCTGACGCATCAGTCACTTGCGCCCTCAGGGCATGAGGCCCATCGCTCAACTCTGTAGTCAGCGGTATGTCAGTCATGGCAAGAGCAGCAGTATCGCCCACAGTGAGGCTGCCTACCACAGTATTCCTGTTGTTGCTGTCAACGATCTGAACAATATCTCCTGTCACAAGCGCTTTGCCGGTTAAATCAACCGATACCGTCGGGTTCTTCACATTGGTAATCCTGTCGCTGGTCGACAAGCCACTGTCACTGCCGATCGTCAGCGCAACTGCAACATCAGACAAGCTTACCGGCACTTTGGCAACAACCGCCGTAGGACTGCTGGTGAGGCTCTCGATATATCCAACACCGTCAACATAGCTCGCGACAACCTTGATCGTTTGGCCCACATCCCCGGGTGAGGTCAGAGTGTAACTGCTCCCTGTGGCAACACTGTTCGCATCACTCCCCCTGTACCACTGGTAACTGATCGTACCAAGACCATCGCTGTCCTCAAGAGAATTGAGTGCTGTCAGAGTTTCGCCGGTATTTGGTGTACCCGTAATTGTGACGACACCCGTCGGAGCGTGGTTGACAACGATCGTTTGAACTTGGGCGGCCGCTGCCGTTAGCTGCTGGTCAAGGTTTCCGGGAGTTACGGTAATCACAATATTATTTTCCGTCTCAGAGGCTTTACCCGCCTCAGTGGCGGTGTCCTGTGCAACAATCTGAGCTTGGACAATACTGGTCAGACTCGTGACAGGGTTGATTGTTTGACCAGATGACGCTGCACTGCTTGCATCGGTCGATACCTTCTCAATATTCGTATTCACCAGGGAGGCCGCAGTAGAGATAGCTCCAATATTAGAGGCAATGTTATCGAGCTTCAATGTATCCGTTACCACAGTTTTCGCCGATGTGGTAACGGTATCTTTAATAAGCTCGGCATCAGCAAGATTAATGGGGCCTGCAGGCATACTCATAA
The DNA here is from genome assembly GCA_903994455.1 of uncultured Chlorobiaceae bacterium. GTDB lineage: Bacteria > Bacteroidota > Chlorobiia > Chlorobiales > Chlorobiaceae > Chlorobium. The sequence goes on along the minus strand of CAJEXI010000014.1, from coordinate 1,891 downwards.
GGGCGGAGGCAACACTTTCTGCGGTATTTGCTGTACTTCCACCAGCCCCTGCAGTCACACTCGCCGCTATATCGATAATATTGGCAATCTGGATCGTGGCGCTCTGTACCTTTAACGCTATTGCCACAGAGTCACTGCTCGCTCCCACCTTCCGGGATTCTACAACCGGGTCGTACGTTGACAAATTCAGGTTGGGATCAAGGCCGAGTGCTGTTTTAACCTTGGCCTCATCACCACCAGCAGCCACAATAAGTGTCGTAAGCGGAGTGACAACTGTTGAACCGGATGGAGCTGAATAACTTCCGGTAAATGACTTGCCGGTAGAGATATCCTTGGTTGGAATATTATACGGATTTGTAGGACTATTGAGAGGGTTCGCTGTAGGACTATTGAGAGGATTCGCTGTATTGATCGGGTTCGCCGTAATACGAATAGTGCCACTCCCCACCAAGCCCTTAAACTGTCCGGATTCATCAGTAACCGTCCACGACTCAGAGGCAACCTCTCCAGTATCCCAAATATTATTTCCATTGGTATCGTTCCAGTTCAGCTTCCCGTCTCCATTGGTGTCAATCCATACAAGAGCTTTAGAAAGATACCCATCCGTAACAATACCAGTGTTCGATTTCTGCACAACAGCCGTTGAACTGCTGGGAACACTTTCATCCGTTCCGCGACCATCCGTATAGCTCGCAATAACCTTGATCGTTTCGCCGACTTCTGTTGAGGTCAGCGTGTAACTGCTACCAATGGCACCACTGATCGCGGTACTACCCGCATACCACTGGTAGCTGATTGTACCAAAAATACCGTCTTGATCGTTGAGCGTGTTACTCGCTGTCAGCGTTGTATCTTGAGTTGCATCACCCGTGATGGTCACTGCACCCGTCGGCGCATCATTCATATTATTGACCGACACAACCACCGCCTGCGTTTTGCTGTTGGCACCATCACTGGCTATAACATTGAAGCTGTAGCTATGGCCCGGACGGAAGGCATCTTCGTAGTTTGCTGATGCGTTCAGCGTTACAGCCCCTGTTGCCGAGTTGATGGTCAGCACGCCAGAGTCGGTTCCGCCGAGAGTATAGGTCGCGGGATCAGCAGGGTGGTCGGCATCAGTCGTCGTTGCCGTGTAGACCACCGTGCTTGTCGCAGCATTTTCGTTGACTGAACCGGTAGCTCCAGAGGTAAACACCGGTGCGTTGTCGTTCAGGTTACCGACCAAAACCTCCACAGCCTGTGTCGTGTGGTCGATCCCGGCAGTGGCGATAACGTTGAATTTGTAAACCTGCTGCGTTTCATAGTCGGCCGAACTCTTCAGTGTTATGGCACCAGTCGTTGTATTGACGTTCAGCGCTAACTCATCAGCGCCAGTGATCGAATAAGTTGGAAGGACTGCATTGGTTCCTACGTTCACCACTGACTGGTAGATCACCGTACTTGTCGCTGCATTCTCTGGTACTGAACCAATGCCTCCCGAGGTAAATTCTATCGGATTATCTGGCAGATTATTTATTGGAAGCATTACCGACTTTTCTGTTGGCACATTCACCCCGTCACTTGCCATAATGGTAAAACTGTAGCTCGATTGCACCTCAAAGTCCGGATTCGCTGTCAGCGTCACTGCTCCAGTACTTGCATTGATACTGAGCAAGGCTGCATCGCCTGTCCCCGCCTTCAGGCTGTAGGTCACTCCCGCGCTGATGTCTCCCGTGTCTGTCGAGGTCGCCGTGTACACCACCTGACCGGCACCGCTGTTCTCGTTGATCGCTGTCGCCGTTGCGCCTGACGTAATGGTCGGTGCCACCTCGTCAAGGTTGTTTATTGCAAGCGTCACAGCCTTTTCCGTCGGTGTATTCACCCCGTCACTTGCCATTACTGTGAAGCTGTA
>CAJEXI010000013.1 GCA_903994455.1 uncultured Chlorobiaceae bacterium | reverse complement strand
CATAAAGACCTCCGTCGGGAGCCAGTCCTTCAAGAGTGGCCTTTTTCAGGGAGACTGGTATTGATGACTTATTGGTGCTGAAATAGATCATGAGTTCTGGTGTTCGTCAATGGTTGTTACAGTATTCGTGCCCCTTGCTTGCAGATCGGTGTCACCCACAGATCTGACTCAAGTTGCGCTTTGGAGTGGAGGAAAGCCTCTTTCATGGCATGTCCTGCCCGGAGAGCAATTTTTTTTGAGGATGAAAAGGCAAAAATGGAGGGTCCTGAACCAGCAATGCTGCAGCCGAGAGCACCCGAATCCATCGCGGCCTGCTTGACCTCAAAAAAACCGGGGATTAGCGGTGCCCGTTTCGGCTCAGCGATAACGTCAACAAGAGCGCGTCCAATAAGGTCATAGTCGGAGGTAAGCAAACCCGCGACAAGAGCCCCGACATTCCCCCATTGCTGAGTAGCTGTTTTCAGTGGAATCGTTGCCGGAAGCACTGAGCGGGCATAGGCGGTGCGCAGCTCGGTATGTGGGTGCACCAGAGAGCAGTACAGGTTGTCAGGAGAAGGAATGATAATAAGATCAAGCGGTGTATAGCTTCGTATCAGCACAAAATTGCCAAGAATTGCCGGTGCGGCGTTGTCGGCATGGGCCGATCCGCAGGCAACCCGCTCACCTTCAATGGCAAAGTGAACAAGCTCCATTTTCGAGCAGGGGAGGCCCAGCAGTTCGTTTGCGGCTACGAGTGCTGCCGCTGCGCTTGCCGCGCTGCTTCCCATCCCGCTGCTGAGCGGCAGGTGCTTGACCAGCTCAAGGGAGATATGGCCGGTAAAATCAATCTGCTTATGGGCACGGATATATTCGAGAAATTTCAGGACAACAAAGCTTGAGGTGTTTTTTTTGGGGTCGAGGGGAAGCGCACCACCGTCACCAGTGATGCTCGTAATGGAGACGGGAGAACCGGCACCGGGAGAGTCGGAAAGTGTCAGAATTACCTCATCACCAGGTTCGGTAATGGCAAATCCGAGAACATCAAAGCCGCAGGCAACATTGCCGACGGTTGCTGAAGCGAATCCTTTGACAGTTTTCATACTGTTTTCTTCGGAAAAATTCCGGTATGTGTTATGTAAAGGTTTGCATTTAATAAAAGCATGTCATTCAAATGAGAGAAAGGAATTTGAATAACTAAAAGCTTTTCATTAAATTTGAGTTTTAAATCTTTTGGAATGGAACAGTCCGTTGGACATTCAAAGGAAGGTAAGCAGAATCTTTCTCTTTTCTTAACAAATAACCAAGCGGAATAAGATATGTCTACAACAGTCAGGCCTGATGAGGTTTCATCCATACTTCGCAAGCAGCTTGCCGGTTTTGAGTCAGAAGCGGAAGTTTATGATGTAGGAACAGTACTGCAGGTTGGTGACGGTATTGCTCGTGTTTACGGTTTATCGAAGGTTGCCGCAGGCGAGCTTCTTGAGTTTCCCAACAACGTGATGGGTATGGCTTTAAACCTTGAGGAAGACAATGTCGGCGCTGTATTGTTTGGTGAATCCAATCTGGTAAAAGAGGGCGACAGGGTTAAACGAACCAGCATTCTTGCTTCTATTCCTGTAGGGGAGGCAATGCTTGGCAGAGTCATCAACCCTCTGGGAGAGCCCATCGATGGCAAGGGAGCCATAGAAACAGAGATTCGTCTTCCACTCGAGCGCAGGGCACCCGGTGTTATTTACCGTAAATCAGTTCATGAACCATTGCAGACAGGTCTCAAGGCGATTGATTCCATGATTCCGATTGGTCGTGGACAGCGCGAACTTATCATTGGCGACCGTCAGACAGGTAAGACTGCCGTTGCAATTGATACCATCATCAACCAGAAAGGCAAAGGAGTCTTCTGTATTTACGTGGCAATTGGTCTGAAAGGATCAACGGTCGCCCAGGTTGTCAATACCCTTGAAAAATATGATGCGATGTCCTACACCATCGTTATCTCAGCGACGGCATCCGATCCGGCCCCGCTTCAGTTTATTGCCCCGTTTGCCGGCGCTACTCTTGGCGAATTTTTCCGCGATACCGGTCGTCATGCTCTTGTGGTTTATGATGATCTTTCCAAACAGGCTGTTGCCTATCGTCAGGTTTCCCTGCTTCTTCGCCGTCCGCCGGGACGTGAAGCCTATCCTGGCGATGTTTTCTACCTGCACTCCCGTCTGCTTGAAAGAGCTGCAAAAATAACTGACGATATTGAAGTTGCACGGAAAATGAATGATCTTCCCGAGGCACTCAAACCAATGGTCAAGGGTGGAGGAAGCCTTACCGCACTGCCGGTTATCGAAACCCAGGCTGGTGACGTTTCGGCCTATATCCCGACCAACGTCATTTCTATTACCGATGGTCAGATCTTTCTTGAATCAAACCTCTTCAACTCGGGTCAGAGACCTGCGATCAACGTCGGTATTTCGGTCTCCCGCGTCGGTGGCTCTGCTCAAATCAAGGCGATGAAAAAGGTTGCAGGTACCCTGCGTCTCGATCTCGCACAGTTCCGTGAACTTGAGGCCTTCTCGAAATTCGGTTCCGATCTGGATAAAACCACCAAAGCGCAGCTTGACAGAGGTGCCCGACTGGTTGAAATTCTGAAACAGGGCCAGTATATCCCGATGCCCGTTGAAAAACAGGTTGCCATTATTTTCCTTGGCACCCAGGGCTTGCTGGATACGGTTGATTTGCGCTTTATTCGCAAGTTTGAGGAGGAGTTCCTTGCCATGCTTGAAATCAGGCACAATGATATGCTCAAAAAAATTGCCGAGAGCGGTACTCTGGAGGCCGACGCAGCAAAGACACTCAAGGAGATAGCCCTTAAATTTGTGGCTTCCTTCAAGGAAAAGAACAAGGCGTAAGAGAGAGGAGACAAGTTTTCAAGCAATTTATTAACAGTCCCGTAATACATGCCTACATTAAAGGATATACGTGTACGAATCAAAGGGGTAAAGTCTACACAGCAGGTCACCAAGGCAATGAAAATGGTGGCCGCTGCAAAGCTGAGAAGGGCCCAGGAACGGGCCGTCATGGCTCGCCCTTATGCCGCGAAGCTGAAAGATATGCTTGGTTCACTCTCTGTCAAGGTAGATACTTCAGTCAACCCCCTGCTTTCAGGTCGTTCAGAGGTTAACAAGGTTCTTGTGATTCTGGTCACTGCCGACAGAGGTTTGTGTGGCGCGTTCAATACCAATGCCATAAAGCTGGCGAGCAAACTCATTCATGAGGACTATGCGGCTCTTCACAGCAAGGGCGGAGTAAGCCTGATCTGTGCGGGTTCCCGAGGCTTTGATTATTTCAGGAAGAGAGAATACAAAATAGTCAAAGGCTACACCGCTGTTTTCCAGCATCTTGATTTCAGTACAGCCAAAGAGATTGCCGATACGGCATCGGGCATGTATCTGCGCGGCGAGGTTGACAAGGTGGTGGTTGTCTATAATGAATTCAAGTCGGTGCTTGCCCCGCACCTGAGAGATGAAGTGATTCTTCCGATTGCTCCTGAAACTTCAGGTAAGGAGAGCGGCAGTGATTACATTTACGAGCCATCCCCTTCGGCAATTATTGACGTGCTGGTGCCCAAGCATCTTAATACCCAGATATGGCGAATGATGCTTGAATCCAATGCCGCAGAGCAGGCGGCCCGCATGTCGGCGATGGATTCGGCAACTGAAAATGCCAAGGAGCTTTTACGTACTCTCAACATCAGCTACAACCGTGCCCGCCAAGCGGCGATCACTACTGAGCTGAGTGAGATCGTTTCTGGTGCCGATGCATTGACGAGCTGATGGTCGTTGATGTTCCTTTTCACGTAAAGCGCCTGCAAGGGCGCTTTTTTTTGTCCACTCAGCGCCATAAGAAGTTACTGTTATGCAACTCAATCGGGAAATGAATTATATTGCGAGCTGAGGAACTCATTGTTCAGTCTCTTTTCATCTTTAAAGCCAGGCATGGGCACGAGCATGAAGATATACAAGTTTGGAGGTACTTCTCTGGGAACGGCCGGGCGGATTAAAAAAGTCGCCGATATTCTTGCCGGTGCATTACAACAAGACAAAATTGTTGTTGTTGTTTCGGCCATTCATCACGTCACTGATCTTTTACTTGATGCAGCCACCAAAGCCAGTAACGGGGAGCGCAGTTATTGTGCGACCCTTGAGGAACTTGAACACCTGCATCTCTCAATAGCCAGCGAGCTTTTTTCAGGGCCTCTTCTTGATGAAGTCGGTGCTGCGATACGAGCGGAACTTTCTGACCTTAACAATATTGCGCAGGGTGTTTTTTTACTCAGAGAGCTTTCCGAGAAAAGTCTTGCACTGGTCATGAGTTTCGGCGAACGTCTGTCCGCCCGCATTGTCAGCTCTTGTTTGCAGGAGCGGGGAATGGCATCATTCACTCTTGATGCCCGCAAACTGATTGTTACCGATTCCAATTATGCTGATGCGAGGGTCGACATGCACGCCTCTGTCCTTCAGATCAAAAAACACCTTGCCGTCTTCGATCGAGTGCCGGTGGTACCCGGATTTATTGCCGCAGCACCGGATGGCACGGTAACGACGCTTGGCCGTGGAGGCTCCGATTATACGGCATCAATTCTTGGCGCAGCGCTCAGCGCATCAGAAATCTGGATCTGGAGTGATGTTGACGGCTTTTTCAGCGCTGACCCCAAACGGGTTCGCGATGCACGGATTTTACCCTATATCAGTTACTCCGAAGCGATGGAACTCTCTCATGCCGGTGCCAGAATGCTCCATCCACTTGCGGTTCAGCCTGCCATGAAAGCAGGTATTCCCTTGCTGATCAAAAATTCGTTCAACCCTGCCGCGAAAGGTACGCGCATAGAAAAAGCCACTCCACCCGAAATGAGTCGTCCCCTGCCGGTCACAGGCCTCTCCTCAATCAATAACATTGTACTCCTGAACATGTCCGGGAGTGGTATGGTGGGCGTTCCTGGTATTGCATCACGTCTTTTCAGTTGCCTTGCCCGGCACAGGATTAACATCATTTTTATCTCACAGGCCTCATCCGAACAGTCGATTACTCTTGCCATCAACCCTCTGCAGGCCGCAAAAGCAAAAAAAATACTGGAGGAGGAGTTCAGCAGCGAGATCGGATCACGGCAGATTGACCATCTCCTCATTCGCCGAAACCTGGCCATGGTCGCCGTGGTCGGTAACAATATGTCGGGCCACCCTGGTGTCTCAGCCCAGTTGTTCGAAACGCTTGGGAAAAATGGCATCAATGTCATTGCCGTTGCACAGGGGGCCAATGAAATGAATATCTCACTGGTTGTAGAGAGCCATGATGAGGATAAGGCGCTGAACTGCATTCATGAATCATTTTTTCTGTCGCAGCGCAAGGTGCATCTGTTTATTGCCGGTACCGGCACGATTGCCAAAAGCCTGATCAGCCAGATCAGTGCCCATCGTCTTCATCTGCGGAAGGAGAACGATCTTGATGTGGTGGTCTGCGGGATAGCCAATACGCGCAGGATTGCAATGGATGATAACGGTATAGACCTTCAGAACTGGAAGACGCTTCTTATCCCGAGGGTTGAGCATCATGGTATCGAAGAATACCTCAAGCTCATCAGGGAGAGAAACCTGCACAACACTATTTTTGTCGATTGTACCGCCAGCGCCAGGGTTGCAGAAATCTATCCCGACCTGCTGCTTGCCAATATTTCGGTAGTAACGGCAAACAAGCTTGGTATGGCCGGTCCCTGGCCGCTCTATCGAAGGATAAGGGATGCCCAGCGGAAAAGTAATGCCCGTTTTCTTTATGAAACCAATGTTGGCGCGGGGCTGCCGATCATCAACACCCTGCATGACCTAAAAAACAGCGGCGACAAAATTATCTCCATTGAGGGCGTTCTCTCCGGTACTTTGAGTTATATTTTCAATGAACTGCGCAAAGGCGGAAAGTTTAGCGATATCGTCCGTCGTGCCCAGGAGGCAGGCTATACCGAACCCGACCCCCGTGATGATCTTTCAGGTGCCGATTTTGCCAGGAAATTTCTGATTCTTGGCCGCGAGCTCGGCTTTACCCTGGAGTACGGCGATGTTGTCTGCGAGAGTCTGGTTCCCCCTGAGTACCGTGGCGAGATGCTTGTTCCCGAGTTTCTTGATCGGTTGTCCAGTGTTGATGCCTGGTATAGCGATGCCGCAGAAAAGGCAGCCGCAGAAGGAATGACTATTGCCTATGCTGGCGAGATCAGGGAAGGAAAGGCAACCATCGGTGTCAAGCAGGTGCCTCTCTCCAGCCCTGTTGCGGGCCTCAGCGGATCTGAAAATATGGTGGTCTTTACAACAGAGCGCTATCGGGTAACTCCTCTTGTGGTTCGGGGACCCGGCGCTGGCGCGGAGGTAACTGCGGGCGGTGTTTTTGCTGATATTCTTCGTATTGCAAGTTATCTGGTTTGAGGAGAAAAAACTATGCGTGCAGAAATTGTTTCGGTTGGCGACGAATTGCTGAAAGGAGAGCGGGTAAATACCAATGCCGCATTTATCTCCAGAGCTCTTGCCGGTATAGGAGTTCCGGTGGGAAGAGTTATTGCATGCTCTGACCATGTTGATGAGATGGTTTCAGTGTTTGCTGAATCGCTTCAGCGGGCTGACCTTGTTCTTGTCACCGGTGGTCTCGGGCCGACCAGGGATGACCGGACCAAAAAAGCAGCCGGGCAGCTTCTTGGCAGAGAGACGGAGCTCAATGAGGAGGCATACCAGAATCTTGCGGTTCGGATAAAAACATACGGCGTGGAGATGTCGGCTTCACTTCGCGATCAGGCGATGGTGATAGAGGGTTGCCAGGTTATTCAGAATACACGGGGGAGTGCTGCGGGGATGATTATCGCCTGTGGAGAGCAGTTTCATAACCACACCCTGGTGTTGATGCCTGGTGTGCCCTCCGAAATGAAGGCCATGATGGAACTCACGGTTCTTCCCTGTTTTGCCGCACTTTCAGATACCGTTATCCGTCACACACCAGTCAAAACACTTGGGATCGGTGAATCGGGGCTTGCAAAGATGATTGTTGACGTAGAGGATTGCCTGCCAGCGGGAACGACTCTAGCCTATCTTCCCCATGCGGCAGGTGTCAACCTGATGATCAGTACTATCGGTCGTGACAGGGATGAGGTTGATCGTGATAATAGCAGCGTTGTTGAAGCCATTGTCCTGAAGGCCGACAAGTATATCTATGCGACCAGCGAGGTGACACTTGAAGAGACTATTCTGGGGATGCTTGCTTCCAAAGGATTCACTGTTGCGGTTGCTGAATCCTGTACCGGTGGTCTTGTTGCCAGCCGGTTGACTGACGTGCCCGGTTCATCATCCTGTTTCCTTCAGGGCTTTGTGGTGTACAGCAATCAGGCAAAACACTGCACTCTTGGTGTGCCGGAAGAGACCATTGCAAGGTTTGGTGCGGTGAGCGAAGAGGTTGCCCGTGCGATGGTTGTTGGATGTCTTGAAAAAAGTGGTGCCGATGTTGCGGTTGCGACCACAGGAATTGCCGGGCCCTCCGGCGGCTCTCCTGAAAAACCTGTCGGGACAGTTTGTCTGGCGATTGCCCACAAAAAAGGGGAGGATCTGCGTTCCCGAACACTTGTCATGCAGGGCGATCGTCAACAGAACAAGCTTCGCTTCAGCGAGGCCGCACTGCGGGAGTTATGGCATTTTCTGCGACAGGGTTGACTCTTTTTTGCTGAGCTGGAGTCCGGCACTCCCAGGGTCACCTTTGATCAGGGAAGATGGTTCTGTTTTGCCCGGGAAATCAGGAACCTGCTGCAACCCCTTCGGAGCTTGAATGCATGATATGATGCTCTCTTCATGCCCGCAGGCACGGCATATTGATGGAAATTTATTTTACAGAAAAGAGGAGATTTCCTGAATTGTTATAAGAAAAGAGGCTCTATTATCGATAAATTGCAGAACAGATAAAATATTGTGATCTTTTTGAAAAGAGTATTGTTCCCCTGTTAGCCTATGGCAAGCATTGCAAGATTACCGGAGAGAGTTGCCAACAAAATTTCAGCCGGGGAGGTTGTTCAGCGTCCGGCATCCGTTGTCAAGGAGCTTCTTGAAAACTCCATTGATGCCGGAGCCAGCAGAATAACGGTTTCGATAAAGGATGCCGGAAAGGAGCTGATTCGGATTGTTGATAATGGCGCGGGGATGGTGCGTGAAGATGCCCTTTTGTGTGTTGAACGATTTGCAACCAGCAAAATTACCGGGGTCGAAGATCTGGATTCACTGCAAAGCCTTGGGTTCAGGGGAGAAGCGCTGGCCAGTATCTCATCGGTCTCTCATTTTGAGCTGAAAACCCGTACGGCGACAGAGACGCTTGGGTTAAGGTTTCGCTACGAAGGAGGCGTTCTGGCCGAAGAGTCAGGGGTGCAGGGGGAACAGGGCACAACCATCAGCGTCAGGAACCTTTTCTTCAATGTCCCCGCCCGGCGGAAGTTTTTAAAGTCAAACGCTACGGAGTATCATCATATTTTTGAGATTGTCAAATCTTTCGTGCTGGCATATCCTGAAATCGAGTGGAGAATGTACAGTGATGACGATGAACTTTTTCATGTCAAAAGCCCGGATATTCCAGAACGGCTCAATGTCTTTTATGGCGATGATTTTGCCGCCAGTATGATTGAGCTTTCCGAAGAAAATGATTACCTCTCTGTACGGGGTTTTCTTGGCAAACCAGCCATGCAGAAACGCAAAAAACTCGATCAGTATTTTTTTATCAATCGGCGCCTTGTCCAGAACCGGATGCTTTCACAGGCAGTGCAGCAGGCCTACGGCGATTTACTTGTTGAACGTCAGGCACCTTTTGTGCTGCTTTTTCTCGGTATCGATCCTTCCCGTATTGATGTGAACGTGCATCCTGCAAAACTTGAGGTCAGGTTTGATGACGAGCGCAATGTGCGTAACATGTTCTATCCGATTATCAAGCGGAGCATCCAGTTGCACGATTTCTCTCCCGACCTGGCAGTTTCACAAAACGAGCCATCGGCATCGAGAAAATTTTCTTTCCCGGATATTCCTCATCGTGCCACGACGACGGATGACCTTTATCGAAATTATCGTGAAGGCGCATTTCATCAGCCTGCCGCACCGCAGTTCTCTTCAAGGCTTCAGTCGGAGATCTTTCCGCCCCGGTCATCAACAGCGCACCCTTTGCCAGCGGCGCGTGAACTGCACGAGGGGGATGAGCCTCTTGCGTCCGTTCTGCTCGCTCCAATCTATGACGATGATGTTGTTCCAAACCCGAAAGATGTTGAGCCAAAAATCTGGCAGTTGCATAACAAGTACCTGATATGCCAGATCAAGACAGGGTTGATGATTATTGATCAGCATGTGGCGCATGAACGGGTCTTGTACGAACGTGCCGTTGATGTAATGCTGCAAAATGTTCCTAACTCGCAGCAACTGCTCTTTCCCCAGAAAGTTGAGTTTCGCCCGTGGGAGTACGAAGTGTTTGAGGAGATCCGTGACGATCTCTACCGGCTTGGTTTTAATCTGAGGCGGTTTGGCAACAGGACTGTTATGATTGAAGGCGTTCCCCAGGATGTCAAATCGGGCACGGAGGTGACAATTTTGCAGGATATGATTGCTGAATATCAGGAGAACGCCTCAAAACTCAAGCTTGAAAAGCGCGATAATCTTGCCAGGTCCTATTCCTGCCGCAATGCCATCATGGCAGGCCAGAAACTCTCTCTGGAAGAGATGCGTTCACTCATCGATAACCTCTTTGCTACCCGCGAACCCTACTCATGCCCGCACGGCAGACCGGTCATAATCAAGCTTTCCCTTGACCAGCTCGACAAGATGTTCGGGAGAAAATAAACAGGTTCCTGCCACTGTTGATGGCAAGAGCCTGTTTACGATAAGCGGGTTCTGTGAAATCAGAAAGAAAAACTCATGGCAGCATTAACCTTTACCTCTTTGGGTATCTCGTTGCCATCAATGGTAAACGTGTCTGTTGCAAAAGCGCCATCGACATCCAGCAAAAAGAGCTTGAATCCTGCGGTTAACACATTACCGTTGGAACCGGCAAGGTTTTTGTAGGCTCCGCCACGCAATTTTAGCCATGAAGCCGGTTTAAATTCAACGCCTCCACCAAAATTCCGGCTGGTGATTGAACTTCCGACGGGAGCGACGGTGTCATTTTCTGTCAAATCAAGATCTGCCGCAAAAGTCATCCAACTGACGGGTTCTATGGCAACACCAGAACGCACCAATGGTTTTAAGGTAATGGAACCACCGGGAGCCTTTTCCGAGAGTTCAACCTTTTGCGTCAAACTGTTGTACTTAGGATTATAATAGTCAGGCGCATCAAGCTTTGGTGAGTTGAGGTTTTTGCCAACAAGGCCAAGACTCAGCCAGTTTTTATACTTGTACAATGCACCAAGATCAAGACCATAGGTAAGAGAGCTTTTTTTGTTGGTCGTGATGTCGTCGATCAGATCTTTTGCTTTGATATTTCCATCTTGTCTGTTGACCAGCAGCACCTGATTCTGGTACACTGTTCCTGAAATGAGTTTACCAGTGACACCAATTCCCAGTTTGCTCTCAGACCCAACATTGATCGGGTAGCCGTAAGAGAGAGGTATTTCAACATACTGGACGGCCTTCGTCATGACCGTTGTTGTGTTTTGCTTCAACGTGTTCCCGGTGCCAGTGCCATTCAGTGCGGGGAGAATGCCGGTCATGGTAGAAAGTGCAGTGTTTGGATCAATGCCACTGTCGTTCAACTGATTGTCAATGGCATTGGCTAAATTCGTGGCGTTGACGGAGGGATCGACAGCAGTGATGGCCTTGGTTAAGGTTTCCAATTGAGTCGCTGAAAAGTATCCTGAAGCCTGGGATGATACCGTCGTGCGTTGAACTGCATCAGAAAGATTTTGGACAGTCAGAGTCGCTGTGCCACTGGTCGTGTTCGGGAGAATATTACCTGTATCGGCGATTGGCTGCACATAGCCTTCCATACTCCCAAAGATACCAAAAGAGAAGCTGCCGGAAGAAAAGCTGACCGGCGCAATGGCTGCGACAGACATATTTCCCTGACGGGCGTTAATGTCGTCAAGAATGGATAATGTCTTTACAAAGTCGCCCACATTATCAGCATTAGAGGTGGTGGTGTTAAAATTTTTAACTTTGTCAAAGTCAATGTTCGAAAACCGGTCAACATTCTCTGCCAATCCATCACTGCCTTTTATTCCTGCACCAACACCAGCATTCAAGGCAAAAGAGGATTTACTGAACGCTCCGGCTGCGGGGTTCCAGTACGAAGTTAATGAGCCGTTGTTTCGGGCGACACCTGCGCCGCCCATACCCATCGCTCCCGGCGTCTGGAATTCAATACCCTGCGCGATTCCAGGCATTGAAATGAGAAATGAAACCATTGTCACCATTTTTTTCATGCGGGACTCCTTTGATTTTAGAGTAAAAAAGACAAAAAAATTCACTGGCCATTGCATTTTGCCGTGATTTTGAGGATAAAACAGAAATCCACAAATCATGGTAAAGCAAACTTACTCAATTTAAGCGAATAATACTGGTGAAAAACAATATTTCAGGACAATGCATGTTTTTGTGTGAGACCGGCACCTGGTGACTTCCATCCTCTCTCTGAACCGGGCGATTCTGTGATTACTGCTCAAGCATTTCTTGCGTTCTGAAAAATGTTTTTTTTTCAGTACATTAAGCAATCAATTTGCAAAGCATTTTTTTCTTATGCCCTTGTAGCTCAGTGGATAGAGCAACAGTTTCCTAAACTGTAGGTCGGCGGTTCGAGTCTGCCCGAGGGCACGTTTTTTTCAGGCAGTCAGCTTTGTCTTTCCATTCCAGTATTTTTTTGCTCGCACCTCAACGCAGCTCTCCAAAAGTATGAAGCTTGTCAGAATAATTTTTTTCATTCTGTTGCTGCTTTTTGCTGTCGATATCGGGCGATACTTTTTTTATCCCAATGTTGAGCGGTTGGTGGACGAGAATCCTGCCAAAACGGCGTTTATGGAGTACCGTGAGGCTGAGTGGAGACGCGATGGGCTCAGCGACAAAAAAATTGAGCAGAAATGGGTGCCGTTGCGCAAGGTTTCACAGAACCTCATCAAGGCGGTACTGATAGGTGAAGACGACAAGTTCTGGCATCATGAGGGTTTTGATTATCAGGCGATTGAGCGTGCGCTGGAAAAAAATATTCTTGCCAAAAAATTCAAGATGGGCGGCAGCACCATCAGTCAGCAGCTTGCCAAAAATCTTTACCTCTCTCCCTCCAAAAATCCGGTGCGCAAAATAAAAGAGGCGATTCTTACCTGGAGACTCGAAAAAACATTGTCGAAACGCAGAATTCTTGAGTTGTATGTCAATATCGCCGAATGGGGTGACGGTATCTTTGGTATAGGAGAGGCTGCCCGCCACTACTACGGGGTCACTCCTGCAAAACTCTCGGCTAAAGAGGCCTCAAGACTGGCCGCCGTCCTTCCCAATCCGATTGTCTTCTCTCCCACAGGCTCTTCACGCTATGTTCGCAATCGCTCCAGTCTGATTTATGCCATTATGCGGAGGCGTGGAATCGTTGTTCCTGACTATAAAGAGGTGATGGCCCTGACACCTGATACCACAGCAGTTGATTCGGTGGTGATCGGGGTGCCGCAGTTTTTGCTTGATCAGGCAATTACCCCGGACAGTAGCGCCGGAAATGAGACTCAACGTGACAGCGCGGTTCCAGAAAAAAAGAGTCAGGAGAGCTCATCTGAAACGACACCAGGGAGTGGAAGCACTGGTGCGCCTTGATGCCATGCAATCCGTGGCGCACCGCACTTTATTTGCTGCGTCGTTTACTCTTGTTCAAACGATGATTTGTCCATTCCGCAGACCGGGCAGACCCAGTCATCAGGGATGTTTGCGAAAGGAGTTCCTGGTGCGATACCACCGTCAGGATCGCCAACTTCAGGATCATAGACATAGCCGCATGGTACACAGATCCATTTTTCCATGATATAATTTTAGTTTAATTGATAAAGCAACCTGAACCACAACTGATGATACAGAAAAATTGTGAAATCAGCGGAAAAGATTTTTGAGGTGATGTCAGACGCACGCCTTTACGATACTCTGCGCAAGGTTTTCGGCTTCCGTGAGTTCCGGCCTAATCAGGAGCGGGTTGTCCGGGCAATTCTGGCCCAAAAAGATGTCTTTGCCGTCATGCCTACAGGAGGAGGCAAATCACTCTGCTATCAACTTCCGGCAGTTCTGTTGCCGGGCACTTGTATGGTGATCAGCCCCCTTATTGCCCTCATGAAAGACCAGGTGGATGGCGCACGTGCCAACGGTATACGTGCAGCCTTTCTCAACAGCTCCCTTTTGCCTGACGAGCGCGACGAAGTGATTCACGATTTGCTTACCAATGCACTCGACTTGCTTTATGTTGCCCCCGAGCGCTTTACTCTCGACCATTTCCGGGAGGTGATTGGCAGAGTGAAGATCAGTATGGCGGTGATTGATGAAGCGCACTGCATCTCAGAGTGGGGGCACGATTTTCGTCCTGATTATCTTTCGCTCTCGGATCTTGTTACTCTTTTTCCAGACATCCCGGTTGCAGCTTTTACTGCAACGGCAACGCACCGGGTGCAGCAGGATATTCTGGACAAGCTTGCTTTGCGCACTCCTCTTGTTGTCCGAGCTTCGTTCGATCGTCCGAATCTTTTTTATGACATCCGGTTCAAGGACAACCCTGAAGCACAGCTTGTCGCCCTGCTTAAAAAAAATCCGGGCAAAGCGGGTATCATCTACCGTACCAGCCGCAAAAGCGTCAACGACAGTGCGGCCATGCTGCAGGCGAAAGGGTTTCGCGCCCTTCCTTACCATGCGGGCCTCAGTGATGCCGATCGCAAACACAACCAGGATGCTTTCATCCGCGATGAAGTGGACATCATCGTTGCCACCATCGCCTTCGGGATGGGCATCGACAAATCAAATATCCGGTTTGTCATCCATGCTGACCTGCCGAAAAGCATTGAAAACTACTACCAGGAGACCGGCAGGGCAGGCCGAGATGGCGAACCAGCGCAATGCACCCTTCTGTTCGCGCAGGGAGATATCCCAAAAATGCGCTTTTTTATCGACGCAATGCTTGATGAGACTGAGCGGGCCAGGGCGCTCGGAGCACTGACGAAGGTGATTGCTTTCGCCAGTAACTCAGTCTGCCGGCGCAGAACCCTGCTCGAATATTTTGGAGAGAGTTATCCGCACGAGAACTGCAACTCCTGCGATATCTGTCTTGGCACCCGCGAAGTGGTCGACTGCACCCGTGAGGCACAAATGCTGCTCTCCGCTATCGTGCGCACCGAAGAGCGGTTCGGTGCCATGCATATCGTCGATATTGTCACCGGAAGCGCCAACAAAAAGATACGTGATTTTGGGCACGATCGTCTCAAAACTTATGGCGTAGGCAAAGAGCACGAAAAAAAATACTGGCGACAGCTCATTGATGAACTTCTTGCGCAAAAAGTCATCGAGAAATCAGAAGGGCTCTATCCAACACTTTTTCTTCTGCCAAAGGCAATTCAGCTTCTGAAGGGCGAGGATCGTATTGAAATTGTCAGGGTTGAGGAAAAGAAAAAAGAAAAAGCCTCACCGCTAAAGTCTGTTTCGTCTACAGCGCCGTACAATCAGGAGCTTTTCGAACTTCTCAGAACACTTCGCAAGCAGATCGCCAATGAGCAGGGGATTCCACCCTACATCGTCTTCTCAGACCGCACCCTTCACGATATGGCAGCGCTCTACCCTCGTACCGCCGAAACCATGTTGACGGTTTCAGGAGTCGGCGAAGTAAAACTCGAACGTTACGGCACACAATTTCTGCGACTGATTGATCGTTATTGCAGCGACCATGATCTTGATCAATAAAACGTTGTCAACGGATGAAATTATGCTTCTTGTCAATAAAATTCTTCCGATTTTTGTTCTGCCGCTGGGGTTCACTCTGTTGTGTATGCTTGCTGGTCTGGTTTTGCGCAAAACGTTGTTGTTGTGGTATGCGGCTCTGCTGTTATGGGCCTTTAGTATGCCGGTGGTCTCTGAGGGTTTGATGCGCTTTGTTGAGGGTGGCAGTGTACGCATGCCAGTGAGTGCAATAGAAAAAGCTGATGCTATTGTGGTGTTGAGCGGAATGATTCGCCAGGTTGATGGCGCTCCGCTTGGAGAATGGGGTGATGCTGTTGATCGTTTTGAGGGTGGTATCGATCTGTTCAAGGCAGGAAAAGCGCCTGTGATTGTCTTTACCAGGGGTCAGTTGCCCTGGCAACAGAATGCGATACCAGAGGGAGAACTGCTGGAAAGGCGGGCTGTGCGGCTTGGGATTTCGCAGCGAGCAATTCGTTTAACTGACAAGGTTGGCAATACTGCTGCTGAGGCGGTGGCAGCGCGAAAGTTGCTGGGTAACAGAAAGAAAATTATTCTGGTCACCAGTGCCTTTCATGCGCGACGTGCTCTTCTGTTATTTGAGCAGGCAGGATTTGAGGTGCAGCCGTTTCGGGTGGATTATCAGGTCGATGATAACTCCGGGTTGACCGTCTTGCGTTTTTTGCCGGGTGCCGAGGCTCTTGCGCAGTCGGAAAAAGCGTTGCGAGAGATGATTGGGTGGCTTTATTATTGGGTACTGTGGCAATTTGCAAAATAATGTGGAGTTGTTACCTTTACTTTTGTGTGTTCGTGAGCACCGGGTCATGATGCTGCTTTCCTTGTTTTTCTGGTAATCAATAAGACGTTTGAATGGAAGACGTTAAGAGTTTGCAATGGTATGCGGTCTATGTTCGCTCGCGGTATGAAAAAAAAGTCCACCAACTGTTGCTTGAACAGGAAGTTGCAAGTTTTCTTCCGCTGCTTGAAACCTGGAGGCAATGGAGTGACAGAAAGAAAAAAGTTTCTGAACCGTTGTTCAGGGGATATTTATTTGTCAACCTTGATCTCCGCAAAGAGAATATGAAGGTACTCGATACAGAGGGGGTGGTAAAGTTTATCGGGATTGGCAGAAAGCCTTCGGTTATCAGCGAAAAAGATATTGACTGGCTTAAAAAACTGGTCAGAGAGCCCGATGCCATTAACCGTACCGTATCCTCTCTTCCTGCGGGTCAGAGGGTCAGGGTTATTGCTGGTCCGTTCAAGGATTTTGAAGGGGTTGTGGTCAAACAGGCTCGGGAGACCAGACTGATTGTTTTTTTTGATACGATTATGCAGGGGGTTGAAGTCAGCATATTTCCTGATTTCCTGATGCCGATTGGTGCTGCCCAGCCTCTTGGTGGTGATATGCCCAAACAAGAGGGGCTGGCTGTTGAAAAGCATTTTCTACGCCTCTGATCTCTTGAATGAAACATGTGGATTTTTCATAAGCAAGTCAAACAACCAGGGAGTTATTGGTGAAGCGGGAGTATGCATCGGTTCGCGATATTTTCAGCTTGCCCGTGATTGTGGCGGCGCTGGGTTATTTTGTTGATATCTACGATCTGGTTCTGTTCAGCATTGTCAGGGTGCCGAGTCTGAAGTCGTTCGGGCTTTCCGGTAGGGAGTTGATCGATTATGGTGTTTATCTGCTGAATATGCAGATGATCGGAATGCTTATGGGCGGCATTCTCTGGGGTTGGCTTGGTGATAAAAAGGGGCGTCTGAAAATTATGTTTGCCTCAATTTTGCTCTATTCTCTTGCCAATATTGCCAATGGTTTTGTCTCTTCGCTTCCGGCCTATGCGGTGTTGCGATTTATTGCAGGTGTTGGTCTTGCCGGGGAACTTGGGGCGGGGATCACGCTGGTATCTGAGGTGCTGCATACAAAAATTCGAGGTTACGGCACGATGCTTGTTGCCTCTATCGGTGTTTCCGGAGCGATTCTTGCCAATGTTGTGGCCAACACTTATGAGTGGCATATCGCTTTTTTTATTGGCGGAGGACTTGGTCTTCTGCTGCTTCTTGCGCGGGTCAAGGTTGCTGAATCGGGGATGTTTCAGGCTATGGAGGAAAAAAACGGAGTCAGCCGGGGGAACATGTTTGCACTCTTTACCGATCGTAACCGCTTTTTTCGCTACATCAACTCAATTATGATCGGGGTGCCGATCTGGTTTGTCGTTGGTGTGCTCATCACTTTTTCGCCTGAATTTGGTGTGGAGCTTGGTATTGCCGGACCGGTGTCTGCCGGCAATGCTGTGATGTACTGCTATCTCGGTCTGGTGTTTGGCGACCTCTCGAGTGGCTTGTTGAGCCAGCTTTTGAAAAGCCGCAAAAAGGTTATTCTGCTCTTTATGCTGCTGAGTGTTGGAGCGGTCGCGCTCTATTTTCTGCAGGGGCATCAGAGCCCACAGTTCTTTTATGTGGTCTGCGCTCTGCTTGGTTTTGCCGCCGGGTACTGGGCTATTTTTGTCACGGTTGCGGCAGAGCAGTTTGGCACCAACCTTCGCGCAACGGTTGCCACCACAGTGCCCAATCTTGTTCGGGGTATGGTGGTGCCGATTACTATGCTCTTCCAGTTTTTTCGGGGAATGTTTGGAATGGAATCAGGCGCATTGCTGGTTGGCGGCCTCTGCATGACAGCCGCGTTCCTCTCCCTCAGTGCCCTTGAGGAGACCTTCCACAAGGATCTTGATTATTACGAGGAGTTCCTCTAAGGCTGCGCTCACAGGATCCCCATCTCCGTTTTTAAAAACTTCCCGGTATAGGAGTGCTCCATCTGTGCGACCTGTTCGGGTGTTCCTTCCGCAATAACTTCTCCCCCCTCGTAGCCTCCTTCAGGCCCGATATCAATAATCCAGTCGCTGTTTTTTATAATATCGAGGTTGTGTTCAATAATGATAACGCTGTTGCCCTTGTCAACAAGTTTTCGGAGCACTTCCAGCAGGTGCTGGATATCCTGGAAGTGGAGACCGGTGGTTGGTTCGTCAAGAATGTAGAGGGTGTTGCCGGTCTGTATTTTGGCCAGTTCGGCTGAAAGCTTGATGCGCTGTGCTTCACCACCCGAAAGCATCGGAGATGGCTGGCCAAGCTTGAGGTAGCCGAGTCCTACATTTTGCATGGTGGTGAGAATGCGCAGAATTCTTGGAAAGTCGACAAAGAATTCTGCGGCTTCGGTAATGGTCATTTCAAGCACGTCCGCAATGGATTTTCCACGGTATTTGACCAGCAGGGTTTCACGGTTATAGCGTTCTCCCTTGCAGTTTTCGCATCGCACATAGACATCGGGCAGAAAGTTCATCTCAATTTTTCTTGTCCCCGATCCCTGGCAAACCTCGCATCGTCCGCCCTTGACGTTGAAGCTGAATCTTCCGGCTTTATAACCCCGGATCTGTGCTTCGGGCAGGCGGGTAAAAAAGTCGCGGATAAAGGTAAATGCGCCAGTATAGGTTGCCGGATTAGAGCGGGGTGTGCGACCGATGGGTGACTGGTCGACGTTAACGACTTTGTCGAGCTGCTTGATGCCCTCGACGCTCTCATAGGGGTAGGTGAGCAGCTTGGAGCGGTAGAAGTGGCGAGCAAGGATCGGGAAAAGGGTTTCATTGATAATGGTTGACTTTCCGGAGCCGCTGACACCGGTAATGCTGACGAGCGAGCGGAGAGGAATGGTGATATCAATGTTTTTGAGGTTGTTGCCCTTGCATCCTGTCAGTCGCAGAAATTGCTGTTCGGCAGTTTTCTTTTTTCCATCTCCCTTGAAAGAGACCTGACGGGTTCCTGAAAGGTATGCTGCGGTTAATGAGTGGGGGTCAAGGGCAGCGGCAGTTCCCTGGGCGACGATTTCTCCGCCGTACTCTCCTGCGCCAGGTCCAAGATCAATGATTTCGTCGGCTTCAAGCATGGTGTCTTTGTCGTGTTCGACCACCAGTACCGTGTTGCCGAGGTCTCTGAGTCGCTTGAGCGAAGTAATAAGCTTGTGGTTGTCGCGCTGGTGCAGCCCTATACTGGGTTCGTCAAGGACATAGAGAACTCCACTGAGTTGCGAACCGAGTTGTGAGGCGAGTCTGATGCGCTGCGCTTCCCCGCCTGAAAGTGTTTGTGAGCTTCTGTCAAGGGAAAGGTAGCCGAGTCCCACATTGAGAAGAAATTCAAGGCGTTTGACGATTTCATGCAGCACAGGGGTGGCAACAAGGCGCTCTTTTCCCGTCAGTTTTTCGGGTAATGCTGTAAAAAAAGTGAGCGATTCGGGAAGAGAAAGCGCTTCTGCTTCGGCAATATTGAGTTCGTCAATCTTCACCAGCAGGCTCTCCTTGCGCAGTCTCGCCCCATTGCATGAAGGGCAGGATTGGCGGATCATGTAACTTTCCGCCCACTCGCGTATTTTGGAGGTGCTGGCATTGTTCAGTATTTCCTGAACGTAAGGGATTGCTCCTGGAAAGGGTTGTGGATAGAGTGTATCGCGTCCGGAGTAGGTGTAACTGACATCAAAGGTGCGGCTGCCGGAACCTTCCAGCAAAATTTTCAGTGCCTCTTGTGGAATATCGCTGACAGGAGTATCAAGCGTGAAGTTAAACTCTCGGGCAATTGCTCTGATGACCTGCCAGAGGTTGCGCTTTCCGGATTTTCCAAAAGGGTCGAGGCCTCCTTCGTTGAGTGAGAGCGACAGATCGGGCAGCATCAGTTCACCCGAAAGCTGCATGAGCTCTCCAAGGCCGTTGCACTCCGGGCAGGCACCATAAGGGGAGTTGAAGCTGAAGTGGTTCGGTGCCAGAGTGTCGACCGGGACGGAGCCGTCTGAATAGGCATAGCGAGTGCTGAACGTCAGCTCTTTTCGGTCACTTTCAAGCGGATCGCAGATCACCGATGATTTGTGTTCGGACATGCCGACGGCAAGGCTGATCGCTTGTTTCAGGCGCTCCTGGCAGTTGGGGTCAATAACCAGACCGTCAACCACCAGTTCAATGGAGTGGCTTTTGTAGCGCTCAATCTGCATGTTTTTTTCCATTTCCCGGTATGTTCCGTCAATACGGACCCGGAGAAACCCCTTGAGCAACAGGCGTTCGAAGAGTTCACGGTAATGGCCTTTGCGTCCGGTGACCAGAGGGGATAGTATCTGGACTTTTGTGCCATGGGGCAGTGAGAGGATAGCTTCCCGGATGTTTTCTTCGCTTTGCTGCTGCAGCATGGCACCGGTAACAGGGTCGTAGCGTCTGCCAGCCTTGGCGTAGAGCAGCCGGATAAAATCATGGATTTCAGTAATGGTGCCAACCGTTGAACGGGGCGAGCGGTTTGTGCTTTTCTGGTCGATGGAAATGACCGGTGAAAGCCCCTCAATAAAGTCGACATCAGGGCGTTCAATGCTGCCGATATATTGCCGTGCATAAGGGGAGAGTGTTTCCATGAAGCGGCGCTGTCCTTCGGCATAAATGGTGTCGAAAGCAAGGCTGGATTTTCCCGAACCGGACAGACCGGTAATGACAACAAACTTGTTGCGCGGGATATCAAGAGAGATGTTTTTGAGATTGTGTACCCTGGCTCCCCTGATGTTGATATGACTGAATTCCATGTGTTTTTTCTATAATCTGTTAGCTTCGATGCCGTCAGCAGGTGGTGTTGATTTTGCCCTGATATTCCTGCATGGTAATCTGCCTGATCATCATGCGAAAGGTAACAGCAGGGTAACGGCTGTTTTTTTTAGAAAAATAACTTTGCAAAAAAAGTTTCTGTTTTATATTTGGCGGATTCGTCCGGTTGATGAAAAACAGGATGGACACTATTTCTTGACTATAATAACGCAACAGAGAAGCAAAAATTCAATATGGAAATTATTTATCAGAAGCAAGCTGAAAAAGGCAAACAGTGTCAGGATTGTCAGAGCTTTACTCCAAAGGATAACGATCCGGCTGCAGGCACCTGTTTTGGCAAGGATGTTGTCGCAGAAGGTGGATGCATGTTTTTCAAGAAAATAGAGGCACAGCAGTAAACTTTATGGTGATTCAGACAGCACTCGTAATGAAAAAGGCGACCCGGTGGGCCGCCTTTTTCATGAAAAGATGTTGTGTCGGCTCAGCCTCTCAGTGCGGCTCTTGCTGCGGCAAGACGGGCAATCGGCACCCTGTACGGACTGCATGAAACATAGTTCAGCCCTAACTGGTGACAGAATTCGACGGTAGAAGGATCTCCGCCGTGTTCTCCGCAGATTCCCAGCTTAAGCTCTGGCTTGACTGCACGCCCCTCTTTGGCGGAGATGCTCATCAGCCTTCCCACACCCTCAATATCAAGCGATTCAAAAGGATTGCGTGCAAAGATCTCCTGCTGCTGATAGGTCGGAAGGAACTGGCCTGAGTCGTCGCGGCTCATCCCGAGTCCCATCTGTGTCAAATCATTGGTGCCGTAGCTGAAGAAGTCGGCAGCGGTGGCAATCTGGTCGGAGGTGATTGCTGCACGCGGTACCTCAATCATGGTGCCAACAAGGTATTTAACTCCTGTTCCCTGTTCAGCAAAGACGCTACGGGCAGTTTTGTGAATGATTTCACTGGTGATTTCAAGCTCTTTGACCGTGCTGATCAGTGGCACCATAATTTCAGGAACAACCTCAAGGCCCTCTTTCTTCAGTTGACAGGCGGCTTCGATAATTGCCCTGACCTGCATAACCGTGATCTCGGGATGAAGGATGCCAAGGCGACAACCACGAAGACCAAGCATCGGATTGAACTCGTGGAGACTGCCGATACGCTCTTTGACCGCTTCAAAAGATTTCCCCATCTTGCTGGCCAGAGCTCTGATTTCGCTGTCGGTATGTGGCAGAAACTCATGGAGCGGAGGATCAAGCAGCCTGATTGTTACCGGACGGGCACCCATGGCTTTGAAGAGGCCATAGAAGTCATCCCGCTGGAAAGGGAGAAGTTTTTCCAGAGCTGTTTTACGCCCTTCAATATCGTCTGCCAGAATCATCTCTCTCATCGAATCGATACGTTCACCACCAAAGAACATGTGTTCAGTACGGCAGAGCCCGATACCTTCTGCGCCGAAGGTGATGGCGATTTCAGCCTGGTCTGGCTGGTCAGCATTGGTGCGGATATTGAGTTTACGGTATTTGTCGGCCCACTCCATGAGCTGCTGGTAGATAGGCCAGGTCTCTGCATCTTCGGGTTTGAGGGTTTTGTCAACCAGAACTTCAATGATTTCAGAGTTTTTGGTCGGAACTTTTCCGGCAATGACCTCACCGGTGCTTCCGTCGATGGAGATGTAATCGCCCTCTGCAAGGACGGTATCTTTTCCTGCGACACGCATTTCACCTTTCTGGTAGTCGATATTGAGAGCTCCGCATCCTGCAACGCAGACCTTGCCCATCTGACGGGCAACCAGCGCAGCATGGGAGGTCATGCCGCCACGGGCAGTAAGAATACCCTCAGAGGCGTTCATGCCCTTGATATCTTCAGGAGATGTTTCGATACGGACGAGAATGACTGCTTCGCCGCGCTTGCCGGCTTCGTAGGCATCAACGGCATTAAAGTAGATTTTGCCGGTTGCGGCCCCTGGACCGGCATTCAAGCCTGTTGCAAGGAGTCTTCCGCCAGCAATAGCAGCCTGTTTCTCTTTCATGTCAAAGACAGGTCTGAGCAACTGGTTGAGCTGTTCGGGTTCAATGCGCATGAGTGCCTCTTTTTCGTCGATCAGCTTCTCATTGAACATGTCAACAGCAATTTTCACCGCCGCCATTCCGGTTCTTTTGCCAACCCTGCACTGCAACATGAAGAGCTTGTTGTTCTCGATGGTGAACTCAATGTCCATCATGTCGTGGTAGTGGTGTTCGAGAATGGAGCGAATCTCTTCGAGCTGGTCGTAAATGCCGGGGTTTTCTGCCTTGAGCTGGTCGATTTTCAGCGGAGTTCTTGTGCCTGCTACAACGTCTTCGCCCTGGGCGTTCATAAGAAACTCGCCGTAAAAGATATTTTCGCCGGTGGCTGCATCGCGCGTGAAAGCGACACCTGTGCCGCAATCTTCGCCCATGTTGCCGAAAACCATGGCCTGAACATTGCAGGCGGTGCCCCAGTAGCCTGGAATATGGTTCAGTTTGCGGTACACAATGGCCCGTTCGTTGTTCCAACTGTTAAAGACGGCACCGATAGCTCCAATGAGCTGTTCGTGCGGGTCTTCAGGGAACGTTTTGCCGGTTTTTTCAAGAATTGCGGCCTTGTATTTTCCAACAATATCCTGAAGGTCTTCTACCGTAAATTCAGTGTCGAGTTCTATACCGAGTTCCTCTTTTTTTGCTTCGAGAATTTTTTCGAAGGGGTCAATCTCCTTTTTGTCGGTTGGTTTGAGATCAAGCACGACATCACCGTACATCTGTACAAAGCGGCGGTAGCAGTCCCACGCAAAACGGGGGTTTCCTGACTTTCTTGCCAAACCGTCAACAGTGGCAGCATTCAGCCCCAGGTTAAGAATGGTGTCCATCATGCCGGGCATTGAGGCCCTTGCACCTGAGCGCACCGAAACCAGCAGGGGGTTTTCCGGGTCACCGAATTTTTTGCCCAGCGTCTCTTCAATTTTGCTGAGTGCCTGGGGGATGTCGCGGTCAAAAAGATTGGTTGGATAGTTCTTCTGATTGTCGTAATAGTGCGTACATACTTCGGTTGAAATGGTGAATCCCGGAGGAACCGGTAATCCGATGTTGGCCATTTCAGCAAGGTTAGCGCCTTTTCCTCCAAGCAGGTTTTTCATGGACGCATCACCTTCAGAAGAGCCGCCTGAAAAACTGTAAATGTATTGTTTACTGGCAGCCGTTTTGTTGGTAATCTCAGATTGTGGCATGATTTTCAGGAGTAATTATTGTTTGTTTCACCCAAAAAAACTTGAGCAGATGGTGATAAAACAGGTGAAGTTGACTATTTTTTAACAGAATTGGAATTTACTAAAAAACGCATGGAAAAACTACCGGAAAGGATATCCATTCTTATTTATTATGGGAGTTGAACCGCTTGTTATTCTTCTGCAAATTGCACGTCTCGCTGTGCCTTATGTTCTCACCTCTGTTGGTGCAACATTCTCGGAACGTGGCGGGGTGGTCAATCTTGCGCTTGAAGGGATGATGCTTGTCGGTGCATTCGGCGCAGCTTATGGACAATATCAGACAGGATCAGCCCTGATGGGGATTTTTCTGGCTCTTCTCTGCGGTCTGGGCGTTGCGTTGCTTTTTGCCTTTCTTACGGTGACTCTGAAGGCTGACCAGATTGTCGCTGGTATTGCCATCAATATTCTTGTTATGGGCGCGACTCGTTTTGGGCTTACTCTTCTTTTCGGGAGTTCTATGAATTCGGAGCGGATTGCTGGTCTTGAGGTTCCCTCTCTTTTTATCGATCCGCTTTTTCTTGCGGCGGTTGTTTCAGTTGTTGCAGGTCAACTGGTTCTTTTCAGGACACCTTACGGGCTGAGGCTTCGTGCAACGGGCGAAAGCGCGGCAACTGCCGACAGTGCAGGAATCAATGTCGATCGCATGCGCTATTCCGGTGTGCTGGTGTCGGGCGCACTTGCTGCTCTTGCTGGCGCGTTTCTTGTTTTTCAGCAACACACCTTCACCGATAATATGTCGGCAGGACGAGGGTATATCGCTCTTGCTGCCATGATTATCGGCAAATGGACTCCGGCTGGCGCTGCTCTTGCCAGTTTGCTCTTTGCCACCACCGAATCCATGGAAATATGGCTCCAGACAGGGTGGATTCCTTCGCAGTTGGTGCAGTCAATGCCTTATCTTATAACGCTGGTGGTGCTTGCCGGGTTTGTCGGCAGGGCATCAGCTCCCCGTGATGCAGGTATTCCCTTTGAGAAAAACCGCAGATCAGAGTAGGCTGAGCAGCTCACCAATTCGTTTAAACTTGTTGTCGATGGTTTTTCGCTTCATCCGCGTAAACAATAAAAAGTTAATTTTGCACTTGCGTTCATGGATATTTTTTCTTTCTGTATTGCTTATGAACTATTTTTGGCCTGATTATTTTTATTGATCTTGCTATGATTACTCCCAAAGAGACACTTCTCTTGATTATCGATGTGCAGGGCAGGCTTGCCCAACTTGTTTTTCAGCCGCAGGTTGTGGAAAAAAATATCAGCAGGCTGCTCAGAGCCTCTGCGATTCTTGATATGCCGGTTCTTGTGACTGAACAGTATCCGAAAGGCCTTGGTCGCACGGTTGATTCTCTGAGGGAGCTGCTGGCGGGCGCACTCCCCGTTGAAAAAAATTCATTCAGTTGTTGTGGAACGCCTGAGTTCATGAGGCAGCTTCGCTCATTCAACCGTAACGATATTCTTGTGGCAGGTATGGAAACCCATGTTTGTGTATATCAGACCGCCGTGGAGCTTCTCGAGTTTGGTTATAATGTTCATCTGGTGACAGACGCTGTTTCATCAAGAACCGAAGAAAACAGGCTTCTCGGTATTCGATGTATTGAAAAAGCAGGTGCTTCTTTGACCAGCACCGAAATGGCTCTTTTTGAGCTGTTGCGTGTGGCTGAGGGAGAGCGGTTCAAGGCAATCTCCAGCATTGTGAAGGAGTAGAAAAAAACATGCAAGGTTGCAGTGATCCGCTGGCTATTTGCCGATAACGGCTTTCAGCATCGATTGCATGGTCTCCTTGCCCGCAAAGATGTCCGTTTCGATTTTCAGGTAATAACAGGGCATGGAGGCAAGGATGCGTATAAGTTCTGGACGGCCGAGCATGCGGAAGTAGTCCTTTTCTGTTGTAATGAGGCTTAACCCTTTTGCTTCAGCCTCGTTGCGTACAGAACGCAGTTTTTTGACACTATAAGGCTCATGGTCATTGAAAAAGCGGTGTGCAGCAACGTTTATGCCCTCTTTGGAGAGGCTTGCCAGAAAACTTTCAGGAGATGCTATCCCCGCAAAGGCAAGGACGTTGAGGTTTTCGGCGACCAGCGTGTCATCTGAGGCGCTTAATTCGCCTGAAAAACAGGTCAGCTCTCCGATTTTAAGGCGGGCGTTGACAATCGGTTTGCCGTTATTTTCAAGTTCTTTCATGATCGCGTCAGCTTTTTGCTGATTCGTGATTTTGTTCAGCACAATCAGGTCAGCTCTTGAGATATTTTTCAGCGGTTCTCTCAGTCGGCCTTCAGGCAGCATTTTTGCCTCAAAAAAAGGTTCTTCGGCATTGATGATGGCAATATTGAGTGCCCTGTCAATCTGGCGATGCTGGTATGCGTCGTCGAGGATAATAACCGATGGGGCTCTTTGAGCAAAGTGAGTGGCAATATAGGTTACAGCATCCTCTCTTTTTTTTGCGACAACAACAATGGCATCAGGGTTGTTCCAGGCAAGCATCGCCGTTTCGTCGCCAGCCTCGTTGCTGCTGAGCAGAATCCTTTGGCCGTCGGAGACAAGCTGCACGCCTTTTGACTCCCTCCGGTACCCGCGCGACACAATAGCCGGTTTGCAGCCGATTGAGAGATAGTACTTGACGATCCAGTCAACCAGGGGCGTTTTACCTGTGCCGCCTGCCGAAAGGTTTCCGATGGAGACAACAGGAATAGGAGATTTCCATGATTTGAAAATCTGCCGGTCAAAAAGGGTATTGCGCAACTGCACTAGAGAGCCATAGAGCTGCGTGGCGGGTCGGAGAAGTATGGGAAACTGGTTATGCATGGCTGAGACGGGCTGAAAGTTGTTTGGTATAGTGTTGCAGCTCTTTATCGCTGTTGAACTCGGGAAGCTCAAGAAGATGGAGCTTGACGGAGGTTTTGCTGAACGGTTTGGGAATTTCAAACTGGTCCCAACTTTTGAGCACCCAGCTTTTGGTATAGCTTATCTCGGCAAAAACAATCGGATAGTGGTTGTTTGAAGCCAGCCGCAACGTGCCGTATTTGAACTGGTGAACAGGTCCTCGCGGTCCGTCTGGTGTGAGAACAACAATATTGCCTTGCTGAAGCGTGTTATGCATAGCATTTTTGACCTCGTCACCTCCCTTTGAGCTTGAGCCGCGAATCAGTGAAAAACCAAATCGCTCAAGCGTGTCGGCAAGAGTACGGCCATCTTCAGAAAGACTGACGACAGCAGCCATGTTCTTTGAAGAGCCGAGGTTTTTGGCAAAAAGCCAGCCCGCGATCATTTTTCCATGCCAGAAGGCAATAATAGCGCCTTTGTTTGACACCTGCAATGGTGCGGAGGTTATCGATATTCTGAGGCTTGCATAGAGAAGCTTCAGCGCCATGGGAAGGACATAACGGGAAAGTACAGGAGAGAGTGGCATAGAAGTCAGGGATAATTGACAATGGAGGATCGTGAGCAGGCACAAATTATTGTTTTTATTGTTTATTTTAGGGAGTGTGCGTTACAGGGAAATGCAGATTGTTAAAACGTATGAAACGCAAGTTAACAAACCATGTCAGATAAACCAGATGATGAAATTCAGCCAGTGCCCACAGTGAATGCTATGAAGGTATTGATTATAGGAAGTGGTGCCCGTGAACATGCCCTCTGCCGGGCTGTGGCACAAAGTGAGAGTGTGCAGCGGGTTTTTGTGGCACCAGGGAACGGCGGAACCGCCCTGATGGGAGGAAAGGTTTGTAATGTGCCTTTGAAAGCCACAGCGCTGGATGATCTGCTCCGGTTTGCTGTTGCTAACAGGATTGATCTGACGGTTGTTGGCTCTGAGCAACCGCTTGAACTGGGTATTGTGGATCTTTTCCGTGATGCACAGAAGCTTATTGTGGGTCCAACACAAGCGGCTGCCCGTCTTGAGTCAAGCAAGGTTTTTTCCAAAGAGTTTATGCTGCGTCACGCTATTCCTACGGCAGGCTATCATGTTTTTCGCGATACCCATGCGGCTGGCAGCTTTATTGCGTCCCCTGACACTTTGTATCCCCTGGTGATTAAGGCAAGCGGTCTTTGTGCGGGAAAAGGGGTTTTTATTACCTCAGGGAAAGAGGAGGCGCTGAAGGCCATCAGGGAGCTGTTTGAAGATCGTATTTTTGGCGATGCCGGAAATGAGGTTGTGATTGAGGAGTTTCTTCAGGGTCAGGAGGCGAGCGTCTTTGCCCTGACTGACGGTCGTCGCTATCGCCTTTTTTTGCCAGCACAGGATCACAAGCGTATTGGTGACGGAGATACCGGAAAAAATACCGGCGGCATGGGGGCTTATGCTCCAGCCCCGATAGTGACTCCCGAGGTGATGCAAAGGGTTGAAGAGCGAATTATCAGGCCGACTCTCAAAGGTATGGCTGAAGAAGGGTCTCCTTATACCGGTTTTTTGTATGTCGGACTGATGATTGACGGGGGAGAGCCTTTTGTGGTCGAGTACAACGCTCGTCTGGGCGATCCTGAAACCCAGGTGGTGCTTCCCTTGCTAAAAAGTGATTTTGTGACAGCTCTTCAGGCAAGTGTTGATGGAACGCTTGATGAGGCACCGTTCGAGATGCACCGGAAATCAGCAGCGACGGTTGTGATCGCTTCCGGCGGCTATCCCGATCATTATGAAACCGGCAAGGCGATTACTCTTGCCGGAGATATTGCTGAAATGGAGGATTGTCTGGTGTTTCATGCTGGTACGGCCATCGAAGGCGGGCAGCTTGTCACAGCGGGCGGAAGGGTATTTTCGGTAACAGCGCTGGGCGAGACGCTCAGGGAGAGTATTGACCGCGCTTATCGTATTGTTGAAAAGATCAGATTTGACGGCTCCTGCCACCGCACAGACATTGGGGCCAAAGGGCTTGTGCCATGAAACTCCCCAGGCGTCAATTCGAGATTATTCAGGAGCAGGCTTTTCGGGAGTTGCCTTACGAATGTTGCGGGCTGCTTGTCGGAATACGGGAAAATCAGCACAGAGGCAATATAGAAAATATTGTCTATGAGGTGGCCCCCTGCCGCAACTGCCTCTATTTTGGCAAAGAGCAGGGTTTTGAGATTTCCCATCAGGAGTATCTTGAGGTAGAACGGGAGGCAACGAGACATGGTTACAATATTATTGGCTCTTATCATTCCCATATCAATTCTCCGGCGATTCCTTCACTTCATGATGTCGATTTTGCCCATTCGGGTCATACGTTGCTGATCATTGCCTTGATGAATCGACAACCAAAGGAGGTGACCGCTTGGCTAAGAAGGGAGTCGGGAGGGTTTCATCAGGAGCATATCCGTGTTGTCGAGTAGTTTGCCTTCGCTTGGGGGAACAAAACTCGTGAAATATTTTGTACATTACTTCTCTTAAAGCTTACCAAGTATTAAACCCGAAAAAACGTGCCAAAGCGGGAAGATATCAAGTCGATTTTAGTGATTGGCGCAGGCCCGATTGTGATCGGTCAAGCCTGCGAATTTGATTATTCAGGGACCCAGGCGTGCCGTGCTCTCAAGGAGGATGGTTATCGTGTGGTGCTGGTTAACAGTAATCCTGCAACGATTATGACTGATATAGAGTTTGCGGATGCGACCTATATTGAGCCGATTACGCCGGAATATGTGCAGAAAATTATTGAACGTGAAAAACCCGATGCGCTTTTGCCGACGATGGGTGGTCAGACGGCTCTGAACATTGCGGTCAGTCTGGCTGAGTCAGGTATTCTTGAGCGCAATGGCGTTGAACTGATTGGGGCCAAGCTTCGTGCCATCAGAAAAGCTGAAAATCGTGAGTTTTTCAGCGATGCGATGAAGAAAATCGGCCTTGAAATGGCTAAAGGTGTTTTTGTTCGCAACGAAAAAGAGGCAAGAGAGGCACTTGACGAAATTGGTCTTCCAATTGTTATTCGTCCCTCGTTTACGCTTGGTGGAACCGGCGGCGGTTTTGCCGAAACAAAAGCCGACTATTACGAAGCAGTGCGCCGGGGGCTTATGGAAAGTCCTATCAGTGAGGTGCTTGTTGAGGAGTGTTTGACTGGCTGGAAAGAGTTTGAGCTTGAGGTAATTCGTGATCTGGCTGATAATGTGATTATTGTCTGCTCCATTGAGAATGTTGACCCTATGGGGGTGCATACCGGAGACAGCATTACTGTGGCACCGGCCCAGACGCTTACCGACCGTCAGTATCAGGAGCTCAGGGATGCCTCAATCAGAATTATCAGGGAGATCGGTGTTGAGACCGGTGGCAGCAATATTCAGTTTGCCATTAATCCGCTGAATGGTCGTATTGTGGTGATTGAGATGAATCCCCGTGTGTCGCGCAGTTCGGCGCTGGCCTCGAAGGCAACCGGTTTTCCGATTGCCAAGGTAGCAGCCAAACTTGCGGTGGGTTACAGGCTTGATGAGATTCTCAATGATATTACAAAAACAACTCCTGCAAGTTTTGAGCCGGCCATTGACTATTGTGTGGTCAAGATTCCTCGATGGGATTTTGAAAAGTTCAAGAATGTTGATGCCCGTCTTGGTGTGCAGATGAAGTCTGTTGGCGAAGTTATGGCTTTTGGAAGAAATTTCAGGGAGGCACTCCAGAAGTCACTCCGTGGTCTTGAAATAGGTCGCGCCGGGCTTGGTTCCGACGGCAAGGATGTCATGAATGTGCTTGCCATGACTCCGCAGCAAAAGAAGTTTGCCAAAGCCGATATTCTTGAAAAAATTAAAATACCCAAAGCCGACCGCTTGTTTTATCTTCGTTATGCCTTCCAGGCTGGCGCAACCATTGATGAGGTGCATCAGTCGACCGGCATTGATCCCTGGTTCCTGGACAATATTCTTCAGATTGTTGAGCTCGAAGGGGAGTTACGCCAACTGGCCGCTGCTGACTGATCTGCCATGACCTATCTTACCCGGATATTAGAGGAGAAAAAGCGGGAAATCGTGGAGCTTGGAAAGCAGAAGCCTGCAGAGCGTTATTGGGAGCTGCGGGGCTCTCTGGCTTCCACCCGTGATTTTACTGCTGCCATCAGGCGTGCGGATCGTGGGTTGAGGCTGATTGCCGAAATCAAAAAAGCCTCCCCTTCACGTGGTCTTATTGTCAAAGATTTTGATCCTGTTGTGATGGCCCGTCGCTATGGAGAGCTTGGCGCCGCAGCCTATTCGGTGCTGACGGATCGCCAGTTTTTTCAGGGTTCCATCGACTATCTTCAACAGGTGAGCCGCTCATTTCCTTTGCCAGTCCTGCGCAAGGATTTTATTCTTGATGAATCACAGATCTTTGAGTCACGGCTGATTGGCGCTGATGCCATTCTGCTGATTGTGGCGGCGCTTGATCCTGCGCAACTTGGAGATTATCTGCAGCTTGCTGCTGCTCTTGGCCTGCATGTTCTTGTTGAAGTGCATGACCGCCTGGAGCTGGACATCGCTCTGGAAAAGGGTGCCGCAATCATCGGGGTCAATAACCGCAACCTGAAAGATTTTTCAGTCGATCTCCATACCTCGGTAACGCTCCGCTCCTCTATTCCTTCCGGTGTTATTGCTGTGGCCGAAAGTGGCCTGAAAACCTCTGCTGATATCGCCCTTGTCGAGACGGCATTGTTTGATGCCGTCCTGATAGGAGAGGGTCTGCATAGCAGCCCCGAGCTTCGCGACATTATCTGGTCATAGCCCTGATGTTTGCCGCAGTGCGTTCCGGATCGGCCGATTTGAAGAATGCGGTGCCGGCAATCAGTGCATCGGCTCCGGCCGAGACTACTTCCTGGGCATTTTCCTCAGTTATTCCTCCGTCGATGGCGATGATCATCTGCGGATTGGCCATCAAGCGCATTTCATGAAGCTGGCGAATTTTTCCAATTGATGATGGTATGAACTTCTGCCCCCCGAATCCGGGATTGACCGACATCAGCAGGACAAGGTCAAGATCCGGCAGAATGGAATCCAGTGTTGAGAGCGAAGTTCCCGGATTGATTGAGACACCAGCTTTTGCGCCAAGGCTTTTAATGAACTGAATGGTGCGGTGGAGGTGCGGGCAGGCTTCCTGATGCACGGTAATCTGGTGAGAACCGGCTTTGACAAAATCTTCAATGAAGCGGTCTGGATCGGCAATCATCAGATGGGTGTCGATAATCATTGGGGTGCAAGCCGCAATAGTCTGTACGATGAGAGGCCCGAAGGTGATGTTGGGGACAAAATTGCCGTCCATGATATCGCAGTGCATCCAGTCTGCGCCTGCTTTTGTGGCAATCGCAATCGAGTGTTCAAGCCGGGTGAAGTCTGCTGAAAGAATGGAAGGTGCGAGAAGTGTTGATGGCGCTGTCATGGGAATATGTCCTTGATCGTGAAAAAAATAACTTGGGCAAATAATTAAAAAGCTTCACCAATTCCAAAATTGAAGGTGTAATTACCGATGTTCAAGGCTGAGAAACGCCAGGGTTTTGCTTCAGTCGGGTCATGGAGTTTATAGGCAAAATCGAAACGGAACGGGCCGATAGGGGAGCCGATTCTCAGGCCAACCCCTGAGTCCCAGGCGAAGTCTTTTGTCAGGGAGTCAAGGGTCAACGCGTATGGTCCGGTTCGGTCCCAGATGTTTCCTGCATCGGTAAAGAACGTTATTCCTGAAGACTGGTTGAGGAATCTGAAAAATTTCAGACGGTATTCCAGACTGAGTTCAAGCTTGATGTCGGCACCGAAATTTGACGCGGCATCGCTTGCACTGCGACCTGGCCCTAGTGTATTGAAAAGCCAGCCCCGCATGTCGTTTGCCCCTCCGGCATAGAAACGGCGTTCTTCAGGTGTTGCATCCGCTTTGCCATAAGGCATCATCCATCCTATTCGCCCTTTTCCGGCAAGCTGGCTTTTTGTTGACAAGTTTTTTGCAAAGCCCAATCCGCTTTCAAGTTTTATATACTGAGAATAGGTTGTGCCGAAAATTTGGGGATCGTTATGGGTGAACCCGCTGTAATGTTTTGTGTCAATATAATTATCGATCAGCCAGGCAAGGCTTCCTGATTCCTCAAGAAGAAGGTCGAGGTTCACTATTGTCTTTTTCGGAAGAACGCTCTGTCGGTTTGTAGAGTTGTAGCGAAGCCGGAAAGTCTGGTTGAAATGGGTGTTCATAAGGCTGTCAATGCCTGCGTTGACTGCGGCTTCACTGGAGGGGTCAATTCTGATATTTTTGGCAAGATCGGTTTTAAAGAGTTGTTTAAATCCTCTGAGAGAGTCTTTTTTGACCCACTCAATTTCAAAAAAGTCAAAATTCAGGCGTGATGAAGGATTCAGGCGGGCGTTGTAGGTGCCTCGGATCAATCCGCTTTTGCTTGAGAGCAGCACGGGCTGTTTTGTGGTTGCATATTCAACTGCTGTCGAATAGAAATTGCCGTTCTTTTTGAGAACAGGCATGACCAGAGTGCTTTTCAGGCTGAATTCGTATGGAATTATTTTGCTGTATTGGTCTGCATCAAGGTTTGATAGCAGCTTGCTGCTGGAACTGGCCTGAGTACCGTATTCGGTAGATATACGGAACTGTTCCCCTCCACCAAAAAAGTTTTTGTTTTCATAACCAAGAGAGGTGCCGAAAAAAAGGGGGCCATAACGGTTATCAACCAGAATTTTTGGCTCTATCTGGTGTTTTGGCGCTGTTTCAAGGTTGATCGTTGTGTAGAGTTCGCCAGCATGCACCGAATCGGGTGTAATGTAAAGTGATGAAAAAACATTGGTTGCGCCGAGATTCTGCAAGGTGCGTTGTTCAAGGCTCTGCCGGGTATAATTTCCAGGCCGGAATTCGATGGCAGAGGTGACAAGAGCAGGCAAGATTTTCTCTTTCCCAAGAATACGGCCATGGATGTTCTCCTGAAAAAAAGTCTTCTCTTTTTGAGCAGGATTGTTTTGCTGTTGATTATGAACGATAGCATGGACAGGGCCGTATTTCAGCCTTTTCGGCAGGTTGAGCCTGAAGAGGATTCCAGCATGAGTCCCGACGGTATCCACCTTGATGCGGATACTGTCTTCGTGAAAAAAAGTGAAACCGTACTCCCTGAAAAAAGCGAGAGTACGGTCGCGCTCTTCAATAAGCCGTTCGACGGAAAAAACATCATTTAATGCAAGCCGTTTTTGGCTGAGATACTCTGTTTTAAGTTCTGCAGGAAGGCGTTCAAGCCCTTCATAACGAAACGCATCAACTTTGGATGGTTCATGTTCATGAATCAGGATGTCCAGATTAACTTTTTTGCCGTTGTTTTTTCGGACAATGGTGGTGTCCACGTCGGTAAAAAAATATCCCTTGTAGGTATAAAGCTTTTTGATCAAAGAGATATCTTTGGCAAACTCTTCGGAATTGAACAGTTTTTGAGCGCCGCCAAAAAGGCCGAGCCCAAGAAAAGATCTGTTTTCAGAGGTATTGATGATCAGGCGAAGTTCCTCTTCGCTAATCGACGTATTGCCCCTGATATTGATTTTTCCTACATAAGGTGGCCAAAAAGCACTCTTTTCACTTCTGCGGTCAGATTGACCATGAACAGAAAAGGCACAAAAAAGCACAAGGGTTATAAAAGTGAGCGCTTTTGCCAAACATGAATTCCGTTTTGTTCTCTTCTATGTCAAGGGATCTTCATCCCCATAGCCAAAGTCTTCGTCAGTAGGGTAGTCTGGCCATATTTCATCCAGGCTTTCATACATTTCATCGCTGTCGGGAAGATCGACAAGGTTTTCAATAACCTGCTGAGGTGCACCGGTTCTGTTCGCGTAATTGATGAGTTCATCTTTTGTTACAGGCCATGGAGCATCAGCTATATAACGGGCAAGGTCTAAATTCCAGTACATACTACGAGTTGTTCAGGTTAAGAGTTATGGTTACGTCCGTCTGGTTCAGTTTTTTGTGTCGTTGTAAACTTTCCCGGATTTGTTTCATCAAAGAAATAAGCCGTCGGGTTGACTTTTACGTTATTCTTCAGTACTTCGTAGTGAAGATGCGGCCCTGTTGATACGCCAGTGTTTCCAGAAAGCGCAATGATGTCGCCCCGCTTGACTTTTTGGCCCTGTCGTACCAGAGATTTTGACAGGTGTGCATAGATGGTTTTATAGCCGTAGCCGTGGTTGATGGTTATTTTTTGTCCGTAACCTTTGTCATACCCTGAAAAAGCAACAATTCCGTCACCTGTTGTCTCTATCCTGGTGCCTTCGGAGGCGGAGATATCGATGCCTGAGTGAAAAAGAGAGATATTGTAGATCGGATGAACCCGGACACCAAAAGTACTGGTAATTGAACCACTGACGGGTTTGATATTTGGTACACTGGAAAAAAAAGAGGTTGGATTGGGATTTTCAGCCAGCTCGGTCGGTTCAGTTGCATTGTCCTGCAGCAGGTCGATCTCCATAATCAGTTGTTCAATCATCTTTTCCGTGCTTGCCAGAAGACTTTCAGCAGTTTTTGCCTTTGCATCGCCAGGCTGTTTTTCCCCAGCCAGAAGAGTTGTGGATGTGCAGAAAAAAGAGAAGAGCAATACCGATAAAAGAGCAGATGCAGCTTTTGCCATGCGTACCTCCAGCAAAACCAATAATTCCAGCCTGAATTCAGACAGAGTCACAAACCGATTTTTAGAGGTCATGCGGTATCCTGGTTGTTTTGTCTGAACAATCTTGCTTCTCCTATCGCAGAATATAGGAAAACTTTTTCTGTAAGTCAATGCTTAGTGGGCTTCGAGCCAGTTTTTTCCAATACCCGTATCAACCTCGACGGGAACATTTTTAAGCCCACAAATGATTGCTGCTTCAATCATTGCCTGTTCAACCAAGACGGAAAGCGGCTCCTTTTCATCCTCAGTGGTTTCGAAAAGCAGTTCGTCGTGCACTTGCAGCAGCATGACGGACTTCATCAGGTTTTTTTTCATGCGCTGGCTGCAGAGGTTCATGGCGCACTTGATGATGTCGGCAGCCGTACCCTGAACAGGGGTATTCATAGCCGCCCGTTCAGCCGCTTTTTGCAAGTTGGTGTTGCGGCTGTTGAGGTCGGCAAGGTAGCGGCGTCGCCCGAGAAGGGTGGAGACGTAACCGTTTTTTTTGCCAAGTTCAATAATGTTTTGCAGCGCGATAAAAAGTCCGGGATATTTTGATTTGTAAGTATCGATAATCGTCGCGGCCTCTGACCGGGAGATGTTGAGCCTCTTTGAGAGACCAAAAGGCATGATGCCGTAAAGAACCCCAAAATTTACCTCTTTTGCCTTGCGCCGCATATCGCTGTTAATCTTGTCGGTGCTGAAGATCACTTTTGCGGTTGCGGTGTGGATGTCTTCCCGGTTGCGGAATGCTTCGATGAGCTGAGGGTCTTTGGAGATTTCGGCAGCAATTCGCAGCTCGATCTGGGAGTAATCGGCAGAAAGAAGCCAGTTGTCGGGTGATGAGGGTATGAACGCCCGACGTATCTCTTTACCGAGAGAGGTGCGTATCGGAATATTTTGCAGGTTTGGATTGGAGGAGGAGAGCCGTCCTGTAGCGGTTATATGCTGGTTAAAAGAGGTATGCAGTTTTCCGGTTGTCGGATTGACCATTTTCGGCAAGGCGTCAATATAGGTGTTCTTGAGTTTCTGCATCGTCCTGTATTCGAGCAGAGTGCTGGCGACCGGATGAAGCGGCGCAAGCTCTTCAAGCACCTCAACATTGGTGGAAAAGCCTGTTTTTGTGGTTTTTTTTGTTGGCAGTTTTAACACATTGAAAAGAATATGTGAAAGCTGCTTCGGAGAATCGATATTGAAGACAGATCCTGCTGCGGCATAAATTTTTTCTGTCAAAAGATCGAGTTGTTGTTTGACGGTGCCGGAGGTCTTTGCCAGATGTTCGATGTCGATAGAGACTCCTGCGTACTCCATCGCCGCCAAAACACTGACCAGCGGAAATTCTATCTGTTCGCACAGCCAGAGCAGCTCTTTTTCAGCTTCAAAATTTTTTCGGAAGCTCTCTTCGAGCTGGAGGGCAAGGTCGGCATCCTGGCAGGCATAGTCCGAAAGCTTTATTGGATCAACCTCAAAAATGTGGAGTTTCGTTTTTCCTGACCCCACCAGTTCATCATAGGTTGTGGTTCGGTAGCCTAAATGGTTGGCCGCAAGATCATCAAGATTGTGTCTTTCATCGGGGTTGAGCACATAGCTGGCAATCATGGAGTCAAATCCAACAGGCGAAAGATTGATGCCATATTTTTTCAGAACGAGAATGTCGTATTTGAGATTCTGGCCGGTTTTTGGCAGTGATGCCTCTTCAAGCAGTGGCTTGAGCATCTCAAGTCCTCTTTTCAGGTCAACGGCATCGCGGGCAAAAGAGACAAAGCCAGCTTTTCCGGCCTCAATAGAGATGGAGATACCTGCCAGTTCAGCTTCAAAGGTGTCAAGGCTGGTTGTTTCGGTATCAACGGCAAGAGGTGATGCCTTTTGCAGTGACTCGACAAACGCGTGCAGTTTTTCTTCTGTATCGACAAGGGTATACCTGGTTCCAGCTTGCGGCTGTATGGGCGTTGAGTGCTCCTCCTCAAGGGGGGCGTACGGGTCTGTATCAAGTGGCGCAGATCCCGAAGGATTCTGCAACAGTGCCTCAAAGATAGCCGGTACTCTGGATGCAATGGTTTTAAGGCCAAGCTTTTGCAGCAGAGGCACCAGTTTTGTCCGGTCTGGCAATCCGCAGGCAAGTTCGTTCAGGGTAACAGTAATTTGCAGGTCGGTGCGTATGGTGACCAACTGTGTTATCAGAGTGAGCTGCGGTTGAAATTCCTCCAGACTAAGTCGGGTTTTTGGGGAGAGACGGTCAAGATGGGAATAGATATTTTTCAGGGAGTGGTATTTGCCAAGCAGGGCTGCGGCCGTTTTTGGTCCTATTCCTTTTGCGCCAG
The DNA here is from genome assembly GCA_903994455.1 of uncultured Chlorobiaceae bacterium. Classification (GTDB taxonomy): domain Bacteria; phylum Bacteroidota; class Chlorobiia; order Chlorobiales; family Chlorobiaceae; genus Chlorobium. The sequence continues at coordinate 41,255 of CAJEXI010000013.1, read as the reverse complement.
GAATATTGTCGGAGACATCACCGCAGAGAGTCAAATACTGGGTGAAGAGCGCTGGCGGAACTCCGAATTGTTCAGTAATCTCTTTTATTCCAAATAACTCAAGCTCATGCTGGTTTTTGGCGGGCTTCAGGATTTTTACTCCCTCATGAACCAGTTGGGCAAGATCTTTGTCAGGGGTGACAAGGTAAACCTGGCAAGTCTGTTCAAATTTTCTGGCGGTTGTGCCGATCAGATCATCAGCCTCATATCCGGCTGTTTTGATGAGCGGAATATTGAAGGCTTCAAGCAGCTCGAAGATGGCATCAAGCTGCATGATAAGCTCCTCTGGCGGTGCTGGCCGATTGGCTTTGTATAAAGGGTAAAGATCGTGCCTGAATGTTTTTTCCTTACTGTCAAAGACCGCAGCGAGGTAGTTCGGCTTCCAGGTTTCAAAGATTTTAAGCAGCGCACTCGCAAAGCCATAGATGGCACCGGTTGGCATTCCGTCCTGACTGGTCATGCCTGCCCGGTGCAGGGCAAAAAAAGCCCGGTAGACCATGGCCATGCCATCGATCAAAAAGAGGGTTGGTTTTTTCTGGACGGTCGCAGTGACTTTGGCGCTGATCTCCTGACCGACAGAAGAAAAGAAGTCAAGTTGTCTGTTGTTCATTCTGCAACTACCCCGTAACTTCCAAGGACATTGACCATTGTGGCAAATTCTTTGAGATGGTTGAGAGCATTGAGAATATTCGGGTCTTTCTGATGCCCTGTAAAATCAACATAAAAAAGGTATTCGAACGCTTTTTTCCTGAAAGGCCTCGACTCTATTTTTGTCAGGTCGATATGACGCATGGCAAAGGTGGCCAGTGCCTTGAAAAGCGACCCCTGTTCATTGGGGAGCGCAAAGGCAATGGAGGTTTTGTGCTGTGAGGTATCCAGCTTTGTTGTCAGCTTCAGGAGATCCAGCGGTTCAGGATTGTCGGCATGAGTGATACAGAAAAACCGGGTAATGTTCCACTCTTCATCGGCAAGGTTTTCTCGCAGAATTTCGAGTCCGTAGAGCTCGCCAGCCCTTTTTGATGCTATGGCAAGTTTTGTGGGATCCTTTTCTGCAGCAATTATTTTTGCGCTTCCGGCAGTGTCATAAGCGGCCTCGGCTTTGAGCCCTTTATGGGTCGCAAAAAAATTTCGGCACTGAGCCAATGCCTGGGGATGCGAGAGTACTTTCAGCGCCTGTTCCGGAGATGAACCGTGGATACCGAGCAGACAGTGTTCAACCTTGACAAACGTTTCGGCGACAATAGTGACCGGGTGCTGGAGCAGCAAATCATAGTTTTGATGAATACTGCCGCCGAGTGAATTTTCGATAGGGATAACCGCATAAGTGACCTTGCGGCTTTCAACGGACGCAAAAACCTCTTCAAAGGATTCAAACGGTTTTGGCTCTCCTATCCTGAGCGCGGCGATTTCACTGTATGCTCCTGGTTCCCCCTGATAGGCGATCATCACGTTTGTCATTGTTTTTTCTTGTTAGTAACTTGCGAAAATGCCGTTGGATTTCATTTTATTTAAAGAAAATAAATCTATTATCATAGGCAGGGTGATTCAAGAATAATAATTCAGCAGTTTTTGTTATGTCAGGACACAGTAAATGGGCAACCATCAAAAGAAAAAAGGCGGTAACGGATCAAAAAAGAGGCAGTTTGTTCACCAAGCTGGTCAAGGAGATCACGATTGCTGCGAAAATGGGTGGAGGTGATCCATCCGGTAACCCTCGACTCAGGCTTGCTATTGATACGGCAAGAGACAACTCCATGCCGATGGATAATATCCAGCGTGCGGTCAAGAAGGGCACAGGGGAGCTTGAGGGTGTCATCTGGGATGAAATAACCTATGAAGGGTATGGCCCGGCGGGGATTGCCCTTATTATTGAGACTGCGACCGACAACCGCAACAGGACCGTTGCCGATCTCCGTCATATTATGAGCCGAAATAATGGTTCGCTTGGTGAAAGCGGCAGTGTTGGGTGGATGTTTCAGCGGAAGGGATCGCTTGAAGTTGCCAGGTCGGCAGCCAGTGAGGATCTTCTTATGGAGCTACTCCTCGATGCCGGTCTTGAAGATCTCAACGGCGATGATGAGAACTATTTTAATGTCATCACTGATATCAAGGATCTTGAATTGGCAAAAAAAGCGCTTGAAGCGGCCGGTATAGCCTATGAAAATGCAAAAATTGATCTGGTGCCGGAGAATTATATTGAGCTTGAAGCCGATGATGCCCGGAAAGTGATCAAGCTGATAGACGCGCTTGAAGGTAATGATGATGTACAGGCGGTCTACAGTAATATGGAGATCAGTGAAAGTGCCATGAACAGCTTAAACGAGTAGAATATGGTTGTTCTCGGGATTGATCCCGGAAGCATGAATACGGGTTATGGCGTGCTTCGCTCCGATTCAGGAAAAGTTTCTGTGCTGGCGTGTGGTCTGATCAGGCTTCATCGCCTCAAGAGCCATCCAGAGCGAATCGGCCAAATATGCCGTGAACTTGAAGAGGTGATTGTTGAATTTCAGCCTGAACGAATGGCTCTTGAGACGGCGTTTTTAAGCAGAAATGTACAGTCGGCCCTGAAGCTCGGGCAGGTGCGTGGTGCGGTTATTGCGCTTGCAATGGGGAGGCACCTCACTCTGCACGAGTATGCGCCCCGTGAGGTGAAATCGGCGATAACAGGGACGGGAGCGGCAAGCAAGGAGCAGGTGGCGTTTATGGTTGCAAGGATGCTTGGCCTTGGTAAGGTTCCTGAACCTTATGACGTTACCGATGCTCTTGGTATAGCGTTGTGTGATCTGCTCAGAGGCCAAAGCAGGGAGCCGTTCTTGCCTGGAGGGAAAGCCCGGACGGGAAAAGGGAGCTGGTCAAAGTTTGTACAAGCATCGCCCGATATGGTCATTCGGTAGCTTTTGACAACATCGTGTGCCATTGTTATCTTGTACAAAGAGCTGATATGACTCAATAATAAATTCATCACTGTGGAAGGTCGTATCTTTAATTTGCCGAATTCTCTCAGTTTTCTGAGAATAATATTGATACCCTGGTTTCTTTATTATTTTCATACAGGCCATCTCAAAACAGCCATGGTCATCATGATTGTGGCTGTTCTGACTGACTGGTTCGACGGCCAGACGGCCCGATGGACGAACGAGGTCTCCGAAATGGGAAAAATTCTTGATCCCCTTGCCGACAAGCTCTGTCTGGCCAGTGTGGCAGTTTATTTTCTATGGATTGGTGAGTTGCCCTTGTGGTTTGTCCTTTTTGCCGTGATCAGGGATATCATGATTTTTATCGGTGCCGGATATGTGAAATTTCGTCATTCAGTGGTGACGACATCCCTTTGGCCGGGCAAATGGGCCGTAGGCTTTGTCTCCATGATGTTTATCGTTATGGTCTGTCCACATCCGTTTTTCAGGCACTATCCCTTGAAAGAGTTTTTTTTATACCTCGCGACGGTTATGCTGTTGTACTCTTTTGTTCTGTATTGTGTGAGATTTTACAGAATACACAAAGGGCAGGATTACAGTTCATGAGTCTTGATGCGAGCGACGTTCTCTATTTTGGTTAGTATTTTTACCTCGCAGGCGGTTGCTTTTCACTTGTTGTCTACTCAGGAAATTGTTAGTTACCTGAATATTGATAACTCTGGACAAGAAGAACGAATGTCCCTTCTTTTTTTTATTGAGTTATTTATTTATAACGAATTATCAATATTAACAATCGTTATCCTGTTGCGCATCAAATGTTGATAACTTGTTGACAAGGTGTGGAAAGCCGACCCGTTGATGCCTTGGCAGTGGGCTTTTCTGTCTGTAATCAGCAGGATACCGCCCTGCTTGTGAGTGCAGGGCGGTCTGCGACCTTCGGTTATTTATTTTTCGGTGCAACAGTAGCCATAAGGGAGGCTTCGCAGACCAGCTCACCCCGTACGTATGCTTTTGCGTCGAACTGACAGACGTTTCTGCGTTTGTTGGTTATGATCGCTTCAATAACAAGCGTATCGCCGGGCAGGACCGGCTTGCGGAAACGGGCCTTGTCGATACCCATAAAGTAGACGACACTCTCCTTGATATTATCGTTACCGTTGAGCATCATGATGCCGCCGGTCTGGGCCATGGCTTCAAGGATGAGAACGCCGGGCATAATGGGATTTCCCGGGAAATGACCCTGAAAGAATGGTTCGTTTATGGTAACATTTTTGATTGATACAATTTTTTCGTCAAGCTTGAACTCCACAATCTTGTCGATCAACAAAAATGGATAACGGTGGGGAAGAATATTCTGAATCGCATTGATATCAAAAATGACTCCGGCTTTTTTCTCGTGCTGGTACTGCCTGGCAAGATTGTTGCGATCAGCGTATTTTTTTAACTGCTTTACGAATTCGACATTTGATGCATGACCTGGACGTGCAGCAAGGACCTGTGCTTTTATCGGCATACCGAGGAGGGCGAGATCGCCGAGAAGGTCGAGCAGTTTATGGCGGGCAGGCTCGTTGTTGAAGCGTAGTTCCCGGTTGTTGAGAATACCGTTTGCACCAAGCACAAGATTTTCGGCCTCTATGCCAAGTTTATCACCAAGGTCGGCAAGTTCCCCCTTTCTCATGTTTTTATCAATAATGACAATAGCGTTGTCTACATCGCCACCTTTGATAATGCCCTGGTTTGCAAGGGCTTCTACTTCACTGAGAAAACAAAATGTTCTGCATGGTGAAAAATCCTTAAAAAATTCCTTTTCCAGATTAAAAAGCCCTGAGTGCTGCGAGCCAAGCGCCGGGTTTTTGTAATCAACCATGACTGTCATTCTGAAGCTGTCGAGCGGTAGTGCCACAATATCAACGCTTTTATTAGAGTCATGGTATTCTATGGTTTCGTCAATGACCAGATAATTTTTGGGTTCTTCCTGTTCCTGAAAACCAGCTTCCAGCAAGGCTTCCGCAAAAGGGTGCGAGCTTCCGTCCATGACCGGAGGTTCCGGGCCGCTCATCTCAATGCAGCAATTATCAATCTGAAGGCCATAAAGAGCCGCCAGAACATGTTCGGTTGTATAAACCTTTACACCGTTGAGTCCAATAGTTGTACCCCGCAACACATCAACCACATTTTCAATCAGCGCCGGTATTTCCGGGCAATCTTCGATATCGGTTCGAATAAAACGGTAACCATAGTTTTCTGGTGCAGGTTTGAAGGTAATTGTACATTTTTCGCCGGTATGCAGTCCGATACCGCAAAGAGAGACCTCTTTTTGAATGGTGCGCTGATGAATAAGCATTAGGTAGCTGTTGCTCCCGAAAGGCTTGGCCGATCAGGAAATGAAGTCAAATTGTCTACAATCAAAAATCTTGTTCCATGAAGATAGTAATAAATATCTGATTAAAGCAGGCGCAGGAACGAACTAGTTTTGTATCGATGATGTGGTGAAGTGCTTTACTGCTTTGAGAAGGAGGGTATGGGTTATGTTGTTGCCAGCGATAATGCTTTGGCCGTAAATGACATCGGCATCTCCGCCAAAACATCAAAGCGTCCTCAGACTGCGTACGCAAGAATCGATGGCTGCTGAGCCTGCACGCCTGATACCGGCAGCATCGTGCATGACATCGCACAGCTCATTGCTTGTAGTTACCATGGAGCAGTAATGGTTTAAAGGTACTTGGCATCCAATGGAGCAATATTTTTTTGAAAACAGGAAGGACATAGAAGAGCAAGAGGTCTTCAGTTCAATTATAATCTTCTGATACCGGGAATTAACAATCGGCGGTATTTGTTCCTTTATTCTCATACAATAGAAGGTGTTATAATTATAATGCATATAATGATGAAATTCAATATTCCACGGCTTGCACTCTGTATTGGTTTGTGTTTTGTGTTTGCTTATGCGGGAAGTACCTTTACGCCAGCACCGGGCTCGGAGTGGTACTATTCGCTCCTTAAAAAACCGTCATGGAATCCCCCCGACTGGCTGTTTCCTCCGGCATGGAGTTTGCTGTTCCTGCTTATGGGCATCGCTCTCTCTCTTGTTGTCGAACAGCGGAGTGAAAAAAAACAGATACGGGGAGCCCTTGTTTTTTTTGCGGTGCAGCTCTTGCTGAATCTTGGCTGGTCGGCTTCCTTTTTTGGACTTCACTCACCGTCGCTTGCTTTGGCAGTTATTGTGCTGCTCTGGCTCGCCATTGTGTTTACTATCGTGAAATTCAGAGCGGTTTCGCCAATTGCAGGATATCTGCTTATCCCCTATCTCTTGTGGGTGAGTTTTGCGTCTTATCTAAACTTTACGATCTGGCAGCTCAACTGGATAAGGTAATAGCCGATTGGCTTTGGCGCTACCGACAGGCAGAACTCCGGGGCTGAAGAGCAAAGGAGCCCAGCATTGTATCGGTATCCGATATGCCGCCTCTGAGGGGAACAATGGCTATTCAAAGGTGAGTGGCACAAAAACGAAAAGCGCAGTATCGACTGCGCTTTTCGTTAGAATCGTTCGTTGTTAACAAAGAGGTTTAGTCACTCTCCTGGTCACGCAGGTTCTCAAGAACACCGAAATCTTCAAGCGTGGTGACATCTCCCTTGATTTCATTGCTTGTGGCAAGTTCGCGAAGGAGACGGCGCATGATTTTTCCGCTGCGGGTCTTTGGAAGTCCTTTGGCCCATCTGATTTCGTCAGGCTTGGCAATGGGTCCGATCTCTTTGGCAACGTGGTTGCGCAAGGCTTCACGGAGTGTCATATCGCCGACGTATTCGTCTTTCAGGGTAACAAAGGCAACAAGGGCATTACCTTTCAGCTCATCAGGACGGCTGACAACGGCTGCTTCTGCAACGGCTTCGTGCGATACCAGTGCGCTTTCGACCTCGCTGGTGCCAAGGCGGTGACCTGAAACGTTGACCACATCATCGACACGTCCCATGATCCAGACATAGCCGTCCTCATCCTTGCGGGCACCATCACCGGTAAAGTACATGCCAGCGAAGTCCGACCAGTAGGTTTTTTCGTAGCGTTCGTTATCGCCATAGATGGTACGGAGCATTGAAGGCCATGGTTTTTTGATAACAAGGTATCCGCCTTCGTTGGCGACACATGGTGTGCCATCCTTGTGGACCACATCGACTGCAATGCCAGGGAGCGGACGGGTAGCCGTGCCGGGTTTGGTCGGGGTCGCACCTGGAAGAGGGGAGACCATGATGCCGCCGGTCTCTGTCTGCCACCAGGTGTCGACAATAGGACACTTTTCCTGTCCGACTACCTTGTGATACCACATCCATACATCAGGATTGATTGGCTCGCCTACGCTTCCGAGAAGGCGGAGTGAACTGAGGTTGTGTTTGGTGACCCACTCATTACCTGCGCGGATAAAGGCGCGGATGGCAGTCGGTGCGGTGTAGAATATGGTGACTTTATGACGGTTGATGATATCCCAGAAGCGATCCCACTGAGGATAGTTTGGAGCGCCTTCGTACATGAGCATGGTTGCGCCGCAGAGCAGAGGGCCGTAAGCCATATAGGTGTGTCCGGTAATCCACCCGACATCGGCTGTACAGAAATAGATATCCTCATCCTTGATATCAAAAACGTATTTGAAGGAGCTGGCAGCGTGAACCATGTAGCCAGCGGTGGTGTGCAGGATACCTTTTGGCTTGCCGGTTGATCCGCTGGTGTAGAGTACGAAGAGCGGATGTTCTGCATCGAGTTCTGCCGGTTCGCATTCATCAGCAGCAAGGCCCATAAGATCGTGCCACCAATGGTCCATCCCGTTATGCATGTGTACCTCTTCGTTGGTGACCTTCAGGGTGATGACACTGCGAATCGAAGGGGTATTGACGATTGCTTCGTCAACAATATTTTTCAGGTTGATGGAGCCGCCACGACGTCTGGTTCCATCTGCGCAGATAACCATTCTGGCACGTGAGTCATTGACGCGTTCGGTAATGGCGTGTGCAGAGAAGCCCGCAAAAATAACATTATGGACGGCTCCAACACGTGCACAGGCAAGAACGGCAATAATCAGCTCAGGAACCATGCCCATATAGATCGCAACCCTGTCGCCAGGCTTGATGCCGGCGATTTTAAGCACGTTGGCAAACTTGCAGACCTGTCTGTGCAGTTCACCGTAGGTCAGAACCCGTTCTTCACCCTCTTCACCTTCCCAGATAATGGCAGCCTTGTTTTTTCTCCAACTGTTGACATGGACATCAAGGGCATTATAGCAAATATTGGTTTTTCCACCTTTAAACCATTTCGCGTAGGGAGAATTCCACTCCAGGACGCTTTCCCATTTCTTGAACCAGTGGAACTTTTCGGCAATTCCTCCCCAGTAAGCATCCGGATCTGCTTCAGCGGCAGCATAGAGTTTCTCATACTCTGCCATGGAAGAAACATGGGCATTGAGTGCAAAATCGGCCGGAGGGGGAAATTTTCGCTTTTCAGACATTACAGAACTGATCGATACTTCGGCAGTAGAGGAGGCTGCGGTCTGCTGTGCGTTGGAGGTTGTTTCGTCTTTAGCCATTGATACCCGTGTTTTATGTGTTGAAAAGAAAAAAATGTATCCCGTCAGAGGTCTCCGGGAAGGTGAAAAACAGGTTGATAATGCTGAGAAAAAAAGCTGGATAGAATGTTTATTACATGCTACATGAATGTTACATAAAAAAAATCTTGTTGGCAACAATTGTGATGCTCTAATCCACACTCTTTGTTGTTATTGTACGGCAAAACTGACCAGTTTATCCACAACAACAATTTCTCGGACAATTGTTTTTCCTTCAAGAAACTTGCGTACCGATTCAACGTCTTTTGCCTCTGCAAGGAGCTGCTCTTTCGGGCTTTTAGCAGGGGACGCAAAAGTGCCTCTCAGCTTTCCGTTGATTTGCACCGCAATGGTCAAAACACTCTCTTCGACCAGTTTGGGTTCATAGGCGGGAAAAGAGTGAGAGCTGATTGATGAGCGGTGACCGATGGCCTCCCAGAGCTCTTCAGTGAGATGCGGTGCGTAGGGTGCAAGCAGGAGCAGCAGGGTTTCAATGGCATCGCGGTTGTTGCAGCCAGCCTTGTGCAGTTCGTTGACAAAGACCATCATTTCGGAAATGGCGGTATTGAATTTGAGATTTTCGGTGTCTTCAGCAACTTTTTTGATGGCTTTGTGCATGCGCCGCAGCAACTCTTCGGGCATTGCGTCATGCGAAATGTTCGCGGCCGGACCGTCGTATGTCGGGTAAATCAGGCGCCATACTTTCGACAGAAAACGACTTATGCCCTCAATGCCGTTGGTATTCCATGGTTTCACCTGTTCAAGCGGACCGAGAAACATCTCATACAGGCGAAGGGCATCGGCACCGTAGCGCTCCAGGACGTGGTCAGCCGGAATAACATTGCCGCGTGATTTCGACATTTTTTCATTGTCTTCACCAAGAATCATTCCCTGGTTGAAGAGCTTCCTGAACGGCTCTTTTGTGGTGACGACACCGAGGTCAAAAAGAACTTTGTGCCAGAAACGGGCATAGAGCAAGTGGAGGACGGCATGTTCGGCCCCGCCGATGTAGAGATCGACATTCATCCAGTAGCGTTCCTGCTCGGGGTTGACCAGTTGCAGGCTGTTTTCGGGATCGATAAAACGGAGATAGTACCAGCAACTGCCCGCCCACTGAGGCATGGTATTGGTCTCTCGTCTGAACGCGCCGTGTTCATCACTTCCGTAGAGCCATTGTGGTATATTGGCAAGGGGCGACTCGCCGGTTGACGATGGATGATAGGCCTCAACTTCAGGAAGCACAAGAGGAAGACCGGTTTCTGTGCGAAGAGTCCCGTCGTCATAATGCTTGATGGGAATCGGTTCTCCCCAGTAACGCTGACGGCTGAATATCCAGTCGCGCAGCTTGTAGTTCACCTTTCTTGTGCCGACACTCTTTGTTTCAAGCCATGATGCCATTTTCTCGAATGATTCAGCGAAGGCGAGTCCGTCAAGCGAAATTTCGCTGTTGGAGGAGTTGACGCAGGTACTGTTTTTATCTTCAAAGACACACTCCTCAACATCATGCGGGCTTTTGATCACCTCAATGATTGGCAGGTTGTACTGTTTTGCAAACTCCCAGTCGCGACTGTCGTGCGCCGGAACCGACATGATAGCGCCCGTACCATAGCTGATCAGCACAAAATCGGAGATCCAGACAGGAAGTGGTTCGCCAGTAGCTGGGTTGATGGCATAAGAGCCGGTAAAAACTCCAGTTTTCTCTTTCTGCAGGCCGGTTCGCTCAAGTTCTGTTTTCAGTTTTGCCCGGCTGATATAGTTTTTTACCTCAACCAACTGTTGAGCGGTGGCGAGCTTTTCGGCCAGTGGGTGTTCTGGTGAAATAACAAGATAGGTTGCTCCGAAAAGTGTGTCAGGCCTTGTGGTATAGACTCTCAGTTTTTTATCATGGCATCGCAGCTCAAAATCAATTTCTACACCTTCTGAGCGGCCAATCCAGTTGCGCTGCATCTGTTTGACATTTTCGGGCCACTCAAGTTCGTCGAGATCAGCAAGCAGGCGGTCGGCATAGGCGGTGATTTTCAATACCCACTGCCGTAGAGGGCGGCGGACAACGGTATAGCCATCAGCAATTTTTTCTTCCACCTCTTCATTTGCCAGAACGGTTTTGAGCTCTTCGCACCAGTTGACATCTACTTCCGACATATAGGCGAGCCCCCGGTCATAAAGCTTCAGAAAAATCCACTGTGTCCACTTGAAGTACCCTGAATCGGTGGTGTTGATCTCACGAGACCAGTCGTAGGAGAAGCCCATGGCCTGCAGGGTCCCCTTGAAGCTTCGGATATTCTGTTCTGTGGTGATTTTTGGGTGTGTGCCGGTTTTGATGGCAAACTGTTCGGCGGGAAGTCCAAAAGCATCCCAACCCATGGGGTGCAGCACATTATAGCCGCAACTGCGTTTGTAGCGGGCCACAATATCTGAAGCGGTGTATCCTTCAAGATGGCCGACATGGAGTCCGGTACCACTGGGGTAAGGGAACATGTCGAGCACATAGTATTTCGGCTTGCCGGTATCATCTCCGGTTTTAAACGTCTGCTGCTGTTGCCACCTGGCCTGCCATTTGGTCTCTATTGAGGTAAAATCGTATTTCATGTATTTTTTTTGGTAAAACGATAGAAACAATTCTTTTAAAAATCTATAAGCAGAGGCAGGAACATCGGGATCAACGAAAGCTTTACAGAAACATGACAAGTTTTTCAATAATCCTTTTCTGATATCCCCTCCATACTCCGGTAATGTTGCGGGAATTTAAACATAAAGAGGGAAAGAGAGAGAATAGTATTTTCAGGACGATGAATATTTTTGTTGTTCTGCAATGGTGCATTTCCTGCACATCCTCGACACCTTGCAAAAACTCTTTTACGGGAGACGCAGGATACAGTGGGAAATCGGGGGATATCGTCAGATTGATTGATTGGGCCGTTGCCTGTTCAAACGGTTCTCTGCTCAATAGCCCGGGACTATTGTAACAGAAGGATGGGTTCTTCTGAAGTTCAAAATCTGTATGAAAAGCATTGCTGTATAAGCTTGAGCGGGTATAGTTGTTGTTATTTCGCTTGATTTTATACCCGAAATGGTATAGATTAACGCTGTGCAATATTTTTTATACCCGATCAGGTATCTTTATGACTGTGAATGATCTCTCTGAATTTGTTCGTGAAAAACGAAAGTCCTTTGGCATGACCCAACCAGAACTGGCAGAAAAAGCAGGTACAGGGCTGCGTTTCATCCGGGATCTCGAACAGGGGAAGAAAACGTTGCGTATGGACAAGGTGAACCAGCTCCTTGCGTTGTTCGGTTATGAACTTGGCCCTGTCAAGCAGGAACGGGGGGAATAGTTGATGAAAAAAGCCGAAATACAGTATCAGGAGCGTACCGCTGGCTGGCTTCTACAAGATGAAGAGGGTTATCACTTCATGTATGATGTTGCGTATCTGGCATCAGAAAATCCGAAGGCGATAAGCGTTACTCTGCCATTGAAGGCTACAGCATATACCAGCAAAACACTACCGTTTCGCCATACTGTACACTACCATTTCGCCACAATATACAATCCCGTTTCGCTATCACCAACCAGAGTTGTTCCACGGAACATCGGAATTATTTCTTGCACTATACCTTCATCTTCCGCACAAAATGGTAATTTCCGATATAAAAATGAATACGGGCAAGACCCTGAACATTAACCTTCTGAAACATGAAATCATACCACAAGGAACTCTGGCTACAGATACCTGCAAGAATGGATTTTGTCAATATCACCGGCCAGGTTGAGCGGGCTCTTCAGGAGAGCGGCATTCAGGAGGGGCTCTGCCTGGTGAATGCGATGCACATAACCGCGTCAGTCTTTATCAATGATGACGAACCGGGGCTGCATCAGGACTACAAACAGTGGCTTGATGAGCTGGCTCCGCATGAACCGCTAAGCCGTTACCAGCATAACAGAACCGGAGAGGATAACGGCGATGCCCATCACAAGCGCCAGATCATGGGTCGGGAGGTGGTTGTTGCCGTCACAAAAGGACGGCTCCATTTTGGTACCTGGGAGCAGATTTTCTACGGTGAGTTTGACGGCAAGAGAAAAAAACGGGTGCTCATCAAGATTATCGGCGAATAAGGAGGTGCTTCGGGATGGGAGCATATCACCCTGTTTTTTCCTGTTCGTGATCAAACACCTGAACGGCTGCATCGCGAACCGCTTTCAGGAGATGATCAATGATTCTTATAACAGCCCCTGCCGTTGTGCTTCATACCAGACAAAAGGTGACAGTTCTTTTAGTGACTCCTCATCTTTTTTACGCAAATAACGCACAAAATGTTTTGCGCGCATTTCGTTGTGATCCGGACTGTTCAGTTTCAAGCGTATAATAGTCTTGCGAGCCGCTTTTTTTTTGTCGGCAGTCAACAGAGGATTAGGACGAATTTCACCGTTGGCAAGATTCAATACGAAGGTGTCGGGTTGAAGGCCAATTGGATCAAGCACATCATCAAACTTATTCTTGTTACGATTCGGCCCCAGACATGATAAACGGTAATTTCGCCAATCGTATGCATCTCCTGCATGTTTAGATTGAGCAACAAAATGATCTGTTGACACAGCCCCGGTGGGCCACTCGAAATAGATAGCAAGATAGGCACATACTCCTGAGTAAGATTCCCAGAGTTGCTTATTGGAACGTGTCCAGTAATTGGGAAGATCTGACGCTTTAGGGGGCGCAGAGTTAACAGCAATATTTTTTGAAGAAAGCCAGATAAGCCCTGGCTGTCGAACACGTGCATCAAAATCTGACGGTTCTGGTTGTAACGCAACAGGAATCATTTCAACCAGCCCTTTTGTTTGCAGATATAACGCCAATTGAACAGAAATTCATCTTTTGGCCCCAAAGCTTGAACAAGTTTCTCGTTCATTATTTTGATTTGAGAGTTGCCGGGCTCAGTCTTCTCCAAAAGCACTGCGGCTTCCTCAATTAATCGTTCATATTCCAATGATCGACTGCTTTTTAAATCGAATGCCTCACTGATAAGCCAGGTCGCCGCGTCTCCATGTTTTTCAAAATCGCGACGACGCAGCACTACTTTTTTGCGTTCAAAGTCAAGATCGAACCATGCATCTTGCTCAATATCGAAAAGAGGCTCCACTGAAGCCATGATCAGGGGAGAGTGGGTTGCCGTGATCAATTGTACCTCTGCATTTTTGGTCAGTTTTTCCATCACAGAGAGCAATGCCGGTACAATGCTGCGTTGCCAACTTGGATGCAGATGTGATTCGATTTCATCAATGAGAAAAGTGATCTGTTTTGTTGGAGGCTCATCAAGTTGTTTTGCTGCCTGTTTATGCTCTTCCCACGCCCAAACCAGAAAATAGGCCAGAGCCATGATGCGACGCATACCGGAAGATGCATGCACAACAGCAACATCCTGCTGGTAAGGCATCCTGATGGTAGGCATGTCACGCACGTCGTCGAGACTGATTCTTGTTAATCCACCCGGTTCGAGAGTCTCTTTGCTCGAAGGAGAGAGCACCTTAAGCACCTCTTTCAAATGTTTTAACGGTGCGCCTTTTTCTTTTTGCCAGCCCGCCCAGTCGCGAACCAAGCCATTACAAAGCCAGGTATTTTCCTTGCCGGGCAGGCCATCCCAAACCTCTGCCGGGCTGAAAACGTATGCTGCTGCTCGGTCTTGAACATCAAGACCATCCTGAGTGCGCCAGAAATTACGATGCGGATCCCATACTGCAAAACTGCCGTCAGACATGGCATACAGCACCAGGCCTGGATTAGCCGGTCGACCAGATCTTCCAGTCCATGCCTGCTCCTTGCGAAGATAACTGCTGTCGTAACTCTCTTCCTTTCTCTTGCTGGAAAAAGAGAAACTGATTTTTGCTTCGCCATCAGTTGCTGGTAACGCTTTTTTCCCGGCTGTCAGCTTCGAATTAATCTCCGCAGGCCACTTGCGAGTTAACGACCACCAGACGATATCGAGAAGAAAGCTTTTGCCCAGACCATTGTCGCCAGTAATAAGATTGAGTCTTTTGCCAAACTCCAGCTCCAAGGGAGATGCCGGGCCGACATTGCTCATTTTCAAAAACGTTATCATTTTTTTCTCTCCGTAACTTGCAAACCAATGCTTTTTATTTTGTAATCCGACAATCAAATCAATCGCTCTATTTTCTACAATCCTGCCAGATAATGCGCATTGAAGCAGATTGAATTTCCAGATAATGAACAAGCAACGCCCTCTAGATTCATCAGGTTAAGGTTTGGAAATGTTCGCGTAGCTGTATAGGCTTACCTCAAAATACATAAAAAAGCAGTTCTCTGTGTGTTCACCCCACAACCTGTGGATTACCGTCTGTACAATTATTAGTCCTGTCACCATTTTTTCAACAAGCTCAATAACCAAGGCGCAACATGCAGGTGGCTTTACAACCAAATGGCTTTGCCTGAGATGCTGTTTCAGGCAAGAACCATGTTCATGCCCCAAGCAATGCCGCAGGAACAACGGCAATTCCGTCCCGGCGGCGATAGGCCTGCGGGCCGGTATGAATCACTATCGAGTCCAATAAATCATCGCCGATTTGCTCTCGCAGCCACAAAAGATGTTGGACATCTCCATCATCAACGGTGCCACTCAGTTTGACCTCAATGGCAATCACACGTTGATCTCCCCGCTCCACAATCAGATCAACCTCCTTGCGGCCACCCTGAAGGCGCAGGTGGCTGACATGAGCTTCGGCTGCCTGGGCAAAGACGCGGATGCCAAGTGTAACCAAAGACTCGAACAGGCGGCCCAGCAGGGCTCCGTCGCGTGGAATAGTCCGTTTTGGCTCTTCACCGGCCAACAGGGCCTCAGCATCGAGACCGAGCATTCGCACAGCAAGCGCCGGATCGGCCAGATGGTGCTTGGGCGACTGGGCAAGGCGATTCAAACGGTTCCGGGACGGTAACCATGCAGGAAGCGGATCAACGATCCAAAGTCGTTCAAGGATCTCTCGATACGGTTGTGTCGTTGTTTGCGAGGGTTTGTCGCCCTGCCCGCCAGTCGCGGCATCGCGGATAGTCTCCAACGAGGCCGTCGTCGATGTCGCTGCCGCATAGGCCGCCAGCCAGCGGCGCAATATCTCCGGTCGTCGAACCATGTATCCCTGTTCAGGAAAGTCGGTATCAATAATGCGGCGCAGGTAACCGTCCAGTTGTAAGCGAAGGGCGCGCCCAGTCCGTGGCCGTATGCCCGGAAAGCCGGAGTGGACGATTTCGCGAACATAATCTGCCAGGGTCACATCGGTTTTGCCAGCAATATCAGGCCTCTCCCCCCTGAGAAGTCTTTGCAGGCTGACAGTTGGAATACCTACCCCTCGTTCCGCAAGCGACATGGGCCTCATCCTCAGAGTAACAATCCGTCCGGCTCCCGAGTGGGTTGGTGGCGTAGCAGGCCCGGCAGATCCGGTCAGCAGGAAGCGTCCCGGCGCTTGATCGCGGTCAACAGCCCGCCGCACGGCATCCCAGACAGATGGCACTCGCTGCCACTCATCAAGCAGCAGGGGGGATTCCTGGGTTAAGAGCAGCGCCATGTCCGCTTCGGCGATGGCACGCTGGGCTGGTTCATCTAACTGGAATACGGTTCGACATCTACCCTCAGCAGTAGCCGTTTTCCCTACCCCCTTGGCTCCCTCCAGTGCGATGGCGGGGAGCGTCGGCATCAGCTCATCAAGTTCGTCATCCACCACCCTTCTCTGGTATGCGGGCATTATTGTCCTTTGTTGTTTTTTTTGCTCACGTTATAAGTCGCTACACTACCATTTCGCCGCACCTTACACTACCGTTTCGCCATAATATACAATCCCGTTCCGCCACAGTCAACAGAAGTAAAGGAGTACATGCAAAACGACAGCGGGAAGGGATGCCTGGAACCTATTTTTTGCACTATACCTTCATCTTCCGCACAAAATGGTAATTTCCGATATAAAAATGAATACGGGCAAGACCCTGAACATTAACCTTCTGAAACATGAAATCGTACCACAAGGAACTCTGGCTACAGATACCTGCAAGAATGGATTTTGTCAATATCACTGGCCAGGTTGAGCGGGCTCTTCAGGAGAGCGGCATTCAGGAGGGACTCTGCCTGGTGAATGCGATGCACATAACTGCGTCAGTCTTTATCAATGATGACGAACCGGGGCTGCATCAGGACTACAAGCGGTGGCTTGAGGAGCTGGCTCCGCATGAACCGTTAAGCCGCTACCAGCACAACAGAACTGGCGAGGATAACGGCGATGCCCATCACAAGCGCCAGATCATGGGTCGGGAGGTGGTTGTTGCCGTCACAAAAGGTCGGCTCCATTTTGGTACCTGGGAGCAGATTTTTTACGGTGAGTTTGACGGCAAGAGAAAAAAAAGGGTGCTCATCAAGATTATCGGCGAATAAGGGGTCGCTTCAACACTTCTCTATATGGCAAGATCCTTTTTCAGCCGGTCAATCTCCTCTTCAGTAAGGTAATGTCCAAGCTGCAAAAGCACATTGCCATTCGATGTCTGCCTTACCACCTCTTTACGGTATCCAGCTTTTTGGAATTCTCCGTACTCTGGAACACGAGGGATCTGAAAAATAGAAAATATGTTCACAACCTTCTTTGCCCAGACTGGCATCGCTTTTTCTTTCATGATACAAACAACAACGGTATTTTCTTTTGTAACAACTAATCAGCAATACTACTGAATTTTGAACTAATATCCATCATGAAACTTACCTCAACGGTAAAAAAACCACTTTACTTTTGGAAATCGGGCAACGTCAGATTTTTATCCCGGTATTTCAAGTAGTAGCTCAAGAAAAATACCTGTTCAGATAAAAGATGTGGCCCAGTACAAACTGGATGTTCTCAATGCTGTCCCGTCTCTGGAAGATTTGAAATCTCCTCCAGGCAATCGTCTGGAAGCATTGAAGGGTGATTTCGCAGGTTTCCACAGCATTCGAATCAATGATCAGTGGCGAATTGTCTTCAGATGGCAGGATTTCGGAGCATACGACGTTCAGATTATTGATTACCACTAACCAATTTCTGCAAAAAATAACATGATACCATCAAACAGAGTGGCAACACATCCCGGAATTATATTACTGAAGGAGTTTATCGAGCCCATGGGTCTGTCCCAGAAAGCTCTTTCGGCGCATATCGGCATCCCGGTGCAACGAATCAATGAGATTGTCCGTGGTAAGAGAGGGGTGTCACCAAATACAGCCTGGCTTCTTGCCGAGGCGTTCAACACATCACCGGAGTTCTGGCTTAACCTGCAAGCAAATCACGACTTGCCTCTGCACAAACCAAAGCGCCATGTGCAGCCGATGCTGAAAGCAAGCGCGTAACCATTATGTTTTTATAGTGTATACGGCGCACCCTTCCTTTGCCTTTTGTTGATAGAAGGTGGCAACACACTTTCCGAAGTTCCGGCTGCCTGAATGAATCGTGATTGCCAGGTTGTGATGTTGATCGAAACAAGCTTCAATGAAATGGTTCCCGCCTCCATGTGAGCCTATAGGCTTGAGTGCCTTTTCTGCCTTAATTTTAATCATATCGCAGACGTTTACTACCTCGGAAACAGTTGGCTTCGATGCTGAAATTGTCTGATTGATTGCTAAACCTGTTCTTTCGCAGTCTCTTCGATTGTATCAATCATGACGTTTGCCTTCGAACGCAGTACTTTCAGATTCTAAGAACAACGAGTGGCAACTATGTTGAAACTTTTTCAAGAAAACAGGCTTTCTGTGGACATACAAACTTTGTACATTATACCTCATGCTAACGAAAAATAATTGTTATGAGAACTGTCACCGTGAATGTCTCTTTTCAGGATTCATTGCTGAACGAAATTGACAAAACAGCCAGAAATGAGTATCGAAGCCGTTCAGAGTTGATAAGGGAAGCTGCGAGGCTTTATATTCAGCGCCAGAGTCAGTGGAATGATCTTTTTCAGCTTGGCGATATGGCAGTGCAGAAACAGCATCTGAATGAGCATGACGTAGCCCGAGAGATCGAAGATGTTCGTGAGTCAAAGTTAACATTGTCATGAACATTGTATGCGACACCAATGTTCTTGTTTCCGGCATACTTTTCGGAGGGAATCCACGCGAGGTGTTGCGTCAGTGTTCGACGCTGAGGGTGGTTAATTTTATTTCTCCAGACATTATGCAAGAGGTGGAAGATGTTCTGCGACGTCCAAAATTTGGACTGCTTCCGGAACAGGTTTACCGGATTACGGGGATTTTCATGGAGACATTCGCAATGGTTACCCCAACCATTGCCGTTGATGACATAACCGCTGACCGTGATGATAATCGGATTCTTGAAGCGGCTCATGCTGCTGAGGCTCAGGTGGTAGTCTCAGGTGACAAGCACCTGCTTGAACTGGTATCATGGAGAGGAATTTCTATTCTGACTCCTGCTGATTTTTTGATTCTCCCACGATAACGGTTTCTTTCTCCTCCCTGCATTCCGGCAAGCTCAAAAAACTGAAAATGCCGTCAGGGATACCTGATTGACTGAACAACCAATACGGCAAACAAAATCAGAGTCCATGCTTTCAGAGGTCAAATCCTATGCTTCCAATAACCAGGCTCTTGCCGTAAATGCATGACTGCAATGATTTGAATCGTATCCGCCTCTATTCTGTAAACAACACCATAAGGAAAATGTGGCAACTTACATTTTCGGATGTTACATCTTTGTCTGTAGAGGCAGGGATGACGTGCAATCCCTGATACTGCCTTCGCCAGGTTATCAAGAAAACGCTTCCCCCCAATCCAACCTGCCGCTGTTGATAAAATTTGGCCGCAGCATCCGCTTCGGCCAAAGCTTCCTCATCCCAAAAGACTAACATCAGACCAAACTGTCTCTTAAGCTCCTGAATGCAGACTCGTTATCAACTAATCTTGCTGTTCCTGTATCAATAGCCGCACAACGCCTCTGTATCTCTACCTGCCAAGCTGATGAAACAAGAAAGTTGTCTTCAAAATCAAGAGTATCGAGTAATACTTCGGCGATAAATGCTCGAATGGAGGGCAGCAGTTGCATTACCTCATCAATAATACGTTTTGGATCTGGATTCATCAGGTTAAGGTTTAGAACTGTTCGCTTGGCGGCATGGTCCTACAATCAAAATACATAAAAAAAAGTTCTTTGTGTGTTCACCCCACTTTATATAGCAACAATGCGTTCCGGCTACTCGGCTTCTTTGACGATGGAAATTTGGTGATTCTTACAAATGGGTTCGCAAAGAAAACACAGAAAACCCCACCAGAAGAAATCGAACTGGCTGAAAAACGAAAGAAAGACTAGCTCAGGAGGCGAAAATATGAATGACTTACACCGCGCTATTGCAAAGCGGAAAGGCCGTGACCCTGAATTTGCTAAGACCTTCGATAAAGAATACGAAGAGTTCAAGATCGGAGTGTTGTTGAAAGAAGCGAGAAAAAACGCAGGGCTTACACAGGAAGCTCTGGCCGACAAGCTGAATACCAAGAAATCGGCAATCTCAAGAATTGAAAACCATTCTGAAGATATTAGGCTTTCTACGCTGCATCACTATGCTGAAGCTCTGGGGAAAAAAATTAAAGTCTTGATCCTGTAGAAATGGGCTAAAAAATCCAATGACCGCTGCTTGTGGCGGTCGATACAGAAAGGGACTTTATGCTGTTCAAAAAAGAAGTTGAGCGCATAATCAGGCGTTACGAAGAGTTGAACGGTCATCCAGCAACATATACTCATGATATGATTAGATCAAAAGGGGAGATCACGACCTTGTCGGAGCTTGTCACAAGCAGCAAGCATCACAAAGGGTTTAAAGTTCTTTTGGATAATCACCAACTTGACAACACTTTTGAGGCTTTGGTCGTACGCTTCAAATCTCAATTTAAACCAGATATTGTTGCCGCTGCACAGTTTCGATTAGCTGAAGATTTTCCCTTAAGAAAAATAATTAAATTTAAATCAAAACTATTTGTACATTCTATGGTATTTCATATGGGCTTTGCCCCGGGGTTTGCGCTAAGCAGCAAGCCGACAGTACTCAAAGGCTCGATTATGTCGGGCCTTTGTTATTATATCATTATATCCTTCCGTCAAAACAACTGTACTTTACCGACATAAATGGTCTCTCTTCCGGCGGAATTACGCAGTCAATAATTTTATTATGCTTCATCAATTCCTTAAATGGTTGATACTCTGATTGATAACCACTTTTTGCCATTGGATAAAGCATTAAATCAGCAATTTGTAATAACGGGTTTGCTTTTGTTTTTCGCTTTGGTTCGCCGATAATGATCCGCGAATAATCATCCGCAGTAAATGGGCGATAATCTTTCGAGGTTGATGGATTAAATGGATTGCCTCCCTTCTTGAGTTCGCGCAAATACTGTATAATATCGCTATCCTCTTTTTTTCCTGACCCTTCAAAGATTATTTCAAGTTGCCCATCCTGCTTGTCAACGTATTTTGCTGCTCTTTCGACCAAAATACTGAATGTCGTTTTGCACATGTACCAAAGCCTGTCATTATACTTTTCTTTATATCGCATGACATAACCAGGACGATGAATGACACAGGCTATACCTATAACAGGCAATGATACTAGAAATTGACCAAGTTCAGGATAAAAAAGCTTACTATTTTCTTCTTTGCTCAACCAGGCAAACTTGCCATGATGACCTCTTATTTTTGTTGAATGAAGGTGATAGTCAATATTCCATTTCTGTAAAAATAATTGATGCTTTCTTACAACAGTTTGAACATCATTATCTTTAACCAGAATACCTCCAAGCGCAAACCAATCCATCCTGTCGTCTCGTATAAGACTTTCCGTAGCTGTTCTATCGGGATCTCTCGACCCACTGTCATCAAAACATAGGATATATTTGCTTTTTTGAATGCTCATTGGATTTTTCACCATTCTCTCTCTGAAATACCTTTTGTAAAAAAAACAAACAACTTGATTCAATTTACCACATCCCATAAGAATTATCTCTTTCGAGAGAATCTCTCAGCAGATGCTCAAGTTGACTGAGTTTCCTGGATTTCAGGTGGGATTGCACGCCCATCATCCACAAACTCTATGTGGAGCAATGCCATTTTTTCCTCATCGGACAATTGAAGCCTCCAGCGGGTCTCCATGAATTTCAGCAACGCCAGACCACGATTAAGAATATCCTGTGCTGTCCAGTCATTCTTTTGAGCTACTTCAATTTCCGAATGGGAACCGTTGATGTAACCCCTTCGACCTGTTGCGGGCGGGTTCTTTTTGTCCTGAAAGCTGTCGTTCTGGAGTGACGAGTTGATGCTTTGGGACAACGGGAGAAGGTTTCCAAGCGAACCGGACAGTTGCTTTATCTCGCAGTCAGTGAACATCCTGTAGGTATTGCGCCAATAGAACTTTGTCGGTGTTTGCGGCAGAATATGTTCTATGGTCACCTTATCCCTTTCAACTCTTGTGAACATACTCCAGTCGACCTTCTGAAGGTTATTCTTAACGGCTTTCTCAAACTCATACTCGTAAAGGAAATACCGCAAGTCGCCCCACCCATAAAAGCCTTCTCCAGAATCGAAGCGCGTGTTGGTACGTGCGGTAAAAATTTTGATAGCATAAGCCATATCTTTATCCACCGTGGAGTCCAATTCCTCGGAAATCGAGACAAGGGAAGCATTGCCGTTCAATACGTCTCGGGACTTGTTGTAATAAACGCTACTTTGATAGTTCGACTGGATCCCTCCAATACGGAAAGACACAAAGATAAAACGCTCAATGGACTTGAACAGCTTACTGCACTCTGTCGGTGTAGTGGTTTTCTTCTTAGATAATGCGGCGACTATCAACGGACGAAAATAACTGATACCGATACGGTTCAGCTTGTCTATCCAAACTTTCTCATCGTCAGAAAAGTTGCTTTCGTAAGGGAAGAAGCTATAATACCAATATTCCGCCAGCGATTTCAGGCTGTTGACATAGCTGCTGATTTCCTTTGGCACGAGTTTGCTGACAAACTGGGCTTCCGCTTCGATCTGAACTTCTACCGTTTCATCGTCTTTTCCTGCTTCGACATCAGACAGAGGGACATCTTCATCATGTTTCTGTATCGGGGTATGTTTTTCAAAGACTTTCTTTGCGGAGAACTTTCCGAGCAGATATCGTATGTAGTCGTCCCCGCCTTTACGGGAATATTGGAAGCAGGTAATCCAATGGGCGCGCAAGAATTCATCATCAGAAAGTGGAGCGGTTTGGTTGCGCCCCAGTTGATAGTAAACCTCTTTCCACGCATCGTTGATGTTTTTTCGTAACTGTTCTTTTTCCTTTGAATCCAGTTGCCCGTCATCGAAGAGCGTTGTAAGGTAGATAAGTCGGTTCTTCAGTAGTTCGAGGTTTGTCAACTTTTTGCCGCGATTATTCATCGTTTCGAAAGCGACAAATACGTCATAGTCATCCTCAATCTCGTGAAGATTAAACATAAGTCGCAGAGTCAGTTTGCGGTAAACACTTTCAATGCCTTCAATACCCTCACTTTCGTACAATGCCTGAAGCTTCTCGACAAAGAAGACCTTCGCGTCTTTCAGGTTCTTTGTGTAATACGTTTCAAAAACATTACCACCGAAAGGTTCCTCGAATACTCTGTACTTCAAGTAATCGGCACTGGGATTGTCGGTTTCGTAGCCAAACAGGTATGTTTTTACAATATTGAGTTCTATCGACGGGCGATACCTGACGATATACTTCTCCTTAATCTGTTTTAGAGTTTCGTCTCCAAGGACAATCTCATCATCCTTTTTCCCATCGTTTTCTGAGAGTCCTCGAACGAATGAGATAATCTCAAACATGAGGATAGAGAAGGTCGTCAATCGCTGTTGCCCATCCACGACATGAAATAGGTTGAATCCGCTCGGCTGCCACTCGCTCTTAGCAAAATCTTCAACACTTTCTCGACCCGCTGCCTTTAAGGAGAGCATACCTGTATAGTGATACCTGTCCTCGTGGAGGTTCATGATGTCTTCCCAGAAATCGACGAGTTGCTCGTGCCTCCAAGCGTACCCGCGTTGATAGTCCGGGATTCTGAAAAGCCTATTCTGGAAGAGGATGGATAATGATTGTAGTTCGTTCGCCATTTTGGTGTCGCCTCAGAATTGGGAGATTAAAGTGTGGTAAGCGTTTTATATCGGTATAGATGTATTTATGCAGAAGCTTATCTGATCCTTTAAAGGATAGCGAAATAATTATTTAAAACGAAACTACTCAATTCTGATCTAAGGCGGCAGTACCTTAAGGTCTAATAAGAGTAACAGATGTTTCGTATAACACATAATATTGAAATATTTTACGATCTCGCTTAATCTCTTGACGTGATATTTTTTGCGGTTCGTGAACAGACCCCAAGGGTTACAATGAACTGTAAAATTCAATAGCCGAGATTAAACTTCGCAGGCCAAAATGAGAGAGGGCGACAAAATAAATGGCCGAAAGATGTTTCACACCATTTGTTTTTGAAAAGAGTAAGTCAGGTTTTGGAAAACTTTTGCCGGAAAGCTGTATTATTGAGCGAACAGGGTTTACCTTGAAATACGATAACGGATTATTATGTTGAAAAGACTGGTATGACCAACAAGCAAAAACTTGAATTGACGTGGATTGGAAAGGATAAACGGCCAAAGCTGGAGCCGAGGATTTTGCTTGAGGATGTGGCGAGGTCGTATCATGCCAAGCATCGCGTAACGGATAAGGATATTTTTGATAACCGGCTGATTTTTGGGGATAACCTGCTTGCCCTGAAAGCTTTGGAGCAGGAGTTTTCGGGCAAGGTGAAGTGTATCTTTATTGACCCTCCTTATAACACCGGTTCAGCCTTTACCCATTATGATGATGGTGTTGAACACTCTATCTGGCTTGGCCTCATGCGCGATCGGCTTGAGATTTTGCGAAACCTTCTTTCCAATGACGGTTCAATTTGGATTACCATTGACGACAACGAGGCGCACTATCTCAAGGTAATGTGTGATGAAATTTTTGGCCGGAAGAATTTTGTTAGTAATGTTGTTTGGCAGAAAAGAATATCTCCTGACAATCGTTTGCGTCTTGGTGGTGCACATGATTCCATCCTTGTTTATCAGAAAAATAAAGATCAACTACCATTTAAACAGCTTCCAATAAGTATTGGGCGTCGCAAAGATTTTAAAAATCCAGACGACGACCCAAGGGGGCCTTGGGCATCGACAGACTGCACTGCTCAGGCGGGGCACGCCACCCCCAATCAGTTTTATATTTTAACAACTCCGACTGGTCGCATCATTGAGTTACCAAGCAGTTTGTGTTGGAGGTTCACGAAAGAACGGATGGAGGCGGAAATTCGTGCTGGGCGGATTTGGTTTGGAAAAGATGGTAAGGGAGTGCCACGAAAAAAAACTTATTTATCTGAAAGGGAAGGCCAGAATGCGTGGAGTTGGTGGCCAAACAGCGAGGTAGGTCACAATCAAGAGGCAAAAAAAGAGATTAATGAACTGTTTGGTGCAGCAAATGCTTTCGATACTCCAAAACCTGAGAGATTGTTGGAGAGGATTATTTATCTCACAACTGGTGAGGGAGAATACATTCTCGACTCCTTTGCGGGTTCCGGTACAACTGGAGCAGTCGCCCACAAAATGGGGCGGCGGTGGATTATGGTAGAGTTGGGAGAGCATTGTCACACTCACATCATTCCACGCCTGCAAAAAGTTATTGATGGGGAGGATAAAGGCGGTGTAACGGAAGCTACAGGCTGGAAGGGTGGCGGGGGGTTTCGTTATTACCGAATTGCGCCTTCTCTGCTTGAAAAAGATAAATGGGGCAATTGGGTTATCAGCAAGGAGTATAACGCGGCGCAGTTGGCGGAAGCTCTTTGCAAGTTGGAGGGGTTCAGCTATGCACCAAGTGATACACTATACTGGCAACAAGGCCATTCAACTGAGCGCGATTTCATCTATATCACAACGCAGACTCTTGGAGCCGATCAGCTTCAGGCTTTGAGCGAAGATGTTGGCACTGAACGATCTTTGCTTGTTCTTTGCGCTGCCTTCCGTGGCAACCCTGAGCGTTTCACTAATCTTACAGTCAAACGAATACCCAGTACAGTTCTTTCTAAATGCGAATGGGGGCATGATGATTATTCACTGAAGGTACAGAACCTGCCAATGTCGCAACGGGAAGAGGAAAAGTCGCAGAAAAAATTTTCACACCCAAGTTTGTTTGACGATCAGGAAGTTTAAACTATGAACAACGAAACCGTCAAGATTTTCGGAACCGATTGGGCGGCAGCTTTACAGGGTATTGGTACAGTCATTGCGATTGCGATTTCTTTATGGTCATTGTTTTTGGGCAGAAAGGCAGCAATAAATGCAAATCGATCAGCGGATGCCGCAGAAAAGTCTGCCGAAGCAGCAGAGGTATCTGCGAAAGAGGCTGAAAAAGCGCGAAAAGTTTCTCAAGCTGGTTTACTGGCAGAGCATTTCCAAAACATCAACTATCTGTTCGACCCAGCTTCGGGATTTGGACGGGAGCATGAAAAAGTATTGGTTGCTAAAGAATCAATCAGGATGCTCCGTTCTCTATTGACTGAAGAGAATAAGTTACACAATCTCTTAGAGAGCCTGCTTCAGGCAAATGATCGTTCATCAGAATTCCTCGCATCTATTGTTGCGCGTAATAGTGAACTCAAAATAGAAAAGGAAGCTAATCAACAAGCAGCAATCGTGATTGTCAACGAAATTGACCAGATCAAACACAAATACCTCAATATAGGGTAATCCATGAACCGTCACGTTAACTCCATCTCTGGGCGCTTGTCACTTCGTGAACCGCAACGGCGTTCACTGGAAATTCTTGACCGGGTGACGGAGATTGTGCCACCGCACAAGAGCAGTAACCTCGTGGCAGCCTTGAAGATCATCAAATCAGAATATCCAACTGTTACTGACTTTGAGCGTGAGTTCCCGTCGCTCTGCTTTGCTCTTGCTACAGGAGTTGGTAAAACAAGGCTGATGGGTGCATTCATCTCTTACCTGCATCTGGCGCATGGGCTCAATAATTTCTTTGTGCTGGCTCCAAACCTGACCATCTATAACAAGCTCATTGCCGATTTTACACCCAATACGCCTAAATATGTGTTCAAGGGTATTGCTGAGTTCTCTATTGCTCCTCCTGCAATTATTACCGGTGATGATTATCAGCAATTGGCAGGGAACCTGTTCGATCAAACGCTGCGCTGCAAGATCAACATTTTTAACATCTCGAAAATCAACTCCGAAGTGAGGGGCGGTAGACTGCCCCGTATAAAGCGGTTGGCAGAATATATCGGGCAAAGCTATTTCGATTACCTGGCTGCGTTGCCTGACCTTGTTCTGTTGATGGATGAGTCGCACCGTTACCGTGCTTCAGCGGGTGTTCGTGCCCTTAATGAACTGAAACCTGTTTTTGGTCTAGAGCTGACCGCTACCCCATTTATGGAAACGACGAAGGGGCCGATACCCTTCAAGAATGTTGTGCTGAGCTATCCGTTGGCAAAGGCAATGGAAGATGGTTTTGTGAAAGAGCCTGCCGTTGTGACACGCAAGAATTTCAGTTCGGCGGGAATGTCGCTGGAGGCTTTGGAGAAGCTGAAACTTGAAGATGGTATCCGATTGCATGAGGGCACAAAGGTTGAGTTGGAAACCTATGCTCGTGAAACCGGCAACCGGATTGTGAAGCCGTTTGTTCTTGTTATTGCAAGGGATACTACTCATGCTGGGCAGTTACTGGCGCTTATACAGTCAACCGATTTTTTTGAAGGGCGGTATAAAGAGCATGTCATTCAGGTGGATTCGAGTATGACCGGCGAGAAGGAGGATGTGATGGTTCAGCGTCTGCTTGCCGTGGAAAGCACTGATGAGCCGACGGAAATAGTTATTCACGTTAATATGCTGAAGGAAGGTTGGGACGTTACCAATCTGTATACCATTGTGCCTTTACGAGCGGCCAATGCTCGGATATTGATTGAGCAGTCAATCGGGCGCGGTTTGCGCTTGCCCTATGGTCGGCGGACAGGTGTTCCCGCTGTTGACCGATTGAATATTGTTGCTCATGACCGGTTTCAGGAGATTGTTGATGAGGCTCAACGGCCTGATTCTGCCATTTGTTTGCAGCAGATCATTCTTGACCCCGATGAGCTGCGGAGGGGTGCTGTGACGGTCGTTTCGCAATCAAACCTTTCATCGCAACTGGGGATTAAGCCGCAACAGGTATCGAACACTATGCAATCGGCCCCATCGAGCAAAGTATCTGTTTTCAGTACACCGGAAGAGCAGAAGGTTGCGCAACTTGCCTATGAAGCAATCAGGAAGGTTGGCAGTGATGTTGGGGTTCTTCCAAGTATCAGCAATCTTCAGGATCAGAAGGTATTGGATGTGGTTTCGAGTCAAGTTGATGCGGCTTATCAACCTGCACAGTATGAGCTGGGCGTTGTTGCAGAGAAACTTGATATCGCTGCTATTGTTAAAAAAACTGCCATTTTGGTGCAGGAACAGTCCATAGATATTCCCCGTATTCTGGTTGCGCCGAAGGGTGAGGTTTGTTCTGGTTTCAACTCTTTCAAACTTCAACTGGAAAACCTCAAGTATCAGCCGCCTGAAGATGAGTTGTGGATTCAATATCTCCGTACGGGTGAACATCAGGTTGTAGGGTTTGGTGGCGAAGAGATTGATGAGGTTCGGCTTGAGGATTATATCGTTAATGGGTTGATTGACTTTGATGACGTTTCTTATGATGATCATGCAGACCTTCTTTATGGCTTGGCGCAACAGGTGGTTGTACATTTCAAGAGCTATCTTGAAGAGGTCGAGATTGGTAAAATTCTGAGATACCACCAGAAGGATGTTGCCCACTTTGTTCATGCTCAAATGCAAGAGCATTATTGGGAAAGTGATACGGCCTATGACATTGTGGTGAAGTGCGGGTTTGTGCCACTGAAAGAGAGTGCTTATAGCGTTAACGGAAAAGATTCAGCCTTGGATTATCGGTATGCTCCTGATGACAAAAGCAACATGGCAAAGTATCTGTTTGGTGGGTTTTCAAAATGCCTTTATCCGGTGCAGAAGTTTGATTCTGATACTGAACGGCAAGTCTCCGTCATTCTGGAGCGTGAAGCAACAAAGTGGTTTCGGCCTGCACGAGGGCAGTTTGAAATTTATTATCGTTCTTCTACAGGGGAGCAGGAGTATCAGCCTGATTTTGTGGCTGAAACGGATGATGCTATCTACATGTTGGAGCCAAAGGCACGAAAGGAGATGGAGGCTCCTGATGTACTTGCCAAAAAAGCGGCGGCGGTACAATGGTGCAAGAATGCGTCTGATTTTGCCAAAACACATGATGGCAAGTCGTGGATTTATCTCCTTATCCCGCATGATAAGATTGCTGTAAACATGACCTTGAAGGGGTTGTTGTTGTTCAGAGACTAACCCTTTCAAGTAGGAGCCGGGGTGGTTTCAGAATTCGGAAGAAATCGCACGTTAAGGATTATTGGATGCCGATAATGTTCAAAAATACATCTTCCAACTGAATTTCTGTTTCGGGGAAAGTGAAATGTATTGCATCATCAATGATTGCCACGTCATCCAGCAACAGGTTTCCCCAGCCAATATTTTGACTACGTATAAAAGGGCGGCCTTCATTTCGGTAAACACGTTGGCCACCTGTAGGTGTAATCCCACTTCCAACTTTCTCTGCCTTGTTGCCAATAGCAGATACCTCCCAATCCTCAGGAATCACCCCTGCCCCAGTCCGCTTGTATCCTGGCCTTATCATTCGCCACCTCCATCGGCGATTTCACGAAGGGTCAGCTCCAATTCCCTGCGAAGTTCTTCCCTATCAGGCAGGTAGAGCTGATATTTCTGGACAAAGAGCTGACTGTTCATTTTGTACGTAGCATACTCCACGAGCAGTTCATCCTTGTGGCGAGTAAGAATAATGCCTATGATGCGACCAGCTCAATAAGTCAGAAGGCTTCTGACCTTTCTGATAGTTCCGGTAAAGAAGCCTCATGTTAATAAGGTTGCTCCTGCTGAATCCTTTGCCATGACGAAGGGTGAGATCACGACTGAGGGTAGAGAGCAGGGCTTTACCATACTCGGCACGAATTTTGCGCCCCTGTTCAAATTCCACGATGTCATGGCCAATTTGCCATCAGGTTTCGGTAATGACGTTATTGACCGATTGCAGCGCTCGGCCTTGTCCTGAAGTGTAAACCTCGGAGATACGATCCAGTAGGCTCTGGTAAGCGTTGTCACGGGACAGTCCAATGTTCATAATTTTATTCCCATGTTCAAAAGATGGTCATTGACTTGTTTTGCTCCTCTATTCCAACAAGCATTTCAATGATCTGCTGCGGTTCTTCAAGAGCATTGCTTATAATAAAGGATTCTACTCAAAAGAGTTACAACATCTTCAAAAATTGGTCGTACATAATAAGTCAAGAATTGATGCGGTATGGCATGAACATTTCAGCAATCCGCAGGTATTACACCTCTCATTTGGTCAATCTCCAAATGTTAACTCAGAACGTTAAGAGTTTTGAGCGGATCGAAACCGTTGCCGTATTCGTGAGGATATCCTTTGGGATTGCAGATCACTCTGGTCTCGCCGATTGAATACTCCATGGCGGTATGGCAGTGACCACAGATCCAGTACTCTATTTTATGGGAGAGTACCTCTTTTTCAAGGTCTGACACGTATGCTGCATTCAGGAGATCATTCCTGTAACAAGGTGCGATTCCTTGCATTGATGGGTGGTGATGGGTGACCACAATCACGGTATATCCGAGTCCCGTATAGTGATCGACATCTTCAA
Source organism: uncultured Chlorobiaceae bacterium (assembly GCA_903994455.1). GTDB lineage: Bacteria > Bacteroidota > Chlorobiia > Chlorobiales > Chlorobiaceae > Chlorobium. Next base: position 10,831 of record CAJEXI010000013.1, on the reverse strand, counting down.
AAAGCCTTTTTTTCTGTTTGTGATGAAGAGCAAGAAGGTACTCTGGCCGTAACCGGTGATAATCGGCTCCGACTTTTATCAGGCGATAGTCATACAGGCCCTGACTGACATCGAACATGGCGATGGGGTTGCCGCCAAAAAAGTTGGTCCAGAGCGTTGTACCGATGATGGCGATTTTTTGCTCCTCCAAAATGAGCGGAGCGGTATGTACGTTGTGAAATTCATGCTCGGCGATGGCGTTCGGCCAGGAGTGCTTCTCGATGTTGCCGTGATACCATTCATGATTGCCCTCAATGACGAAAACAGCCCTGAACTGCTTTGAGCACTGCGAAAGAAAGCCGAACCATGTCTGTTTTCTGCTCAGCAGTCCGATATCTCCAGCAAGGATGAGCACGGATTCATTGTCCCCCTCAAGTTCCGGAACTTGCCAGTCCTCGCTGCTCTCTTCTCGCCAGAACTCGTTATGGATGTCGGACATGACTCTGAAAAGCATCAGTGCTTAAAGTTGAGGTTCATGATACTGTGAGAAGACCTTGGCTCCATTTGTAATGATACGTTTTCGCAATAACAATACAATGTCGTTCAGCCAGTTCAGGTAATTTGCAGTGAACGGCTCAAAGGTCGCTCAAAGGTTGAGGAAGGAGGTGTGAAAATTTCCCTGAGCCTTTTTCGATACGTCTCTGGTCTATTGTTGGTTAGGATAAATATACCTATACTTATGCATAATGTATGGTATTTCTATCCGTATGAAAAATGTCACAACAAAGTACAGTTGCAGATAAGGCCAAAGCTCTTATTCTTGCCCAGGGGGGCCTCATCCGTACCCGTGAAGCGATCAGTCTTGGTGTTCATCCCCGAACGATTTACAGTCTTCGTGACAGTGGTGAGCTTGAAGAGCTTTCTCGAGGCATTTACCAACTCAAAGGGCGGAAACCGCTCGAATATCCTGATCTTGTGACCGTTGCACTGAGGGTTCCGAATGGTGTCCTTTGTCTGGTTTCGGCACTCTCCTTTCACGAAATGACCACTCAGGTTCCACACAGTGTATCTCTTGCGCTTGAAAAAGGTGCTGAACAACCAAGAATCGAGTATCCTCCGGTTACGGTTTTCCGGTTTTCACCCCCTTGTTTTAAGGTCGGTATTGAAACGCATCAGCTCGATGGTGTCCCGGTGAAGATCTACAGTCCGGAAAAGACGCTTGTCGACTGCTTCAAATTCCGAAACAGGATCGGAATGGATATCGTGCTCGAAGCGCTCAAACTGTATCGGCAGAGAATGCAAAAGAATCTGCATGCGCTCATGCAGTATGCAGAGGTGTGTCGTGTTGCCTCGGTCATAAAACCGTATCTGGAGGCAACGCTGTGAACGCAAAAGGGATCAAAAATATTGGTGCCTCGGTCAGGCAAAGGCTGCTGAACAAGGCGCGACAGGAAAACAGGCCTTTTCAGGAGCTGTTGCAATACTATGCCATGGAGCGCTTTCTCTACCGTCTGTCGGTTTCTTCATTCGCAGATCGTTTCATTCTCAAGGGGGCATTGTTGTTAAGAGTCTGGCATGCTCCCTTGGCAAGACCGACAATGGATATCGATATGCTCGGCAAAACAGGAAACGCCCCGGAGAGTATTACGACCATTATCCGTCAGGTTTTAGCCGTTGAAAAACAAGGAGACGGGATCGTTTTCGATCCGGAATCAATCACCTTTGAGTCGATAACGGAAGATGCGGACTATGCAGGATTGCGCATACGATTTCGCGGTGATCTCGATGCCGCCCGACTGACTATCCAGCTTGATATTGGATTTGGAGACAAGGTCTACCCTGAACCAGTACAGGAATCTTTACCATCATTGCTGAATTTCCCTCAGGCTGAGCTCTACTGTTATAGCAGGGAAAGCATGATTGCTGAAAAGTTTGAGGTGATGGTTAAGCTTGGCATCCTCAACAGCAGGATGAAAGATTTCTATGATATCTGGATGCTCTCACGCCAGTATGACTTCGAAGGTGCCAGTCTCGCAGAAGCCATCAGGCAGACGTTTGCGCAACGGGGAACAACGCTCGTCCAGATGAAAGAAATTTTTTCCGGAGAGTTCATTGAGGAGAAGCAGGTGCAATGGAATGCCTTCAGAAAACGTATTGGTCTTGAATACCTGCCGGTCTCGTTTGCTGATGTGGTGCAGCAGGTGCAGGTATTTCTATCTCCAACAGTGGAAGCACTCCGGGCAAAGCGATATTTTCAGGACAATTGGATTGCGCCGGATTCATGGCGAAGTAGTCATGAAAAATCAGAGGTGGGAGCTTAATCATTGTTTTTATGTCTTGATCGATAGGGATAAAATTTTTGTCAAGCCCGCAAGTTTAGCGCTTGAGGGCTTTTTTTGTTTTTCCTTAGCAACCTTCAATTCCACTTCATTCTCATTGCTTTCGACTTGTCAATAATACTGCCGGATATAGCCATAAGCCTTGTCAAACAAGTCCTGGTCTTTGATCTGGTATTTCACGTAAATCATCTTGCGGAGCGCCCTTTGCACTTCACGCTCTCCCGCTTTGGTGCTTTGCCAGCCGGGGAAACGAACCAGGCGGACAATTTCGTCGATGTCGGTCACGATTCGCTCAACGACAATCGGTCTCATAAGCTTCGAGAGAATGGTCGGGCGACAAGGCTTCCCAAAGTCTGGAAAGCAGCGAGTATTCAGCCGCAAATTTGTCGAGAGTGTCGTTGTCAGGCAGGCAGTCCTGAGTGGCAATCAACCCTTCGTAACCACCAACGGAGCGATTTGAGAACCGCTACTCAAGTCAGAGAGGTTGAGCAACTGGTACTGCTTGAGGGATTTTTCGAATGCGTTGCAGGCCTTCATCTGGTCAATCACCCTATCCAGATCGGTGTAGTCGAACGCGGCGCTCCATTGCTGGATTTTCTGCATGGCGGAAATGAATGGTTCTGGTTTTCCTTGCCGTGTAAGCACGCGCAGGTAGTCCAGATATTCCTCTCTGAATAACGTTGGGACAATTACTCTGCATGCATTGACAACAGACAATTCTGCGTTCATAACGAGGCGTGCAAGTCGGCCATTTCCATCAATAAATGGATGTACTTCCGAGACGATGAACATTGCAAGCAACGCCCTCGCCATGCCGGGTTGAACCGATGGCAACAGCTTGCTTCCCTCAATCATTGTTCCGCGTACGTTTCTCGGTGAAACGAACGTCGTGTTTCCTGCAAAATTCTCACGCTCTTTGAAATCACCGGGAGCCGCTTCCGGCCGTTCTTTCATCAGATCCAGATGGCGCTGCCGCAACTGATGCAAGACAGCTTCTCCAGGTGCCATCGACTGGTTTGACCACCCGGGATCAATGGCCTGCCTGAATACACCGAGAATATCGTGAGAGTCTTTCGGGCGTTGGTCGATAATTTTCCCTTCAAGTACAATTCGCCGTGCTTCAGAGACATCGAATTCCGTTCCCTCGATGAAGTTGCTGAAATAGGACTCCAGAAACGCAAAATTGAAGCGCGCGCTTCCGGTTGTGGTTGGTGATGGTTTTTGCATGAGAGGCATTGCTCGCAATGTGGCGGCCAACGTTTCAAAAAGGGCCAAACGCCGAGCGTCAAAAGGTGTGCCTGCGGCCAGTGCTTGTCTTGCTGCAGTGGCGAGTTGGGCACTTTTTGTTCCGAGAATGCTTCCGATGAGGTCATGCAACATGCTGAATTCCTTCTCAAACTCCAGGGTGGCGGCAATAGTGCGAGCTTCATCCCTGATGCGGTTGAGAGCTTCAGGGCCTCTCGATTCATAAATACTGATCAGCCGTTCTTCGACGGCAATACGACCCATAGCTTTTTTGATCGCTCCACGACTCTGGGTGAGGTTTTCCATCAGCATGCGCGCTTGAGAGGGAAAAAATATGTTTCGTCCTGACATTGGCTGGTCACCTTGAACGTTACCGTGTCCCTTGACCAGAACGACTCGCAATCCCGGTAAATCGATGCCCCTTTTGTAGCTGTAGCTGAGGTGCATCACGCCATCGACGGGCATACCGCCACTGAAGGCACTTCGATAGCCGATTACCGCACCAGGGAAAAGAGCAGCGAGGAGTCGTATTCTGTGCAAAGCAATAATTGCTGGCCACTCCTTTTCAGGGCTGGCGCTGAGAACGCCAGAGACAATCCGCTTAAACAACCCGGTTTTCAGGTGCCGTTGTGCTGCTCTTATCTCAGCATCATTGAGTTCTGCATAAAGGATCAGAGAGTCATCGACTGTCGTGTTTTTTAGCGATGTCTTCATTATTTTGTTCAGAATATCGCGTTATTCGTCCTAATATGTCGGTTTTGTCGCAAATATCATCTTAAATAAATTCTTGAGAAATGGCAAATGTGTCGAAATAATTCTGGACAGCTTTAAAACGTATCATGATCTGAATTGAACCTGTAGTTTCGCCCTGAAAGGACAGTGCTCCCTTCTGTCGCAGTTATGGGTTTTACTGAAACGTCCGTGCAAAACGCCACGCCAGCGGTTTCGAAGGACTTATCACCTATATCCACGGGCTCTTGCCTGTCAATGAAGTCATTGAAAAAGCTCTGTGTAAAACTGTTGCGGTGTTTCAAGAGTTTGCTGTACGAGAGCTGGTGGCCAATGCTTTTACTTTATCGAAAATTTTATAGGCCATTAACTCCTTTTATATCAATAGCATATAGTTTTAGTATGATATTTACACTGTAGAAGTCAGAGGCTCGAATCCTCTATCGTCCACACTGCTGTACAGAAAGTCCGCAAGTTTAGTGCTTGCGGGCTTTTTTTGTTCGTGGGGGCCAGAAACTCAATACCAGCTCCATTCTCATTGCTTTCGACCTGTCAATAGTACTGCCGGATATAGCCATAAGCCTTGTCAAACAAGTCCTGGTCTTTGATCTGGTATTTCACGTAAATCACCTTGCGGAGCGCCCTTTGCACTTCACGCTCTCCCGCTTTGGTGCTTTGCCATCCCGGAAAACGAACCAGACGGACAATTTCGTCGATGTCGGTCACGATTCGCTCAACGACGATCGGCGTCGTTACATTTTTCACCTCTGCCAGGAGTTCGGTCAGAGCTGCTTTTGCCTTGCTTTGCTCATCGGGAGGGGTGACCTCTTTCTCGGCCTGTAACACCTCTTTTGCGAGCATCAGCAGCTCTTTCAAAAAGTCGAGGCTGTGCAGCAACCCCTGCTCATGCTTCTCCCTGAGTTTTTCAAGTCTCTCGCCCAGTGCAATAAAAATCGGGTTGTTTTTGTGCCTGCGCAAGCGGGCAATGAGCTTGATTTCAATCTCTTTTGACTTTTTGCCGGGCTCCCTCGATTCGAGCAGACTTTCCAGCACATCGGCATCCATCACCAGTGTATCGAGATCGTCACGAAGCGTTTGCAGATGCACATTTTCGTGAACCAGCTCAATTGTTTTGGCTCCAAGGGCGTGCCAGAGCAGCTTGCCATTCCCGCTCGGCGGCTTTACCGATTCATACACCTGAGTCAGCCACTTGTACTCTGCCTCATAAGGTTCGAGGGCGTGGTCGGGCGACAAGGCTTCCCAAAGTCTGGAAAGTACCGAGTATTCTGCCGCAAATTTGTCGCGAGTGTCGTTGTCAGGCAGGCAATCCTGAGCGGCAATCAACCCTTCGTAACCACCAACGGAGCGATCTACTCCGGGAAAAAACAGCAGGCATTTTTCTACTTGTGTTGGCAGCTCTTTTTTCAGCTCATCCAGATTGGTGATAACCCGCTGTACCGCTTTGTCATCGAAATCGAGCGCTGTTGCAACGTCATCAAAAATGCCGAGATAATCGACAATAAGGCCGTGGCTTTTGCCGGGATAACGGCGGTTTGTGCGGCAGATGGCCTGGAGCAGGCTGTGATCTTTCATCAGCTTGTCGAGGTACATCACCTGAAGAATCGGCGCATCGAAACCGGTTAACAGCTTTGAAGTGACAATCAGGAACTTGAGCGGATCAGCCGTGTCACGAAAGCGGTCGAGCAACTTTGCCTCATCATCTTTGGAGAGTTGCCATTCGGCGTATTCATCACCCTTTCCGCCCTGTGTGTGCATGACAATGGCACTGGCATCTTTTCCGAGCAGTTTGTCCAACGCCTTTTTATAGAGGACGCAGCACTCCCGGTCCAAAACGACCACCTGCGCCTTGAAGCCGTTGGGCTCAACCTTGGTTTGATAATGATGTGCGATGTGGTGGCAGATTGCCTCTACCCTTGCAGGTGCCTTGACCAGCACCGCCATCTTCGCCGCTCGCTTGGCCAGCTCATCGCGATCCTGCTCGTTCAACTGATCGGTAATCAGCAGATAGGCTTCATTGATCGCCTCCTTGTTGATATGGAGCTTGACATCAACCGCCTCGAAGTGCAGTGGCAGTGTGGCGTTGTCGCGAATCGAGTCCTGAAAGGAGTAGCGGCTCATATACCCCTGCTTGTCCTCCTCTGCTCCGAAGGCCCAGAAGGTATTGCGGTCGCGCTTGTTGATTGGCGTGCCGGTCAAGCCAAAGAGAAAAGCGTGGGGCAGTGCCGCCCGCATTTTGCGCCCCAGATCACCCTCCTGGGTACGATGGGCTTCGTCCACCATCACAATGATGTTTGAACGGTCATTCAGGCAACTCTCTGCCTCGCCGAACTTGTGAATGGTGGTGATGATGATTTTTCGAGTGTCCGCACCAAGCAGCTTTTGCAGCTCCTGCCGGGTAGCCGCCCCGATCATGTTTGGAATATCGGTGGCGTTAAAGGTGGCGGTGATCTGGGTGTCGAGATCAATTCGGTCAACAACGATGATCACCGTCGGGTTTCCAAGCTTGCCGTGCATCCTCAGTTTCTGCGCTGCAAAGACCATCAGCAGTGACTTGCCCGAACCCTGAAAATGCCAGACGAGCCCTTTTTTCGGGTATCCATGCACAACACGGGAGACCATGAGGTTTGCCGTTTCATACTGCTGGTAACGGCTGATGATTTTAATGCGCCGATGCTTTTTGTCGGTGGCAAAGAGGGTAAAGTTCTGCAAAATGTCGAGCACAATATGCGGTCGAAGCATCGCGGCTATGGAGCGCTGCACATCAGCCATTGTCCCCTCCGACTTGTTCTCGCTTCCATGCCAAGGGCCCCAGATATCAATGGGCATGCGCACGGTGCCATAACGATAGCATTTGCCCTCGGTCGCAAAGGAGAGCACATTGGGCACAAACATTTGCGGCACACTCTGCTCATAGCCGTTATGAATATCACTGGCACCATCCACCCAGGTAACTGCCGGACGAACCGGTGTTTTGGCCTCGCCGATGACAAGCGGAATCCCGTTGACCAGCAGCAGAATGTCGAAACGGCGACCACCCTCCTTAACCGGGTAGACCCACTGACTGGTCACCACATAGTCGTTATTGCCCAGATCCTCAAAATCAATCAGCCGCACCGACGAGTGTTCACCGTGTTCGCCAAAAGGCATGGACTTTTCGCCACGAAGCCATTCCGAAAACAGCTCATTGGCCCGAACAAGCCCTTCGCTCTGCACCGAGAGCGGAATGGTACGAAGACGATAAAGCACCTCATCGGCCCGATCCGGCTGCGCTTTAATCTCCGGGTTCAGGCGAATGAGCGCATCACGAACCATCGGCTCCACCAGCACGCTGGAGTACTGGCGCGGCAACTCTTCGGCAGGCACAAATCGCCACCCTTTGATCGCACCGGAGTAGAGCGCCCGCTCCTCGGCAAGCAGGTTCTGCGACAGATTCCCTGAGAGTATGTCGAGAACCATCTGCTCGACGGTGTTGGTTTCGTTGAACAGGTTCACATTGGTCTCCTCATCCTTGTAGTTCAGAAAGCCGGATTGAGCATGAAACAAATCTTGTTACACCATAAGATTCTCTGCATTGTGTTTTCACCACTGATATTGCAACTTTGGAAACGATAAAAAATAATAGATACTCTTTTTACTCATCAGCCATCCTTTTTGGGTGTAAGAGCTGAGGGAGATGGGCCTGCCGTCTGAGCAGGCCTTTTTGTTGCGCATAGGCATCTTCCGAAAGTGTTTTCTTCGCTAAAACTTTTTTCAGAGCATCAAGTTGAGATATGTTGAAATCTATATTGGCAATAGCTTCATCAATCGCATCTATTGCTTTTGCAGTGGCTGTTACAGCCTCATCGTTTTTAGAAATACATATTTTAAATTCACCAATATCTTTTGCGCTTATCGCAGGATAACTTGTTCCTGTAACCCGCGCTTCACAAAAATCCTCAAAACGTTTTGAAAAAAAAGCGTGGAATAAAATACTGCCAATCGCTCTGCTTTTTGGGCTTAACACCACAAAACCAGTCGATGCGATGATAACCTCCTTCAGTTTTTCCACTCGAACAAAGGATTTTAAATTTGGGCGAACGGTTGAGAGTAAAATGTCATGGTCTTCAACAACTCTTCGCGCTCTGCTTGGTGCATCAGAAAATGAGTAACACGAAAGCTCACCGATGGTTTTTGGAGCAATCACAGTCCCAATATCTAAATATTTGAAGCGATAATCTGGAGGAGTACGCGATTCAGATAATGTTGCACTGTTGATGGTTGCGAGTTCTTCAACTTTGACATCTTTGTTCGCTTTGTCAAAAAGCCTATGCTCTATGGTTGCCAGGTACAGCTTTTGCGCTGTTTGTTTTAACGAGATATTGTATTCAAATGCGTTATCTGCTGCCCACAAAATCTCGGCAATACGCTTCTGCTCTTCAAGAGGTGGCAGTGGAAACTCCTGAATACACAGTGTTTTCCAGTTGATTGTCGGGGAGAGTGAACCGACAGATATTTCAATGGCTCGCTCCATGAACATGTCGGATTGCAGAAAAAACGGTAAAAACTCTGGCAGAATAACTTTCGGTTTCGCCCTGACCACCATTGCATGAGCAGAACAAATTCCGTCGAATTCAGCTATGGCAAGCTTCCGCTGATATGCCCGGCGACGTCCAAAAATCACATCACCTTTTTTGAACTCCAATTTCTGACCTGTAACATCAGACGGATGCCCCCACTGACGAAGGTGTAACGTGCTCGGATCAAGATGCTCAAGCCCGACATAGATATCAGAATTTGCCTTAGCCGGATCAACACGAACCGTTACGTTTTGGGCAATATCGCCGAACTTCACCAGCTTCCAGCCGGGTTTCAGTGTGTGCTTGTTCATGATTTTTCAGGATCAGGCAGCTATCCTGATTGTTTTTCAAGTTTTTTCTCTTCAGCTCTTACCCGCCGTTTCAGCTTCTTGATGACAGCAATAGCCTGTGTGGGGAGAAAGTTGGCGAAAGGGCGCGTTGTTGTAATACCATATATTTCTACCATTTTCGTGACACCACGCAAATGGTTTTCGGGCAGTAATTGATAACTGAGCGAATCAAAGTGTGATTGTTTGAGAGTAGCGAATCGGTCACAATTTGTGACCAGTTCACTTTTTTCAGTCCCAGACAACGTCATTGGCTCACTCTCCCCGCTTCATTCGTGCACGCCGGGCATCTTCGCGGCGAATAGCTGACTTGAGTTGCCGCTCGTTTAAAAATTCTACACCTGCCAGAACCATCTCCTTGGTTGCGCGACGCAGTACCCGCTCCACATCGGAGTGGCTCATTCCCTTGAACAGGTTGGCCACCTCGTTGTTATCGACCTCAAAATCCCGACGTACTCCCCTCAGTTTGCAGGCGAGAAGGCGACGCAACTGTTCCAGATTGGGCGGCTCAAAAACCAGTACTTCGTCAAACCTGCGCCAGACGGCAGCATCAAGAATACTTTCGTGGTTGGTGGCTGCTATAAGGATGCTTTTCCCCTCATAACTATCCAGCAATTGGAGAAATGCGTTGACTACCCGTTTGAGTTCACCATGATCGGCGGAATCAGCACGCTCCTTGGCAAGGGCATCAAACTCATCAAACAGTACAACCATCGGTACGGATGCCGCAAAATCAAGAACCTGCCGGAGGTTGGATGCAGTTTCTCCCAAGTAGGAGGAGACCACGCTGTCAATCCGCACTATGGCAAGTGGCAACCCTAACTCAGAAGCCAAAACTTCGGCAGCCAGAGTTTTTCCACATCCTGGAGGGCCGCAGAACAACAGGCGATCCACTGGAAAAAGACCATGGCTGTTGAGCAGCTCCTGACGGTGGTGCTCCTGAAGAATTTCATCAATCAGGGAGCTGTTCTGATCGGAGAGAACAATGTCTTCGATGCACCGAACTGGTTCTTTGATTGTCAGCAACGGCAGCCCTCGCTCCTTATCGCTTGGAATCTGCTTGACCAAAGAGAGCAAAGGCTTGCTGGCGATGCTGGTGCGGCCGTAAAGAATCTTTTCCAGATCATTGGCCAAAAGGTAATGGCGCTTTTCCCGCTCTTCCAGAATGACCTCCTCTGATACTTGCCGGAAAGACTCATAATTTCCGTCAGCTCCAGACTTTACCAGTTTTCTGAGTAACTCGCCAGATGCCATTTTTTCCCTCCGAGTAACATGCCTGAATTCATTGATTGTCTATCCTTGAAGGTAACGAATCAGCAGTTACCGTTCTAATAATTGCTCCATAGATACCAGCAAAACTACTTCACTGAGCGCCCACTCATTCGCCACCCCGGCTTTTTTTGAGCGCCATACTACCCGTTTCAGTCAGGCGATATTTCTGGAGAGGGCTGCTTGGTTTTTCGGGAATGGTCATCTCTACAAAGTTACCAACCAGAGCTTGTTGCAGAAACGCATCCCGGAAGTGTTTGCGGTCTTTGATATGCAAGGCTTCCATGAGTTCAGCGGCACTCATTTCATGATCAAGCAGCGCGATAAGTCTCAACGCTTGGGGGGT
>CAJEXI010000012.1:85119-89179 GCA_903994455.1 uncultured Chlorobiaceae bacterium | reverse complement strand
CAGTCAGGGCCGATGAGCTACTTGCTGCTCTTCAGACGGAAGGGTTCACGGGCCTCGGTGTCGGTGATTTAACCGGTGATTGAAGATATCTTTATCGCGCTCATGGAAGAGAAACAGGGGAGCTCCCATGTATTGAAGTGGAGATTCTTTTGTGCCTTGACCTAACTCTTGACCTGAAAAGTGTGCCCTTATGAGTGAACCGGTGATTCATACCGACAAACTGACCAAACGGTTTGGCGATTTCGTGGTGGTTGATGCGCTCTCACTCTCCATCTCCGGCGGAGAGATTTTCGGCTTTCTCGGAGCCAGCGGGGCAGGCAAGACCACCGCCATCAGGATGCTGACCGTCCTTCTCGTCCCCACATCCGGCAAGGCCACAGTTGCAGGGTTCGACCTCTACACTGGCGCAGAGGAAGTAAAACGGAACATCGGCTACCTGAGCCAAAGCTTCTCCCTCTACGACGACCTGACAGTGCGCGAGAACATCCGTTTTTTTGCCGGTACGCACCATTTCGGGGTGGAGAGTATGAATGAGGTGTTTATACAGCTTGCTCGACACAACAAAACCGAATAGTCGCAGGGGCAACCGGAAGTATCTTTGTTCTCTACGACCTTGTGCAAACAAAACCCTGAAAACAGAATGTTTTTTTTTGTTGACCAACCACCAAAAAGCGTCGGTCGATTTTATGTCATTTCTCTCGATTGACTCAGGCCAAGCCTCAATTTTTTTCAGGACCCGAGGGTGAAAATAGTCAAGTTGGACTTTGGTGTATCATCTGCCATCTATAATTTCCGTCTTTTTTCATCTTAATTTGTTGATGAACATGGCTATCCATACATTTACTCTACTTGGGTGTCGTGACTTTTTTGTGTTTGGCACTTCGGTTGCTAACCTTTCGGTGTTGACTTTGGCTTTATTATGCAACGCATATTGACCAGCTCTCTTTTAAAAGGAGCTATAACCATGAACAGAAAAAATCACTTCTTTTTTTGCTTTCATTCAATGCATCAAATTTTTCATTATACACTGTTGTTTGCAATAACCCTGTCAGTCATGGGGCTAACAACAGCGAAGGCAGCACATGCTGCTTCCGCTAAAACTCAGGAGCTGTCAGCGATGGTCAAGGTGTTACCCATTCGATCTTTTCCGCAGTCGAATACAGAGTTGCGTAAAAGTCTCCGCTCTTTTTCTGCTGATGTTGACCGGCGGGTCAGTGCTGTCGGTTATCCGGGTGGCAACTCACTGGCGATTGTTGCCAAAAAACTTACAGCAGAGTTGCCAAGTGATCTTGCGAGGCTCTATGCTATTTACAGGTGGATCACGACGTATATCGAGTATGATGTTGATGCCTATTTTTCTGGTGATTTGCGCAATGCCGTTGGGTCTGCCAATACCTTTCGTCGTGGCAAGGCTGTTTGTGACGGGTACTCTGCGTTGCTTCAGGAGATGGGTGCTGTTGCCGGATTACAGATTGAGAAGGTTGACGGCTATGCCAAAGGATACGGCTATGCAGTTGGTGTAATGACGGGGGGAGCCAACCATGCCTGGAATGCTGTAAACCTTGCTGGTCATTGGTATCTGCTTGATTCGACATGGGATGCAGGTTCACTTGATGATTCCGGACGCTTTTCAAGAAAGAGTGGCAGGTGGAATTATTTCTTGGCTGATCCAGAGTTTTTTATTACAAGCCATTTTCCTGAAAATCCGGTGTGGCAGCTTTTGCCGAAACCTGTTACTCGCAAGACATTTCTTGCCATGGCTTCAGTGCCTCCCGGAATGATTGATCTTGGTGTGGATATATCGAAGCATTCGCGGGCACATATTGATGCCGTTGTTGCACCATACCGGTTTGATTTTGGGGCGAATGTGCAGCAGTTGAGCGGTCGCTTGCGTGCTGGTTCCAAAGAGGTCAAGGGAGCATGGGCCTTGCAGCTTCGTCAGCCCGACAACCATTTGAAACTTCTGTTTTCAGCTCCCAAAGCTGGAGATTATGTGGCAATAGTCTTTGTGTCAGAAAAATCCTCTGATACCAAAAGCAGTGATGCCATATCGTACAACATTACCTTCACTGATGTTGCATCGTATCCGAAAGGGTTTCCTTTTGCCTTTACTGACTATTATGCACACCATGTTGTATTAACAGAGCCGTTGAGCGGTGTGGTGCCTGCCGGAAAACTGGTGCGTTTCAGGCTCAAATCGGATGGCGCTCAAAAGATGATGATTACCCAGCATTCAAAACCTGTAGCTCATTTGCTGCTGAACAGTGGCTATTTTACTGGTGATGTTATGCTTTTGCCGGGAGAGGCAGGGGTGTTTGCCAACTATGGTACAGGGAACTCTTATGCAGGGCTGCTGAACTATCAGGTGGAGTGATGATCCCTCGCTATGCTGGAGATGTTTAGCCAAAGATGAGGCTGATTATTTAACAGACAATGAAAAAACGCCTTTCTTGCCAGCTTGCCACAATGAAACTCTTGATTAGTTACCCAGGCAATTACCGACAAGTTTGCCTCTTCTGGCTACTTTGTGATGACGAAGGAGCTGCCCTCCGCAAAAGAGATTGAGCATGCTTTTGCGGAGGGGAGCATTGCCGAAACGATCGTTTTTGAGCCGGGCTTTGCTGCACGATGATAAGGGAGGGGAGGGCGAACGTCCAGGTGTTGACTGACGGATCGAATCCCAACATCTCGAAAATTATCATCGACTATACCGCTTCGGTGTTGCAGGACTACCGGAACACGGCATTCAAAACGGCAGAGGTGGGTGTTGAGGCTGTGCCGCTTATGATGTTCAACCCTGAGCTGAAAAGTGTCAACCTTTTTGTGCCGGGTCTTATGGCGCTTATTCTTATGCTGGTCTCTGCGCTGTTGATGCGTACGATATGGTTTTTGGTGCAGAAAGAGTTCCTGCAGATATTCCACAACCGGGGAATGCTGCCGATCATCATTATCATGCCCTTTATCCAACTGGTGATTCTCTCCAATGCGGCCACCTTCGATGTCAAACAGGTGCCGCGGCATCTGCAAGACAGGGATCGCTCAATCCTCTCGGAAAAGCTGGTGGAGCGATTCACTGCCGCTGACTATTTTCGCTTGACAGAATCCTCCTTTTCTGATCGGGAGAGCATCGGAGAGTTGCTTGGCAGAAAGGCCGATTCACTGAACTACTTTTTATTATACATGGCGAATAAGTATACGGTTAAATATCCCAGCGTTCCCAAGGTACCGAAGGCAACTGGGTCCGGCGGGGCATCGCTTCTTCTTCCTTTCTTTGAAGCGGCATTGTAGCGCCGCCGGCCAGATACCGGTGTTCCACTCGATAAAGAAAGTTGATCGGGGCTGGAAACTACCTCAACAATGTTGCTGGTTGCAAAGGTATTTTCTACGACCTGAGTGAGTGCTCCAGAATTGGCTGCGGACTCTGCCATGGCACCAGACAAACCGGGTATTGCACCTGGCAAACCGGGTATTGCTCCAGGTAAACCAGGTCTCATTGATCCGGCAGCCATTTGCGCCCTGGTGGCTGCGGCATTTAAACCTGATTTACTACCCGTGTTGGCGGATGTCTTCGCATTTGATGTTGAGCTACTGGTTGCCGCGCTGCTTTCAGCGGCCCCTGAAGCTGTAGCGGCGCTGCTTTCAGCGGTTCCTGAAGTTGTAGCGGCACTGCTTTCAGCGGTTCCTGAAGTTGTAGCGGCACTGCTTTCAGCGGTTCCTGAAGTTGTAGCGGCGCTGCTTTCAGCGGCCCCTGAAGCTGTAGCGGCGCTGCTCTCAGTGGTTCCTGAAGTTGTAGCTGCGCTGCTTTCCGCAGTTCCTGAAGCTGTCGCGGCACTGCTCTCAGTGGTTCCTGAAGTTGTAGCTGCGCTGCTTTCCGCAGTTCCTGAAGCTGTCGCGGCACTGCTTTCAGTGGTTCCTGAAGTTGTAGCGGCACTGCTCTCAGTGGTTCCTGAAGTTGTAGCTGCGCTGCTTTCCGCAGTTCCTGAAGCTGAAGCTGAAGCTGTAGCTGCGCTGCTTTCCGCAGTTCCTGAAGTTGTAGCGGCACTGCTTTCAGCGGTTCCTG
>CAJEXI010000012.1:0-85019 GCA_903994455.1 uncultured Chlorobiaceae bacterium | reverse complement strand
AAGTTGTAGCAGCGCTGCTTTCCGCAGTTCCTGAAGTTGTAGCAGCGCTGCTTTCCGCAGTTCCTGAAGTTGTAGCAGCGCTGCTTTCCGCAGTTCCTGAAGTTGTAGCAGCGCTGCTTTCCGCAGTTCCTGAAGTTGTAGCAGAGCTGCTTTCAGCGGTTCCTGAAGTTGTAGCAGCGCTGCTTTCCGCAGTTCCTGAAGTTGTAGCGGCACTGCTTTCAGCGGTTCCTGAAGTTGTAGCAGCGCTGCTTTCCGCAGTTCCTGAAGTTGTAGCAGCGCTGCTTTCAGTGGTCCCAGTAGTCGAAGCCGTGCCACTTTCTGTAATCAAGCTACTTTCAGCAGTCCCTGTGGGAGTCGCAGTGCTCGTCCCTGTAGTTGTGGTCGGGCTGCTGGTTTGTAGTATACTGCTGAACACTGAACTGCTCGCTTTGTTGGTGAGACTTGTTTGACTCGTGATTATAGTCACTGGTGCGGTACTGTAGCTCAGTGATGGTAACTGGTAGTTGCTTGCCAGCCCTGTGCCATCAGCAAGTGTTATGGTGCTGATGGAGTTGTTGGCGGTGTCAATATTGGTATCACTGGCCAAGGCATTGCTGTAAGTCAGCGTCTCACCGCCGACACCGGTTACAATTGTCACCGCACCGGCCAGACTTGTTGAGCCATCATAAATTTTTTTTGCCGAAAGTGTGACTGTTTTTGGGGTGATTATTACCGGTGCCGTAGCGCTGCTCAGCGTTGGCAACTGGTAGTTGCTTGCCAGGCCTGAACCATCAGCAAGCGTGATTGAACTGATGGATTTGTTTGCTGTGGCAACATTGGAGTCACTCGCCAAAGCAGTTGTATAGGTCAAGGTCTCACTGCCAACACCGGTCACAATCGTCACAGCACCGGCCAGACTTGTTGAGCCATCATAACTCTTGTTTGCCGAAAGTGTTATTGTTTTCGGGCTGATGGTTACCGGTGCAGTGGCACTGTTCAGCGTCGGCAACTGGTAGTTGCTCGCCAGGCCTGAACCATCAGCAAGCGTGATTGTGTTGATGGATTTGTTCGTTGTGGCAACATTGGCATCACTGGCAACAGCATTGCTGTAAGTCAGCGTCTCATTGCCGACACCGGTCATAATCGTCACGGTATCGGCCAGACTTGTTGAGCCATCATAAATTTTGCTTGCCAGGAGTGTTACCGTCTTTGGTGTTATGTTCAGTGTACCAGTGACCGGCAACTGGTAGTTTGCCGCCGATGCGTTGCCACCGCTGACGATGATCGACAGGTTGCTCAGTGTGCCGGTGTAACTGCCAACATCAATATTACTGCTGTTGTTGCCAGCACCATCGTTCAGGGTTATCGTTTCACCGTTTTGTGCGCCACCAGTGCTCATCTGGTCATAAACAAAGCCAGTGGTGCCCGAGTATGTTCTGGTTCCTGTCACCGTCAAAAGCGCCCTGGTCACCGATAATGTGCCGGGGTTGTAGGTGATATCGTAGTTGCCAGGCTTGAAACCGTTGCCGCTCTCTGCCGTGCTGGCCACAATACTGTAGCTGCCGCTGCCGACGTTCGCATCTGCCGCTGCTCCATCACTGCTCAAGCTCACGCCGCTCAGTGCTTCACCGTTTTGCAGGCCGCTGCTGCTGCACTCATTGCCTGTAAAGGTCAGCGCTTGCCCGTACGTCTTGCTGGTGCTGTTGGCTGTGATGCTCAGGGGGGCCCTGGTTATGCTCAGCGTACCAGTGCCCGGCAACTCGTAGTTTGCTGCCGTTGCGTTACCGCCGCTGACGCTGATTGACAGGCCGCTGAGTATGCTGCCGCTGTAGAGGCCAACGTCACTGTTGCTTCCGCTGCTGCCAGTGCCGGTGCTCAGCGTTATTGTTTCATTGTTTTGTGCACCCGTCACACTCAACTGGCTGTAATCAAAGCCGTTTGTGCCCGTGTATGTTCTGGTTCCCGTCACCGTCAGTAGTGCTTTGTTGACAGTAAGTTCGTTGCTGCTGGAGACGTTATCAGTAAAGCTGTAGCCAAGACTACTTTCTAATCCGTTGCTATAGCTTACATTATAACTTCCAGCGGTGTAGGACGTTGTCGGTGTGCTTCCATTGATCGTCCATGTTGCAGTTCCTGTAACCGTTCCCGGCGAAGTGTCGCCGTTTGCATAAGAGCCATAGGTGCCCGCAACATCAGGCGTTGTGTCACCATAAGTAATGGTGTTGCTTCCAGGCGTTACAGTCAGCATTGGCTGTTCGCGGTAGATGGCATAGATGCCTGCAGAAAGTGCCAGCGAATAATTTGTGGTTGATTCGTCACTCGCATAGCGAAAGTGGTCGATACCAGACTCGATAAGCGACATCAGTCCTGTACTGCCACTGACGCTGCCGGTATAGAGCTTGGCCAAACCACCAGCGCCAACGGTGATATTGCCGCCGCTGATAATAATATCTCCGCCTGTAGATGTTTTTGCATCAGTATCCTTGCCGGTATTCAAGGTAACAGCACTTGTTGAAGCGTTGGAGGTGGCAATAGTTTGCAAGATGGTCATGTTGCCAGATAGTGTTGCCACGTTCACCGTGCCAGTGGTGTTGATTCCATTGATATCGCCTGCCGTGCCAATAGTCAGGGCTTCGCTGTTGAGGTAGGTTAAATTGTCGACACCACTGGCGGCAAGGGTGCTAACGTTGTTGCCTGTGTTGTTTAGAGTGACATTGCCACCCATCAGCAGCAGTGTATCAGCAACCAGTGAGCCATTCGCGCCTTCGGTGACAGAGCCTGACCCCTGAAGGGTTATGAGGTTGTTAGCGGTCGCCACCAGCGCTCCATTGATGGTGATCGCGCCTCCACTGATCAGTGAGAAATTATTGTTGAGGGTGACATCTCCACCGATGGTGATGTCATCTGTGGTTGCGTTACCGATGGTAATATCCAAAAACCCGTCAGCAAAATTGGAAGAGAAATAGCTGGCAGGCAATGCCAATGTGCCACTCCCCCCAGCAATACCAATGGTTGTTCCTGTGGTTTTAGGAGTGACGGCAAGCGACCCCGTACTGGACAGGGTGGCAGTACCAGGAAGTGCGAGAGTATTCGCAGAGATGGTGATGGCACCGCCCGACGAACTGAAGACCGATTTGGTGTCGGCAATCGTTATGGTATCTCCCGTCAGTGAAACTGCGCCGGTTTGAGTTCCTGCACTCTGGTTGATAGACAGAACACCACCGGCATTGAATGTCAATGGTGCGTCGGTTGTGGCAATCGCCTTGTCGATAACCACGGAACCACCTGTTCCACCCGACTGCAGAATGATTGAACTTGTAAACAAGTAAGGCG
Source organism: uncultured Chlorobiaceae bacterium (assembly GCA_903994455.1). Lineage (GTDB taxonomy): Bacteria > Bacteroidota > Chlorobiia > Chlorobiales > Chlorobiaceae > Chlorobium. The sequence continues at coordinate 81,707 of CAJEXI010000012.1, read as the reverse complement.
TTTCTGGATCTGAGCCACTAAACGTTATCGTTCCGGTACCGTCAGCACGGCCAAACGTAAGAGCGGTGAATCCGCTGATGCTGGAAAGTGCGGTATCGATGTTACCACCTGTACCGATGGTCATATTGCCGGAAACATGGTACGGCATCAGCGTTATCTGCTGATTATTGTTTCCTATCACACTTCCATTAAACAAAAAGTCATTGGCCTCGAGGATGGTATCCGAGGTTGCTGATGGCGTTAGCGTACTGTTGAAAGTCAGCAGTCCATTACAGGAGATCAACGGGCTGCCGCTGAGGGTTACCGGCTGGTCGAAGGTAATACCTGCACCGGAGGCGGTTATGGAACTGCCAATTGTATAAACTCCTGCACCTGTTTCAGTGATAAACGACAGAGAACCGCTGTTCAGCGTAATCGGAGCTGTGGTGTTTATAAGATTATAATCAGGGAGAGGGTTGTTTCCCGAGATTGTAAGCACAAGATTTCCCGGGCCGGTTATGGCGATTGGACCATTTACCTGTATTTGTTCTTCTGCACGCAGGGTGACATCACCGGTAGCGGTTACTCCTGCCGGTTGAATAGCGATGAAATCACTGTTCTCATAAAGATTGATCGAACCGGTAACATTTGCTGTGATCTTATCAAAATCGCTGGTATTGCCTGTATAATTGAGATTAAAGTCACCTGTTCCGTATAATTCGAGCAAACCAACGGCCTGGATTTCCGCATGAGATTGCACTCCGCCAGTACTTGTGATTTTTAGTTGTCCGCCACCAAGTAAAACAGGGCTGTTGATGGTAACCGCTTTGTTGGCTGCACTGTTTGTGCCGCTTTGAAGAACAAGTTGCCCCCCGATACTACCAGAAATGCCGGCATTGATGGTCACCGCGCCATCAGCCAGAAGCGACAGAGTATGAGAGAAAATATTGACGGTGCTGTTCACAAAGATATCCCCATTTCCGGCAGACGAAGGATCCGTGGCAATAGTGACATCTGTGGTGAACAAACTATTGGAAAGGGTCGTGGCTCCAATGCCATTCGTGGCCAATGCGCCGGTTCCTGCACTGACCGTGAAATCAACAGGGTCAATAAGCCATGTGCCAGCATTACCAAAAGGTGCCAGAGTGGTGATTATGGCTCCATCAATAACGGTGAGTTCTCTGCCGGAGGTTTCAATAAAACCACCACTGCCTCCGTTTGGAGCGGATGCATCAAGCGTGCCGCCTACGGTTGTCTGGCCGTTGTTCATGTCGGAGATGATCATAATGCGACCGCCCTTTTTCTGGATGGTGCGAGTCTCAATGAGCCCGATATTTTTGGCACTCGCCATCCGCAGGGCATCGGCGGCCTTTGCGGTCAGAACAACCACTCCGCCGTCGGCCTTGATGATGCCCTTGTTTTCCACGAGAGCGTCTACGGCTCCCCGATCGACCGCGTAGCTGATAAGCCCGTCACCGTTGAAGTCAAGGGATACCTGATCGCCTGCGGCAAGGAGAGCGTTGCCACTGTTGGCGGTAATGCTCCCTTCGTTGGTAACTTTGGGGGCAATAAAGGCGAGGATGCCTCCATCGGCAATATTGATGGAGCCCTGATTGAGGATGGAAGCTGCACTGCCTCCATTGGTGAACTTGTATTTTGCGTCAAGAAAGTCGCTGTCGAGCATGTTGAGCGATGAGGCCACAAGGCCACCGACATTGACTGTTGCGGTCTTGCCAAAAATAATGCCTGCCTGATTGAGCAGAAACAACTGACCGTTGGCCGAGAGCGAACCCATGATTTGTGTCGGGTTCTGGTCGCTGATACGGTTCAGTGCTGCTGCAGCGCTGTTGGGTTGGTTGAAGTTGACGGAAGCATTTTCGCCAATGTTGAAGCTCTGCCAGTTGGCAATCATTTTTTGGCTGAACTGGTTCACCGTCATTTTTGCGCCGCTGGTGGCAATGGTTGCGCTGCCCGAGGTTATCCGGGCACCAGTGGGAAGGGCACCTGGGTCAAGGGCATAAGCAGGCCCGGCGGTGGCAAACATTGTGGCAAGAAGAGCTATGCTCCGAAGGGGAGATGAGGGAACCTTTCCATTCCCCTTTACCTTTTCGGAAACAACAATCCATCTCTCCTTTGTTTTGGACCAGATGATGTTGTATATCCTGTTCATAATTCAAATTCTTGACTATGGAAAAAAGCCGATACCTTATTGACTGCTTCGGCATGACAGGTTGTGCTTCAGAAAGAGAGCATGGCCTGTAGCCAGACCCGATTGCTGTCACTCCGGCCATCCGAGTTTTTGCCGAAGTCGTCTTGCCCGGGGTTGTCACCAATCACATGAGCCCAGCTTGCACGCAAAGAACCTGATCCCGAAAAGCTGCAGTTCAACCCTATGCCAGCTCCCTGCAGCCAGTAGTTGTTGCGGCCGGTCGCATTGAAAACGTCGTCGATAAAACGGTCATGGTTGAGAGTGATATGGCCTGCATCGTAAAATGCGCCGAGCTGGAAGCTGCACCAGGTGGTCGAGAACGGGAGCGTGTAGCGCAGGTCTGTGCTGAAAAGCTGGCCCTCGTCACCGGCTCCTTCGCCGACAGGATAGGCTCGTACGCTGCCGGGGCCGCCGAGCGTCATCTTTTCGCTGGAATTCAGGTTGCTCATCGCTGCCTGGGTCGTCCCCGAGATATTGATATTGAGCTGTTCGGAGAGACGCTGCATACGTGCAAGACCGAAGTTAATGCGGGTGTAGGTGCCCTCTGTGCCAGTAAGGCTTATGTCCGCAATGGATTCATGAAGGGAGCCTGTGGTGATGCCAAGGTTGTAGGTGGTATAGCCTCCGCCGAAAAGCTGGTCGTACCGGTCACCGCTGACACTGAATGTGGCGTTGTTGAGTTGCTTGTCAGAGATATCGATATCGAAATTGCTGTCGGTTAAAGCCCTGTAACAGTACGAAAAGCTTGTTGTTATGCTGGAGGTGCGGCTGCGGAGCAACGGGTAGCTCAAGCCGGCATCAATGCTGTTGCCCACTCCTTTGTATTGCAGAGAGGCCAGTTGCCCGCCAAGTTCGTAGCGCATCCCGGTGTAAGCCAGGTTTGCCCTGATACCATTGAACGGAAGAGGTATACTGTAACCGATGCGCCCCTGAACAAGACCTGAAGATTCTGTCAGAAGCAGGGTCATCTGATCGCCATTATGGAGCGGGTCATTGAGGGAGAGGGTGGCGTTGCCCCGCCATGAACCAGTGTAATAGCTGCCCTGATTGTCGCTCCAGACTGCTCCGGCATAGAGTGGCCCTTCGGTGACGGTGATCTCGACTCCATTGGTGCCAGCCTCTCTTCCGGGAACAAGAGATGCTTTCGCAGTAATCCCCGGCAGGTCATTCATGAGCAGGAGTGAGCGCTCAAGCTGATGTTCGTTGACGGGCTGTGCATATTTCACGGACGGGCGGCCAATCTTGAGAAGAATGTTGTTGTTGAGCCTGACACTTTTGTCGCGCTTGATGCTCATACGACCATCACTTTTGACCTGTATGACCGCAATATGGATGATACCCGGGGTGATGTCCTGCGAGGGGAGGTAAGCCTTTGCCTGATAGAAACCCCTTTCTTTGAAGAGCGTCGTAATGTTGTCGGCCAGAAGTTGCAACTCTCGATATGAGAGGGTTTTGCCTATGGCTGATGCAACGGTTTCCCTGAGTTGTGCTTCGGTTGCAACGCCCTCGTAACCACTGAAGGTGAATCCTTTGACCTCAACGCTGAGGCCATCGTCCGCTTTTGATGGTACTCTTTTTTGTTCTTCAGGGAGCGGGAGTTGCCGCTGCTGCTCCTGAACAGGCTTTTGATCCCTGAGAATGCTGCCAGCATCGGGGACGGTCTGCGCCTGAAGGGAAGATGCAGAAATCAGACACAACAGGGCAAGCCGCCCTGTTACTCGTATTCTTTTTTTTATAGTCAGTCGGCCTTCACGATTTACCGGAGACTGACGTACTTCATAAAAACGGTACATCGTATTTGATAACTCCTTTCTGAGTAATGTCTTTCGCCTTCAACCATCGTGCCGATTTGTTCGTACCCAACAATGGAACAAGTGAGGGTTGTGACACTCTCAATCAAGAGGTTAAGAGGTCACAAAAATCCTGTCAATAAAAGCTGGCCAAAGTAACGATATAAAACAAACCGGTATATAATGGCCAGTACAGATACCTGTAAAATATTCCATGCCTGTAAGTAAACAGAAAGCCGCTCTTCTTCGTAATGGCGACGACAAAAATCACATTAATCAACATCGCAAAATAAATCAGGAAATAGATTTTTTCGATATAGAGAATACCTTGCGGTATCACCTGTATCCTGACACTCTGTATGGTGACCACCAGAAACATGGTAAAGGCTGTTCCAATGGCTGTTGCCTCATTGGCATCAAAGCTGAATGATTCCGCATCGTTTTCGTGCGTGATCATATAGACACCCGAAAACAGGATGACCATAATGATGAATATTGGAATCATCATCGACATAACGCTGCTGAGCCACTCGCGCTCGATGGTAATGTTCAGGGCGAGGTCTTTGACAATGGGGCTCTCCACCAGAGTGCGGCGTCCATAATCGATATTGTCCGGTTGTTCTGAAAAATTAAAATAGGTGTTGTTAACATTCCAGCCGGAAATGGAGAACCCATCACAGACCATAGGGTTGGTTGTCGGGGAGGTGATTTTATAGGATGCAAGATCGGGAACAAAAATAATGGATGCGAACTTCTTGGGTTGACACATCCTGATTTTGACAATGTACCTGTCGAAAGGGTAGAGGGAACTCTTTAAATCCTGCTGGAGCCGGGTACAGAAACTCCATCCAATCACCAAAAAGCCATTCTCTTCCATTCGGTAACTTTCGTACATTTTGGTTTCAATCTGATCAGGAAACAGTATGCCCCCAACTTCTTTTGGATCCAGACCCAAAGGAATCCGTTGCCACATCGTCCCGTACACCTCGGCCATTTCATTTGGTTCGGAAACAGAAAGAGAATTGATCGTAATACCAGTCTGAATAAATTGCGGTGGCGAAGATTGAGTACGCAGCGCCTTGTCGGTCTGCTCTTTCTTGTACTGATCAATTTCAGAGAATGTGGTAATACAGTTGTCTTCATAAGGAGAATTTGCTCCTTTTGTGATATAGAGCGCCAGGATACCAACAAGACCGGCTATAAAGAGACAACTGACAACCCATGAATATTGTTTGATCCGTTTATGGAAAACTTCGGATGATGAAGACAAAAGAATGAAATAGATTCCCAACAGGGCCAGAAAAAATATAAATGCTGAAAGCAATTCCATCAACTGCTGTTTGAGAATGCCATTTGGCACGGTTAGTTCATCGACAATCAGGGCAATGCCTACAAACCATCCTGTTGATGCTACAGGTTCAACCCGGAAAAGGGTTTTCTGACCGGTAATGATGCTTTTTTCAAAGATGCTGGCACCAGCTTTAGCCTTGAATGCGTGCAGCAGGTCACTGCTGTTCTCTGCGGTATAAGTACTTTTGGCATGTTCCAGCAGTTTGAAATTACTGATAACAAGATCTTTGTCAGGATGGTCAAGCATCACTCCATCACCACTGACAAGAAAACGATAGCTATTCTGCCCCAACGTCTGAAAGTCAAGCGATTTCAGAAAATCATCGACAGAGATTTTTGCCGAAACAGCTCCAATCAGTTTTTTTTCACCAGAACCTGATGTCGTATAAAGTCTCTGCTGATAGTTCAGAACAACAGCTTTGTCACTCTTGTTCCAGGCTGCTTTTTGCCACCCGTCGGTCATGCCAGCCAGTTCCGAATGGGGCAATCCTCCGCTGGAATCGGACGTTTCGGAAACCGTCATATCCACCATACTTTTAAGGCTGTCCACACTTACCAGTCTTTTGTAGACTGCAGATGATTCGGAATCAGAGAAAAAGCTGATTGAATACCGACACGGAATCTTCTTACCCTTATCGGTGAGAATAGTAAGAAGGTCGTTCTCATTAACCTCTTTTTTTCCTGCGACAAAAGCAATATCTCTGACCGTGCGCTCAATACCTTTGGCCATGGTATCGATTTTACGGGCACCAGACCTGGCGGTATTGACGGCCTTGGTGCTTACACTTTTGTTGGCAGAAAAATATTGAAAAGCGAGATTGATAGAAAAATACATCAGCAGAGCAAAGGCTATTCCGATCAGCAAGCGCACAACGACCTTTACTTTTTGATGACGACCGCTGTCGTACTTTGGTGTCCATTGTTTTAATTGATCTAATGACATGATGGAGCATCAATGAGTAGAGTTTTGGAAAGTAGCAGGGTAAAAAACAATAATTGCGTTGTTCAGTTTTCTGTCTTGCCGATAATGCGTATTTTTATAAAAATCTAATACTTTTCAGACACTCGACGTGTAACCTGTTACCTTGAATAAAAGAATACATTACACCGGTTATGCTTGGTCATTTTTCTGTTATCAATATGATTTTCAAAAGGTTATAAAGATAATAACACGACAGCATGTGTCTGAGCAGTACTAACCTGACAGAGTTGTCATAATAAACCTCAGTGGTTAACGTTCCAGGTTAAAACGGGTAACGGGACCTTCCTGTTACAGGTTTCAATACAAACCAACAAGTTTGAAGACTTTCTGCACAAAGATATAAAAAAGTTCCTCAAAAAAGAACCCTATACCCGGCTTTTCAAAGGGTAGAAACGCCGGGGAAACTACCGCTCAAGGTGCGCTCGAAGCTCCTCCCAGAGGTTACGGTAGGCTTTTGATGCTGGAGCGTTTGGCAGAACGGCATTCAGTGGAGCCCGGTAAATGCCCATTTTTTCAACTTCAGAATTGTAGGGAATGATTTGGTTGAGTAATTCCGGTGGGTTTCCGAATTCGTTGATGATGTCGCGGTGGAGCTTTTTCTGTTTTTCTACCATACTAAAAAATGGGCGTATTTTTGATGGGTCAAGTTTATTGGCGATAAAAAAATCTTTTAACTGAATGTAGGTGCGAATCGACAGCGTTGTTGGAATCAGCGGGACAAGAATCACGTCAGAGGCAGCAAAGACACTTTCAGAAAGCAGTGTCAGGTTTGGAGGGCAGTCAAAAAAAACATAACGGTAGTCGTCGCTCAGCTCGTCAAGGTTTTTTTTGAGTTTTTTTTGCGGCTTTTTCTCTTCAGCAAGTTCGATATCAAGATTTCTGTACGAAAAGTCGGAAGGAAGCAAGTCAAGATTTGCGAAATCCGTTGCCTTGATATTGCGGGATATCTTTTTGTTCCCCTTGAGAAATTTGTCGCTGTTGTACTTTTTCGATGCAGTAATCCTGAAATAGTAAGAGCTTGCTCCCTGTGGATCAAGGTCACAGATCAGAGCTGGTGGCGAGAGCAGGGAAGAGAGGTAGGAGAGGTTAACTGCTGCGGCTGTTTTTCCGACACCTCCTTTGATACTGTACAACGCAATTGTTTTCATGGTCAATTGTTCGTTAAAAGGTCGTGAAACAGGGTACTGGTCTGCTCCTGGTCAAATGACCTGAAAATTTTGTGGAACTGGAGCCGAGCCTCCTCCTTTTTTTGAAACAGAATAGCCATAAGGCCGCCGGTTGATGCGGCAAGTAACTTGTCTGAAGGCATCAGGGCAAACTGTTCATTCAAAAAACAAAGTTGAACGGTAAAATCTACAAAGTCTCCAAGATTATCCTGCAACTCCTTCAATTGTCGGATAACAGGGGAGATCGTTTTATGAGGAAAAATCGAAGCAAAAAATTCGAGCAGATAGCGGAGCTTTTTGCAGTCGATGCGCAATGCATGCAGTTCTGCATCGGTTGACTCATGGCTGACAAGACGGCCATGACGGATTACTTTTTTCCATGCTTTTTTTATAGTCTCTACGGCAACACTCCTGGTTGAAAGGGACGCGTATGGTATTTTTTCTGGTTCAGGATGCGACGGGCGATTGAGGTATGCTCCCCATTTTTCACAAAATGACTTGTAGGAATCGGTTGAAAGATAACCGCAAAATTGTTTGTGCAGCAGTTTTCGGGATGCGGCAATGTTCTCAAAAAATATCTTTAGGGATGGCTGAAGGGAAGGGGGGAGATAGTGGCAATAGGTTGTTTGCTGAAGCAGGGAGACATCCGCGTCGCGCAAGTCATTGGTTCGTTTGCCGAGTTCCCTGAAAAAGTTGAAATAATATGCCGTTTCATCTGCGTCAAAAACATCCTTGAGCTGCTTGAGAATCGAACTGGTCCGGCGCAAGGCGACCCGATAGTCGTGCAGAAACTCGGAATCAATATTTTTTTTGATACCCGCTTCATTCTGACGCATGACTGAAAAAGTGAATTGCAGCAGGCGTTGGGTGCTCTCATGAATGGGAGCATTCGGATCGAGCGTGAGACGGATTTTCGAAGAGTAGTTCTGAACCCTGTGTCCTGCGGCCTGCATCATTACTTTGAAAAGTTCCCTGAATTCCAGAGTCGTGTCATTATTCATGAGGGACTTTTCAACCCGCACCATTTCATCTTCATATCCCCTGCAGGGAGAGAGTGCAAAAAAATGTGTAAAGGGTTCTTGAACATGATGCTCAACAATGCGTAAGGATTCTGATGTCAGAATGGCTATAGTTTTTTCGTTTTCGTCAAGAACCCGGTAGGAACGCATAAGGGCATCAACAGAGCAAAGCTTCATGAATGCCCTGATTGTGCTGCATGAGCCAAGCTTTTCTTTAAGTTGACATGGGGCAAGAGCGTCTGAGAAAAAAAAAGGAGGGTTCCCGGGGAAGGGAAGAGAGGCGGTTTCAATGCGGGTATTGAGGTCAGCAAGAAAAAGAGTTCTCTTTTTTTTAACAATGACAATCCCTTTTTCGAAAGCTTGCCACTCGAAGGTGTCGTAGAACTCACGTCGCTCTTTCGATGAGCCAAGGGCTTGAAGCCGCCATCCTTTTGAAAAAGAATCAAGAATGTTTTCGGGCAACGACTCCACTGAGGCGGCAGTACCGGCTTTGAAATATATCGTTTTCGGGATGGGGCGCATTCGTTGCTTGCGTTAAATGGAACAGTCCTTATTCCCGTGCGTTCAAGCTGTATATGCCATAATAATGAGAAATATCATATTGTGGCACTGGATAATCGAAGAATATTGTCTCAGCGAACAATTCTTGTCTCCTTTGGGGTGAAATAGTTGTCGATAATTTCTTCAGGAGTTTGAACCAGGGCTTTTGCTCCGAATTCAACGAGTTCGCTTTTTGGCCTGAACCCCCACAGCACTCCGAGAGGGAACATTCCTGCTCTTGTTGCGGTCAGCATGTCAATGCCGCTGTCTCCGACATAAAGGATTGATGAAGGCTCTTCTCCCAGCATTCGGGCGACAAGTAAAGCTCCTTCAGGATCGGGTTTGTGTGCGATGCCGCTATGGTGGCCCATGACAACATCAAACCTCCACTCCTTGAGCAGAAATTCTGCACAAAGGCGGGTAAAGTGATCAGCCTTGTTCGAGAGAATAGCCATTTTTATTCCCTGTGCGGTGATACTGTCGAGCATGGCACCGATTCCAGGATAGGGGCGTGAGTTCAGGTTCCAGTTGTCAGCATAGTGTGCCATAAATTCCGGCAAAAGAAGATCAATAGTTTCCGGTGTGCCCACTCCTTCAGGAAGAGCCTTTTTGACCAGTTCTCTCATTCCGTGTCCGACAAGAAAACGGCACTCATCAACGGTATGCACGGGATAATCGTGCTGGGCAAGTACCGTATTGAGGGTATTAACAAGATCCTGGAGGGTATCAAGAAGGGTTCCGTCCAGGTCAAAGATAACAGCATTGCAGATCATGAGGATGATTCTCTGGTTTTGAGTGATTTCTGATTAGTAAGGGATATGCTTTTGTGGCATAAAAAAAGCGCCCGGTGCCAGATGGCATAGGGCGCTTCCCGAGATTCAACGTTGGCAGCTTACTTTTTGGGAGCAATTGCTGATGAAGCGCTCTGCAAGACCTGTCCAAGAGTGTTTGATGCACTGCCGACAAGATCAATTGCTGTTTTGGCCAGAGGCTCGACAATCTGTGTGACAGCCTTGATCCCGGTGGTCAGGAGGTCAACCTGCTGCTGGGCAAGTTTACCGGCGGTATCAAAAAGGTTGTTAAGCGCAACCGAGAAATCATTTGTTTCGTTTGCCATGGTTATTATTAATTTAGAAGGTTAGAGAGTCAGGGTGTTTTGGAAAAAAATTCTCTCCGCATAAAACTGCGGAGCTGGAAACCTGTAAATCACCACGTTCAAAGGAACTTATAAAATAAAGTGATAGATACCAACAGAAAACTGCGATTGTAACACGTTAAGTCGATTCAAACAGGGAAGAGCGACGCAGATGAAATTTCTAAGTTAACTCGCTGGTGATTATCTTCAGGGGAATTAAACATATTGTCACTGAATCTATGATAAAAAAACTTCTGCTGCTGGGTTTCTTTCTTTCGTTTGCCGTGGGGACTGCATACGCGGACGTAAAGACTCTTGTGTTGGACGGTTCCACAACTGTAGGGCCTGTTGCTAAATCTTTGGCAACCTATTTCACCAAAAAATATGGTGTTCGTGTCATGGTGAGCGAGTCGGGCAGTGGTAATGGCGCTAAAAGCCTGATTAACGGTTCATGCACCATTGCGGCAATGTCGCGCACCATGAAAGATGCAGAGATTGCTGCGGCCAGAAAAAAAGGAGTTAATCCTGTCGCGCATGTTATTGCTTTTGACGGTCTTGCCATGGTTGTCCATCCCGGCAACCCTGTGCGTTCACTTTCAAAAGCTCAGATCAGCAGCATCTATCGAGGCACTATCACCAACTGGAAAGAGGTTGGTGGAGCCAATGCCCGGATTGTTGTTATTCAGCGTGAATCCAACAGCGGAACTCAGGAGTCCTTCAAGGAGCTGGTTACCGGCAAGAGTATGCAGATCACAGGAAGTGCTGAAACCCAGTCGAGTAACGGCGCTGTAAAAACCAGAGTAAGTACAACTCCTTCTGCAATCGGTTTTCTTGGCTTGGGATTTGTTGATCGTTCGGTAAAGGTTAGTGCCGTCAATGGGGTTTTGCCAAGTATTAAAACAGTGAAAAACGGATCCTATAAAGTAACGAGACCTCTTTATCTTTATACCAACGGCCAGCCATCGGGGCCTGTAAAGCAGTTTATCGATTTACCGAACACGGTTGAAGGAAAAGCGATCATAAGTGAACTTGGTTTTGTTAACCGGTAAGGTTTTTCCTGTACAGATGCTCTTGTTTACAAAACCGGTTGACCAGTGAACCGGTTTTTGTTTTTTCTCGTTATGTAAATTTTTCATACTTGTAACATAACCGGTGTTGGTTTCTATCCCGAAAGCCCATAGATTAGCGGCATCAAAAATTAAGTCACCGTGATGCTCAAGGAACTGTAATTGATCAAAGAAATCATTCAAGACTATGGCTGAAGAGAGTGTAGGGGAGCGTAACCGTTCGAATGCCTTTGTGGTAAGCGCTCGCAAACGCACCTTGCAGAAGGTTGCAAAAACAGCCGGCGAAGGGATGCTCTTTTCGGTAGCGTTTTTAGTTGCCGTGATTGTCCTTTTTATTTTCTATTTCGTGGCACGCGATGCCATTCCGTTTTTCCAGATCCGCGGATTCAGCGAATTTTTTACCAGTTCCAACTGGTATCCTGCCGATGAGCCCGGTGAATTTGGAGCGCTTGCCATTATCTACGGCAGCTTGATGGTGACGCTCGGTTCTGCCATGATTGCAGTCCCAATGGGGGTTGCGGCCGCAATATGCCTGAGTGATATTCTTCCTTTCTCGATTCGACAGTACGCCAAACCGGTCATTGAAATGCTTGCCGCAATTCCTTCGGTAGCATTCGGTTTTTTTGCCCTCGTTGTTCTGGCTCCGCTTATGCAGGATCACGGTGGCCCCTTGCTGATGTGGGCCTGGTGGATTCTCGTTTCACCCTTTTTGCTGCTTGCCGTGATTGTCATTGCTGATCTTTTGACGGCGAACATCAAGGAGGAGAAGCGTCGTCAAAGGCGGCACTGGATGTTGTTGATTTTTCTTGGCCTCTTTTCGATGATATTGATGTTCAAGGTTGGTTTTGTGCTGAATGGTATTCAGATTCTGACCGGTACCAACGCCCTGAATGTCTCTCTTATATTGAGCTTTATGGCATTGCCGACGATTGTCAGTGTTTCTGAGGATGCTCTGCAGGCCGTCGGGCGCGACATTCGTGAGGGCAGTTATGCGCTTGGAGCCACAAGAGCTGAGACGATTATCAAAACGATTCTTCCGGCAGCAAGCAGCGGCATTCTGGCGGCGGTCATTCTCGGTATTATGCGGGCTCTCGGTGAAACCATGGTGGTCTGGATGGCTTCGGGCAACTCTTCCCATATTCCCCAGCCTTGGTTCAACTACCTCGAAGCAATCCGTACACTGACGGCTACTATTGCCGGTGATATGGGCGAAGCTGACCAAGTGACCGGATCTGCCCGTTTTCATGTGCTGTTTGCCATGGGTCTGCTGCTTCTGATTATCAGCTTTATCAGCAATCTTGTCAGTGAGCGAATTGTGGTTCGCCAGCGTAAAATTCTGTCCGGTCAGTAATATTTGTCCACCAAAACCCTTGTTATGAATATCGGAACCAGAAAGATACTTGATCGGTCGTTTACTGCTGTTGGTATCGGCTCAATCATTGTCATGGCTTTGGCCCTGATGATTGTTGTGGTGCCGATCGTCTACAATGGTATTGGCGCAGTATTTTTTACCGGTACGGTTGAACATCGCAAGATGTTACAGGCTGAATTCAGCAGAGGCGACAGTCAGTATCTTTCGAGTGAGGTTGCCTCATCAAATCGATATCGGGCCAAAGTGTACGAGATGCTTACCGGTTTTGAGGCGGAACTTGAAACGATGGCACCCGAAAAAAAGGCAGAATATCAGGCAAAATATTCCCAGGTACGGACGGCTTTGCAGGCACTGCTTGGCCCTCTGCCGGGTGATCCTGAGCCGATGCTGACAAGGTTCAAATATGGTCAGACCCGATGGGAGAAGGCTGAGGAAAAGTTGCATGATCTGCTCTATGAGTCAAAGTGGGATAACACCAATCCCGATGTTATGGGCAAAGAGTACTTTGTAAACCGTGCCATTGGCTTTGAGGGCACCTCTCTTTCCAGGCTCTTCCCATACATCAACGAAAATCTTGAGAAGATGCTTCTTCCCGAGTTTACCCTCTATTGGGGATTTATCACCGACAGCTCGGTTGATTCGCACTTTTTCGGAGGAATCTGGCCGGAAATTCAGGGCACCTTTTTTCTTGCCATCGGTGCGATGCTTTTTGCCTTTCCTCTCGGTGTTGTTGCAGCGGTTTATTTTACAGAATATGCCAGGCCGGGTTTTTTAAACAGTATGCTGCGCAGTGCCAATAGCACTCTTGCCGGCGTACCGAGTATTGTTTTTGGTATGTTTGGCCTTGCTTTTTTTATCAATACCATGAAGGTTTCTGAATCAAAAAGTGTGATTGCCGGTGCATTGACGCTTGCCATTATGATTCTTCCGACCATTATTCGTGCTTCTGAAGAGGCGATTCTTGCTGTCCCTAAAACGTACAGAGAGGCATCGCTGAGTCTCGGTTCCACCAAATGGAATACCATCGCGACCGTTATTCTTCCCGCAGCGCTTCCCGGCATTCTGACTGGAGGAGTTATAAGCCTTGGCAGGGCAGCAGGTGAAACGGCTCCTATTATCTTTACTGCGGCGGTCAGCGTCGGTTCGGCGATTGGTCTTGCTGATGTTTTTTCCTCTCCGACACCAGCTCTTTCATGGAACATCTATAATCTCGCCAGTGAACATGAAGCTGCCACTCAAATCCGCCATGTCCAGTATGGTATGGTACTTGCTCTGGTCACAATTGTTTTGCTGCTGAACTTGTCGGCAATTGTTCTGCGGGCTCGTATTTCAAAAAAATTAAAAGGCTAACAACCAATGCTCATGATAACTGATGTGAGAAATACTTCAGAGAGTGTGCCAGTACCGAAAACAACACGGGAGATCTATCTGCCTCCTCAACGCAGCACTATAACCGGCGGCGGAGCTGCTCATATCGCGGCCAGGGAGTTCTCCGTCTACTATGGTGATTTTGAAGCGGTAAAGAGGGTCAGTGCCGATATTCTCTCAAAATATGTGACTGCCATTATCGGCCCGAGCGGCTGTGGCAAGAGCACTTTTTTACGAGCAATTAATCGAATGAATGACCTTATTCCAGGCTGTCACACCACCGGTTCCCTGCTTTTTGACGGTGAAGATATCTATGGAAAATACACGGACGAAGTGCTGCTTCGCAAGAAAGTTGGCATGGTCTTTCAGAAACCAAACCCCTTTCCAAAATCAATTTTCGACAATATTGCCTACGGGCCCCGTCTGCACGGGGTGAACGACAAGAAAAAGTTGATGGAAATTGTTGAACGCAGTCTGAGAAAAGCGGCAATATGGGATGAAGTCTGCGACCGTCTCGACAAGAATGCGCTCGGTTTAAGTGGTGGTCAGCAGCAGCGGCTCTGTGTCGCCCGTACGCTGGCCGTTGAGCCCGAGGTGCTTTTGCTTGACGAGCCGACCTCTGCCCTTGATCCCAAGGCGACCGCAAAAATAGAAGATCTTATCCAGGAGCTGCGCGGCAGTTATACCATTATGATTGTTACGCACAATATGCAGCAGGCATCACGGGTATCAGATTCTACCATGTTTTTCTATGAAGGAATTCTGGTTGAACATGCGCCGACCGCGCAGCTTTTCGTCAATCCGAAAGACCCGATGACGGAAGATTATATCACCGGAAGATTCAGCTAACGAAACCATAGTAATGTTATGTCATCACGTCCGGTTCATGAGCTTATCAAAGAACTTTCGCAGGTTCTTGTTCAACTCTCCGACAAAGTAGTCGAGAATTTGTTTAATGCCCTGCATGCGGTGAAGCATCAGGATGAGCATGGTGCTCGCCAAATCAGGATTATCGATCATGAAATTGATGTGGCAGAGGTTAATCTGGAAGAGCGGTGTCTGGCATTTCTTGCTCTTCAGCAGCCAGTAGCCAGAGATCTGCGTACCATCGTCACGATTATCAAGATCAACGATGACCTTGAACGTATTGGTGATCTTGCGGTTCATATTATTGACCGTATGCCGGAAATCAGTCCGGAAATGCTCGACTCTTTTGCCTTTGAGGATATGGGTGCACATGCGGCCGAGATGGTCAAAAAGTCAATTGAGGCATTCATCTCAAAAGATCGTCTGCTCGCCGATCAGGTTTGTGCCCTTGATGAAGAGATTGATGTGATGCATCGTTCGGTCTTTAAAAAGGTGACCACGTTAATGAAAAATCAGGATTCGGATGTGGATCAGCTCATTGCCGCCCTCAGCATCTCAAGATATATCGAACGGATGGCTGATCATGCCTCAAGAATTGCCTACGAAGTTATCTATCTTGTGACGGGTGAAATTGTCCGTCATAAGGGTGTTTTGTATGAAAAGCTCATAGAGTCGATTAAAGAGTAGCTGTTTTTTTGTTTTTTTCTTGCATTTTACCTTGCAGGTCTGCTAAATTAAGGGCACTTTCTATCTTTTAAATCATAAGCATGGTGTTTGAACTCTATGGCTAACCTGTTAGGAAAAATTTTCGGCGATTCATCGAAAACAACAGAAACTCCGCAAGCTTTTACCATCAAGATTGATCCCGCAAAATTTGCTCTTTCCACAAAACCCCAGGGGACCGTCTATGTGCAGCTTGAATCACTCAAGCAGAAGCTTACCAAACTTTCATCGAATGTTGAAAATAATCTGATGCTCAGCATTCGGGCATCAACAAAGGGAAATATTGAGCTTGCCTCTTCAGCATTCAAGTTTGATGAAGCCTATATCAGGAAAGGGAAGTTTGAGGTTGAATATCTGACACTTGCCTGCGCATCTTTCCAGAATCTTGGTGCAGAGGATCTTCAGGCCATTAAATATGCCAGGATGATTCTCCGTGAGCTTGAACGACTCGCCCAGTTGGCGCTCAATATTGCTGACAAGGCTGAGTATGTGACGTTTGCCAATGTTGAGGATCTGCACAAGGATGAGTATGGACTGAAGCCAATGGGTGATATTACGGCTGAAATGATCAAAAAATCGGTTGAGGCTTTTGTGAGCGGCAACTCGAAACATGCCAGTGAAACCCTTGTGATGATGCATGAGATTCAGGCGCTTTATGACGCTGCGGTCGCCAAGATCAAGGCATCGGTGGATGACCGGAATATTATTAATCTCACCGGTGTTCTTTCGATTATTGAACATGTCAAGGCTTCGGCAGATATTTCCTGTTCTATTGCCAGTCACTTCTGCTGAGATCGCCCTTTTTTTATTGATACAAAAAAGCGAGCCCCGGTTCGCTTTTTTGTCATACAGTTAGTTTTGATGATATCGTCGAATTCCTGAGAATGAAGAAAAAACAGAAGCTCTTTTTTGCCGTCTTGTTGCTTGTGCTTCTAGTGGGACTGTTCTGGATGACCCGGCATCCTGAAACGCACAAAGCAGTGGAGGCAAAGGCTCTTGACCGTATTCCGGTCTCGGTTGCCTGTGTCTCGCAAGCGGCTGTTCGTGACAGTTTCAGCATCGTGGGTAACGTCGAGGCTATCAGGGAGGCGGATATTTTTTCTGAGTCTGCGGGTATTGTTCGGAGGGTTTCGGCAGAACCTGGAGAGCAGAAAAAGGCGGGAGAAACCTTGTTGATGCTTGATAATGAACTTGCCACTGCCCGCCAGAAAAAGGCGGATGCACATTTCAGGCAGGCAAAACGGGATGTTGATCGCTACAGAAACCTCTACAAAGAAGGCGCTGTGGCACTTTCCGCTTACGAAACCATGCAGTTGCAGCGTGAAGAGGCAGAGGCGGAGTTTGTCGCTGCCGATAAAAAATACAAGGACACAAAAGTCAACGCGCCCTTTTCCGGTGTTGTTACCTCACGGCTTGTGGAACAGGGAGAACTGGTTCATGAAGGCATGAAGGTTGCCCATATTGTTGATATGTCGAAAGTAAAGGTCATCATTTTTGTGCCTGAAAGGGAGATGAAAAGGTTTGTTGAAGGAACATCCCTGACGGTAACCAGTGATCTTTATTCTGGAGAGATCTTCAGCGGCAAGGTCACTGCAGTGAGCGACAAGTCGGGTCGTGATCATACCTTCAGGATAGAAGTGCTGTTGCAGAATACCGGTAAAGCCACCTTCAGATCGGGAATGTTTGCCAGGGTACTCTCTTCGGGCGAAGGGGATCGGCAAGCCGTTCTGGTTCCACGCATCGCTCTTGTTTCAGGAATACGAAAACCTGAGATCTTTGTTGTCCGGCGCGGCAAGGCATTTTTAAAGTCATTTCTTGCAGGTGTGGAGCTGCAAAAGCAGGTTGAAGTTCTTGGTGGATTGGCCCCCGGCGACAGTGTAGTGACCAGTGGCCAGAACGAGCTTTATGACGGGGCCGATGTTCTTGTCATTGACCAGCAGAAGAGTTCTGTACGACCATGACGCTGACGGAACTTTCCATAAAAAGGCCGACGCTTATTGTTGTGCTTTTTACCGTCCTTGGTATTCTTGGTCTCTTCAGCTACCTGCAGTTGCAGTATGAGCTGTTGCCGAAGATGACTCCGCCAGTGGTTACTGTTTCCATTCGCTATCCCGGTGCCTCGCCAGGAGAGGTTGAAACATCGCTGACCAAACCTGTTGAGGAAGCTGTTTCAGCCATCGAAAAAATCTCATCCATTACCTCCACCTCCACTGAAGGCCTCTCGGTGGTCGCCATTGAGTTTTCCAATTCGGCCAATATTGAAAAGGCTCTGCAGGATGCCCAGCGCAAGATCAATGAGGTACGCGATCGCTTTCCCAACGAAGCAAAAGCGCCGGTTATTACCCGTTTTGCTCTTGATGAGGTTCCTGTACTGCGCATCGGCGCCACCTCATCCTTGCCGGATGCGGAGTTTTACCAGATGCTTAAAGATGACATCAAGCCGCTGCTTGCCAGTGTCGGTGGCGTGGGGCAAGTCTACTTGCTTGGAGGTCGTGAGCGGGAAATCAGGGTTAATCTTGATCTGGCAAGGCTTCAGAGCTATGGACTGACCGTCACCGATGTCTTCAAGGAGGTTGGAAAGGCCAACAGTGATTTTCCGACCGGCAAAATTGATGACCGCGACAAGCAGTTTGTGGTCAGGCTTGCCGGCAAGTTCACCAGTCTGGAAGAGCTGAAGAACCTGGTGTTGCGCTCTTCTGCTTCAGGGAGGGTTGCCCTGAGGGATGTTGCTGAAGTGGAGGATGGTTTCAAGGAGATCACCACCCTTACCAGAGTCAATGGTCGAAGTGCCGTCGGCATTATGGTCATGAAGCAGAGCGATGCCAATACCGTTGATGTGAGTCGCCTTACCAGAGCGGCGCTCTCAAAGCTTGAAATGCTCTACAAGACGAGTCACCTCCGCTTTGATATTGCACAGGATGCTTCGACCTTTACGCTTGAAGCTGTCACCGCTGTGCAGCACGACCTGATGCTTGCCGTGTTGCTTGTTGCGCTCGTTATGTTGCTCTTTCTCCACAGTCTGCGTAACTCACTGATAGTGCTGGTCTCCATTCCAACATCTCTTGTGACGACCTTTATCGGGATGTACCTTTTCGGTTTTTCCCTGAATCTCATGACGCTGCTCTCACTGTCATTGGTAGTGGGTGTTCTGGTTGACGATTCCATTGTGGTGCTTGAAAATATCTACCGCCATCTCGAACGGGGCGAAGAGCCCCGTGCGGCGGCCCTTGCAGGCAGAAATGAAATTGCTTTTACTGCTCTTTCCATTACGATGGTCGATGTGGTTGTTTTTCTGCCGCTCTCGCTTGTCAGTGGCATTGTTGGAAATATTCTGAGGGAGTTTTCCGTTGTTATGGTTATTTCTACGCTGGTCAGCCTCTTTGTCTCGTTTACCTTGACTCCACTGCTGGCATCACGCTTTTCGACCGTTGAAAAGTTTACCGGAAAAAATGGTGTAGAAAGGTTTGCCATTGCTTTTGAACGAAACTTCCATCGGCTGCGCCAGTTCTATATTGATCTCCTTCAGTGGAGCCTCCAGAATCCCCGAAAAGTATTTTTCAGTGCAATACTTCTGTTGTTTCTCTCTTTCCTTCTCCCGTTTTTCGGTTTTATTGGTGGAGAGTTTATCTCCGTGTCTGACCGTGGAGAGTTTGCCGTCAAACTGGAGCTTGAACCGGGAACCCCCTTGCAGGAGACCAACCGCTTGACCAGAAGTGTGGAGCGTCGTCTCACCTCAATGGCAGAAGTGCAAAAGGTGATGGTGAATGTCGGAGCTTCAACTGAAGGCTTTTTCAATCAGAGCGCTGACAATATTTCCGAGATAAATGTCAGGCTTACCCCAAAAGAGGAGCGGAGCCGATCGACCGATACCATTATGCAGGCTATTCGTGTCAATTTGCAGGATATCGCTGGTCTCAAGGCAAGCATCAACCCTATCGGTATTTTTGGAACAGCCAATGAAACGCCGGTTGCAGTTATTATCAGTGGGCCACTCAGAAGTCAGGTTACCCGAGTAGCCGAAGCATTGCGAGACAGTCTCAAAACCGTTTCAGGAACCGCCGATATCAAATTGACCTCACAGATAGGGAGTCCTGAAATGCGCGTTATTGTCGATCGTGAAAAAATGGCCACCTTCGGTATCTCTATTGCCGATGTGGGAGCCGCATTGCGGACGGCTTATGCCGGAGATGAAGCTGGCAAATATCGTGATGGAGGAGATGAATACGATATCAGGGTGATGCTCGACAAATACTACCGTCAGGATACCTCGACGCTTTCCGAAATTACCTTCCGTACTCCGCAGGGCGATATGGTTCGTCTCGGTCAGTTTGTCACTTTTGAACAGGATCGGGGCTATACGCAGTTGCAGCGGAAGGATCGAAATAATGCGGTATGGGTCAAGGCACAGGCTGTTGGGCGGCCAGTAGGAAGTATTGGCAAGGATATTGAGCGGATCATGGCAAACATGAAAAAAACCTCTCTCATGCCTTCGACGGTGAGCTATGCTTATGAGTCTGATCTCAAAAGACAGGGTGAGTCAAATTCAACCCTTCTGCTCTCTTTTCTTGTTGCCATTATCTTTGTCTATCTTATCATGGTTGCGTTGTATGACTCCTGGATTTGGCCGATGGTGGTGATGTTTTCTATTCCGCTGGCCATTATTGGGGCTTTTTTTGCCTTGGCCTTTACTGGCAAGTCGTTGAGTATTTTCACTATTCTTGGTATTATCATGCTTGTCGGGCTTGTGGGAAAGAACGCTATTCTTCTGGTAGATTTCATCAACAAGTTTCGCGATGAGGGGATGGAGCTTTCTGCGGCTATTCTTGAAGCAGCAAAAGAGCGGTTGCGTCCAATTCTCATGACCACGTTGACCCTGATTTTCGGGCTTCTCCCCATTGCGCTCTCTCAAAGCTCCGGATCAGAATGGAAGTCAGGACTTTCTGTTGCTCTTGTCGGAGGCCTTTTCAGTTCAATGTTTTTGACTCTCCTGGTTATTCCGGTCGTTTATGTCTGGTTCGACAAGATGCAAGGCAAATTTTCAAAGCTGAAAAGAAAACGGGCGGTGTAGCCATTTTTTATAACTTCATTAACCTGCCGCCGGTGATGCGCTTTTTCTCCAATCAGACTCCGGTTCTGTTGTTGTGCCGTTTTGCGCTTGCCTTTTCATGGGTGTATCAAGGCGCTGTTCCTAAAATAGTTTGTCAGAGCAAGGGAGAAACAGAGCTGCTTGGCCATATCATTCCGGTTTATCAGTGGGCGTGTGAAGCTGTCCTGTGGATGGGTGTTGCAGAGATTCTGTTTGGACTTTTCCTGCTTGTGGCCCGATGGAGGTGGGTGTTCTGGTTCAATGCAGCGGCTTTGGTCGGGCTTCTTTGTTTTGTGGCCCTGTTCGAACCAACCATGTTCTCTTTACCATTCAATCCTCTGACGCTGAATGTTTCGCTGATTGCGCTCTCTGTGATTGCTCTACTGGAATTGAAGAAATTAAAAAATCTGACCTGAATGAAGCCGAACCGTTTTGATGGAGAGTTAAGCAGTGTTGCCAGGCTTTTCCTCTCTGTTTCCGTGACCGTTATTGCCGTTGCCTCTTTTATGGGGGCGGCTGGAGCATTGATGGGGAATATGTTTCTCCTGAAGCTTCACCCGTATCTCTTTTTTATCGGATTTGGCAACCTCGCCATTCTCATTCTCAACCGCTACCTTACAGCCGCAATCTACCCTGAACTGAAGATTGATCCAGCAAGGCAGTTGCGCTACATTTATGCAGTTCTGCTTTCGTTGGTCATGATTACTCTTGCCGTTTTCATGGATTGGCCGGTGTTAAAGGCCCTGACAGGCTTACTGCTTATGGTTGTAGTTGTCGGACCGCTCAGGGAGATTTTCACCACACTGTCCGTCCCGAAAATCTGGAATGAAGTTTCGGTGCGCTACTACATTTTTGATGTTTTTTTTCTGCTCGTTGCCAATCTTGGGCTTTTTACTCTTGGCCTTAAAGAGGCATTCCCTGATCAGAGAATTATTCCTTTTTTTGTGACACAGTCCTCCTACTTTCTTGGCTCTTCATTTCCACTCAGTATCAGTGTGATGGGGTTTCTCTATACCTACGCATGGAGCCGATCATCAAAACGGGAACTGGCCAAAAAGCTTTTCAGCCTCTGGTTTTATATTTTTGTCGGCGGTGTTCTCGTTTTTCTGATTGCTATTCTTGCAGAGTACTATCCGGGCATGATGCTGATCAGCCATTTTCTGTTGTTTGGTGTCATGGCGCTGCTTGGCAGTTTTGCTGTTTACCTCAACAACTTTTTTCATACCAAATTTCACCACCCGGCCCTTGCATTTCTGTTGAGCGGTCTTGCCCTTCTTTTTGCAACGAGCGGTTACGGTATCATGAATATCTTCTTTTTGAAGGGAATTCATTTTGGTACGGTGCCTCCCTTGCGTTTCGACAGAATGTGGATTTATCACTCCCATACTCATGCGGCTTTGCTCGGCTGGATTACCTTTTCCTTTATCGGTATGATTTATATTGTCATTCCATCAATAGTCCGGTCAAACTCGCTTGAAACCCTCAGAAGTGCGACTGCGCTTTCCGCTCTGCTTGGTGAATCGGTGATGCATAAAGCCTTCACACAGCTTACCGTGCTTTTGCTCTCGGCGACCGCTCTTTTGTTAGCATTTTTTCTCGAAAACACCCTGCTGCTTGGCGTTGCAGGTTGTTTTTACGGATGCTCGGTTTATTATGTGACCGTAAACCTTCGGGGCGACATAAAATCAGTTTAGTAACGAATCAATTTATTCATCATTATTATGCAACTCACCGCAAAGTTATCGGCCATTCTTCCTGAACAGACGGGTACTGGAAAGAATGGAACATGGAAAAAGCAGGACATTATTGTTGAAACTGAAGGGCAGTACCCGAAGAAAGTCTGCATCTCATTGTGGGGAGAGAAGTATGACAGAAATTTGCTGAAGGTCGGCTCGAAGCTTACGATCTCTTTTGACATTGAAAGCAGGGAGTTCAACGGGAAGTGGTATACTGATGTCAAGGGATGGAAAGTTGAGGGAGTCAATCAGCCTGATACGAACTATTCTCCAGAGCCAGGCTCATGGGAACCACCGGTTTTTGAGAGTCAGAGCGTTATTGCCAATGATGATTGCCCGTTCTAATTGCCGTTCAACGTTTTCAGTAGCTTTATTCATCAATTATGTACCTTTTTTTTGATACAGAAACCACAGGACTACCCCGGAACTGGCGAGCGCCGGTGACGGATGTCAAGAACTGGCCCAGGTTGGTGCAGTTGGCGTTTTTATACTATGACGCAGATGGCGAGATCATATCTTCCGGTGATTATATCATTAAGCCTGATGGATTTGTGATTCCGCCAATCGCTTCGCGGATTCATGGCATATCAACAGCAAGAGCAACTGCTGAAGGTCAGCCCTTAATGGTGGCGCTGCAATCTTTTTTGGAGTTCACAGAGAAGGCGCAGGTTCTTGTGGCTCACAATATTAGCTTTGATGAAAAGATTATGGGCAGTGAATTCATAAGAGCTGGAATGCCCAATATGTTGCCTGTAAAAAGGAGAATCTGCACCATGGAAAGCAGCACGGCTTTTTGTGGTCTCAAAGGTCCTTATGGCAATAAATGGCCGAAATTGAGTGAACTGTACCATGCATTGTTTGGTACAGAATTTGAGGAAATGCACAATGCGGTTTACGATATTCAGGCTACAGCGAAATGTTTCTGGGAATTGAAGAGAAGAGGAGTTATTGTATCATGAAACTTTTTGTAACCATCAATGACCATGCGGCTGTTTAAGAAAATTGCGCTTGTCACCGGAGCGGCAGGAGGAATCGGCAGGGCAGTAGCGCTCTGTTTTGCCGATGAAGGGGCTGTTGTGATTGCCAGCGATATCAATGTTTCTGGATGTGCAGAAACCCTTGAGCTTCTTGAGCAGAGAGGCGGGAGCGGGATATCGGTACAGGCCGACGTAACGCGAGAGGAGGAGATAGAGGCGCTCTATCGACAAATAGCCGAGCGGTATGGAAAACTGGATATTGTGGTGAACATTGCCGGTGGTGATGCCGAACCCTCAGCCGATGTTGAGGAGATTGACTACCTGAAAATGAGCGCCAATCTTGATCTGAACCTCAAATCATGCATTCTCTCCTGCCGGGAAGCTGCCAGGATGATGAAGCCACAGGGGTTTGGAAAGATGGTGAATATGAGTTCTCTGGCTTATCGGGGGAGTCCGAACCAGTTTTCCTACTCAGCATCGAAAGGCGGCATTTACTCCTTTACCCGTTCGCTTGCCATGTCGCTCGGTCGATACGGCATAACGGTCAACGCTCTTGCGCCAGCTCTTGTCGAGGTTCCTGCCTTTGTCAGGGCTCTCGGGCCTGAACGGTGGGAGATGCTCCGCCAGGAGTGCGCACAACGTTATCCGCTTGGCCGGATTGCCACACCGGACGACGTTGCCCGGTGCGCTCTTTTTCTTGCGTCTGACGATGCCGCATTTATTACAGGGCAGATTATCGAAATTTCCGGTGGCGCAAGGCTCTGAATCGCCAGTGCAAGGTTCTCGGCATTTGAAAGTGGTATAACATCCTCTCTTTATTTTTTCGTCGAAACATCGATACTGACAATATCGGCATTTTCATTAAAGAGGCTGATTCCTCTTCCAAACGCTTGTAGTCCAGAGTGAACAGAGACTTGCTGGATGTTCGGGTGGGTATTGGCAAGCTGTATGGTGATTACTCTATTTTGAGGAACATGTATTCTTTGGTTAATAATCCCGATTGGGTGTGTGGCATCAGCACCTTCGGGCAGCAATCTGACGCACACCCATGTGGCACCCCCACGGAGCGTAATTCGTAGTTGCTCTCCCTTCATAAAGTGACGAGGTGGGGTCAAGTTCATATAACTGGAATACCAAAGAATGCCACCTAATGAATTGACCCCACCGCTGGACTTGATGATTTTGCCTTCAAGGGGAACAGCGCCACCTGATTCGTACCCCAAAAGAGTCAAGGTGGTCAAAAGTACAATAACAAAAATGTTTTTCATCAGAAGAGACTCCGTTTCGTTGGTGACCGTTAAAAATGAAGAAAACCCAAGACTCCAGAAAAAGAATAATATTGGCTGTGGCCATGCGTAACACTTGCAACGAACAAAAGGTTGCTGGCCATGATGATGTGATTCGCTGAAACCTGTTTTAATACTGGATTTCTACTTGTTCGTTAGAATATACTAAGAGTATCAAAATGTTGTTCAATAAATGCGTTTTTTTGAGGCAACTTTTTATTCAAACCTTAACTCTCCTGTGACATATTGAACCTAAAAGAGAGCGCAATAGGCTCAATTTCTTGACGTTAGTATAGCCTATCTTGTTTTCTTTTAAACATATTAATGCTTTGTGTGACGTTGTGGGGTTAATTTTGGCAACGAATTCTTCACCGGGGATGTGATTGCGTCAAAGGAGGGTCAGGCTGGATTTCTGGCTCTCTTTGTTGACGTAGAGAGAGGCTTTGGCTTTTTCCCAGGATTGCTGAATCAGGAAGTAATAGTGGAAAGGACGATATAAAGGTAACAGAAGGGCGTAAAGCGTTGGAAAAGGGAGATTCAGGGCATTTTTTGCCTTGTAAGGGTGGAGAATTGTGTTTATTATGGCTACAGAAAAAAGCAGAACTTTTCAAATGCCGGTCAACATGCGGCTGAAACTCCTTATCGATGAATTGCAATGAAGATACTGGTGACTGGTGCGGCCGGATTTATAGGATTTCATGTCTGCAAGCGGCTGCTCGAAAGGGGAGAGCAGGTAACTGGCCTCGACAACCTGAACGACTATTACGATGTTTCACTCAAGCGTGCGCGGCTGGCTCTTCTCGAACCTTATGAGGGGTTCACGTTTGTAAAGACGGATATTGCTGACCGGAGTGCCATGGAGGAGCTTTTTCAAAAAGGTGCTTTTGAGTGTGTGGTCAATCTCGCAGCCCAGGCGGGCGTTCGTTATTCAATTGAGAATCCCCATGCCTATGTTGAGAGCAATATTGTCGGGTTTCTCAATATTCTTGAGGGATGTCGCCACAATGGCGTGAAGCATCTGGTCTATGCCTCATCGAGTTCGGTCTACGGCGCTAACGAAACCATGCCCTTTTCGGTTCATGACAATGTCGATCATCCGCTTTCACTTTATGCGGCCAGCAAAAAAGCCAATGAGTTGATGGCGCATACCTACAGCCATCTCTACAATCTGCCGACAACCGGTCTCCGCTTTTTTACCGTTTATGGTCCATGGGGAAGGCCGGATATGGCTCTTTTTCTTTTCACTGATGCCATTCTGAACAACAAGCCGATCAAGGTGTTCAATTACGGCAAGCATCGTCGCGATTTTACCTTTATCGACGATATTACCGAGGGGGTTTTGAGAACGCTCGATCATGTTGCCGAACCCAATCCCGAGTGGTCAGGTCTCAAGCCCGATACGGCAACAAGCAAGGCCCCATGGCGGGTGTACAATATCGGCAACAGCAACCCGGTTGAGCTGATGGACTACATCAAAGCTCTTGAAGAGCAGCTTGGCCGCACGGCAATAAAAGAGTTCTTGCCCCTCCAGCCCGGCGATGTACCCGACACCTACGCAGACGTTGACCAACTGATGCAGGATGTGCATTATAAGCCAGAGACCACTGTGCCGGAGGGTATCAAACGCTTTGTTGCCTGGTATCGCGAGTATTACCTTACTCCGGCTTTAGATGCGGAAAGAAAATCACGTCCCTGATGGAATCCTGACCCGTGAGAATCATTACCAGACGGTCGATGCCGATGCCAAGGCCTGCACATGGCGGCATGCCGTATTCGATGGCGCGGAGGAAGTCTTCGTCAACAATCATGGCCTCTTCGTCACCTCGTTGCCTCAGCTTTGCCTGCGACTCCAGTCTTTCGCGCTGAATGACGGGGTCGTTCAGCTCTGAGAAGGAGTTGCACACCTCTTTGCCGCCGACAATGAGTTCAAATCGTTCGACGATGCCCGGCAGTGAGGGGTGCTCCTTGGCCAGTGGCGACATTTCGGTGGGGTAGTCGGTGATAAAAGTCGGCTGAATGAGTTTTGGTTCCACAAATTCACCAAAAATTTCGTCGATTATCTTGCCACTGCTGATTTTTGGGTCAAGTTCAAGGCCGAGATCTTTGGCTGTTGAGCGAAGCTCCTCTTCAGACTGTCCGCCAATATTCTTGCCGGTGTATTCGGCAATGGCATCGATAATGCTCAGGCGACGGAATGGTGTCTGAAGGCTGATCTCGTTGCCAAGAAAAAGGGTGCTGTCGCTCTTGTTGATGGCCAGTGCGGTCTGGTAAAGCAGCTCCTCGACCAGCTTCATCATCCAGTTGTAATCCTTGTAGGCAACATAGAGTTCAACCTGGGTAAACTCCGGATTGTGAAAACGGTCGATCCCTTCATTGCGGAAATCTTTGGCAAATTCAAATACTCCGTCAAAACCGCCCACAATCAGTCGCTTCAGGTAGAGTTCGTTGGCGATGCGCAGGTAAAGCTGCATGTCGAGCGCATTGTGGTGCGTCGTGAACGGGCGGGCAGCCGCGCCCCCGTAGATGGGTTGCAAAATTGGAGTTTCAACTTCAAGCCACCCCTGCTGTGCAAAGAAATTGCGCATGAACGAGACAATGGCAGAACGCTTGATAAACGTTTGCTTGACCTCCGGGTTGACAATCAGGTCAACATAACGCTGGCGGTAGCGCATCTCTTTATCACTGAAAGCATCAAAAATAACCTTCTCTCCATCAACCTCTTTCTCCTTGGCGACGGGGATTGGGCGCAGCGATTTGGTGAGCAGCTCCAGCGATTCGGCATGGACTGATATTTCGCCGGTTCTTGTTTTGAAGGTAAATCCCCTGATGCCGACGATATCGCCGATGTCGAGCAGCCTGAAGGTGTTGTAGGTTACCTCACCGACCTCATCCTTTTTCATGTAGATCTGGATTCTGCCCGCCGAGTCCTGAAGATGAAAAAAGGAGGCTTTCCCCATTTTTCTGATGGTCATAATTCTGCCAGCGACCGAGACCGGTGTTTTCGCTTCCTCTTCGAAATTGTTGAGGATCTCCAAAGAAGCGTGTGATATTTCGAAGTGGGTTGGATAGGGGTTGATCCCGGCTTCCATAAGGTGCTGACGCTCTTCAAAACGGCGCTGCATCTGGTCGTTCAGGGAAATTTGAAGTGGTTGTTCCTGGTTCTTGTTGCTCTGTTCGTTCTCTTTCTGCATGGTTTTTATCTCTCTCTGAGTTCTGTCGATGAAAAAAATGGAAGAATTATTGTGCCGCAGCTTCGGAGGTCTTTTCAAATATCAAGATAACCGAAACTGATGGGGATGCATATATTTTGCTGCTTTTCAGGAGGGGGTACGGGTTTTGTGCCAGACATAAGGAATGGTGCTGATTTTCTGAAAAAATGAGCGATAGGCCCTTTTTGAGAAAACGTCGTAGTTGTTTTTTTCGATAGCAGTTAAAATATTGCCGTAGTTGATGCTGCTGATGGCGACCCCAAACCTGCTTCGCCTTTCAAGCATTGGGATCCCTTTATCCGACAAGCGGTAGTAGTTTCTTGCCCTTTCGATCTCAAACTTCATCAGCTCAATAAAGTTGCGGTTGATTTTTTTCTGCATCAGCTCTTCGCTCGAATAGTTGAAGCGGCGCAGATCCTCAAGGGGGAGATAAATTCTGCCTCGGTTGACATCTTCACCGACATCGCGCAGAATGTTGGTTAACTGCATCGCAATCCCAAGCTCAATGGCATGTTGCAGCGCCTGTTTATTGCTGTAGCCAAAAATTTCAGAGGTCATCAGTCCAACCACGGCGGCCACTTTGTAGCAGTAAACGTAGAGATCATCAAAGGTTTCAAAAGGTTTGAACTCGATATCCATGGCGACACCATCCATCAAATCAAGGGGAAACTCTATCGGGATCGTGAAGCTTTTCAGCGTATCGTGCCAGGCCATCATGATAGGATCGTTGTCAACCTTTCCGCCGTAGCAGGCTTTGAGCTTTGATTTCCATCCCTCAAGCATCAAACTGATCTCTTCTTTGGTGATAAGGCCGTTTGCAAGTTTTTCCTCCGCCATATCAACAACATCATCAACGGTTCGCAGCAGGGCGTAGATGGCAAAAATAGGTTTCTGCTGTTTTTTAGGCAGAAACAGGCTTGCAAGATAAAATGTTTTTGCGTGTTCTTTTGAAATCTGGCGGCAGTATGCATAAGCATCTTCAAGCGTTATCAGCTTTTCCGTCTCCAGGTCAGCAGAGTTTCGGCTATCGTTCTGATTCATCTGATATGCGCTTTTATTTTGCCTGTTTGGACTCATCACAGTATCATTCGCCTTCTTTTGGTAGGGGGTGAAAGCAAAAATGTGTACCTTTTCAAACGACTCGAATATGCATCGAGAATGAACCGCCAAGATAAAACAATGGTTGTAATATAGCAACATGCCAGATTACAGATCACGATCATTCATTTTTTTACGTAATTTATTACTGTGCGATTGAATACTGTTACTCCAGAAAATACAAGGGAAAAGGCCTTTCTTGTCGGCCTTTGTTCCCCGCCCGAAACACCTCGTTCACTTGTTGAAGAGTATCTTGATGAACTTGCTTTTCTTGCTGATACGGCAGGAGCGGATGTCGTTGACTCGTTTATTCAGGATCGAAAACTCCGTGATCCGGCCTATTGTATTGGAAAAGGAAAGGTTGAGGAGCTTGTCCTGTTTGTAAAGGAGCATGCAATAGATCTTGTGATTTTTGATGACGACCTCACGCCAGCGCAGGCCAGAAACCTCGAACAGGCCCTCGAGTGCAAGGTGATCGACCGTACAGGCCTGATCCTTCAGATCTTTGCCATCCGGGCACAATCAGCTCAAGCCAAAATGCAGGTGGAGCTTGCCCAGCTAGAATATATGCTTCCCCGTCTTTCCGGGAAGTGGACTCACCTCTCAAAGCAAAAGGGTGGTATCGGCAACAAGGGGCCTGGTGAAACCCAGATTGAGACTGACCGTCGTCTGGTTCGTAACCGTATCGCCCTTCTGAAGAAAAAGTTACGCGAGGTTTCCCTGCAGCATGATACACAGACTCGTGGTCGCCAGACGGTGCAGCGAGTCTCTCTTGTGGGGTACACCAATGCGGGCAAGTCAACGTTGATGAACGCACTTTGCCCCGAGGCTGAGGCTTTTGCGGAGAACAGGCTCTTTGCGACGCTCGACACCAAAACCCGGCGTCTGGAGCTGAACATCAACAAGCTTGTGCTGCTGTCGGATACGGTAGGTTTTATCCGGAAGTTGCCGCATACCCTGGTGGAGAGTTTTAAGTCGACTCTTGACGAGGTGCTGCAGGCCGATTTTCTGCTTCATGTCATTGATGTCAGCCATCCTGGTTTTGAGGAGCAGATGACGGTGGTGCGCGACACCCTGAAGGAGATCGGTGTCATTCACGACAACATTATTGAGGTTTTCAACAAGATTGATGCTCTCGAAGACCCTTTGCTTCTGCGTGAGCTTGGCGAAAAATACCCTGATGCGGTTTTTATCTCTGCGGTTCGGGGAATCAATCTTTCACTCCTCAAGGAGAGGATTAGTCAGCAGGTTGCGCGTGAATACACGGAACGTCATATCAGCGTGCATGTCTCCAACTATAAGCTGATAACGTACCTGTATGAACATACTGAAGTTATTGACAAGCGCCATGTTGATGAAGAGGTTGAACTGACCTTCAGGGTTCGGAACAGCGAACTCAAACAAATTGATGCTCATCTCAATGCGTCACAACCGATTTTGTCCTGATGCTTGAAATTTACAATTCGACAAAAAAGGCTATCCCTGAGCAGTTGCTCGAAAAGGCTGTTTTGCTGGTTTTTGAACATGAGGGTTACAGAGTTGAATCTGTTGTCGGTGTTTATTGTGGCAACAAGATGATACAGCGAATCAATCGGGAGTTTCTTGGTCATGATTATCCTACCGACACCATAACCTTCCGCTACAACAAGGGGCGTGAAATTGATGGTGAATTTTATATTTCACTTGATGTCGTCAAAGAAAATGCCGCAAAATTCTCTGTTAATTTTCAGGAAGAACTTCTGCGTGTTACCTTTCATTCGGCGCTTCATCTTGTTGGTTATGATGATCACTTTTCGGAGGATCGTGCGCTGATGCAGGAAAAAGAAGATTTTTATATCAGGAGTTTTGGTGAAAAACAGAAGTGAAGTTCAGGGTGCAGCTATCTCAACAACTCTTGTTCTCAATTATTAGTTAACCTGTTACTGTTATGAATCTTGTGATTAACGATATCCCCTGTGATGCACTGCCCGGTCAGACAATCGGTTGTGCGGCCCAGTTAAACCATAGTCATGTGGGCCACCTTTGCGGAGGTCGTGGCATCTGCCAGACTTGCTATGTAACGGTTCGGGAAGGGAGTGATTGTCTTTCTCCGCTTTCCGACATTGAAAAAGCATTTTTATCTGAACGACAGATCCTGAGTGGCGGACGTCTTGCGTGTCAGGCGATCATCAAAAAGGGGGGAGCGCTCGATGTTCTTTCGCGCCCTGAAGAGATTCGCCGACTGCTGCTCGGCAATCCCGTTGCCCTTTTGCCCTTTGTTGCAACCATGGCAAGTGATACTGCCTCGAGAATTCTTCCCGGTATTGCCAATCTTGCAGGGCGGATAATCAGGGGAGAGGTGAGCGTCATGGAGGATCCCCGGGAAATGCAGTCGGGGAACACTCCTGTTCCGCAATCGGTGGTACTTTCTCAGCCAGAGCCGGTGAAACTTGAACCCGTTGTGCTGAACGTGAGTGCTCCGGTTGTTGTGACGGTTCCCGTTGTCGTCGAAGAGAGTAAGGCACCGACCGTTACTACAGTCACTCTTGACGGAATTGAAGAAGCGCTTGCCGTGAAACTGGCCGCAGCAGGTGTGAAAAGTCTTGAACAACTTCTCGAAAGAGGACGCGACAAGAGTGGACGCAAGGAACTTTCCGTTGCAACTGGTATCAGTGAGGCGGCGATACTCAAGCTGGTTAATCGACTCGATTTTGCAAGGGTTAAAGGGATCGGCAACGGCACTGTTGAACTGCTTGAAGCGGCTGGCGTTGGCACACTCTTTGACCTTGTTCAGCGTAACCCGTCGAATCTCTACGCAAAAATGCAGACGATCAATCAACAGAAAAAACTGGTTCAACTGGCACCTTCCGTCGACCAGATAAAGGAGTGGATTGCCTTGGCCAAAAAATTGCCCCGCAAGGTACTCTATTGAGTGTAATCGGTTTTCATAAAAAGCGTTATAGTACGGTTTCAATAAATAAATTTGTAATAGTTTCAATAAAAAAAATTGCATCAGTTTTATTTCTGTTCTTTGTTTTCAACGCTCAGGTTGCCTTCTCTTCAGGGCATGAAGCAGCAAAGGTCTCTTCTCCACCAGTTCTGCAGAGTCTTCTTGAGGGCAACAAAGGGTTTGCTCAAAAGGGTGAGTTCAGAACTCTTGGCCAGAAGAATTCTTTACAACGAAGAGCAGAGCTGGCCATAAAACAGAATCCTTTTGCGGTGGTTATCACTTGTTCAGATTCACGTGTTTCTCCTGAAATTATTTTTGACAAGGGGCATGGAGAGATTTTTGTGGTTCGTGTAGCCGGCAATATTGTTGGCCCTCATGAGCCTGGTTCAGTGGAATATGCCGTGGAACATCTTGGTGCAAAACTTGTCATGGTTTTGGGTCATGAGCGTTGTGGTGCTGTCACCGCAACTTATGATGCACATCTTGCAGGCGGGAAGGTTGAAGGGAATATCGGTTCTATAGTTGAAGCCATTGATCCTGCAGTGACAGCAGCTATTTCAAATGGCGCAACAGGGATAAAGGCAGAGATTATAGAACAGTGTATTGTTCAAAATATTCGTCTTGTTGCCTCTGAGGTTGAAACCCGTTCTCCGATTCTCAAGGAAGCAATAGCGAGTGGCCATGTTCAGCTTGTCAAAGCATATTTTGATCTTGATAATGGCAAGGTCAGTGTTATTGACTGATTTCGTCGCATAAGCCTCCCTGTTCATCAAGAGGTGGATAGGGAGCGCTTTTTTCCTGAAGTTCCCGACTCAGACGAGGGTAACAAAACTCAAAGAGCATCCGTTCAAGGTGCTCCGCTTTGAGCTGTGGCTGGCTGTACATCCCTTTTTGAGTTCTCTGGCGCTGTGCTTCGAAAAGGATGACTGCTGTGGCGACAGAGACATTCAGGGATTCTCCCATGCCAAGCATTGGTATCGTAATAGCGTGGTCAGCCCCTTTGATCGCCTCTTTTGATATCCCGTCCCACTCGGCACCGACGACAAGAGCGGTTGGGATGGTATAGTCGACATTTCTGAAATCCAGGCACCCCGCACTGTTTGTTGCTACGAGGATCTGCATTCCGGCTGCCGATAACTTGTTGTACACCGTTTCAATGTCAGGGTATAAGTTCACCGTTATCCATTTACTTGCCCCAGCCGCAGCATTCTGTTCGGTATAAATGGATTTACGATATGAAACGGCATGCATTTCACAGATTCCGACTCCGTCACAGCTTCGGATTATGGCAGACAGGTTGTGCGCCTTGTTGACATTATCCATGACAACCGTGAGGTCAGGTTGGCGATGGAACAGCATTGTTCGGATTTTATTGTATCTTTCTGGTAATATCAACGCGATAGAGGATGGTGAATGAATTCATAATTGTAACACAAGAACGCTATTTTTTTCTTGTTTTCCTCAATGGCTCATCGAACAAGAGGAGAGTTCTTCCTGTCGTAGAGTTGTAACGACCTGAATCTTGCGTGGGTAACATTTTTTAAGTATATCTCAACCCGGCGGATCCGTTCCAGAGCGGCAAATAATCTGAAAAAAGCTTGAAGCGCACCTTTGCCATGTTATGAGGCCACATAATAAAAAACATCCCTACCTTGAACGCTTGCTGAAAACAGCCAAGTCGGTTAGTCTGGATCAATCATCAAGGGTTCTGATTCTCAGCGATCTTCATATGGGCAATGGCGGCAGGCGAGACGAGTTCAAGCGGAATGCTGAACTGGTTAAAACCATGCTCGGGAGTTATTATCTCCCTGAAAAGTATAGCCTTGTTCTTAATGGTGATATTGAGGAGCTTTTCAAGTTTCCTCTCGACAGCATTGTACGTGAGTGGGGTGACTTGTATAACCTTTTTCTCAAGTTTGAAAAAAACGGCTTTTTCTGGAAAACTTACGGGAACCATGACGCAGCCTTGCTTGACGAAAAAGGGTATCAGCTTGCTTCTTCAATGCTCAATTCGCTGAAATTTCATTACGGCCACGAAACCATGCTGCTCTTTCATGGCCATCAGGCATCGGAACTTTTGTGGGAAACCTACCCAATAGTCAGTCGTGCCGTTATCTTTTTCATCAAATATATTGCAAAACCTGTCGGCATAAGGAACTTTTCGATTGCCTACAACAGCCCCAGAAGGTTTGCCATTGAAAAATCGATTTATGAGTTTTCAAACCAGACAAAAATAGTCTCGATCATTGGCCACACTCATCGCCCCCTCTTTGAATCACTTTCAAAAGTTGATTTTCTGAACTATCGAATAGAGGAACTCTGTCGGGCTTATCCATCAGCAGACAGTGAAAAGCGAACCATGATCAAGCAGAAAATTGCTTCCTTGAAAACCGGGCTTGATGCTTGTTACAAGCAGGGCAAGAAAATCGGTCTCCGGAGCGGACTGTACAATAATATCACCATTCCAAGTATTTTCAACTCCGGTTGCACTATTGGAAAACGCGGTATTACGGCCCTTGAAATCGAGGGAAACAAAATCAGACTTGTCTACTGGTATAACGGCAAGCAGAGCCGCAAGTTCACCAGTGATAGGGACAACAGGCCCATGGAACTTGGCACAACCGGTTTTTCAAGGGTTGTTCTGAACGAAGACTCTCTCGAATATGTCTTTTCCCGCATCCATCTTCTTGCATGAAGCGTTCATGGTTTTCTTGCCTCAGACAGTGCATGGATGCAAATGCCCATCTGCCATACGCAGGCAGCGATCGGCAAGCGCGGCGTACTCTTCGTTATGGGTGACAATGATGAAGGAGGTGCGTCTTTCTTTGCTCAACTTCGCCATCAGCTCATAAAGGATTCGGCTGTTCTGGCTGTCAAGGTTACCGCTTGGTTCGTCGGCAAGCACCAGTCTTGGATTATTCATCAGGGCGCGGGCAATGGCGACCCGTTGCTGTTCGCCGCCTGAAAGTTCCGATGGAAGGTGGTCGAATCGCTCCGAGAGACCGAAGCTTGCAAGCAGTTCGGCAGCCTTTTTTTTTGCTGGCGGCAGCTTGCTGGTAGCGATGAATTCGGGCATCGCAACATTTTCGAGGGCGGTGAAGTCGGAGAGGAGGTGGTGGAACTGAAAGACAAAGCCAATTTTCTGATTCCTGAACCTGGCAAGCGCCTTTTGTGAGAGGGTGTACTTTGTATCCCTGAATAAGAGCTCCTTGTCGAACATGATCTCGCCACTGTCGGGGGTGTCGAGGGTGCCGAGCAGGTTCAGCAAGGTTGTTTTGCCGCTTCCTGATGCGCCGATGATAGTCACCATCTCACCTTCACCGACCGCCATATCGACCCCGCGAAGGATCGATATGGTGCGCTTGCCGGGAATGGTGTATGACTTGCTGATGTTCTTGGCTGTGAGCATTATTGTGTTGATCTGGTTTGACAGTTCCTTTTGATGATTAAAGTTTCAGGTAATGATGTTATAATATGGTGGCAACCTGATTCTCGGGGTGGATAACGAAGAAATCAGCCAAAGCGTAGAGATCGGCTGGATTTCCAGGCATCTGCACTTTGTAGCTGGCAAGGAATGGTGCTATATTTGTGGCAAGGTCAGGTTTTTCGGGGCCTGTAATGTTGATCAACAGAAGTGCGCTCATAGTGGCAAGAAAAGGGTTTCGGTGTCTTGAAGATATTAATTAACTTTAAATTGTGTCTGCTTTTTTAGAAAATCGGGTGCATTATGATCGTGATGTTGATAGCTCTCACTATAAAAGCAGGGCACTGCTTCCGCTGATCGGTGAGTGTCACGCCTTTTGGCTGGTTCTTTCCTAACATAACTGTAGGTATTATGGCAACAAATCGAAAAATGTGGGTTTATAGTCCGGGTCATCTCCCCGCTCCAAAAGTGTCAACGAATACAAAAGTAATGGTACAGCAAAAGGCTGACGAATTTGTCGAGAAGGTTTTGAAACCAAAACACATTCAACCTCCGCCCGCTCCTGATGAATTTCAGCGCAATTACATTGTCGATATTTATACAAAGTGGTATCGACACTATTTTTACTTTTGTGCAAAATATAATGTCCCAAGCCCTAACGCTCTTGTCCCTTTCTTTGAAGCCAGGTTTGCCCGGCTGAAATATATCCGGGCCAATCAGTTCAATTTGGCATTCATGCGCTATACTGGCCAGTGGGTAGAAGTTTATCAAGACTTATCGATTGAAGAGTGTTTGGAATCAATTGAAAACGACCCGTTTTTTGAAATGTAACCCTGCGTCAGGCAAAGATAATCTTAATAATTCACAGGAACGGTGGTTACCCTGATGTATTGTCGATTTTTTTGATGTGTTGTGTCGGGATTGTTTTGCGGTCACATTATTACGCTCTCTTTGTATCGTTGTATGGTAAATATCAACGGCTGTTTTTTTCCGTAGAAAATCAATAAATCATTTTTCAAAGAATGGTTTCAATTTGTGTAATGAGATAATCAAAATGAAATGTTGTCAAGATAAACGGTAAATTTATCTAATACAGCACCAAACAATAATATCTCTTGGTTGTACAAAATGTTTTTCGTTGTATTCTCCATTATAGCACTTTATAGGAGATCTACCTAATTCGAAAAATGCAGAAACTTATTTGTGCATATCCGAAGTAGTCAAAATAATTAAACGCTAATCCGGGAACTAATCTATCGCTAATAGGTTATAGAAATTTCTTGCTTAATTATTTTCCGGAACTTCCGTTTTAGGTCTTCGCTAAGCGGCGTGAAATGTAGCCCGGCCTTTGAATATGGAAATCGGCCCAATTCGGGTTCACTAACAAGTTCTAATATGCCTTGCTTACCCGCCCGTTCTCCACCTGAGAACCTGATAACTTGCAATACAACCGCTTCACGGTAAGGAACCGAATTGTTGTTTGTGTATTCTTGGAGATCTTTGAATTTGTGTTGCGCGTCTTTGTTAGACTCTAAATCGTTTTGCAATCCCTTGCCCACATGACAATAATAATCTTGTGCATCAAATTGGCACATCGAAAACGACACGATCAAGTCAGCCATTGGTAACAGCCCATATTGTTGCACAGGCTGGCCGGGCTCGTCTACCGCTACACAAATACTGGTTACACCCTCTCCGGAGAGAGTCTGGATAATTCCAGGGATAAATATCTCCTGTTTGGCGCACAAAGGAAAGCGTGCCGAAATTTGATCCAGACTATTAAACATCACAGTCAAAGGACTATTTTGTTTTTTAAGACGGTGAACACTTATAAACATGCGATGGAAAAACTCTTCTGGAGTGATATATCCTGGGGGAAAATAGAGAACTTCAAAATGATTATCTTTTTCAAAATGTTTCAACTTGTCATGGTCGCAATTGAATTCCTGTTTGGCAATATTTTGCAATGTCTTTTTTGTTGTTACCTCATCTTCACGTAACGACACGATCAGGCAGCTTTCACCTGTATGATTGATTAGGCGGTTAAGCAGGTGCAAGTATCCAAGGTGGCTTTTATGTCCACCTCGCTCACCAATAAACGCTGTACAGCGGCCTTTTGGAATTTGGAAAATATCATTCAATTTCTCAGGATAGGTACGATCGCGGGCTGGCGCTTCTGAGCGAGCTTGCGATTCCAATAATGTCTTTCGCTTATAAACTGAAAGGTAAGAATGGATGGAGGGAAAAATGAAAACGCCGCCTGTTGTCCGGTATGGATGGGAACGTTTCATCATTGTATTGTATTCATCAACGCGAGCAGCATCTGTTTCTTTTGGTATGACGAAAGACTTTGGGTTGGCGTAGATTTTAAGTTGATGTTTTCCCCACCAGTGAGACTGATAACGTGCTTTCACCACCTCTATAGTACGAACATAATAGTCGTGAACATATTGGTGTTCCAATTGGAGCACAATATCACTAAAATATTCCCACAGTTTATGTTCTTGATTTTCTATGCCGGTATTCAATACAAAAATGACAAGCTTGGTTGCCTTGCAAGCTTTGACAAATGATTGGAAAAATTTCATTTGTCCTTCTGGATTCAAGATGTTCAAACTGTCCACCACCAAAATGTCGGGGATATATTTTTTTACATCAACGACAATTGCCTTTCCTGATTGTTTTGTAAGGAATTTCTTAAAAATATTTTCTGGAGCGTTCGCTTTTAACAGCCAATTATCTAATGATGTCACCGCAGCTTCTATCATTGACGAGAGTATATCCTGATCCTCAATCGTTTTCAGGAACTTCTCTCGCCCCCACACACCGACCATGGATTGTAATCCTTCTCTCAATTTTGGGTGATTATCATTGGGATTAAACGGGATAAAAAAATCTCTCGCCTTATCCCAACCAAGATCGACGGCATTACCAATCATACGGTCTGTTTCAGCATCTGTTGAGATGTAGAGTGTGGAAAGTGCTTTTTCATTCTTCTGTTCGTTGACCGCCAATCGGTAACACAACTCTGATATTAAGGTTGTCTTGCCACATCCAGGCGGACCGGAGACCAACATGGTTATTGGGTGAAGAATGTTACTATTGCTTTTCGGCAGAGAAATCCCCCCTTCAAATAGTTTATCAAACCATGAGATGTGTTGCTTGTTGAGCGTATCAAACGCGAGTTCTGCAGCTTGAAACGTAGCAATAGTATCGCTCGTATCACACCAATATGCTTGGGATATGCCGCTTTTGATTTTTGCAAGCTCATCGGTTTTCAACATTTATTCCTCCTTCAAATAGACTGGTTACCTAAATGAATCAACATTGTATAGAAGTACCTGTGTAACGCAAGAATAAAGTAGGCCCTGTCCTGGAGCAAAAAAAAGTAGTTAATTTTAAGTAACCTGACCTGTTCATGCAGCGGAAAGGCACCGTCACTCTTTTGCCTTTAACTCGTATGTATGTATGTTTAATTATCAACGCTCTAAACACCGCCTCCACTGGCTGTCCGGTAAACTTCATCGGGTGTACTGTACCCAATTACTGATGCTGCCCTTCTGCATTGAAATAGTATGAAATATTTCTTTAATCCGCAATGTAATTCAGTCGGCGTAGAGTAGCTTTTTGCCTAAAATGGGCGATGTGTACTGTAGTTGGAGTGAAAAAGATGATGGTCGACTCCTCTCACTCGGCTTGCAGGAGCGGGGTGGAAACCACCGTAAGTGGCGTTGGTTAAAAGCTCTCGTCGTGAGCCATCCGTAGCCTACCGGTTACCGCACACGGACCTTGAACAAAAAAGCGGTAAATTGCGGTGATGAATTTACGGCAAGCAGTATGGCCGCTCTTTACTCTGGAGCCAATAGCCCGGTCGTGAGAATGGTTCTGGCCACGTTCCTGCGCACATTTTGGTGAGCGAAATTCGCATCCCGCTGGAAAGATTTACAATGCCCTAAGCGTTGCCGGGCTTGCAGGTGAATTCAATTGTCTTTTGAAATTTGCAAATCCAAAAGGGGATTAGTGATGAAGGAGTTACCGGTTCTCGATTCGCGTGCAGCCTTCTGTGACGTTGGCAGCGAGCACATGCATGTTTCCATCGCTGGAGGCCAGCCAAAGGTTTTTGGGACGTTTACCAGCCAGTTGGACGAATTGCGCGATTGGCTGCTGGGAGAAGGTGTCCACTCCATAGCAATGGAAGCTACCGGGGTCTACTGGCTGCCGCTCTATGGTGTGCTCGAAGCGGCTGGGCTTGAGGTGGTGATGGTCAACGGCCGGCAAACACGCAACCTGCCCGGGCGCAAGACTGACATGAAGGACTGTCAATGGGGTGCCACCCTGCATGCGCACGGCCTGCTGAAGCCAGGGTTCGTGCCTCCAGCGCATATTCGAAAGCTTCAGGATTACCAGCGCTTGCGGACAGATCACATCAGTTCTGCTGCCAGCAATGTACAGCACATGCAAAAGGGGCTTGAGCGCATGAACATCAAGCTGCACAACGTCATCAGCTCACTGATGGGATCCAGCGGCCTTGCCATAATACATGCCATTCTGGACGGAGAACGTGATCCGGCAAAACTGCTGGAGTTGTGCCACTCGACGATTCGAAACAAAAAGGCGAAAGATGTCATTGAAGCACTTCGCGGTACCTGGGAGCCGGAGCACCTGTTTGCGCTCAGGCAAGCCCTACAGAGCTGGGAACACTATCAGCGCCAGATCGCCGAATGTGATCAGCAAATAGAGTTGCTCCTGGAAGAGATCACGTTTAATGAGCAGGGTGATGGCATTGGCGAAAAACCAAAAGCAAAGCCTGGCAAACGCCCCAGCCCCAATGCGCCTCAAATCTCTGGCCTTCACAGTATGCTCATTGATCTGTGTCAGGGCAAGGATCTGTCGATACTGCCCGCACACACCGACTACAGCGTCCTGCAGATCATCAGTGAGGTGGGAACTGACCTGAGCAAATGGCCCACAGAAAAGCATTTCACGGCTTGGTTGGGTCTGGCTCCCGGAACAAGCCAAAGCGGCAAGCGCAAGAGCAACGTCAAACGCAGTCGCAGCTAGGTCGGCAGGTATTTTTGCATCATGGCCCGCTCGCTGGCTCGTAGCAAAGATATAGCGTTGGGCGGCTTTTACCGTCGTGTGGCGGCACGACGTGGGGGATTGATTGCCAATATTGCTTTGGCTCGCAAGCTTGCGGCATTGTTTTGGCGAGTCATGGTCAAAGGGACGGAGTTTGTCGAGGAAGGTCTGGCTGCTTATGAAGCCAAGTGCCTCGAGGGCAAGAAAAGAAGCCTTCGCAGGTTAGCCAAAGAGCTTGGTCAAACCGTTTCTCCTATACCTGTAAAAGTGTAAAAAGGTGTATTACTATATTTGTTCATGGATAGATACGCCGACGACCTTGTGATGGGATTTCAATACAAGGCAGAAGCTGAACGATATCACGCAGCCCTGAAAGAACAGTTGTCGAGTGTCGGATTGACACTGCACCCTGAGAAAACCAGTTTGAAAGAGTTTGGGCGGTATGCCGCAGCAAACCGGAAGAAACGGGGAGAGGGCAAACCCGAGGGTTTTGATTTTCTTAGGTTTACACACCTATGCAGCAAGAACCGGAAAGGAGGCTTCTTTCTGAGACGGAAGACGAAAAGCAAAAGTCAACGCCAAACAATACGGGAAACCAAAGATGCCCTGAGAAAGCGAATGCACGCGCCCATAAAACAGACAGGAGACTGGCTGAAAAGTGTCGTGCAAGGCTAAGGGCAATACTATGGAGTACCGGGAAACATCAAGGCACTGAAAAATTTAAGAAGCTTAGTGGCGAAAGCGTGGTACTGGAGCTTGAGACGACGAAGTCAGAAAGGAACAGCCATGAACTGGCAACGATTTACGCCCATCGTAGATGCTTACCTCCCGCACCTCCGAACATGCCATGATTTCCCGGAGGTACGATTCGCTATTACTCGAGGCAGGAGCCGTATGCGGTAGTTCCGCACGTACGGATCTGTGCGGGGGGTGTCAGGTAACTGGCATTCCTACCGCAACGTTAGACATCAAAATTCAGGAAGTAATGGAGATAGTTGATGATTCCGACTCTTTTGGCACGATCACCAGTATCCCCGTAATACCCAGGTTTTTAATCCTTTCAAGATTTATACATGACATCCTGATGTATTTATCAGTTTTTTTGATGTGTTGGTATTATTTCGCTATCATCATGTTACGCTGTAATAGCAAAGGAAGAGTTGGTTCGGAGCGGTGTACTCTTGGCATGGCGCTTTAGACCGTAAGGCTCCCGATATACCTGCCGAATGTATATAGCTAAGGGTATTTTTTTAGGAACACCATTGGACGAAGATGTCAACACGCGAAGAAGGATGGGATCATATACACGAAACGATTATTCAGTGCGCCGCAATAGATGCTGTCCAGATCAGTCTAAACGATTTTGATAGAAAGAGTTTCTGTAGCAGAGTGAAGAGAGAGCGAAGAGAGATAGAGTGAGAGTATCCAGCATGAAAAAAATGTATTGGAAAGAATTAGCATAGGAGATTAAATGCAGCACGCAATTATTACAAAAGGTCGATTGCAGTCACCGAGAAGCATTATTCTGGATGAAGATATTCCTTATAATGAGGATTCGTTTGAAATTATCATCATCAATAATACGGCGGTAAAAGAAAGATTTTCCAGAAAAGTTGGAACTCTGAAAGGGAAAATACATATCAAAGATGATTTTGATGAGCCACTTGATGACTTCAGGGAATATATGGAATGAAGATACTCATCGATACCCACGCATTGCTCTGGTTTTTCAGTAATCATGATGACTTATCGGAAAAAGCAAGAAAAGCAATTGAAAATTCAAGCAATGATGTTTTTGTAAGCATTGCAAGCTTTTGGGAAATTTCTATTAAACTGAGGTTATCAAAAATTGCTTTTGATATTCTCTTTGAATTGTTTTTTGAGGAGGTGGAAAAACTGGATATCAGCATCTTAAACGTAAAGAAAGAACATTTAATTTGCTTGAAAGAACTTCCTTTTATTCATAGAGACCCATTCGACAGAATGATTGCATGTCAATCCATCGTTGAAGATTATACTCTTGTATCTATTGATAAGATTTTTGATAAATATAAAATACAAAGAGTTTGGTAATTATTATTTTGGGAGCAGGGAATTGTTTTTTTTCTGTTTGATTTTCAATTTTTCGTTACATCTTATTCGCGTTTCACCAAGCTCTCTGCCAACATGGATGTTACAAGAGAGTTCATGCTGACACCCTCTTGTTTTGCTCTCATAACCAAACGGGAATGAATGGTTTTAGGAACCCTTTGAATAAACTTGCCACTATACGTGCCGCCACTACCTGGTTCGGGAACAGGCATGTTCAAGCTTTCCAGGGCAGCAATTGTTTCTTGTAAGGCATCCATACCATTTTCAATTGCTTCCGCTATTGTTTCGCCATCTGAAATACATTCAGAAAAGTCAGTAAATGAAATCATATAGCCACCACCCTCTTCTTTTGAGAGGGGACGAATTTCAAATGGGTATTTGCTTAAATTTTTCATAGCTCAATCCATTATAAAATCAACAAATTTCTTGATGTATATCGGTTTAATTGGCCTATGAGCAGGTACAGGTAACGTCCGACCATCAGTGCGTATAAAAACGACGTGACTTGTACCGCGTTGTCGCCATTCAATATTGTAAGCGCTGGCAACGGTTTTCAGACTATCAATCAGCCAATCAAGGGGATTGTTTTGCATCTGCTGAAGGATTTTATCTGCTGTGCTCACAAGATGAATGATACTAAATGTGATATCATGATGCAAGTGGGGAAAAGAAAATGAAGAGATTTATTTGGTCTTTCTGCTTTTAATTCCATAAAATATTTTGCCGCTGGAACTGATTTCAGTGTAGATGCTGTATAGTTTCCTCAGGCGGGTCGGCATAGTACTTCCAGAAGCGTTCATTTATCAACGATTTCACCGTGAATCCACAACTCATGTTCACCAATATCAATATCCTTCCGCCTGCGTAGCCACACACATCCACTCTTACAGCTCTGAACAGTGCTGCGTTGCTCAATGGTGCAAACATCTCCTTCTCAAGCAAGGGATTAATGTCCTAGGTTTTCTTCTGATGATCATCGAATTCAACGAGAAGTGAATGATCATCAATTGCTGTTGCGCTTATGATTTTGAGGTAATTCATCATGCTCATTCTGCGCTTAAGGGTTCTATATTGGGTCAGTCTGACTCTCAGGGTTACGGGGAACGGGTTGAAAGCTATTTGTTGTATCGAAATAGTTTGTCGCTGTTCCTGCAAAAGAATGTATCAGTAATTGTTTGACAGCAGGATGATTTGCGAAAACGGTATACCAGACAGAAAAGAACCCTTTTTGAGTAGCAAAATCTACAATCTGTTGTGCAGTTTTTTGTCCTGCTTCATATTCAGGTAAATACTTCATTGCCCACTCCCATGCAATTCTTCTATGTTTCCATCGGGCATCATTTTGATTCAGCTTTGGATACTTTGCATTGCCAGGATACATATCCAGGCCAACCAGGTTAAGCATGTTTTCTGCATGTGTCCGAGAAATGCCCGTCGGTGCAGGATTTACTGTGATAAGTCCACCTTCTTTATAGGAAAACGACAGAAAGGTGTTGTTCAAATGAGGGAAATGCATTGTTGTGAAATCAACGGGTTTATTTGATTTGCCACCTTTGCCATTACATTTACCACAGGCCAGCAGAAAGTTATCCCAATCGTGAGCTAATGTGTCGTCTTGATCTTGAGAAATAATGTGTTCGATTTT
Organism: uncultured Chlorobiaceae bacterium; assembly: GCA_903994455.1. Lineage (GTDB taxonomy): Bacteria > Bacteroidota > Chlorobiia > Chlorobiales > Chlorobiaceae > Chlorobium. The sequence goes on along the minus strand of CAJEXI010000012.1, from coordinate 37,580 downwards.
AAGATCAGAACTGAAAACCTCGCAGTAACTGCAATAGGGCCCAAGAGTTGCTTCAAGGTCATTATTAGCCTTGGTATGAGGTATATACGATTTAGGTCTTCCTTTTTCCTGGGGCCATGCTGATTTGATTACTGGTCTCATAGCCCTTTCACTTTGCTTTCGATTTTTAATGCGGCAACAAAAGCTGGATCTTCACCAAATAACTCTTCAAGTTCATTCAGCCTGTTTCTGAGTTGTTGTGTTTTATCATCAGTATCACTTGTTTTTCCAGCTTCGATAAGTGTGTAATACTCTTCAGCAACACTCTGCATCTCTAAAAATTCAATACTTCTTGGCATATCTTCAACACCCATTTCATTTGCTGCCACCTCTTCAATACTTTTTCTGAACGGGTCGCCATCTTTCTCGATATCTTCATCAAGAATTATAAGCTCTTCTGATTTAAGTGACTGAACGATGAATGGCGAATGTGTCGTAACAACAAATTGAATTTCAGGAAAAGCTGTTTTTAAATCATGAACTACATGCCGTTGCCAGTTCGGATGAAGATGAAGGTCTATTTCATCAATCATCACAATACCTTTCGTCTCTGAAATTGCTTTGTCATTCTTGTATCCATTCAGCACCACGCAGCGGTATGCAATTTCGGCCACCATTGCGGTGAAATAGTGAATGCCATCACTATGAAGACTCAGAGGGAGTAATCCGGTTTCGTCATTATCAATGTTGATTTTTACCCATAATTCACCATTTATAAACTCAATGTGTGTTATAAAAGGGTTAGCTTTTGTTACTGCTGCAAAAAATGCCTCTTTAGTATTCGGATATTCTTTGCCTTGATCAACCAGGTGATCATAAGTTCCAAGCCACTCTTCATAATGAAATTTAACAGCTTTCATCTCTTCCCAATCCTGATAGCCTTCCTTAAAAAGCTGCCTACCTAATCGCTGAATGCGGCTTTTCCTCGTAACTCGCCCGGCACCAACTGCCCGGGTTATACCGAAAAATGCTATCACTGGTAAATCAACCTTATCATCAGATTCTTTCTGTACTCGATGATATTTTTCAAGAGAAATATTTCTGATAGCACCTACATCAGCATTAGTCGATGTGGTTGAGCTGCTGCCTTCAAGCCACTGCCGACACCATGTAATGGTATTATCAAAATCAGGGAAAGAGCCTTCAGTTTCTATTTTTACAGGAAATTGTTGGAGGAGCAACTTGCCTGATTCAATAATCCTTATCTCGTCTTTTTGAATCTCTATGGGTCATATTCCCCGCCTCTTGAGGCGTAACGTATTATAGAGTTGTCTTCAAAATACCCCGCTGCTTGCGGCGGGGTTCTTTATTTAACTTCGGGTATTGTGAGAAAGTAAGAACCGGATGCAATTCTCAGAGCGTGAAGAATTGTTGATTTACCTTTTCCATTCACACCAATAAATGCGGTAAAATCAGGATTCAGATAAAACGTTTTTTTGCTACCAATATTCCTGAAATTCTGTATAGTGATACGTTTTATATTCATCAGATAAGGTTCTTAGTTCTTAATGAATTTGATTCTTGGTTAGAAAAATCTTTTCGACTCTATTAATTTGACCGATAGATATAAGCATCTTCAATAAAAGAACCATTAATGGCATTTCTTGAAAATCTTATACCAGCATTTCCTTCTGATTTAATTGTACATTTCAAGAGTTGCACAATTTTATCGGCTGTGTTGGTTACAGAAATGTCATGTGTTGATAGTATTTCTTCATCTTCAGAAGCAAAATTATTGGCATTAATGACTTTTCTATAATATTCACGAGGTCCTAAGTCTGTAACTAACGGTGAAGCAAGGATAAGTTTCCAGCCTCTATCTTCTTCATTATAAAGCCAAAATGCGCTTGTTAGTTGAGCATTTTCAGTATCAAGCCTTTCAATAAGCGTTAATCCGGCTTTAATCATTTCATTTGAAAGTATTTCTCTTACCAAAATTTCTTTAGCCATATCAAAATTCCTGATTGTGGGTTAGTAATTGCTTCGTAAAGGTCTTTTGCGGCATTTGCTTCGATAGCGTTTTTATATCGAGCGGTTTCATTCCAATCTTTTGCAATAGACCAATTAAGTTTAAAGTCGTTATCTTGTTGTTCTTTTTGATTGAGTATTTGCTTTAAATTAGCAGCTCCTAATAAATCTGTAAAGTTATGAGTATAACTTTGGTTCGTCAGCTCTTTATTAGGAAAATCATATTGTTGAACTTTTTTAGCTATACATGCTTTAATAGCACATTCAAGAGCATATCCTGCAAGATAATATGCTCCTTCATAGCATTCAGCATCAAAGAGTACTTTAGCCTCTTTTATTCGTATATCAACAATTTTTTCTAAATCGGATTTATTCATGTGATCTTTGGCTTCATTTTAATGATAACAGCGTTTCCATTTTTTTCTGCAGGAGCTAACCAGTCATTTAGGCTTTTCACATGATTTAAAATCATTTCATTGCAACTACAAGTTAAGTATGATTCAATGATAATTTTATCGTTTAGTATTTCAAGTTAAATATTATCGTGAATGGCTATATTTTTCAATTTATTATATGGTTTTGTAGGGGGCGGGGAGCTTCATTATGAAATGACGAACCAATTTTCTATTACCAACCCGTTAAATACAACAAAGTCCTTAACGTTGCGCGTTACCAAAACTAAATTATTAACATAAGCAATCGAGGCTATTTGACCATCCACGAAGGAAGGCATTTTACCTTGCTCAGTTAACTTTGCGCGCTGTTTCGAATGCCACAAGGCAGCTTCAGCGTTGTAATAAAAAATTGGCAAGGTGGCAAGAATGACGTTATCAATATATTGCTGAATATTTAACCGTTGTTTTGAATTCTCGGGTAATCGCCAGCATCCAAATGCAATTTCATGTAAAACAATACTTGCTGTAGATAACTCTTCATTTTTGATATTGATGTTTTCGACGATACTCTTTGATGGATTTGGTTTGAGTACCTCCGAAAGAATATTTGTGTCGAGTAGATATCGTGATTTCATAGTTCAATGTCTCTACCGCCTGATGTATCTCGAACATTATTGAAAATTTCATCTGCATCTGCAAATTGATGAAGATCAACGGATTCTCGATAACGTTGTAATTCATTGCAAAATCCGTTATCACTAGACGCATTGTTTGCAGGAATAGCGCGATCAGCCATTTTTATCTTAATAAGTAGACGTAGAGCGTATTCCAGTAAATTTCGACTATCAGAAACCCCCGTAAGACGGGAAGCCTGACTTAATAAATTATCATCAATAATAGTCTGTATGTTCATTTGTGCTTACCTCATCAAGCAATTATTATGATAAGATTAACTTTTTTTCGGATTGTTTCCTTTCCGGTTTCAATCGCGATAGGATACGTTCCGCGAATTTTTGCTTCGTGAATAAATTCCTAAACAAGAATTCATACACTGTAGCTCTGCTGCCGACTATTTCAAATTCCAAGAAAATCTCTTTTGCAGGAACTGATTCTATCTCTCCCCCCAAATTTTAAACTTCTTCTCTCTCACTTTTAGAGTCAGAAGAATAGAAGAGATGATTCAATAAGTTCAATTCTTTCTATGGGGTAGAGTTTCTCTGCCGCCGGATATATCTGCTTTGCTTGAGTCATCATAACGGTATTCTCTGACATACCTCAAGTTACCAAAAAAGTGCAATCAAAGGCAACTCAAGTCCTATGAAATCTTGGCTAACGTAAAGTTATGGGGCGAGTTCCTCTCGAACGCCCTGACAGAACGTTCATGAAAACTATTTCGCGCTTGATAGTGCAAGTTACAAAGCAGCTTGGGTTTCATTAACGACCTCTCCATTATTTTCCTCTGGCTTGAATTTCCATATCCTTTTTTCTACCAGGTTTGGCGCATGTTCCATGGCTCCTGTCGGTTCAATTCCAAGAGCAGTAAGGCGCTCCAGGAGTTCATGCAGAACATCATCTTTACGGAGTGACCACGTGGAAGCGAAGCAGCGCCAGAATACCCAGCCAGCTCTTTCCAGAACACGTTGACGATTCATGTCATGCGGCCATCGGTCAGGCCCGTGGTATTCATCGCCATCCAGCTCAATTGCCAGGCGGTTATCCCCTGCGCCCTCAACGACCATGTCGATACGGTAAGCGCCGGTCTTCACTTGTGGAATAACACGATACCCACGAGATGCAAGGATGGAAAACACTTCCCGCTCAAACCCGGACTCGCATTGATCAATCAGCACTTTTGCTTCCTCTTTGTCAGTCAACATCGGCTGGCTGAAGTGGTTGAGCAAGGTAAGGCGTAAATCCTTATCTGATAAATCGGCTGTTTTCACGGAGCGAACCAGATACATTCTATCGCGTGCCCGGCTGGCTGCCACGTTGAACCGTTGATCAAATTTCAGGCCAGAAAGCGCATGACAATTTTTGCTGTCTACCACCATCGACAGGAACATGATGTCCCGTTCACTGCCTTGAAATGTGCGGGCCTCCCCGCATGCAAACTTGCGGTGAAGGAGTTCGGTGGCATCGCACTGTTGGCGCACGATGGAATCAATGTGTTTGGCTTGATCTATTCCCAGCAGTGAAACGACACCAATCGTACGACTTGCAAAAGCTTCATTTTTAAGAATGATCGAAATTTCCTCAGCAATGGCCTGAGCTTCGTAATTGTTATGGTCGTGCTTGTCACGGAAGCCATCGGTGACGAAAATATCGACAAGTGGCGGCTCAATTCGCTCTGAGGCCTTTGGAATACGTAACGGCTGAATTCCCCCTTTGTAAAACAGACGATTGGCGTAGGCAATGATGGGCGGGACACAACGGAAATGCTCGCGTAGCATGACTTGTTCAGCAGCGAAGACGCGGGCCGCCAGATCATAGAGAGATTTTTCCGGTGTCATTTCTGTTCCATAAGGCTGCCCGGAAAGATAGCGAACCTTGAGTGCCTGAATTTTTTGACCCGAGATAAAACTGCCATCCGGGGAGACCTGTTTATCGTCACCTACGACCAGAATTTTCTTCCCGCGAAGGATAGCGGGAAGCGCCCATAAATCAGATTGACTCGCTTCATCGACAATGACAAGGTCGAAGCTTCCAATGTCTGGCGGCATAGCCTCCGATATACGGGCATGGCTCATGATCCAGCAGGGGACTGCACCGGCAGCATCCAACATAGCTTCTCGTGCATCTCTGCGATACCTTGTTGCGTTTGGGCCTGTTCCCTGACCGATACGGCGGATAGCAGTTGCATAGCCTGCAAATCAAGGGGCCAGCCGCTCTCGCCGGACTCCAGTTCTTCGGCCAAAGTTTTGGCTTCTTCAACTAACTCAAGAAGATCCTTCGCCGCGATGAGAACCTCGGCAGTTGTAGCCTTCAAATCAAGAAGGTCTCCACGTTCAACCTCCGCCTCAATCCTCCTAATACTGGAGAGCGTTTCATGCAGTTCGGCGATTGCAACCGTTGTTGGAAGTGAATCAGCAGACGGGTAGTTCGCCGTTACATAACCCAAATCCTGTCCGACCTTTCGCCGTGCTTCACGGAGTTTGCCTGCCTCCTCTTCAGTCAGAGGGGGCACATTTTCCGGAGAGAGGGTTATCTCATCATCAAACCAGCCGTGCTGTTCCAATCCGGACGTAACCAACTCAGCAAGCTTCTGTGCGCGCATTGGTACGCCATCAACCTCTATCTCTGAAAGCTGTGCAATCGCAATCTCATCAATGCGTTTGTCAATAGAGGCAAGTTCGTGATGGGCGCGGTCAATAGCGCTTTCCAGTGTTGCGATGTCATGCCGTGTCTGTTCCGGATTGAGCTGTGATACCTGATGCTGAATCGTCTCGATTGATGCTTGAAACTGGCGGACACCTTCACGGTCGCTGGCCATAAGTGCCACAGTCAGGGCGCGGACCTCCTCTGGAATTTTGGATTGGAGTACTTGAAGCGCAGGCTCTCCACGTGAGGTGACAAGAACCCGTCTGCCAGTCGCCAGATAGTGGCAAATAACATTGGCAATGGTGTGTGTCTTGCCAGTACCCGGCGGTCCTTGCACAGCGACACCCGCAGCTTTTTCAAGCCGTTGAATGATGGTAACCTGCTCTTCGTTGTAGGGCAGGGGAAAATAAAGCTCATCGGCTTTACCCTGACTTGATCCGCGACTTGATAGTCCACGGAAACGAATAGCTTCGAATTCAACTGGTTTATCTGAAGGCGGGGTCACAAGGGCAAGCGGGCCAGATGGAATATCGCATCCGGTTGCCAGCTTCTCCTTCAGGCGTTTTAAGTCATCTGTCAGATAGTGAGTGGTGCGCGGTCGTGAAAGCAACACCCAGGAATCTGTAACGATCAAGCTGGCATCGGGGGCAGGAACAAGGTCGCCCCTTGAAAGGATCTCTCTATAGCTACCGTTGCTATCCATGTTTGAAGCAGCCAGTTTGAGTATATCGGTATAGCTCGAAGCATCAAACGGGGTAACAGGATTCTCATTATGTCTTTTGAGATGCTCCTTTATAGCGCGCTCAACGTCAGTAGAGCTGGGGAGCGAGCATGCAGCGAACGCATCCATTTCCACTCGCGTATCGGTAGATCGGGGACGAACATCCAGCGCCATGCTTTTCTCGTCTATAGAAATTTCAACGGTTTGAGTGAGCAATGGATATTCAAAACTGACGATGCTGTTCTAAAACAGTACTTGCCAGTCAAGTTATAACGACAAGCCGAGCTGATCGCTGGGTTATGCGTATTCTTTTGTTTCCAAATAGACCTATCTTGATGAACAAATTATCAAAACCATTCTTTCTACATGTATCAATTAACTGCTTTCTGTAAGTCCGATAATAATCAAGAGTGATGTCATCTAAGCTCACTATGAGATAGACGAGACCGTCTGAACCAAGTGAGCCTATTTGCCGCCTTGCTTGTTTGACCGCGTCACAGAACTTATTGATAAACCCATTGTCTAATTTGGCATGGACGGCACCATTATAGACAACGCCTCCGCGCCGACGGACTATTTCGTCATTGGAGATACCCAAACTTTTGACTTCACAGTACATCTGAACGCCGTTGCAGGTGTATCCAATATCAGGCATAGAAGCTTTGCCTTCTTGGATAAGCCGAACGCCAGAAACCCCTGAGCCAAACAGATACCTATATGCAAAAGCTTCGTTTAATTGGTTAAAGAAACCCTGTTTCCTTTGACCTTTGCGATGGTCCACGTAGTGCTGTAATGACTTGGTTTTGAGGATGTTCCACGACGCAACATCCAATGTCATTAGTGCTGTGTTGTATAACCGATAATGAGTTTTCTTCGTTTGTGAGATTTGGCACGAAGACTCAAAATCCGTGAAAAAGTCATCTTCCGGATATCTATTCCTTATCTCTGAGATCAATTCTATGATTCTTTTCATGATTTATTAACATAACGTTCAAATTGAAGAGGGGCTGCACGTTTTTGCGCAGTCCCGATCGAATGTAAGGGTTGGGCATCGTCGCGTTGGGGACTTATTTGGTCGGTGTCGCAGGCTTTTCAGTTTCCTTAATGCCATGTTGAAGGAAAAACTGGAATGCCTGTTTGTCATCATCAAGTCGGTCCATGCGATTCCAGACTGTGGGCTCCCCTTTGACATCAGTGAATTGAGTGAGTTGCCACACCTTTCCAGTTTGCGTATCAACCAAGAAAGTATCTGCGCGAGCATTTGGATTGATGAAGATTTGAAAGCGCCCGTTCTGAATGGGCGCGCCTGGTTGTGCGAATACGTTTGACAGTGATACCAAAGACAATGTCAATATCATCAAAAAACATCGAATCGATTTCAGCATAATTTTTCCTTTGAGGGCTAAAAAATTATTATCCGTAGTTTGCTTTGTCGTTCTGGTTGTCGAGGTTGGCGCTTTCATTTAAATTGGATCTGTAGGGTAATGCGGATTACGGGGTTGGGGATCATAAGGGATTGCTGCCTGAAATGAGTTTCGGTCAGTTCCTGAAAATGCATTTATTAAAGCTATTTTTATATCAGGTACATCATAGAATGCATCAAACCAAATAGAGAAAAAACCTTTTGATTTTGCAGCATCTACCAACAATGCTACAAAACCTGATACTTTACTGTACCCCCATTTATCCCATTCCTGACGCCAAACTATGTTGGCAGAGTTCCATGCCTCAAACCTGTATTTCCAGCGCAAGTCGGTTGCCCCTGGATTTACAGTTAATGCGGCTAACTTGCACAAATCAATAGTATTTTGTGCTTTAGCTATATTGATATTGGTGGTTGTTTTTGGAACAAGAATACATGCTTTGCACTTTTTCTTTATTGGATGATCTATAACTATATAATCAAAAGCCAAATGAGTATTACTTGAATCTGGCATGTAATGAGTTGCTGGTGAATTTGGCTGGTTGTCCTTTGCCCGATTGCATGGGCCACAAGCAAGCAGCATATTGTTCCAAGCCAATAACGCACCTTTTGGTTGTCCTGGTTGCGGGTTTTTAGGGGTAACATGCTCTACCTGTGGACTGTCATTCAATATCATATTACAGTATGAGCAATAATTTCCAATGGTATCTATTAAATTCTCGCGCCAATCTCTATAATTAGCTACTGTTTTATCAATATTACCTGATAACGGAGTATCTCCTCTATCCAAAGGTCTCATAATGGATTGTGGTATTAAATATTTTTCCCCAATCGTTTCATTTGTAAAAAAGCTCTTACCCCGGGATCTGAAATATGAATTTCTATATCATCTAATTCGCGCATGAGCTCAATCCTGGATTTATTATTTTCCTTTAATAGCAATTCTAAATAATTCGTAGATAATTTTTCATCCATTTTGTTTTCTTCGGACATTTCACTGGAAGCGCCCATCACATGCTCTGCTACCTCACCAATTGATAAATCTTTTAACTTGACATCTGTAACTTTATCAAGATTAATTAACTCATCACTTTCAAGTGACTGTACAATAAATGGAGAATGGGTTGTTGCAATAAATTGAATACAAGGAAAAGCCTTTTTTAAATCCTCGACTACATGACGTTGCCAGTTTGGATGAAGATGGAGGTCAATTTCATCAATCATGACAATTCCTTGAGACTTTTTTACGGCATCTTTGCCGTGGTGACCATTCAGTATAATACATCTGAAGGCAAGTTCAGCAACCATTGCTGTGTGGGTAATAATTCCGTCGCTATGAAGACTTAAAGGCAGGAACTGACTTTCTGGTTCGTCATCACTCATTTTTACTTTAAGCCTTAACTCTTTCCCGTCAAAATCCAAAGCGGTGATGTAGGGATTTGCAATACGAATAGCTTGAAGAAACGCATGATAAGTTTCAGGTGATTCTTTATTATCTGAAACTAAAAATCTATGGCTGTTTAACCAATATGAGTATTGGTAGGTGCCATATTGCATTTCTGACCAATTATAGTATCCATATTTGAAGATTTGTCTACCAATGAAAGGTCCTAACGTATTTCTGGAATTGCCATAAAGACGCCCTGTTCCAAAAAAGGCAATTACAGGGTTATTAATATCAGCCCTTCCTTCTTTAGTAACAGCTTCATATTTATTGCGTGCAATGCTTTTTATTTCTCCTACATCTTCATTGTTAGAAGTGGTTTTTGTTTTGCCTTCTGGAACTTGGCGTATCCAAGGTTTCGATAACGGTTTGCTGTCAATAGAACCTTCAGCCTTGACAAATGTTGGCGTTTGAAGCACGGTATGACTTTTAAAATCTTTGCGTCTTATTTCAGTTACCCAGATATGACGTTTGGGAGCTTCTGCTATTCCAAGTAAATATGATCCAGCGGCAATCCTGATGGCATGGAGCATAGTAGATTTTCCTTTGCCATTGATGCCAATAATTACAGTGAATCCAGGATTAAGAGAATAACAGATTTCCTCTTCAATATTTCTAAAATTCTTTATCGTTATACGGTGAATATTCATTTTTCTACGAGATTATTTCTCTTAAAAAACTGGTTCTATTTTTCTTGAGCTGTGAGGAAGTGCTGATTTTATTGCTTTGAATATCATCACACCGCCCTTACCTGCCCATTCCCCTCAATAATCCATTTATACGTCGTCAGCTCTTTCAGCGCCATTGGGCCCCGTGCGTGGAGCTTCTGCGTGCTGATGCCGATTTCGGCGCCAAGGCCGAATTGTGCGCCGTCGGTGAAGGCGGTTGAGGTGTTGGCATAGACCACGGCGGCATCAACGCGTTTCAGGAAGGTGGCGGTTGTGGCGGCATCGGTGGCGATGATGGCTTCGCTGTGGCGGGAGCTGTAGTGGGCAATGTGTTCCAGCGCCTCTTCAAGGGATGAGACGGTTTTTACTGACATTTTCAGAGAGAGGAATTCTGTGCCGAAATGCTCGGGTTCGGCTAACTGAAGGAGCGCATCAGGGTAGTGGCCGTGCAAGGCGGCAAAAGCGGCCTCATCGGCAAAGAGCAGCACCTGCTTTTCCAGAAGCGGCTCAACAAGGGCAGGGAGGTCGCCAAGGCGGTCGCGGTGGATGATGAGGGTGTCGAGCGCATTGCAGACGCTTGGGCGGCGGGTTTTGGCGTTGAAGATCACCTGCTTGCCAAGCTCAAGGTCGCCGCTTTTGTCGAAATAGGTGTGCACAATGCCTGCACCGGTTTCGATCACAGGAACCTTGGCGTTGTCGCGCACAAAGTCGATCAGCTTCTGACTCCCTCTTGGAATGATCATATCAATATAGCCAACCGCATTGAGCATGATGGCGGCGGCCTCCCGCTCAGCAGGGAGCAGGTAGATGGTATCGGGGTTGATGCCGTGCTCTTTCAGAACGCTATGGATAAGCTCCACAATGGCGATGTTGGAGTACATGGCATCGCTGCCGCCCTTCAGCACGGTGGCGTTACCCGATTTCAGGCAGAGGGCGAAGACATCGAAGGTGACATTTGGCCTTGCTTCGTAAATGATGCCAATGACACCGATAGGAACAGTCACCTTTTTCAGGCCAAGCCCATTCTGAAGCATTCGCTCTTCAAGCACCACGTCGAGCGGGGAGGTGAGTGAAGCGACGTTGCGGATGTCGGCGGCAATGGCTTCGAGCCTTGAAGGGTTCAAGAGCAGCCGGTCAACCATTGGATCTGCCGGATCCATTCGCTCCACATCTATTTTGTTGGCGGCGAGAATGGCCTCCTGGTGAGCAGGTATTCTGTCGGCAAGGTCGCAGAGCAGATGGTTGATCGCCTCATCGGTAAGGGTGATGATTTCGCGGCTTGCCTGCTGCACGGCGTTGAACTGCTGGATTATAGATTCTTTCATTGTTTTACTTTACTATGTGTTAAGGCGTTTGCTGATTATTGTAAAACATCTCTTTATTTTTTTGTGCCTGACTTGCTTATCTGCGATACTCTCTTGCGCCTTATATTTCCACAACGGACGAATAAGCGCAACAATGCAGGGTTTTATTGCCAAGTACCTTATTGAGGTTATAAAAAATTAACGAATGTCAATGTCAATCATAATTTTCAAAAATAAATATTTCACTTACTTCGAACATTTCGACAAGCTCAATGACCAAGGTACAGTAACCTCCGGAGAAATGAAGATTTCCATCAACTACCCCGCAGCAGAGTTTTGAGGAATATGATACAGAGAGATTAAAAATATTTTTCTACAGCAAATTCAAATTGATTAATAAATATCTCTTTGAAATGTGAGATATTATTTTGTTCATAAAATAATAACATTGCTTTTTTGTAATCAAGAGAATTAACACTCCTAAAAGATAATGGGCAATGTTTTTCATTCATTAAAATTGCATTGCTTACAATTCTTGCTGTTCTTTTATTCCCATCCATAAATGGTTGGATATATGATATCAATACTAATGCTAACAACGCTTTTTCAAAAACGCTACTCTTGGCGTTAATTACATCACATGAATTCCTTAATGCTTCTGATATTTGAAACTCATTATCTAATGGGCAATAATTTGTTCCAGAAATACCTACACGGCGCTTTCTCAGATTTCGTTCTACAGAGAGTTCTTTGGTAAGAATACTATGAATATCCTCAATTTTTGAAACTGATAATGGATGTAGATAATCAGGATGTTCAATGAGGAAATCCAACGAATCTTTATGATTCAAAAGCATCGTTGCTTCTTCTTTTGTTTTTCCGGATGCGGTTTCTTTCTCTTTTAAAAGTCTTTCGGTTTCCAATAAAGAATAGGTGTTCCCCTCAATTTGTGAAGATTTCCAACTTAAATCAATTGCTAATCTTTCAAACTCTTTTTTATATTCGTTCGCAGTCAATTGGGATATATTATTTTCAAATTTTGCTTGAAGTCCGTTAAGTTTTTCCAATTCAGCTTTTGTAAAAAGAGTATTCTTTGCAAGTACGTCATTAATTAAAGAGAAATTGAATCCGTCCTTTATTTTTCTTTCATCAATTTCTTTCTCATAATACCGTTCAATATCAATTGGTTCTAAGAGATCAAATATTGGAGAAATGGTATATTTTGTTCCTTTACCATGACCTACTGAGGAAAGAAAATTTTCAGTTATTAGTTTTGATAAAATCCTTTTTAAGGTTGCATAACTTATCAAAATATCAAGATTTTGATAAACTTCTTTTGAAGAACAAGCTCCTGCTTGCTTTATAAATCCAATTATTTTCTGCTCTCTTGAATCAATCATAACTCATCATTTTAGCTCATAAAGTTCAGATTTAAAGCTCACATACCATCTCTTTTTGAGCTTCATTATTTGTTACAATGAGCCTCAACACTTGTGTAAAGCAAGAGCTTGACTTGTTATTATGTGATATAGAGATAATCGTAATGAACAAGGGGCTTCTGATCTTTCTGCCCCATGAGTGTCACTGTTTTTTCGGAGCCGTACTGCGCCATGCCGTAGCCGATGATGGTGCCGTCGGTGGCGCACACCTTGATAATGTCGCCCTTCAGGAAGCGCCCTTCAACCGAGACAATCCCGACAGGCAGCAGGCTGTTGGCGCGATCTCCCGCTACCAGCGCCATTTCAGCGCCCATGTTGACGGTGACGGCCCCTTTCTCCATCCCTTCGCTGTTGGCAATCCACCGCTTCGGGCCGTGTGTCGGCTTTTGTGGTAGAAATGTGGTGCCGTTTTTTTCTCCCTCAAGAATCGAGAGGAGAATATCCGGCTTGCGTCCGTTGGCGATATGGACGGTGATACCAAGCTTTGAAAGCTTTTGCGCAATGTGGCACTTGGTCAGCATCCCTCCTCTGCCAAACTCCGATTTTCCGGGATTGATATATTGATGGAAATGTTTGGTTGAGGGGTCGATGACCGGAATGATGGCGCCATTGCCGCTTTTCATGTCGAAGAGACCATCAACATGGGAGAGAATGATATAGCCCTCAACATCCATCATGGAGGCGATAAGGCCGGAGAGTTCATCATTATCGGTAAACATCAGCTCGGTGACCGAAACGGCATCGTTCTCATTGACGACGGGGATGATGTTCTGCTGGAGCAGGGAGGTGAAGCAGGTCTGCATGTTGAGGTAGTGCAGGCGGTCGCTGAAATCACTCTTGGTGACCAGAATCTGTGCGGTGATGAGTCCGTGCTGCAAAAAGAGGTCGTTATAGGTGCTGATCAGCTTGATCTGTCCGGTGGAGGAGAGCACCTGCCTTGCGGCAACGGGAGCGATAGTACCCGAGAGCTTGACCAGTGAACGTCCTGCGCCAACGGCTCCTGATGAGACGAGAATAACCTGGATTCCCTGTTTTTGCAGTGTGGCAATCTGTGCCGTAAGGCTGCTGAGAATCTCAAGGTCGAGCTCTCCGTTTTTTGCGGTAATGACGTTGGTGCCGACCTTGACGACAATTTTCTTATAAATGTGTTGTTGTTTCATAGGCTAGTGAAGCTGTTCCTGACCATAGTGTAATCCTGCAACGCCGATAATAATCAGCAGCAGGGAGATAAGTTTGATGGCATTGATACCCTCTCCGAACCAGAGTACTCCTATAACGGTAATTACCGCAGTCCCTGCCCCCGACCAGATAGCATACGTCAGCGCGATGGGCAGTACCTTCAGCGCCAGCGAGAGAAAGGTAAAGCTCAGTCCGTAGAAAATAAAGATAAAAAGCGTTGGCACAAGTTTGCTGAATCCTTCAGAAAACTTCATGCAGGTTGTGCCTGAGACCTCAAGCAGGATTGCGATAATCAGATAGAGCCAGTGCATGGAAAGCAAAAAAAAAGGTTTCGGGACATTGAGGTACAAAGAGCATGAGTTGTCTCTGTTTGTGTTCGACTGAAAAGATATGCATATTTCGCAAACAACTGTACCGTGTTTTGCTTTGATTTGTTTTATTGTTTTAAAGTATCTGGCGACATAAAAATTAATATACGCCATGCTGTTGATGACCCTGCTCGATTTATCGTTGCCTTTGAAAAATCCCGTATTACAGTTTTCACTGATACTGTTTATTATTCTTTTCGCACCGCTTCTTCTGAGCCGCCTTAAAATTCCGAGCTTGATCAGCCTGATTATTGCTGGCGCGGTGGTTGGTCCGAACGGACTAAACCTGATGCTGCGCGACAGCAGTATTAATCTGTTTGGCACTGTAGGTCTGCTCTACATCATGTTTCTTGCCGGGTTAGAGATTGATGTTGCCGATTTTCGCAAAAACAGCTCTAAAAGTATTCTGTTCGGGCTGTATACTTTTCTGATCTCCATCGGGCTTGGTATTGTCGTGGCCCTCTATATTTTACAGTTCTCTCCGCTTTCCGCAGTACTTATTGGCAGTATCTTTGCTTCCCACACGCTTATCCTCTACCCGGTCATCAGCAAGCTTGGTATTGCCAAGAACAAGGCAGTTAATGTTGCCATCGGTGGTACCATTATCACCGATACCCTTGCATTGCTGGTGTTGGCTGTTGTCGTTGGGATGTCTTCAGGGGAGCTGATGAGCGGATTCTGGATAAGGCTTGTTATTGGTGTAACACTATTCGGTCTAATTGTCCTTCTGCTTTTTCCGGTAATCGCCCGATGGTTTTTCAAGCGCGTTGATGACAGTGTTTTGCAGTACCTCTTTGTACTGGCAATGGTCTTTTTCAGCGGTTTTCTTGCCGAAGCGGCTGGCGTTGAGGCGATTATTGGCGCTTTTCTCGGAGGTCTTGCCCTGAACCGCCTGATTCCGAGGACATCCCCGCTCATGAACAGAATCAAGTTTGTCGGCAATGCCATCTTTATTCCGTTTTTTTTGATTGGTGTCGGTATGCTGATCAATATCCAGGCTTTTTTCAAGGGTTATGAAACCATTAAGGTAGCTCTGGTTATCACGTTAGCTGCTACAGTAGCAAAATATCTTTCAGCATGGATTACCCAGAAGCTGTTCGGGTTTTCGCTTGATCAGCGCAGGTTGATTTTTGGTCTGATCAGCGCTCATGCGGCATTGGCTCTCGCAACGGTCATGATCGGCTACAATATTGTTACCGGCTATACCCCTGCAGGTGCCCCGGTCAGGTTGCTTGATGAAAGTGTTCTGAACGGTACAATTTTGTTTATTCTGGTCACCTGTACTCTTGCAACAATTATTGGCGAAAAAGGGGCTCGTAATATTGCGTTGGCTGATGCCGCAGGTGATAGTGCAAAACCAGGACAACCTACCAATGAAAAACGGATATTGATTCATACCAACGACATGAACACCGTTGACGAGCTGGTTAATCTCAGTGTCACAGTCCGGTCAGGAAAAAACCGCAATGGTATTTTCGCCATGCATGTTGCCGATAACAGTTTACCTGATGAAACGGCAGAAAAGAATGCTGAGAAAATTCTGGAAATGGCAGCAGTAGCGGCATCCTCTACCGATAATGTGCTGACCGGGCTGCTTCGCTATGACAACGATGTGGTCAATGGTATTGCCGGTGTTATCAGAGAGCAGAAAATCACCGATCTGATTTTGGGACTCCATCACCAGAACGATCTCACTGACAGTTTTCTCGGCAGTTCATCAGAGAAAATTCTTGGCAGAAGTAATGTTACAATTTTTATTTATAGACCCGTCCAGCCACTTTCCACCATCAAGCGAACGATTGTCGTTATTCCTGAGGGCGCGGAAAATGAGAGCGGTTTCTTGCTTTGGATGCAACGGGTCATTAACGTTATAAAAAATACTGGCAGCAAACTGATGGTTTACGCATCAAAACAAACCATTGCCTGTCTGAAAGAGAGCTATGCTGATAATATTCCCAATGCCGAGTATAAAGTATTCAGGGAATGGGATGATTTTCTGGTACTGTCAAGAGAGATAAAACATGACGATAATCTCATTATTGTGATGAGCCGTAAAAATCACCCCTCTTATCACATAAAGATGGCCAGGATTCCAGCCTATCTCAACAGGTATTTTCAGAAAAACAGCTATATCCTCATTTACCCTGTTCAGACCGGCATCGCCGAGGATTCTGGCGAAGATACGACACTTCAACCACTCAAAACATCAATTCTCAGCGTTGAAAGCATCATAAAAATTCTTGGTAAAGTCAAATTCGGGAGACGAAGGTGATATTGACCGAACAACAGCAGCACCAGGTCAATCATTACTATTCCCTTACCGAGAGGGCAGCTCTTGTTCTTGCCGATGCAGCCTGGAAGCAGGTGCTTTGTACTCGAGTTCGAACCGGATAAATCTTGATTCACGCTTTTTGACAAGCGTATAAATAATGAAATAAATTATGAGCAAGAAGCTGATGAAGAGGTTTTTCAGGATTCAGGTCGTTATCGGAATATACATACCGATATTGTTTTATGGATGTGGAGCGGGAACTGGAGGTAAAGATGCCAAAAAGCAGGAGCGTCCCACGTTATCGGTCTCGACGGTGCAGCGTTCGGATGCAACCGTTACCACTGGATATCCGGCCCTGCTGGAGGGGAAAGTGAATGTTGAAATTCGGCCCCAGGTTGATGGTACTCTTCAGCAGATTTATGTCGATGAAGGCGCTTTTGTCAAGGCGGGTCAGCCGCTTTTCAAGATTGATGATCAGGTGTACCGCGAGCAGTATAACGGAGCGTTGGCGGCCCAACATGCTGCAGAGGCGAGGCTTGTTGTGGCAAAGATCGATATGGATAAACTGGTGCCGCTGGTTCAGAGCAACGTGGTTTCGGATATTCAGCTTAAAGGTGCGAAAGCTAATTATCAGGTGGCTCAAGCGACGCTGGAGCAGGCCAGGGCGGCTCTCCGTTCTGCCTCGGTCAATCTCGGTTATACGGTTATCAAGGCACCTGTCAGCGGTTATATCGGAAAAATACCTTTCAGAATCGGGACTCTTGTCACAAAAAATCAGGCTGGATGGTTGACAATACTTAGTGATGTGAGTGAGGTGTATGCCTATTTCAGCATGAGTGAGCTGGACTATATTCGATTCAGGAAGCAGTTTGCCGGTTCGTCAATGCAACAGACACTGCATCAGGTTCCGCCGGTTTCACTGTTGCTGGCCGATGGCAGCCGTTTCAGCGAAAAAGGCTCTCTTACCACGGTCAGTGGGCAGTTTGATCAGGCAACCGGGTCGGTCAGGGTAAGGGCAGTTTTTCCCAATCCCCAAGGTCTGTTGCGATCAGGAAATACCGGGACAGTAGTGATGGAATCGGTGTATCATCAGATGCTCATGGTGCCGCAGGCTTCGACGGTTGAACTGCAGGACAAGGTCTTTGTTCTTCTGCTCGACAAGGGCAACAAGGTGAGGAAGCAGGCAATTACCGTAGCGGCCAGAACCACCGACAGCTATGTGGTGAGTTCCGGCCTGAACGAGGGGGATACTTTTGTGATGGTGGGTGTGGATAAATTGCAGGATGGCGCTGTGATTACGCCGGTCAGGAGTATTCCTGTTGCAGGGGAGCAAAAAAAATGAGAGGAAAACTGGTTAAAAGATTTTTTCCGCTGCAAACGGCCGAGCTAAACGTATCTATTCATGTTTGAACGATTTATTTCCAGACCGGTTCTTGCAACGGTCATATCGGTGATTCTGGTGATTCTCGGCCTTGTCGGGATGAATCAGTTGGCAATTACACGGTTTCCTGATATTGCCCCGCCAAGTGTGTCGGTGACGGCAAGTTATCCCGGCGCAAGCGCTGAGACGGTGGGTCGCTCGGTTGCGCCTCCCCTCGAAGAGGCCATCAATGGCGTGGAAAACATGACCTACATGACCTCCACCTCCGCCAATGATGGTTCGCTCTCCATTACCGTCTTTTTCAAGCAGGGCACCAACCCCGATCAGGCAGCGGTGAATGTGCAGAACCGTGTGTCGCAAGCGACAAGCCGCTTGCCTGCCGAGGTGAACCAGATCGGTGTGACGACAGTCAAGCGCCAGAACAGCCAGATTATGCTGATTAATCTGGCAAGCAAGATTCCGCAGTACGATACGATCTTTCTGCAGAACTATGCCAAAATCAATATTGTCGATGATTTGTCGAGGGTGCCGGGCGTTGGTCAGGTATCGGTCTATGGCAACCTTGACTATTCCATGCGTATCTGGCTGAGGCCAAAGCAGATGACCGCTTACAAGGTGACGCCACAGGAGGTTGCTGCGGCGATTCAGAGCCAGAATCTGGAGGCAGCTCCCGGATCATTTGGAGAGAACAGCTCCCAGGCCTTGCAATATGTGATGAAGTACAAGGGGAAGAATCGCTATCCCGGCGAGTATGAAAATATGGTGATTCGCTCAAATCCGGATGGCTCACTGCTCAAGCTTGGCGATATTGCCCGCGTGGAGTTTGGCGCTTACCGCTATACAGTCAACACCAAAGCCAATGGCGATCCTGCCGTGGTTCTTGCGGTTTTTCAGGCTCCGGGTTCAAATGCCAACAAGGTTGAAATCGGTCTTCGCAAGGCCCTCGAAAAAGTATCAGTCTCCTTCCCGGCAGGCATTACCTATTCGATTCCCTACAGCTCCAAAAAGGTGGTTGATGAGTCCATTACCCAGGTGATTCATACGCTTATCGAAGCTTTTCTGCTGGTCTTTCTGGTGGTTTTTATCTTTTTGCAGGATTTACGTTCCACGCTTATTCCCGCCATTGCCGTTCCGGTTGCCATTATTGGCACCTTTTTCTTTATGAACCTCTTCGGTTTTTCCATTAACGTCCTGACGCTTTTCGGCCTCGTGCTTGCAATAGGGATTGTGGTGGATGATGCGATTGTGGTGGTTGAGGCGGTTCATGCCAAAATGGAGCAGAAGCGTTATCCGGCCAAAGTTGCCACCGTCTCGGCCATGCGGGAGATTACGAAAGCCATCGTCACCATCACGCTGGTGATGTCGTCCGTATTTTTGCCAGTCGGTTTTCTTGAAGGCTCGACAGGTGTCTTTTATCGGCAGTTCGCTTTTACGCTTGCTATTGCCATTCTTATTTCAGCCGTCAACGCCCTGACGCTGAGCCCCGCGCTTTGCGCCCTCTTTTTGACCAATCTGCACGATCCAGATGGCGCTGGTCACCATCACAAACTCAAGAAATTTGGCGGCTTTGGACAGCGCTTTTTTACCAGCTTTAACGCCAGTTTTGAGGCGATGAAACGAAAATATCTTGGCGCACTTGTTTTTCTCATCCGCAACAAGCGTATCACCTTTGGCGCTCTTGGCGTGGTGATGGTGCTCTCGTTCTGGCTCTTCAAAATTATGCCGACAGGTTTTATTCCTGATGAGGATAACGGCTTTGTGATTGTCTCTGTTACCCTTCCACCAGGTGCGTCATTGCAGCGCACCCAGAAGACGCTCGACGGCGCAACCACGACCTTGCAGTCCATGCCATCCGTGCGCAAGGTGATTGCTGTCGCTGGTATTAATATTCTCACCAGAAGCTCTTCGCCCTCATCCGGCCTGCTTTTTGTGCAACTGCGTGATCATCAGGATCGGGGCACCGAAGTCAATATCAAGAAGATTCTTGCCACGATGTCAAAGAAGCTGGGTAACAGGGATGGCTCATTCTTTGCCCTTGCGCAGCCTACTGTTCCGGGATTCAGTACGGTCGGAGGTCTTGAGTTTGTGCTGCAGGATCGCAGCGGTGGTTCGATCGAAAAGTTCAGCGGTATATCGAAGGGGTTTCTTGACGCCTTGATGAAGCGCCCGGAAATCGGGTTTGCTTTTACCAACTTCAAAGCCACCTATCCGCAGTATGAGCTTGAGGTGGACAATATCAAGGCTGCCCAGCTTGGGGTGAATGTCAAAGAGATCATGACCGTTTTGCAGGCTTACTATGGCAGTATGCAGGCATCGGATTTCAACCGTTTTGGCAAATATTATCGTGTGGTGATACAGGCAGAGCCTTTGGATCGTACGGAGCCATCGTCACTGAACGGGGTTTTTGTCAAAAACTCCAGAGGTGATATGGTGCCGGTTTCATCGGTAATCACGCTTAAAAAGGTGTACGGCACGGAGTCGGTTGACCACTTCAACCTCTTTAATGCGATTTCAATCAATGCGGTTGTCAAGCCGGGATTCAGTACCGGTCAGGCAATCAAGGCGGTTGAAGAGGTCTCCATGAGTACGTTGCCGTCAGGTTACAGCTACGACTGGAAAGGACAGAGCCGGGAGGAGATTGAGTCAACCGGCGGGCTGCTCTTTATTTTTCTGCTCTCGATTTTGTTTGTCTACTTCCTGTTGGCAGCTCTTTACGAAAGCTATCTGCTTCCTCTGGCGGTCATGTTTTCGATACCGACAGGGCTGCTTGGCGTTTTTCTCGGGATCAAGCTTGCCGGTATTGAAAATAATATCTATGTCCAGGTTGCCGTTATCATGCTGATCGGGCTTCTGGCCAAAAATGCCATTCTGATTGTCGAGTTTGCCCTTCAGCGGAGGGTATCCGGCAGTACGCTCTCCGCTGCGGCTATTGAAGGAGCAAAAGCAAGGCTTCGCCCTATCTTGATGACCTCCCTTGCCTTTATAGCGGGCCTGTTGCCGCTTCTCTTTGTGAGCGGGCCTGCTGCTCAGGGTAACCACTCGATTGGTGCAGCGGCTATTGGCGGAATGCTGGTTGGTATGGTGCTCGGTATTTTTGTTGTTCCGGTGCTGTTTATCACTTTCCAGTATTTGCAGGAGCGAATTACCGGAGTGGCATCTCCAATTGTTGAGGCAGGGGAGCTGCTTGAAGAGGTGCTCCTTGAAGAACAAGTGCGCTCGCGGAAACTATTATGATGTGTAAAGAGAGGTTATGAAAAAAAAGAGGGATGATGTTTTATTGACAGGGATGTTCTTTCTTGTCGGCTTCAGTATGGTCGGGTGCAGTGGCAGCCGTGATTCAGTGCAGCGTGATATTGTCTTTCCTGCCACTTATCGAGGCGCATCATCATCAGCGGCTGTTCCTGCGGATACGGTGATTGCACAATTGCCTTACCGGAGTTTTTTTTCAGATCCGGCATTGCAGACGCTGATTGATACTGCCGTAGCGAACAATATTGACCTTCAGGTTGCGCTCAAAAATATCGATTATGCACAGCAAACAGTGAACTCTTCAAAGCTTGGAACTCTTCCTGCCCTGACTCTTGGCGGCCAGGGTATTCGCAACTATTCATCCGATAACGGGGTCAAAAAAACTCCCGAGGAGTATATCGCTTCAGCTTCGGCCTCCTGGGAACTTGATATCTGGGGGAAAATTCGCAGCAGGAGTCAGTCAGCCCTTGCCTCATATCTGAAAACAGGGGAGGCTGCCAAAGCTGTGCGTACCCGGTTGGTGGCTGATGTGGCGGCAGGGTATTACAATCTTCTTATGCTGGATGCACAGCTTGCTCTGTCAAAGAAAAATCTGGATCTTGCCGATACAACATTGAAGATGATCCAGCTTCAGTACACTGCAGGTCAGGTTAATGATCTTGCCATAAAACAGCAGGAGGCATCGCGGCTTTCGATTGCCGGTTCAATTCCTCTTATTGAGCAGAATATCCTCTTGCAGGAGAATGCGTTGAGCACGCTTTGCGGTACCATGCCGGGCCCGATTCATCGCAGTCGATCGCTTCATACCAAAGTGACGGATAATGTTTCAACAGGGATTCCGGCAGCCATGCTTCAGAATCGCCCCGATGTTCGTGCTGCCGAATTTGCCGTCCGGGGTGCTCATGCCGATGTTAATGAAGTTGGAGCAATTTTTTATCCCTCGATTGTTATTACTGCCCAGGGAGGAGTGAGTGCTCTTAAAGCCAGTGAGTGGTTTACTGTGCCGGGCTCTTTGTTCGGGATGTTGCAGGGCTCCTTGCTTCAGCCGCTCTTTCAGCGTGGGCAATTGAAAGCCAATTATGAGCAGTCTAAAATTAAACGGGATCAGGCTGAACTTGGATTCAAGCAATCGGTGCTGAAAGCGGTAGCCGAGGTCTCTGATGCTCTTGTCCGACTTGAGAAGATAAAGGCGCAGGAGGCTATCGCGGAGGAACGGGCTGTCACGTTACGCCTTGCAGTTACCAATGCTGGAATGCTTTTTAACAGCGGGATGGCGAACTACCTTGAAGTTATCGTTGTACAGGGCAATTCACTTGCGGCAGATCTTGCTCTTGCCGATCTTCGCAGGCAGCACCTTGCAGTTATGGCAGAACTCTATCGTTCAGTTGGCGGTGGTTGGCGTTAGAGTGCTCCGGCAACATGAAAAATTAGCAACAGTTTGTAATAAAGTCTTATAAAATATGAATATACAAGAATATAATGCGACGGTTATCGGTAAAGTCATGATTACTCCGGATATCATGATTTTGACCATCAATGCTGATGAAGCTCGATCAGAGTTTGAAGCAGGGCAGAATATGCTGCTTGGCCTCTATGGCTACGAGAAGCGCTCCTCCAACTCTGAACCGGAGTTGGCTCCTGCCGAAGCGAACAAGCTTATCAAGAGGCCCTACTCCATCGCTTCTGCAAAGTCAGAGACCCGACAGCTTGAGTTTTACATTTCACAGGTCAAATCAGGCCAGTTGACCTCAAGGCTTTTTAATCTCACTATTGGTGACAGGCTTTATCTCGGCACAAAGATAAGCGGACTTTTTCGTCTCGATGAAACACCGGAAGGCAGTGATATTGTCATGGTTGCAACAGGAACCGGTATTGCCCCCTATATCAGTTTTCTGCGCTCACATATTATTGAACGACCAGAGAGTAAAATGGTGGTCATTCAGGGTGCCGCTCATCTCTGGGATCTTGGCTATTACAGTGAGTTGACCTTTCTTGAAAAAACTTATGCAAACTTTTTTTATGTCCCGACGCTGACCGATGCAGACGACCGCTGGGATGGTTATCAATTATGTATTGAGGATTTATTGAGGGATGAGGTGTTGCAAAATGAGTTTAACATAACGCCAGATCCTGAAAGAACTCACTTTTTTGTGAGTGGAAAACCAGAGATGGTTGCTCAAGTGTCGGAATGGCTCCACGATTATGGTTATACACGCCATCATCCAGACGATCCGGGAGAGCTGTATGTCGAGGAGTTTTGACCTCTCAGTGTGAAGCGGAACGTTCTAACCAATTGCGCTAATTGTCCATCAATAAAGTTTGGCTCAAGGGGCAGACACAAAAGGTGTCAAGTTGGACGACACCACTTGCCAACGGCTTGCTGCTTTGGTTCGTATCCGCGATCGATCGCCGCACAGGCTCATGTGTAAAGCAATCGAAACATTTTTAGATCCCGAAGAAAACTACGAGCGAGAAAAATGCGATCAAGCGGAACTCACCTTCAAGCAATCAATGCTGAAAGCTGTTGCTGAAGTCTCCGATGCCTCTTGTACGGTTTGAGAAGATAAAAGCGCAAGAGGCTATAGCGGAGGAGCGGGTTGCCACAAAACAGAGAGCGGTCAACCAATGCAGGGATGCTCTTTCAAAGCGGGTTGGCGACTTATCTGGAGGTGATTGAGGTGCAGAGCAATGCGCTTGCTGCGGAGCTCACGCTTGCTGATCTGCGGCGTCAGCGGCTGTCGGCGACGGCTGAGCGTTATCGTTCGGTTGGGGGTGGATGGCGGTAGGATGAGCGTTGGCTAATAGTGGTTTTTGACAAGATGCGTTGAATCATAAAAAGTCTCCTTTAGTTCTTTTAAAAAATAATCAAGTAAAACCTTTCGCCTTTCCGTATTTTACGGGTAGGCTTGTCAACGAAGGCAAGGAAGCATGTGAACATCTTTGACTTGAAAATGTTATGGTTGAACGATGGCACGGTGTATGGGCAACAACATCAACCAGATTGCCCATGCCTCGAACATCAATCAGCCGACCAATTCAGAATAGCTTCACCACGTTTTAGAGGAATACCTTCAAACGCTTCAGTTGCTTCGAGAGTCGAGAAAACCGTAGAAGTAAGAGTACCTCAAATCATAAGGTTTTGCACACCATACACGGTGTTTTTTAGTTAACTTGAAAAAGCGTTTAGCGAGTTCGGATCGGCTTCAATCAGTAACATTTTTTTGCGATGTCTAAAACATATTCCATTGATGAGATTCAAACTCTCAGGGTTAATGCTGAGAAGGGATTGGCGGCGGATCAGCTTAATCTTGGTAACGCATATAAAAAGGGGCAAGGTGTCGCAAAAGACGACACTGAAGCATTTAAATGGTTGCAACTTGCAGCTAATCAAGGATTAGCAGTGGCTCAGAATAATCTCGCAGTGATGTATGAATATGGTGAAGGTGTCGCAAAAGACTCCGCTAAAGCCGTGACATGGTATCGCCTTGCGGCCACACAAGGATTTGATAAGGCTCAATATCGTCTCGGTTCGATGTACGCTAACGGTGAAGGCGTCCCACGTAACAAAGACGAAGCCGCGACATGGTTTCAGCTTGCGGCTGAGCAGAACTTTCCTGGTGCTCAAAATGCATTAGATTGCCTATACGTAAAATGATACCCATCAATCCGGTATCGACATTGTTTTACAGTTTAGGAAATATTCAGTATGGCAAATAGTTCAAGCCTAACCTGAATTATTCATCAAAGCAATAACTAAATGGTGGAAAAAATATCGCAACTATCTCTATTATTGGTAGTTAATTCAATAAATAAGATGCGTTTTTTATGCAAACCCTTGAAGCAAATATAGGGCAGTAGAGAATAAAGGCTACAATACCCGCACACCTAAAGCCTTTAATGGTTTAAGTTTATTCATATTAATATTTTTTACATTCAAGTGGTTTGCTTGTGTTACTTTGGTATAATTTAATTGTATCATTTAGCAAATTTGGCCGAATATGGTTTCCGTCACCAATCTCATCGTCTGTTAAATTTTTAAATCTCTTATTAATAATCTCAAATCCATCGCCTTGCATTACCCATAAAACAACATCTGGAAAAGCTATAATAAACCAACTTGGATATCCCATTGCAATGTCAAATTGATTTTCCATTATTTTCTTTAAGGATGGCGCAATGTGTTTGTCGTTATTATAAAAAATAACCGTGTGGGGATTTTCATAATACTCCTTATTTAAACTAAATTTTAAGAGACTAATCTTGTATGGAATAAAAAAACCTCTAATTACATCTTTAATATTATCAGAAGTTTTGTTATCACGAAGCAAATCATTATAGAGTTCTAATTTATCATCATCAAGTATTTTTTGTTCAAATGAACCCGATTTGAGTAAATAGCAATCTTCCTTATTCCCTTCGTATTTTTTTGTGAAGAGATTAAACATGATATATCTGTGTATTATATGGTTACGGTGTATTACATTACTGTTTTTTGCTACGGGTTTTGGTTTCACAAGTCCTGTCACTAATAAGTAGCTTCCTGTTTTTGGATCATATTACCCAGTATTTCCTTTTGACTTAATAAACATCTAACCAAACGGGTTATCACAATCTTCTAAAGATAGAGATGGTTTGAACCCGCCTAATGGTGGTGGAATTGGATTAGAAAAAGGGAACAACGGTCTTGCATCAGGCTCTTCAGGTGCAGCAAGTCTTAAATATATTGTAACATAATTCTCAGGATTAGAATCCAAAGGTTGTACGGTATTAAACTTTTGTTCGCTATGTCCCGATAAACCTGTACCTCCTTCACTCATCTCTAATGGTGCTGCAGAATATATGCCATCATCCCATACACTCGTTTTTTCTGGTTTAAATATCACCTTAATAAGTCCAAGCTCAGAAGATGACTTTAAACCAATTTTTTTTGCCTCACTAGAATCCAAACGATAAAAAGTAAATCTACCTGTATCATGAACAGGTCGCTCTATAACACAGTTTGCCCAGCCATTTAAACGCCATTCTCCGATACGATTACCATCAATAAAGACTTCTGCATCTACCTTCGAGTACGATAAATTCATCAATTTGATCGTGTATCGTGTATTGTGCTCAAGCACAACATAGCCGGTAGCGTTCTCATTCCCTTCAGGAACAACCACATCATAATCATGAACTCTCATTTTAAATACATTTTATGAATTAATAGCTACTTGCAGTCCCCTTGTAAACCAAATTGTATTATCTTTTTATCCACATACTCTGTCCATAGAGTATAGATGTATCAGGCAAAATAAGTAATTACTTGGAAAGCGTTAAGATGAATACATCGAATTTCGTATTTATTTGGAAGGAAAAGAGGGAATTAATTACGGCAGAATGTGCTATTGGCGTGTTTTTTTCTTGTGCAGAAAAAAAAGTAAAAATTTTTAACGCTTAAATCAAGTTGATTACAACCTAAACTGCGCGATTTAACATAAAAAAGCCTCAATATTCTTGGTTAAGTCGTTATATTATAATGGGTAACAAGCAATTACCATTTGTAACGTAACACAAACCAAGAAATCAGGAGGCTTTTATGTCAGAAGATACAAAAAACAGCCGCAAAAAAGACCTTTATATCAGCTCTATTGAGCCAACCAATGATTGCATTACCAAATCGTGCAGGGCTGTTGTTGTTTGCCTCATATATGCGGAGCAGTAAACTCATACTGATTATGGGAAAACTGTTCGGTTTCATGCGGAAAAACAAAAATGGTGTCCCTGTTGTTGATATGCTTATTCAATTGTTGTGTTTTTTTATGGAGGTACCAGCCCACACCTTACATCGTTTGATGAGCTTATCAAAGACAACAGCTATGCCCCATTGATTGGTTGTAATCCAGAATACCTGGCATCGTCTCATGCTGTCAAGCGATTTTTCGGAGCATTCCCTTATCAAGATGTGCTTTTCCGTCAGTTGCTGCAAAAGATCTTTTTATGGCGCTAAAGATTAACCAACCCGCAGTTATTGAACTGGGCATTGATTCTATGGTGTTGAATAATGATGATGCACTGCAACGAGAAGGTGTTGAACCAACGTACAAGAAAGTGAAGGGTTTTCATCCCGTACAGATGAATTGGGGCCGGTACTTTGTTGATGCCGTTTTTCGAGTTGGCTCAGACCACTCGAATCATGGTCACATCGTTGGCGAAATGATATGCACTATTGTTGCTAAAATCAGAAAAGAATATAACGCTGACGTACCAATAATTATTCGCATGGATTCCGGTTTCTACGACCAAAAGTTGTTCAAAATCTGTGAATTTTTGAATGTCGGATATGAATGCGGCAGAAGACTTTACCAAAAAGTTAAACAAGCTGCTACGGAGAGCACAAGCTGGTTTAAGTTTAAGTCTCACGATAAAAAGGAGATATGGGAGTATACCGAGTTTATGTGCAAACAAGAAAAATGGGACATACCTCGTCGTACCATTTACAGCCGTCTCATTCTGCGTGACAGGCAATTTGTGATACCAGGATTAATAAATACTGATAGTTCGGTAATTACTAATATTGGTATAGGTGGTGAAATTGACAATCTTCTTCGTCAGGCTGGCGCAGAACATCTTCTTTCAGCCCACGATATTCTTGGAAACTATCACAACCGAGGAAATGATGAATTGGCCAACCGAGCCATAAAAGACTTTGGTGAAGAAAAGTTGCCCTTCAAGAATTTTTATTCAAATGCTGCATGGTATTTTTTAATGCTGATTAGCAATAATAAGTTCGAAAGCTTCAAGACAGATGTAAGTCCATCAGTTATTGCTACAACAGTTTATGCGACTACTTTTCGTCGGAGACTCATTGATACAGCAGCAAAAATTGTTCGCTATGGGAGAAAACTCATTATGAAAGTTCCGGTAGCCTGCTTTCATCGATTGAAATTCGATCTACTTTTTGAGCGCAGTTCAAACGTTGCTGTTATGCTGTGTTAAGCTACACTGCACAGCATTAGATTTGCATTATGCCATCTGGTATTGGGTGCCTGCGTCCAAAAAGAGTTTTCTCCAATTATAGAGATATTCTTCTAATCCGAGCCTTGCCATCAAAAAAATCGGCAGCCAGCACCTTCATGGATATTCGTTTTTTTGTATAAATCAGGTTTATTTCGGCTTTTTGGCTATAAATTTTTATTCTGTTTTGTTTTGCTGTATTTCGGACCTTACTTTGGTACTTGCCTTTGAGTATCGCTCAGTTTAGGAATGCATCAATTCTTGCTCTGATAACCGGTCTCTTATTGTTATTGCATCTTTTTTACGCTTGTAATGTGAACATGATTTGGAGCAGGACGCAATGATTGTTTTGAATTTTTTCCCGTTATCGGTGATATAACTTGCGGCACCTCGATACGCGCTGCGCGCTACTCGGCAACCGGCGATTTGTCGGTGCAGATCGGACGTTGAGTAGCGCAAAGCGCGAATCGAAACGACTGCGGAAAAGGTATAATTTTACTTGGTTTTTGGATTAGTGTACCTTGAAGCTGTTATTAGAGCGCAAAAAATTTTAACACTATAATTTTTCTATAAAAAAAATATGAATATAAAAGACGTAATAAATGCCATAGAAAAGCTTGAATCATTAAATCCGAAAGATAAATTTTCGTATAAAAAAGCTGTTTTAGCTTATCAGTCTATAAAAAAATTACCTATTTGTGCAATTCCAATTCTACCAAAAAATAATGTATTTGTATTTAGATCAAGAATACATGAGAAGAATGGTTTTTTTGAAAAAATTTCAGATATTTGCCACCAAGAAAAAGTCAACGTTTCTTCTTTTGGTAGATGTAATATACCCGGTCAATCATCATTTTATTGTTCAGAAAACCGAGAAACTTCATTTGTTGAACTTTTATCAGATTTTACTGATAAAAATATTGGTAATAAAGTTTATGTAACAACAGGGCGATGGCATTTAACAAGAAATTTGTCTGCTATTGTAGCTATAAGCCCTGATAAAGAAAAGAGAATTTCAAAATTGCATCAACTTTATGGGCAACAAATGGATGAGTTTATTGAAAATATTGCTGATTCTGATATTAGAGAAGCAACGATAGTGTTTTACCGATTTCTTTCTGAAAAATTTAGAACCGGACAAAAAGATTTTAAAACGTATATAATTACTGTTGGATACTATAATCTTATACTATCAAAATGTAAATCAAATAGTGTATGCTATCCAAGTGTTCCATTCGGAGAACAAGGGCTCAACTTTGCTATTGAGAGTGAGTTTATTAATCAAGAAAATATTGAATTAGTAAATGTTATGAGGAGCAAAATATCAATTAATTCAAAAGAAAATGGGCTTCCTTTATTTGTAGAAACTGAACAGATTCTCACTCAAAAAATTGATAAAGCTCAAAATAAAATTTTATGGTAAGAAATTTATAAATATAATAACATTATCTTTTCCATATTCATTTTTTCCCTATTGAATTCAAAATATATTCAACTTTGTTTTTCCAATAAGGAACTTTCACCTTATAGTATTGGTTATAATTAGGATGGAGAATAATAAGAAACATGTTTGATACATTGATGTTATATCTTTTTTCCAGCATATACCGATATATGCTTTGTTGTAAGCAGTATCTATTGAAACTTGTATCAGGTATATCTGATAGTCTTCCCAGACCGGACTGATATTGATTCTGAGTAATCGGTTCACCCATATTGTGAACAACCTTCTTACTTCGTTTCCAATCATAAATTTCAAAATCATTTCCATTTTTTGCAATCAGATCGATTGTCCCCGCAATACGGTACTCTTCGTCGAATATCCGCCATTCTGTGCGATAGGGGTTTAACCTATTATGATCGTTAATGAACTGCTCAAAAAGATGAAACTCTTCTGTTGCCTGCAATTCTCTTCCCAAGAAATAGTGTTCAATCTGCTCATGCAAAAAAGTTCCTTTTATTGCAGCTTTCCTTCCTTCATCATTCCAAAATTTTTCTAAATCAACTGGAGTCAGATTGTAACTTGAAGCCTTTATTCGTGCATACTTTTTGGCATCGAATTCAGGAAAATATCTGCTAATAATTGAACTAACCGATATAAATGGCACTCCATCAACAACATAGGCGTGTCTGTCCGGATAAAAATTGATTCTGTTATCCCTATCCCTATTGGCTTGATTAGTTTCGTTACAACCAATTCTTACCCTTTTATCTGGATTACCAATCTTAGTGGCTTGGACTTGACGTTCTTCATGCCGTTCCTGCAAATTGAGTTCTCCATCCACTTCATTTTCAGTTTCAGGAATTTCGCCAAACTTATGACCCAGATATTTCTCGCGATGTAGTTCCTTTTCCCATTTCTGTGCCTGAAGCAGATCCCAGAAAGCATCTTGTTTCAAGTCAAGCGCAACATTCAAATCCAATGAAAAAACATAATGGGAGTCTATGGTTCGTATGACATAAGCGATAAATTTCAAACACTCGATTTTCTGTGTGTGCACCTGATCTTCTGAAAACCTGATAACAATCCAACCTCTGTCAACGAAATAAGTATCTCTCTGGAAATCTTCACCATTACAGTGGGTAGGCATGCGTGTTATACCGACATAAGGCTCATCAATTTCAATGTCGAACCTGATATTATTGATGCTTCTTTCTCAATCATTGCAATATCTGGCTCGAAAGGGCGAACACCGGTGTTTATTCGTGCCTGCCCACTAACTAGAAAGTGATCGCCAAAGTATTGAGTAATTGACTTCTGGAATTCTTCCTCTTTGAATCCTCGTCTTCTTGTTTTTCCTTCCCTGTAGCTCCTGATGGTGGAGCCTTTCTTCGGAATCCGCAAAACAGGATAACAGCCAGAGTTTTCTTCGAGCTCAAGATTGTAACCTACAACTACGGAAGTTAGCGGCAGTGGCTTGGATGGGAGTTCTGTTTTGGAGACTGTTTGTTGGTTTGATTGGGATTCGTATTTTTGATTTACTCCGCTATTGTTTAGTGGCTTTAGTATAAGAGATGGAACAGTATTAGATTGATGACTAGTTTGTATCTTTGGTTCAGATGTCGTGTTACCTACTGCTCCTGCTTCAGTATTAGTATTAGTTGTCTTCTGCGGTTTGTGATTGAACGCAACTCCAGAACCTCTTTGAAAAAAATAATAACCCAGTCCAAAGAACCATGACAATGTCAAGGTGAGAATTAAATATTCATTGAATGCTTTTTCAGCAGAATCTTTTAACAGGAGATAAAGCAAATATGTCGACAACATCATCAGAATAATCCCAACAATTATCTTTTCATTAGATTTTTCAGGTTTCGGATCGGTTTCTGTAAGATGATCATTGAGCATAACCATCCATCCAGGTAAAAAACCGAGCATCAAGAAAAATGACCACCAAAATCCTATTTGGCGCTTTCTTCCCCAAAAATAGGCAAACAAAAAACTTATCCCGATATAAATCAAGGAAATTATTGTCGTTTCATCCATTAGAGCTCCGTTCTTTATTGTATCAAATAATATTTAATTGCTTAAAGATATAATTGTTAAGTGCGCAGCCACTTCTATACGTATATTATCATTTAATACTGCAAAAGTTAATATTATTTTTGTTGAATTAATTTGTCTTTATTTATTGATTCTTTTGATAGTTATTCAATTAAAGATCTAATTCATTTAATAAAGAAACCGCATTAACGTTTCCCAAATGAGCAGCTACTCTCAAAAAAGTTATACATTTTTCTTCATCACCAGCTTTTCCATAAATTTGGGACAAGCATAGGTATGCGTTTGAATATTTTTGATCATATTTAAGAGCATTTTTACAATCCTCAAAACTATTTTGTAATTTATTTATATTTAAATATGAACTTGCTCTATTAATATACATGCGCTTCAATGGCATATCTAAATTAATATTTGACAATCCATATTCAAGTATTACTCCTTCAACTTTATTGTCTGGTATAAGAGTATTTATACTTATTTTCAAATCAATAGCGTATGTAATAAATTCAATGGCTTTTAAGTTATTTTTCAGCATCAAATAACAATACCCTATTTCATGATAAAATGCATATAAAAAATTATCCTCACCATTAAAATCTATCGCTATTTTATAATTATCTATCGCATCTGAATATTTTTCTAAATCTTTTAATATTATTGCTTTTAAGGCAAAATGCTTCCAGTCATCAATATCACTTCTATTTATTGTTTCATTCATATAAGCTAATGCTGAATTTTTATCATTACCTTCAAATGCTTTTGTAGCAGAAAAATAATATGGCAAATAACTATTTTTCAAATCAAATACACCCTCTAATTGATTTAAATCCCTTTTGCGAGTATTTGATGTTCTTTGTTGATGAAATGCTTTTTCAAAAAAATTCATGATTCTGTAATTAAGAATTATAAGTACAATTAATTTTAGCTTCAAAATAAGTATTAATATCGCAATCGAAATGCCGAGTATATCAAATTCAGTAATTATTTGGGATAAAAAAATTATCTCAAAAAGAAGGTTTCTTGAGAGCGAGAGGGCTTTTTTCTTTTGGCTCTTCGCATATGTGTGCTGTAGATAAGCAGTGTAAGAGATGGGGGTAGGTCCCTCGCAATCGGCGTGCAGGCGCAGGTTGCAAACCACCGTAAGCGGCATTAGTCAAAAGCCCTTGTCGTGAGCATTACGGAAAAGGCATTGTAAAGATGTCAGGTATGAACCAAGGAAGACGAGTACAAACAAACTGAGTATTCCGGGGAAAGTGTGCCAAGTATTCCGGGCGAAAGTGTACCACCTATTCCGTGGCAAAGTGTGCCACTTATTTCAGGCCAGATTTGTTGTTAGAACTTAAACAATTATTTCCAATTTCTTCCTTCTTAATGAGTCACCTTTCAGCTCAAGCCGGTGAGCATTTCCGACCAGCCGATCCATGATTCCGTCGGCAATTGTAGGCTCACCAATTACGTCATGCCACTGGGCGACCGGCAGTTGAGAAGTGATCATTATCGCTTGTTTTCCATACCGATCTTCAAGGATCTGCAGCAGGGCAATACGTGTTGTTGCATCAAGAGGTTGCAGGCCGAAATCATCAAGGATAATCAGATGGGTTCGTTCAATTTGGTTAAGCACCCGGACAAAGGTACCATCGAGTTTTGTCTGGGCAATCCGTTCAAGAAATCGGTTCATACCAAAGTACAGTGTACGATACCCGAGTGAACAGGCCTGCCGTCCCAATGCGCAGGCAAGGTAGCTCTTACCACATCCTGTAGCCCCGGTAATAAGAATATTTTCCCCTCGCCGGATAAAACCACAGTCGGACAGGCTGAGGAGTTGATCTCTGCTCAGGTTTCGGGCAGCGTTGCAGTGAACCTGCTCCAGTATGGCTGGATAACGGATCTTGCTTTGCAGTAAATATCGTTTGGTGCTCTGTTCTTTTCGAAAAAGCTGCTCAGCATCAACAAGCTTGCCGAGCAGCGTGTCCGCTGCTGGCTGTTCGTGAATGGGGAGCATGATGGCTGCTTCATAGGCATTTGCCATACCGTAAAGGTTCATAGAGCGAAGCTGGTCAAGAGTAAGCTGTGTGTTCATAATCATGATGGTGGATTGGTTAATTGTAGACTTCTTTACCACGAATATTGTCATGAAACGGCAGCATGGGCGCATGATATTCTGCGGCTACCGAGGCCTTATCCCTGTTGTTTTCGAGAATATTATGGACCAGTCGGTAGCTGACGCTGGGAACTTGCAAAGCAAGGCCACAAGCCGATTCAAGTCTGCTGGTTCCATACTTTTTCTGGAGCCGGAGGATACCAAGGCAGGCATCAAAGCTTTGCTGTACAAAGGCTTTTGAACTCAGTATCCGAAGGACGGCTTCTTCTGTACAAGGCCCGACAGCAGCCGCTTTACTGGTAAAGTCTTCCTCAGTCCACCCTTGTTGCTGATGGTACCGACGATGGGCTTCCGGCATGTGCTCCTCAACGGTTCTGTAGACTCCCCGCCGTCCTACGATGCGCTGATGCAAGGCAATGCGCTGGAAATCCAGAAAGACCTCGACTACCGATTCGTCGTAGATCAGCTTGACGATCTTGCCGATATACTCATAAGGAACACTGTACTGGCAACGGTCTTCACCCAGAATGACATGATAATTTTTCTTGACTGTGGCCGTCGTTTCACGCTTGTAGGTAAAATCGGTCAGCGGCAGTGGATGTAACAGCTCTTGCTCAAGCTCTATAAACCGCTGTCTGCGACTCTTGCCATAATCGGTCATCAGCCGATCATTAGCGTTATCCAGCAACTGCAGAACCCGATACTTCAAGGCATTGAGACTGGTAAATTCCTCATTGCGCAAACGAGCATAAATCTGCTGGTAGGCATGGTGCACCGAGCCTTCCACCGATGGCTTATCCTTGGGCCTGACGATCCTGGTCGCCTGCATGTTGGTCTGGTAGTGCAAGGCCCACTGCTCCATAAGCTCATTGAAAATTGGCTCATAGCGTGACGCTTTTGTTACCACCTGCTTCATGTTGTCGCTCAGGATGTTCTTTGGAACACCGCCAAGATAGGTAAGCGCCCTGTTGAGTGCCGAAATCAGATGCTCCTGCCTGGCTGATGAAAGCGGTTCAACGTAAAAAAAGCTGCTGCAAGGCAAGGTGCAGACCAGAACGGGACATGCGATACGCTCTCTGGTAAGCGGTTCGATAATCCAGAGTGGATCACCGGCAAAGTCAATCTGGAGCCGATACCCTGGCTGGTGCTGTTGCGGCATGGTGGCATCATGCTGCTGCATGTATTGCTCAACGTGATAGCAAAACTGGGAATACTGATAGCCGGTAGGGCGATCCTGCAGATACTCTTCCCATAGCACTTGCTTGGTGAGATGGGAGTGCTTCTTGCCAAGTTCTTCAGAAAGGCGTTGAAGCTGGGGATAGAGATCCGCATACCGCTCGTCAGTGGTCTTGTTGGAACGCGGTGGATGAACCAGAAGCGACAGGTCGTAATCAGAGAGCTCAAACAGCTCTGAAAACGTCTTCCCGCTGCTCTTGAACCGATGCAGATAGTTTTTGAGGGTGAGGCGGTGAATACCCGTACTGCGATGGATTTCCCGTTGGGAAGACTCCTCCATAAAGAGTTTAAGAATACGTCGAACTTGTAACATAGTCAAGGCTTTGTTTGCCATTGTAATACCTCCGGTTTTTAAACCGAAGGTACTGTTTATGATGTTACAAATCCGGCCTGACGGGGTGGCACACTTTACTCCGGTACGAGTGGCACATAATGTTCCGGAATCACTGGCACACTATGTTCCGGTAGAAGTGGTACACTATGCTCCGGTGTGCTCACAAACTGCCGTTAACGTGTCGAAAGAGTGAGATGACATCAAAACTGAATAGATATGCGGATTCAGGACAAGTTTGGCGGAAACCTGTTTACTGGCCAAGCGGTGTCCGGCATAAAGGCAGCGTGATCCTGGTTCGGGCTCTTATATTGAACTACAGGAACCTTCGTTGGCGATGCAAAGGGAAAGGCGCAAGTGTAAAAAGCGAGGCCGATAATACCAATGCGCCATCAAGGGACGGAGCGACTCGTACGAGCAATGAAAGCCTTGTAATGAGGCTGGAGCAAAGGGGTCGCGTCATCTGGTCATACAGTCATGTCAACTGTGCAAACAGAAGGAGCTTTTCGGTATGACAAAGCCGTATCAAATTTCCAAACATCTTGTCTTGGAAGCGTATCAAAGAGTAAAAGCAAACAAAGGTGCCGCCGGAGTTGACGCTGAATCGTTACAGGCATTTGAAGCAAAGCTGAAAGACAACCTGTACAAGATATGGAACAGGCTCAGTTCCGGCAGTTATTTTCCGCCGCCGGTAAGAGGTGTGGGCATTCCGAAGAAATCTGGAGGGGTGCGCATGCTTGGAGTTCCAACCGTAGCAGACAGGGTGGCTCAAAGCGTTGTAAAGATGGTGCTTGAACCCATACTGGAACCAGTGTTTCATAAAGATTCATACGGTTATCGTCCGGGGCGTTCAGCCCATGATGCTATAGCTGTCGTTAGGAAGAGAAACTGGGAATATGACTGGGTAGTAGAGTTCGACATCAAAGGACTGTTTGATGACATTGACCATGAGTTGTTACTGCGTGCTCTTCGGAAACATTGCCAAACTCCGTGGGTTCTCCTGTATGTTGAGCGGTGGCTCAAGGCATCGATGGAGACCCCGGAAGGTGAGCTGATAGAAAGGACAAAAGGCACGCCCCAAGGGGGAGTGGTTAGTCCACTGTTGGCAAACCTGTTTCTGCACTATGCGTTTGACCGGTGGGTGAGCGAAAATCTACCCGGTGTGCCGTTTTGTCGGTACTCCGATGACGGAGTTCTCCACTGTAAAAGCAAGGCACAGGCAGAGCTGGTTATACAAAAGCTTGACAATCGGTTTCGAGAGTGCGGGTTAGAACTGCACCCTGATAAAACGCAAATAGTGTATTGCCGGGATAGTAAGCGAAAAGGCAGCTTTTCGGTCGATCGGTTTACCTTTCTTAGCTATACCTTTTGCCCACGGAGAGCAGTGGGTAAGAATGGCATCTCCTTTACAGGATTCTTGCCGGGGGTAAGCCGGGATGCTTTACGGCATATGCGACAAACCATCAGGGATTGGAATATGCAACGGAGGTTCCAGAAAAAATCAAGCCGGAAATATCCGTAAATTATTATTGGAAAATTAGTTATAGAATTTGCGTGATCTTAATAACTGTGACTACATTGAGATATTTTTGACGAAATAATAGCAGAGTTTGTGACGCGGACCAAGATTTAGGTCAAACTCAGACCCAAGTATAGGCAATTAATTTATGATACGCAAATTTTTTAGTGACTACGTTTTTAGGCTATTTTTCTTTTAACCAACTTTGCAATATAGCGTTATCGTTTTTTTGCTCTGGAACTTCCGATGCAACTCAAGAACAGTCTGGAGCTTGCTGATCTATCATCAAAGTTCAACCCAATTCTGCGGGGGTGGGAGAACTACTATTCGCGATTCTACAAGAAGGCAATGACACCTGTTTGGAATCAGGTCAATTATTATTTGGTACACTGGATGATGAGAAAGTACAAGCATTTATGCAGGCATAAGACAGAGGCAAGCAAAAAGTTGAAGCTTCTGGCACAAGAGATGCCTAATGCATTTGTTCATTGGAAAGCGGGGCATTATACCCTGATAGCTGGATGATGGGAGCCGGATGAGCGGAGACGTTCCCGTCCGGTTCTGCGAGGGTCTTGAGGTGAAATTCCTCAGGTCTACTCACCTTTAGTGGAAGCGGAGTAGTGGAGCCTTTTGCTGACGTAATACTGACCCGAAGGGTAGGTTCTGACAGCAGCCCTTGATAAACATGAAGTGCATACAGATAAGCCATAAAGCCAACATATTT
>CAJEXI010000011.1 GCA_903994455.1 uncultured Chlorobiaceae bacterium | reverse complement strand
CATGCTTCCGCCGCATACCAGTATTCACAGTAAAGAAGTCTACAATTAACCGTAACCTCAGAATGACAATGAAGACACAACTGACCCTTGACCAGCTTCGCGACATGAACCTTTATGGCATGGCATACGCCTATGAAGCTGCGATTATGCTTCCTGTCCACGAGCAGCCGGAGGCCGACACCCTGCTGGGCAAGCTGGTCAAACTGATCGACGATGATGCGGTGGCTGAGGTCTATCTTGATGCCTCTCTGGGCATCCTTCGGCTTCAGAAAATGTATGGAACCAACCGACTCGAAGCCGCTTGTGGGGTTACTCTCCAAGTCCCCGGCATCAGTTGCCGACTTACTCATAACATCCTTGAAAACAATAGAGATAAAGCAGAAATAGTCAGAGACAATCATGCGCTCATGCTTCCGCCGCATACCAGTATTCACAGTAAAGAAGTCTACAATTAACCGTAACCTCAGAATGACAATGAAGACACAACTGACCCTTGACCAGCTTCGCGACATGAACCTTTATGGCATGGCCCAAGCCTATGAAGCCGCGATTATGCTTCCTGTCCACGAGCAGCCGGAGGCCGACACCCTGCTCGGCAAGCTTGTGGACGCTGAACAGCTTTATCGCAAAGAACAAAGCACCAAGCGGAATCTCAAGCAAAGCAAAATCCGTTATCCAGCCATACTTGAACAGGTCCATTGCAATGCCGCCCGAAATCTGACACGCAATCAACTGATCAGCCTGGCCGACTGCAGCTTTATAGGGAGGGGAGAGAACGTACTTATTACCGGTGCGACCGGGTGTGGCAAGAGCTATCTTGCCTGTGCACTGGGAAGACAGGCCTGTTCCCTTGGCTATCGAACCATATACTTCGGTATGAACCGGTTTCTTGAGCAGATTTCCCAGACAAAACTTGACGGCACCTTTGTCCGGGTGCTCAATCAAATAGAACGAACCCATCTGATTATCCTTGATGATTTCGGTCTCCAACCCCTTGACGCAACGACACGTATTGCCCTGCTGCAGATCCTTGAAGATCGATATGGAAAGCAGGCTATGATGATCACCTCCCAGCTTCCTGTTGGGCAGTGGCATGACGTAATTGGTGAGCCTACAATTGCCGACGGAATCATGGATAGATTAGTCGGAAATGCCCACCGAATTGAGTTGAAAGGTGAATCATTAAGAAGAAGGAATTTGGAAATAATTTTGTAAGTTCTAACAGCAAATCTGGCATGAAAAAGGTGGTACACTTTGCTCCGGAATCAGTGGTACATATTCGTCCGGAATCAGTGGTACACTTTCGCCCGGAATCGGTGGTACACTTTCCCCGGAATACTCATTATATCAACCCCTTCACAGACTTTGGCTTCAAAATGCTTTTCGGCTCTGAGGTAAACAAAGACTTGCGGATAGCGTTTTTGATTACCTTGTTGCCACCCGAGGCGGGAATCTTTGCAGACCTCTCATTTTTGCCCAATGAGCGGGTTGGGTGGAGTGAGTGAGTATGACTGTCGGGGCAATTTTCGATCTTTCTGTGAAAATGAGAAGGGTGAGAAAAGATGCAGCGGGCGCAAAGCGGAGCATGGAATTTCTGCCTGAAGGCGGTCTATAATTATTGAAATCTTGCTATTGAGAGCTTTGTGAAAAATACGCTAAAAGAAATACTTTAAATTGCTTAAAGGAATCAATAACATACGGGGTCTAGATAGACGCAACTATACCGATTATAATTCCAAAAGCGAACTCTTTTATTTTGAAAACCGTAAAAGAGTGCTCGAGCTTTTTTAATTTGACCTTATCCAACGATTCATACAGCTCAAAACCGATTTCATTGGCTTTTTCGTATCGGCTGATTGAATCTAATGGGTTATTCCCGATATGCTGGACTTCAAACCTTC
This sequence comes from uncultured Chlorobiaceae bacterium, assembly GCA_903994455.1. Taxonomy (GTDB): domain Bacteria; phylum Bacteroidota; class Chlorobiia; order Chlorobiales; family Chlorobiaceae; genus Chlorobium. The sequence goes on along the minus strand of CAJEXI010000011.1, from coordinate 104,973 downwards.
TTGCCTCCTTGCCGGTCTTCATAAAATCTGAATAACCCTTTGATACATCACTATCAGACTTATTAAAGGCTAACCGGTCTTTGCTATCAAGAGCAAACCTATCAAGAGTGCCTTTTAACTCAGCAAAAATGAGTTTATGGAGGTCAATAGTGGCCCTTATCAGATGGTTTTTGGCTTTAACCAGATTTTCTTCCCTTAGTGCTTCAGGGATCTTGTGGTTTTGTGATTGCGCTATATGCGACAACACATTCACTTCTTCTATAAGGATTTGCGTTGGTTTTGTCTGTGCTAAAACAACGAGGTCAGCATAAGCAGGAACAAATTTTTCTCTATACAATTGAAAAATTTCATCTTGGGTTACCGAGGGCATTCTCTATTTCTTTGTCTGGATTGTACGATTTGAATGGGTGTACGCTGCCTCTGCAACTTGAGATAGCTTCATGCTTTAACTGAATATCAAATTTTTTACCCGTTTCCCTCTCCATGAAAGTATCAACTTCCTCTGTTGTCTGGAAAGAAAAAGCACTCTGCCCTGTTAGCTTTTTAAAAATATCACCGGCAGCCATTTTTTTTGTCGTCTTATCTTGTTTTGAAAGTGACACCAAGGTGCAAATTTACTATAAAATGTCACATATATAAAACAATTCAACATATCTCTTGTTAAGATTTAATAAATCTCCTTGTAAAAAGACGCAAAAAAATACTGCAATCCGATACTTTTATGAAAACGGTCCTTAACGGAGTTTTATCATTATTTTATAAGCGCTAACGTTGACTGGGCAGGAGATCATAGTGGCCAACGACTTGGGGATGTTTATTCAGCGACCTCCTTACTAAGAATGAGGATAGCAAATGGAGGTCTGTAGACGGCACTACATTTGCGGATTGTCGGGCGTTGCGGGATAGTCGTGTTGCCAGTGGGCTGCGCAAGCGAAGCGAAGCGCCCATCCATATAGTATCTTTTTGTGTTGATAGTGCCAGGGGTTGCTGCTATGAACCGTCAGAATTGGATGTTATGAATTGTCTTCCCGCAGTTGTTCTGTTAAAGATTCACAAAGATTTTTGGTATCTCCCTATCGGGAAAACCAAAGAATAACCTGTATATTACGTAATAATTAAAGATTAAAGACGAGTGCCTGACAATGAAATAATTACTGGTCTATGGAATACGCAAGGCGGAAAATCCAAAAGAGAATCCTTTGAACGCAGTAGAAACTTTGTTGCGGATAGTACCTCTTATTTTTTTTGCTGCAAGGGGATGGGAAATTACCATTGATATTACCCTATGCACTTCCGCAATAAATGCCAAGCCCACTCCTGGAGCTTCATTTTCGTAAAAGCGGGAAGCCTTCCGAAACTCTTCATCTGCTTCAGGCAAGAATTCGAAATTCATGACAACTCGCTTATCGCTCTTTTAAATACTTCGTTACCGGAAATACCGTGAACCTTCCCTGCGCGATAATCATCAAGTCGTCTTTCTGCTTCATCCAGCCAAAGTTGTTCGACTTCCGAAACTGTTGGTTCATCCAGACTCAAGAGCAGCTTGCCAACGAGACTGCCTCGGGAGTGAATATCCAGATTGAGAGCTTCTGATTCAATTTGTTTTATTGTCATTGGCATGTTAAGTATCTCCTGTGAAGTTGGTGGAAAAACATCAAGAACCCACTTGACCCAATTATGCATGTCAAAGAAATCATTAAAGCGCATCCCAATCATCACTTGCAACGGGTTCTGTGGGATCAATGTAAGTAAATGGGAGGCCTCTCAATGGATACCGATTTCCTTTATTGCTCAAGTCTCTTTGAGAGAGTGAGTTGAAGATAGCGGTTTCTCGAAAAACCCGAATCATTTGTAGCAAATTCGGAAAATACTCCGGGGGAACCGTATTAATTTCCTATATCAAATCCCGTTGATAAACCTTGGCTTGGTTGGGCATTTTTAACTCCTGTTAGTGGATTTGCACCATCTTCTTCGTTTCGACCTGATCAATGAATAGTTGAACAATCAGCATAATATTGAGTTGCTCCAGCATACTCATGAAGAGCTTCAGGATGAAAATGATAGTTCATTTTTCAATCATGGCCCTTACCTGAGCTAACCCTTTTTCACCATTTATTGATACGACTTTCCCTGTTCGAATTTCATCTCTCCTTTTTTAAAGCTCATCCAAATGGCTTTTCGTTACGAGTGGGTCTCTATCATCCTCAATGCTCGCAACAAGCTTTTCGGCAAGAATAGCCCTGGAATCGTTAGGCAGTATTTTCGCCTCTGAGAATATCTCTTCGAATGACATGGGCATAAGTACTACCTCCTTTTGTTTCTAATATAAGTTATTGGATGCTGCAGGTACAAGAAAAAGGGTGCCATCCTCACCCATATTTTTTGCATAACAATGGTTAGACTGATCTGTCTGATTCATTTTCTCGCCATCACTTGCTCCTGCTGGTGCTTTTTTGCGCGGAGCCCTTCTTCGTTGGGGAAGTGATTCATCCTGCAGGCGACGGCCCAAAGCGTCCTCTTTGGCAATCAACGACAAATCCCCGAGCAGTCCGAGAACACGAAGCACCTGGATATAGAAGCCGACAGCCACCGACGGGTCACCATTCTCAATTTTATAGAGCGTTGGACGAGAGAGGTTTGCCCTGGCACAGACGGTCTCCATAGAAAAACGACGACGAAGCCTCGCATCCCTGAGGCGTTGCCCCAGAGCCTCCATCTCTTTTGCCGAAGCGGGGTATAGTGGTGTTGCTCTGCATGTCATAACGATAACCTTTGTTTGCATTATAACAAGAATTTGTGAATTATCATTGCGGTTATAGCTTGCGAAAATGAGCCGGGGTTGTTCATGTTCAACAGGCAACTCTTCGCTGAATCCCGGGCTCTCAATGCTACCGGGTTATTATTTTTGAAGCGCTGCATATCGCAGACAAGTTTTTCCTGTAGGATGTTTTCTGAATGCTCAGTATGTTGAGTAAAATTACTCAAGAGGTTGAGCAAAAAAGCCATGATCATCGAGCGCTCTCAAAAGAAAGTTCTGACACAACGGATTGAATCAGAACCCCGTCAATTTATCCAGGTACTCTACGGCCCGCGTCAAGTTGGTAAAACGACGCTTGCGTTGCAGTTTATGGAGTCTACAAAGCTTCCGGTTCATTTTGCTTCTGCAGATCTTGTTGCATCCGGGCAATCGAGCTGGATCAGCCAGCAATGGGAGACGGCACGAATCAAGCTTCGGCAATCAGAAGAGAAGGAAGCGGTGCTCATCATCGACGAAATCCAGAAAATCGGCAACTGGAGCGAAGCGGTAAAGAGGGAGTGGGACAGCGACGCCGCACAAAGGCAATCACTCAAAGTGGTTCTGCTCGGCTCATCCCGGCTGTTATTGCAGCAAGGGTTGACGGAATCACTCGCTGGCCGATTCGAAACCCTCTTCATCGGGCATTGGTCGTACCGTGAAATGAAAGAGGCTTTTGACTTTACCTCCGACCAGTATGTCTGGTTTGGAGGCTATCCTGGCGCGGCAACACTGATCAACGACGAAGAGCGGTGGAGACGCTACATTACAGATTCACTCATCGAAACAAGCATCTCAAAAGATATTCTGATGCTGACCCGTGTTGACAAGCCTGCCCTGATGAAGCGGCTCTTTGAACTTGGATGTGGCTATTCTGGCCAGATTCTCTCCTATACAAAAATCCTTGGTCAACTGCAGGACGCAGGGAACACAACAACACTTGCTCACTATCTGCGCCTGCTCGATACCGCCGGGTTACTCGGTGGACTGGAAAAGTACAGCCCTGAAATGGTGAGGCGTAGAGCCTCCATCCCGAAATTTCAGGTGCACAACACCGCTCTGATGAGCGCACAGCAGCAGCACTCTTTTCAGGAGATTGCCGCAAATCCTTCCAGGTGGGGACGATGGGTTGAGTCGGCAATTGGTGCCTGTCTTCTCAATCATACTCGCACCGACGCAATTAACCTCTTTTACTGGCGCGAGGGGAATCATGAGGTGGATTTCGTTCTGGAGCACAAGGGAAAAGTGATCGGCCTTGAAATCAAAAGTGGCCATACCGAGCATGCTTCCGGCATGGCGGTATTTGAGCAACAGTGCAAGCCGTACAAGGTGCTACTGATCGGAAACTCGGGCATTCCATGGCAGGAGTTTCTTGAACTGGAGCCTTTGGAGCTGTTTGCGTGAGTGAGTTGTGATGCTTTATTGATTGGAATTGCTAAACGAGATATTTCAAAATACTAAAGCAAAGTTCCCCGTATAAAAAAAGATAACTTATTATGGCACAATCAAAAGGCAGGAAAGTCAACTTCCATCTACTGGGTACAAACGAATCAATTCCATTGCACGGGCCTGAAGTGTTGTTGGTTCAGTGTCTTGAGAAATCACAGGGCTTTTTGGTGCGGATTTCATTCTGCACCGGTTCCGAGTGCGAGTTTTCATAGTGCAAAGATAAACAAAATTCCTAAAACTATTCAAAAATAAAAACATTTAGGAATTTCACGTTTCGTTTTTTGGTCAAGTGTGGTTTATTGCGTTTTAAAAACCAGAGTCTTTGTCAACTAAATTTAGTCTGTTCAATGTCATTCATGCTTGTCTTGCCGTGCCGTTGTAGTACTACTCCGACAATAATTTGTGCATTAACTTATGTGATCGTCGCCAAAGTAATTTAAGAGTATAATATGACTAAAGAGATTCAATTCCCCGGGCTCACGGAATATCTGGCTCCTTATCATCCGTATTTTTATTGTGTCAATAGTAGAGAGACTGCTGAATGTTATTTGGCTGCCCTCATGATGGATGGTGCGCGTAAGTCAGTCGAACCAATGTCAGAGAGGGTTAACGTTTCAGAAAGAGTCATGCAGTATTTTCTGAGTTCAGCAGTGTGGGATGAACAGAAAGTTGCGGCTGAATACCTACATCGTATGCTTATGGCAACATCTGATCCACAAGGACTTTTGGTTATTGATGATACAGGGTTTCCAAAAAAAGGTAGTAAGAGTTCGTGTGTTCGTCGGCAATATTGTGGAGCATCAGGAAAAACGGATAACTGTCAGATCGGAACAAGTATGACGTATGTTGGCAATGATGTTGCTTGGCCGTACATCATGGAGCTTTTTGCTCCAGAATCTTGGGATGAGAATACCGAAGCCTGTTCAGCAATGCGCAAAAAGACGCATATACCTGAGAGCGTCCATCATAGGACAAAATGGCAGATGGCACTTGATTTTATTGACTTGGCTCGGCAAGAAAATGTTCCCCATCGTGCCATTCTGGCTGATAGCTGGTATGGCAACATATCAGCGTTTCGCCAAGGGCTGGAGTCACGTGAAGAAAACTACATTATGGGTGTCGACTCCAATACACACATTTTTCTTCAAGAGCCGGAGTTTCAATATCTTCCCGTTACGAAAGGTAAGCTTGGGCGTAAACGAAAAGGCATCCATGTCGAATCAACTGTTCCCGGAGCAATCAAGTTATCAGTACTGGGAGCAAGTGTTGCTGAGGAGGAGTGGCAAAGACTGGAATTGAGACTTGACTCACGCGGTAAACCACTTGTCGTTGATGCCGTTTCAATGAGAGTATGGCCTGCATACGGTTGGAAAAAAGGTAAGCGACACGAAGAAGTGTGGCTCATGATAGAGCGCCGTAGTCTGAGTAAAGGCGGGTACAAACGTCATTACTTTTTTAGTAATATGCCACAACAGTTGTCAAAGCTTGATCTTGCAAAACTTTATCATGAACGGTATTGGATAGAGCAAGGATACCAGCAACTCAAAGAAGAGCTTGGACTTGATCACCATGAAGGTCGATCATGGAAAGGATGGCATAGTCATGTCTTGCTGACGTCCTTGGCTTATGGGTATCTGACACAGATTCGTTTGCGAAAAAAAAAGAGCGGAATCAAGCGGCGAGAGCCAAATGGCTTCAAGAAAAGTCAGCGTTGTCCAGCGATGCCTTTTTTTGAGAAACAAGCAAAGGGAGGCAGTTTGCTTCCGAAACTGCCCACTTCGCTCGTCGGAGCGGTGGCGGCGAAAACAGCGTCTTATGGGTATGTCATCACTACTCTATATTAGACATCAAATTACCAAAATATTACAACCTGAGCTGCGGACTTAAAAAAATATCGGAGTAGTATTATGTAAGTTGTGATTATAATGACTGGTTTTTGCCGAACAAGGAGCAGTGAACAAGCTCTATCTCCAGAACAGTGCTCTTGGCTCTTTTACGGTGTCCTCCAGCCACTACTGGAGTTCATCAGTAGACAGTGCGGGTCACGTCCGGGTGCAGGGTTTTGGTGGCGGGTTTCAGGTTCAAAACTTTAAAACGAACAGTAATCGTGTTCGTGCTATGCGGACGTTTTAGATAATCAATTTTGGCATGTCACTCTCGAGCGGCTGCCATCAGCTCAGCAGCCAAAGTGAGTGATGATGCAGAAATTTGCTGACCGCTGATGAGGCTTGCAATGGCCAGCAGGCGGTTGTCGTGGTCGAGAGGGGTCACCTCTGTCATGCTCCTCTCTTGCTGGACGGATTTTTTGACGCTGAGGTGCAGGTCTGCCATGGCGGCGATTTGCGGTAAGTGGGTAATGGCGATGATCTGGTGGAGGCGCGAGAGTTTTCTCAGGCTTTTTCCCACAGCACCTGCAACCCGGCCGCTTATGCCGCTGTCGATTTCATCAAAAATGAGGATCGGCAGCTTGGCAGATTCAGCGAGTGCGCTTTTCATGGCAAGCATGATTCTTGAAATTTCACCTCCCGATGCCACCTTGACGAGTGGTCTTGGTTTTTCGCCGGGGTTGGTGGAAATCAGAAACTCAACACCGTCATAGCCGTTTGGAAAAGCGATAAATGAGGTGCCGTCGATGGTAATATCGCCTTTTGGATGTTCTTTGTGTGTTATGCTGACGATGAAGGTGGCGTTTGGTATGCCGAGTTCTGCCAACTGTTCCTGAATGGCTTTTTCAAGGTGGCTTGCAGCGTTCTTCCTTTTGTTGCTGAGTCTTACGGCGTGAAGGGAGAGTTCAGTTTTTTGAAGCGTTATCTCCTGTTCAATGCGGCTGACCTCCTCTTCAAGGTTCTCTTCAAGCGCATTTTTTGCCTCAAGCTCGTTTTTCAGGTCGAGCAGTTCAGGATGCGTGCGGCCATATTTTTTACAGAGGCGCAAAAGCATGAGCTGGCGCTCTCGCAGGGATTCAAGTTTTTCGGGGTTGAAATCAATACAGGATGTATAGCTCCGCGTGAAGCGGGAGAGTTCATCGACAATACTTTTTGTGTTCCGTGTTTCCTCAATGTGAATCTCGAAGCGCTTGTCGATGGCAGCAAGTTTTTCGAGGGTATGCAGGGCCGCTGTGATGGAGGAATAGAGAGAATGTTCACCGTCGTAGAGCAGGTCGTTCAGGGTGCTGCTGAGCGTGAACAGGGTTTCGGCATTTTCGAGGAGGGTAATTTCTGTCTCTATGGATGCTTCTTCGCCACTTTTCAGCCCAATGCTGTTGAGTTCCTTCAACTGAAAGTCGATGATCTCTTTTTTGTCGCGGATGGCTGCCGCCTCTTTATTGAGCGTTCTCAACTGCTGCTGGAGCCCCTGAAGCGACGACCGGATATTTTTGTAGGCGATCACTTCCGCTGTCGTCAGAGCAAAATCATCAAGCAGGGTTTCGTGGGTGTCGGCGTGCAGCAGCAGTTGGTGCTCGTGCTGTCCGTGTAGGTCAATCAGCTCTTCTCCTGCCCGTTTGAGGAGGGCGGCTGTGCAGGGTGTGTCGTTGATGAAGCAGCGGGATTGGCCGCCCGTCGAGAGTTCTCTGCGGAGAATGAGTTCTGGTGCCGTGTCAATGTTTGCTGCTTGCAGCAGGCTCTCAATCTTTTCGGAGTGAACCTCTTTGAGAACGGCTTCAATGACCGCTTTGGTGGTGCCCGACCTTACCAGATCGCTGCTGGCCCGCTCGCCAAGCACGAGGCTCAGCGCTCCGACAAGAATTGACTTGCCTGCGCCAGTCTCGCCGGTGATAATGGTCAGTCCAGGGTTGAATTCAACCGTCAACTCCTGGATCAGGGCAAAATTTTTGATGTAGAGACTGAAAAGCATGGCCGGGTATTGCACACGTTATGCCTGAGGCGAAGAGGGGGACTTTTCTTTTTTTGGCACATCATCTGCCGCTGATTTGAACTCGTCCTCTATTTCAGTCTGAGCCTTTTTAAACTCTTTCATTCCTTTCCCAAGACCTTTTGCAAGCTCGGGAAGCTTTTTTGCTCCGAACAGCAGCAGGATGATAAGCAGAATGAGAGCAAGTTCCTGTCCACCAAATCCGAACATTGGAGTTTCTCCGATTAGTTATTGTGATGCGATGATGCTTATTATATACGCAATATGCCTTCCTGAAACAACTCTTTTTACTTGCAAAGAGATTCTTCAATAGTGCGCAATAATCGTTTCACCTGCACGGGTTTTTTGGCCGGGCTGAACGTTCACTTTGGCTGACGGGGGCAAGATGAGGTCGACTCTTGATCCGAATTTTATCATCCCAAACCGTTTGCCGATTCTTGCTATTTCACCGCGTTGTAATGTGCAGACAATTCTTCTGGCCAGAAAGCCGGATACCTGGCTGAATAATACCTCTATTTCGCCGTTATCAATACCAATCTCCATTCGTTCATTGCTCTCCATGCTCTTGTTGTCAAAGGCCATCAGAAATTTACCGGGGCAGTAGCGCAGATGGATTACTTTTCCGGTGAGAGGGATGCGGTTGACGTGAACGTTGAAGGGTGACATGAAGATGCTCACCAGCGTTTGATGGTCAGTGGAGGTGCTTTGGCCATGAGGCTGAACAAGAATTATTTTACCGTCCGCAGGCGCAAGAATAACCCGTTTTTCCTCAGGTGTGGTTCGTTTTGGGTCACGGAAAAAATAGAGAGTGAACAGGAGTGTCATGCCGACGGTCAAAAGTATCGCTATCTGGGCTCCAGCGGGAAAAATCATTGCAGCCGCACTCAGTATCATGCAGACAAGAAAAACTTTTATCATGGTGCTGTAGCCATAGGAAGTCAACATTATTTTTGTCTCTGTTTGGTTACGTTATTGACAAGTTCCGACAAGTTCCCCCCATAATAATTATTTATCTTTGTACTTGGGATATGTGGGAAATATTTTTCCCGATTTTTTGCATTTTTGCCATGGGGAGAGTTCTCATTTACCGTGTCTATGAATTTGTTGGAAAAGAAGTTTCTTGAACAGATCAGAATAAGGCAGCTTGTTGACTATGGTGACAGGGTTCTTGTTGCTGTTTCCGGTGGGCCGGATTCAATGGCGATGCTCTCGCTCTTTTGTGCTGTAAAGCCTCTCTTGCGTTGTGATCTTGCCGTGGTTCACTGCAACTTTCAGCTTCGTGGTGCTGAAAGTGATGCCGACGAATGTTTTGTACGAAATCACTCTCTTTTGCTGGGGCTGGAGTGTTTTGTGGAGCGGTTTGATACCTTGCGGTTTGTCGGAGAGTGGCGAAAATCCGTTGAGGAAACTGCGCGGATATTGCGTTATGCTTTTTTTGAGCAATTGATGCTGGAGAGATGCTATACAAAAATTGCTACTGGCCATCATGTCAACGATAATGTTGAGACTATTCTTTTTAATCTTTTCAGAGGAGTTTCTCTTCCTGGTCTTAGAGGTATTCGGGCACGTAACGGGAAAATCATCCGTCCTATGCTCTTGTTGCATAAAGATGAAATTGAAGTATATTTGTTGCAAAAGGGGATTCCCAGCCGCACGGATGCCAGTAATGTTGCGAACGATTACGACAGGAATTTTATCAGAAACCGTGTTATTCCCCTGATTGAGGAGCGCTTTGCGCATAAACTGTTGCCGTCGCTCCGGAGGTTGTCGGAACAGGCGGGGGAGCTTGAGGAGTTTCTTGAACTCTATTTTGAAAATCTCTGTGAACGGGAGCCGGGGCTCTCTCTTGTTGATGGCAAGCTTGATGTGCGGGCTCTGCAGCAGCTTACGGTATTTGAACAGAAAGAGCTGTTCAAGAGGGCTTTACGGGATATGGAGGCACCGGTTGATTCGCAGGCGCTTCAGAAGCTTGTCGATCTGTTAGCCTCTCAACCGGGCAAAATGGTGATGGCTGGTCGACAATTGAGGATCCTGTGGAAAGACGGCTCGCTTTGGTTTTTGAGGGAGCCTTGACAGAGAGATGCTACTTTTTCTGTTTGTCTGCCCGAAAAAGTTCTATGGGCAGGTCAGTATGAATAATGACTGATGTGAGGTTCTGCTGGATTTTGATTCTGTCGAGCAGCTCTATGGTCTGTTCGGTTGTTTTTGTTCCCGTGTATTGGGAAAGCTTGACGGCACCCCAGAGGAACGTTGATGCAAAATAGGCTGCCTGATTGGTGTTATAGACCCATTCGCTTTGCCCCTCAATGCCGTCCTGGAATTTTACCGAGAGTGCAAGGCTCTGAATGCGGTTCAGATTGCCCATTGTCTTTATGTCCTGGTTGGTAGAGGTGAGGCTTTGCAGGGCACCGGAGGTCCATGCGGCGGAGGGGAGGGCGAACCAGAGGTGCGATTTATAGATCGCCTTGTTGATAAGCGCCACAGAGAGAGTGTCTCTCTTGAAAAAGCTTCCAGTTGGAACAAGAAACTCTGCAAGCATTTTTTTGTTGTTGGTCAGGGCGAACTGTCCCGGCCTGAGCGAAGAGAGCCAGAGTGAGTCATTAAGGCTGTAGCAGGGACGGCCACCGATTATCTCAAAAGTTTTGCTGTGTGTTCTGAGAAACAATTCCGGAAGTTTTTGTGACAAGGGTCCCGATACAAGAGCAAGGTAGTTCTGCTCTTTGTAGCCGTGGCGTTTGAAGCTGACCAAAAGAGTGTCAATGTCGAGCGAGGGATTGATTTGCGCGGCCTTGACAAGGGCTTTCAGTTGGCCTTCAGGCTGGAAAAGTGGTGCGTTTTTGAGTGAGTCAGGAATGATTTCCTTCCAGAGCCTGCTCTCGCGAATATCTTTAAGGCCGATATAGACAATGGCATCGGATTTGCCGGGAATGCGATCAACGATCGTTTTAAGATCAGGGCTCAACGATTCTGTTTGAAGCCTTGGTTTCGACCAGTTAATCCAGAGTACAAGAAGAAGGAAACAAACTGTGCTGAGGGCGCTGATAGAGAGGAGAAGTCCAGCTCCTTTTAAAAGAGAGCGTTTTTCAGGTGTTGCGGGTGTTGGGTCAGCTCCCGGATTCTTCTCCATACAGGCTCAGTGTTATGATTTTCTTTTGATGGCTTCGCGGGCCAGTGTGTCGCAGCGGTTGTTGTAGGGGTTGTCGCTGTGGCCCTTTACCTTATGAAACTTTACATCGTGCAACTTAACCAACTTCAGGATTTTTTGCCAAAGATCAATATTTTCGACACTTTTTTTTGCGGCTGTTTGCCAGTTATTGGTTGTCCAGCGTTTCAGCCATCCTTTGTTGATGGCGTTGACAAGGTAGCTTGAGTCGCTGTAAAGGTCTACCTTGCACCGCTCCTTGAGTGCTTCGAGCGCCTCTATTGCAGCGCTGAGTTCCATCCGGTTATTGGTCGTGGCAGGCGAATATCCAGAAATTTCACGGTTCGAAGAGCCGTACATCAATAATGCTCCCCAGCCGCCCGGGCCAGGATTGCCGCTGCATGCGCCGTCGGTGTAAATGATCACTTTTTTTTCCATCGACAAAAAAAGCTCAACCATGCAAGGATTGAGCTTCTACAATATATTGAAAACTTGTTTATAAACGCGCAGTCCTGGCGTTACTTTACCAGTTTGGCAAGCTCGGCTGTGCCAGTTTTAGCAATAATTTTCATGGCTTTTGCTGAAAGCTTGACCTTTACAAATCGCTTTTCCTCTTCAATCCAGATTCTTTTTGTGTGAAGGTTTGGCTCAAAACGGGTGCGGACATGGTTATTGGCATGCGACACTGTATTGCCGTACTTGGGTCTTTTGCCGGTCAGTAAACAAACTTTGGACATGGTGCGATCAATTGTGTTAAAAAATGAACCGGAATATAATAATAGTTTTGTAAACCGGAAACGTATTGTTTCAGGGTCGGATACCGACAGCGCAGACCATCATTGATAAAACATAGAGAAGTGTTCCGAAGGCGTTGTACCAGACTGCTTTTTCCTCTGGATGTGCAATCAGAATTTTTTGCATGGGCAGTTGTGCTATCAGCAGCAGGATTGCGATTATTGTCGCCGTCATTGAGCCTTTGACTGCCAGAACAGAAATGGCGGCAAGCTGAGCTACATCCATGATAATAGCGGCCAGGATAGCGGCCCTCTTTTCACCGAGTTGTACCGGGATTGAAGCAACCTTGCGGATATGATCGCCAACAATTGATTTGAAGTCGTTCAGCGTCATGATGCCATGGGCACCAAGAGAAAAAATAATCGCCAGGGCAATTGTTTTACCCGAAGGAATACCCTGGGTTATTGAAAAACTGCCTGTCAACCAGGCAACCCCCTCGTAGGCAAGCCCAACAATAAGATTGCCAAACCAGCCGTTTCTTTTCGCTCTGATTGGCGGGCCGGAATAGGCGTGTGACATCAGTACACCAACAAAAGCGATGATAACGACGTAGGGATGAATTGAAAGGGCTACCAGAAATCCTGTAACGATAAGAGCGAAGGTAATAAGCCAACTGGCCGATTTTGATATTTTACCTGCCGGAATAGGGCGGTCAGGCTCATTGATAGCATCAACTTCACGATCAAAGTAGTCGTTCATGGTTTGCGACATGGCACACATGAGCGGCCCGGCAAGAAGGACTCCTCGCAGAAGAATTGACCAGTTGTCAGCTATATTTTCGCCAGTTGATACCACGCCACAGGCAAATGCCCACATGGGGGGAAACCAGGTGACCGGTTTCATCAGCGGCAAGATGGCCGATGGCTCAATTCTGAATCCAGGCTTGTTGACATTGTCGAGAGCCTGTTCAATGATTTTACGCCTTGCATCGCCAACTCCTGACTGGAGAAGCTTTTCGGCAATGCCTTGCTGCTTTTCAGTAGTTAGAGTGTCGCGTCCGTTCATGGGTGTAATGATTCTCCTTTCGGCTTAAAGCAAGGCAGACAGTATACAAGTTTTTTGGCAAAAAGATAAGGATTTAGTTAACGACCGGCTTGTACTTCGCGGAGAGCTCCATGTTTATTTTCAGTATCTCATTAAATTTTTTCTCCGAATGGCCACTTTCCAGCGCATTTTTTGCCATAATAAAACCGTCATTAAGACAGACCGCTTTTCCTGACACATAGCAAGCCATGGCTGTGGTGAACAGTGCGGCATCGAGGTGTGCTGCAGGAGCGCTCCCGTCAAGGATTCTGCGGATAATAAGTGCGTTTTCATCTTTTCCTCCCCCCTGGATTTCCGACAGGGCATGCCTTGTCAGTCCAAACTCTTCAGGATACAGGGTGTGATGTGTCGCAGTTCCATTTAATATTTCTATAACGCAGGTTGGGCCGTTGAGGCTCGGCTCGTCAAGCGCGATGCCCTCTTCAGTCATCGAATGAACAATCAGGGCATGGCGGGTCCCTGTCTGTAGCAGCACTTCGGCATAGAGTTCCATCAGTTCCCGGTTGAACACACCGACGAGCTGTCGTTTTACCCGTGCAGGATTGATAAGAGGGCCAAGCATGTTGAAGATCGTTCGGATGCCCAGTTCCCTGCGAATATGGGCAACCCGTTTCATGGACGGATGGTACAGGGGAGCAAAAAGAAAGGCAAATCCTGTTTGCTGAAACAGCTCTTTTGTTGCTTCCGGCGGAAGATCGACAGCGAAGCCGAGGGCTTCAAGAACATCGGCACTTCCACAACTGCTTGTTACCGAGCGGTTTCCATGTTTGGCAACAAGGACACCGGCGCTGTTTGCAATAATTGATGCGGTCGTTGAAATATTAAAAGTTCCGGCATGATCCCCACCGGTGCCACAGGTGTCAACAGCGTCATCATCAAGGGTAATAATACCGGCTTTCTCTATCAGGCTGAAGTATGCGCCTGCGGTTTCCGTCGGAGTCACTCCTTTTTTTTGCAGAAGAACAAGTATGGCGGCGATGACAATTTCGGAAAAAAGACCATCCATAATGCTGTTCATGCAAAACGTCATCTCTTCTTGTGAAAAATGTTCTCCTGCAAGCAGCTTTTGAAGTAAATTTTTTTGTGGCATGAAGGGGACAGGTTGGCAAATGATTGCAAATTTTGTAAATCTTGGTAATAATCAAGAACTGATGCAAATGTAAATAAATAATGAGGATTGATTGTCTTTGAGCGTGGCAGTATGAAGCGATGCTGCTATTTTTATCAATCAAAGTGTATTTTAAATGGATAACAAGCAGATAATATTGCGCAGGGAAGAGGCTTTGAGGATGGTTTTGAGGAAAATGATGGGTCAAGCGATAGATGCAACGATTGTGACCGATCGTTCTGCTATTCGGTGGCTGACTGGCTTCAGTGGCTCAAGTGCGAGGTTGCTGATTACAAGGGAAAAAAGCTGGCTGTTTACTGATTTTCGCTACAAGGAGCAGGCAGCTGGCGAGGTATCGGTGGCTGAAATAGTTATTGCCGCTGACGGTTTTTTTGCTGAGCTTGATTCCGGGCGTTATCCTCTTGGAGAAACTGTTGCACTTCAGTCTGATAAGGTCACCTGGCACGAGGCAACCAGGCTTATCGAACAGATTCTTGGAAAACAGCGGGTAATACCTGTCGACTCATTTTTCGATGAGTTCAGGATGCTGAAGACTGAGGTCGAACTCACGAAGATGCGGCGTGCAGCAGAAATCAGCGAGAGTGTTCTTGAAAAAGTTCTTGTCCTGATTTCGCCATCAGTGACCGAGCTTGATATTGCTGCAGAGGTCACCTATCAACAAAAAAAACTTGGTGCAGAAAAAGACTCTTTTGAGCCCATTGTGGCTGGAGGAGTGCGTTCAGCCATGCCTCATGCAACTCCGTCAAAAGCCCGATTCAAGGCAGGAGAGCTGATCGTTATTGATATAGGGTGTGTCTATGAAGGATATGCGTCCGACCAGACGCGAACGGTTGCGCTCGGTCATGTTTCTGATGAAGCTCGTCGGGTTTACCGTATTGTGCAGGAGGCGCAGCAACTCGGGATTGCTTCGGCTCGATGTGGTATGATGGCAAAAGAACTTGATGCCGAGGTTCGCCGTTTTATTGCCGATCATGGCTATGCTGATGAGTTTGGCCATGGTCTCGGTCACGGTGTTGGCCTTGATGTGCATGAGGAGCCCCGGATCAGTCTGAAAGGGGAGTACGAGTTGCAGGAAAACATGGTATTTACTATTGAACCAGGCATTTACCTGCCAGGCAAATTCGGGGTGCGCATTGAGGATACGGTAGTGATGGAGCGGCATGGCGTAACACCCTTGCAGCAATTCAGCAAAGAGCTTCTTGTGTTGTAATGTTATCAGAATGAGAGTATGAAAAGCAGCTATTGCATGGTTACGACCACAGCGCCGGATCGGAAAACAGCCGAAAAGCTTGCGGAAGGCATTCTCGACAATCATCTTGCCGCCTGTATTCAGATGGCCGATATTCGGAGTTTTTTTCTTTGGAAAGGAGCGTTGGTGAAAGAGGAAGAAGTGGCTCTTTATATCAAAACGACAGAAGCCCGTTACAGCGACCTTGAAGTTTATATTGAAGAGTATCATCCTTATGATGTTCCCGAACTCATCAAATTGCCTGTAACTGCAGGATCGCCAGGCTACCTTGACTGGCTTGATTCAACAACAGGCACTCGTTCCTGATGCTGAAATGAACAAGAGGAGCTGGGCAAAGAAGAGTGATACACTATTTTTTCTCTCGTTAACGGGATGGGATTTTGCATGAAATATCCAATGCTATTTGGAATAAGGAAAAAGAAATGATAAATTTTTTGTCAGCCTGCCGGGAAGGATTCCTGTGCTTTATTGGCCATGCTCTCTCGCAAAAAAAATGCAACAATGATTGAAAAAAAAGAATTACTTAAAAAAATCAGTGCTATCGAGCAAAGCGAAGAGTCGGTTATTGCTATTTACTCGAACCATATCCAGCATGTTCTGAGATATTCAACACTTGGGAAGGATGTTCAGGGTGAGATACTGCGCATGCTTCAGGAGTTGAGTTCGGATTTGGAAGACCACAAATCCACGACAAAGCAGCTCATTGAATCCATTGTAAAGAGCGGAAAAAATGTTTTTTAATAAAGAGATCCGTGGATTATTTGGATCCATGACAGAAACTAAAAAACAGAAGCGTGATAGTTTTACGACGCTCGTTGCTGATGTTGCTGATGTTGCTGATGTTGCTGATGTTGCTGATGTTGCTGATGTTGCTGATACGGGCATCGAACCTTCGCCGATGACTGGCTGGGGTGAGGAGTCACGCGTTGATCAGATTCAGCAAAGTCCCGAGCTTTTTGAAGACATTCAAGATCAAGACGCTACCCCCCAATTTCGATCAACCACATTGCAAACTGATCACAGTATGAATATGCTTAAGCATCCATTAGGGGAGGTTTTTGGTTTTACGACAACTGACCAGTCACCGAAGGCACAACGGCATCGCTCGCACCGTCATTGTCCATTCAATAACAAGGTACCGAATTGTACCAATGAGCAGAGCAAAAATCCTCTCGGAGTCTGCAGTGTGTTATACCATGATAAACCGGTCGTCACCTGTCCTGTCCGGTTTCGCGAAGACTGGATGATTACTGACGATGCTGCTGCCTTCTTTTTTGAAGAGGGTGTTCGCTGGAGTTCATTAACAGAGGTTCATCTGAATGATGCCGCTGGGACATCAGCAGGAACTATTGATGTTATGCTTGTTGCTTATGATGAGCGTGGCAAAATGATTGACTTTGGAGCGCTGGAGATTCATGCTGCGCACATTACCGGAAATTTGCGCGAGCCTTTTGAATATTACATGCAAGATCCATCCACGAATTTTCTAATGGACTGGACAGCGCAACCGAACTATCCGCAGCCGGATTTTCTTTCGGCGGCAAGGAACAGTCTTGTTCCACAGCTCTTGTTTAAAGGCAAAATTCTGCATTCATGGAACAAGAAAATGGCGGTGGCTATTAATCAAAGCTTGTTCGACACTCTTCCTTCGTTGAATCGTGTGAAAAAAGAGGATGCTGATATTGCATGGCTTCTTTATGATTCTGAACTCATTAATGATGGCGGTAAAGAACGCTATCAGCTTAAAAAAATTGATGTTATATATACACAATTTCAACCGTCACTTTCTGCTTTAACAGCGATTGCTCCTGGTAATGTTGGAGATTTTGTGAGATTTATTCCAGAATTAGCCGGTTAAATAATGGCGCAACAGGTCAGAAAAAAAGTTGTGCAGGGAAGCTATCCCCGCACAACTCTGCTCACAAGATTTTCTTTGACGTATAAAGTCCTGCTGTCATTCCCAGTGCTCGGATGCAGGGAGCCCGGCTATGTAATGGGCCATCATCAAATCCCATTCTACTTTTCTGATTTCGCTTAGCGTACACGAGAACCCCTCGTCCCTGATGAATGCATTCAAACGCTCTTTAAGCTCACCATCTGATTCCAGAATTTTAATAAACCTTTTTGCTTGCTCTTCTGACATAAGAAGCTCCGTTTATGATATTGGCCAAAACAAAACGATCCAATGATTAAAGGCCCTGTAGCGCAGGTATCAAGCTCTACAACTGCCAGCATTGCGGGATAAAAACAGTATACCGCTTATGCAACTATCTTTTCTTGTTAAAAGTTTGTTTTTCGGAGACACTATTTTCTTGCGATAAAAAAAGTGTTAGTATTATCAGCCTGGGGAGGGGAGTGCCAATGGTATCTCCCCAGGATGAAAAAAAACTTTCACAAGGTCTATGAAGCCTTACTGGTGTTGATGGTTCTGCGAAAACCTGTTCTTAACTGCCCAGTTCGGGAATAAATTTTACAAAATCGCCAACATTGCCTGCAGATATTGCCGTGATGGACGACAGCGCCGACAGGAATTGCGTGTATACAACATCAACTTTTTTAAGCTGATAGCGTTCTTTATCCCCTTCAGTTATCAGTTCAAGACGGTAAATAAACCAGGCGATATCAGCATCTTCTTTTTTAACACGATTCAATGAAGGAAGTGTGTCAAACAAGCTTTTATCAATGGCTACGGCCATTTTCTTGTTCCATGAATGCAAAATCCCGCCTTTAAACAAGAGTTGAGGAACAAGACTTTTCCTTGCAGCGGAAAGAAAATCTGGTTGCGGATAGTTCGGTTGCGCTGTCCAGTCCATGAACGCATTAGACTTTGGCTCTTGCATGTAATACTCAAAGGGTTCACGCAAATTTCCGGAAATGTATGCAGCATGAACCTCCACGGTCCCGAAGTCAATGATTTTGCCTTGTTCATCATAGGCGACGAGCATAACATCAATATTTCCGGCTGATTTTCCATTGGCATCATTCAGATGCACCTCTGTTAACGAACTCCAGCGAGTGCCCTCTTCAAAAAAGAAGTCGGCGGCATCGTCGGTAATCATCCAGTCTTCACGAAACCGGACAGGGCAAGTGATAACCGGTTTGTCGTTGTGTAAAACGCTGCATACTCCAAGAGGATTTTTTAACTGGTCGTTGGTACAGTTAGGAACCTTGTTATTGAAAGGACAATGCCGGTGCGAACGGTATCGTTTTGCCTTCGGTGACTGGTCCATTGCCGTAAAACCAAAGATCTCCCCTAATGGATGCTTGAACGTATTCATGTTGTGAACTGTTTGTGACGTAGTAAATTTCGGATGAGTGATCGAATCGGAAGGCGGGATATTCTGAACATGAAGTTCATTAACGTGTTGCCGCTCGCCCATGTCTGTGGGTGGTAAAATAGTTTGCGCAATAACGGGTTGGAAATGAGCGATGGTCTCATGAACAGGGATTTCGTCAACAACGGGAACAGTTTCCTCAACTTGTTCTGCTGGCTGTTGTTCTTCGTTATCTGATGATACCGAAAGAGGTTGTTGGTTGTACGGTTGAGGAGAACTGGTGGGTACGGGTGATTCTCCGTTAACAAGATCAATACTCCTCTGAAGGTGATCAACGTGTCGTTGCTCGTCCATACCGATGCGCAGCAAAGTCTGTTTTATTTCTGAATCATCAACATCAGCAGCCAGAGAATTAAAAATGTCGCGCTTCTGTTTTTTTATCTCCATCATGGAGCCAAAAAATTCGAGCAAATCTTTATTAATAAACATGTTTTGGGCTTTTTTTAATGGATTCTATGAGCAGCTTTATCGTGGATTTATGATCAGTTACTATCCGAATTTATAGGTTGGCAACATGTCGGGTAGTTAAACCCTCCGGGCCCCTGCCACCATTATCAGCATCATTCATCAAAAGGACACCTATGCAATCAGCAGATATATTTTGATCAGGTATACTGAAAAAACTTATCATTTCTTTTTTCTTATTCCAAATTGTAATCCATAGTACCATTATTATGATACACTTCCATGTAATGTTTGAGGGAATGCAGTGGTTTCTCGTCTAACGTGTCAAGAGCTGTGTCGAACTGTTCAGAAGTAAGGCCTTGATGTTGGCCGTGAAGGAGGCCATAACGAGGAGTGGATTGGCGTTGCGATCAATGGCACGGATAGCATCTTCAGTGACGGTCGAGATCTGGAAAAAATCCGGGTTGGGGAAGTTTTTTGCAAATCGGTCAATGGCCTTGGTAATGTCCGGATTATTCAACTCCTGAAAGTCTGGATTAATGCTGCGGTGGTTGGTGTCCTGAAAAAAGAGCAGGAGTGAGGCAAGAAAGAGTGTGAGGTCGCCGCGTGAAAGGGTTTTGGCGTTTTGCTCGCATGAGATTATAGCATCATGGAAGCGGCCAGGTGTGAGCACCTTACGCAAGTAGTCGAGCGCTTTATCACGCAGCACAATCGTGGCCGTTTCTGCCGGGTTGCTGTCGCGATTGTTGATAAGCTCCCAAGCCAGTCGGAGGTTGCCTCTCGAAAAACTGGTAATCAAACTGCGCTCGTTGTCTATGATTTCCGGTCGATTTTCTTTGAGCCACCGTTGCAGTTCCTGGGCAGTTACTCGTGAAAACCTGACCGCCTGGCATCGCGAACGGATGGTGGGCAGTAGCGCTTCGGGTCTTGATGAAACAAGAATAAAGAGCACGTGCGGCGGTGGTTCTTCGAGCAGTTTCAGCAGCTTGTTTGCCGCCGAAGGGTGCAGCCTTTCGGCCTGTGAAATAATAAAAATTTTTTTGCTTCCCTTGTTCGGCATAAACATGGCTTTATGCTGAAGGGTGATGATCTGTTCGGTCAGAATGCCCATAGATCGTTCCATGGCAGGGGCAAAGTAGGGGTTCTGCTTTTTTTGCTCAATGAGAGCATCGTAGCGTTCCCTGGCTTCGGTAAAGCGCTTGTTCTCCTTTTTGGCGGTGTCACCCGCATCAAGCAGAGCTGATTCGACTGGAAAAATATACTCTACGTTCGGATGCATGAACGAGTGGACTTGCAGGCAGTCGGGGCACAACTCGCATGATCCTGTCTGAGGGTTGGCTGGTGCATGACTGCAGTTAAGAATTGAGGCGATTTCAAAAGCTACGGACTCTTTTCCCGATCCATCAGGGCCGGTGAAGAGGTAGGCATGAGCAAAACGCTCTGTTTCAAGAGCGTTCTGTAAAACGCGGATCTGCTGTTTTTGGCCGATAATGTTTTTCCAGCTCATGCCTGCCTTGCGGTGCTTAAATAAAGGTTAGCCAGTTGTAGGGGTCTTCGCCGGTCTTGACTATTTTCAAATACTCGTGTTGCAGTACCTCAGTGATCGGGCCGCGTTTTTCATTGCCGACAGGGTATTTGTCGATGCTTCTTACCGGAGTGATTTCAGCAGCAGTGCCGGTCAGGAAGACTTCGTCGGCAATATAGAGCGCTTCGCGGGGAATCAGTGTTTCACGGACATCATAGCCATGCAGTTTGGCAATGTGCATGATAGCGTATCGTGTAAAGCCAGGCAGTATCGACTGGGCCGACATGGGGGTGTAGATAATCCCGTCGCGGATAACAAAAATATTCTCACCGCTCCCTTCAGAGACATAACCGTTGACATCCAGCGCAAGGCCTTCAGCATAGTCGTCCATCAAGGCTTCCATTTTGATGAGCTGTGAGTTAAGGTAGTTTCCGCCAGCTTTTGCCAACGTTGGCACGGTATTGGGGGCTGGCCTGTTCCATGAGGAGATGCAGACATCAACGCCGTTTTCAAGAACATCTTCTCCCAGGTAAGAACCCCACTCCCAGGTCGCAATAGCAACCTCTATGGATGCCCTGTGCGGGTTAACTCCCAAGGCTCCCTGACCGCGATAAACCAGAGGTCGGACATAGCAGGATTTGTGGTCGTTTGCCTGGATAGTTGTGATGATAGCCTCTTTCAGCTCTTTTTCTGAATAAGGAATTTCGAT
This sequence comes from uncultured Chlorobiaceae bacterium, assembly GCA_903994455.1. GTDB lineage: Bacteria > Bacteroidota > Chlorobiia > Chlorobiales > Chlorobiaceae > Chlorobium. The sequence goes on along the minus strand of CAJEXI010000011.1, from coordinate 83,524 downwards.
ACGGTATATTTTGCATGAGTCTCTGAGGCGTTTGATGTGTTCGTCCAGAAAAAGAACGGCCGAGCCCTTGAGGGTTTCATAGCAGCGTATTCCTTCAAAAATAGACGAACCGTAATGAACGACATGTGACAGAATGTGGATTTTTGCGTCAATCCAGTCAATCAGTTCACCGTTCATCCAGATTTTGGCAGACTTGTTCATGATGCAGGCTTTGGGTGTTAAAACATTACCGGTCGTAAGCTCAAAGATATAAAAACCCCGTGTTGTGTTGCGGGGTTTTTTATGTCCAAATATTTAAAAAGTCAGTAAATCCTTTCGTAAACACCGTCTACTTCGCGCAGAATCGGGTCGTAAGCTGTTGGCTTGCGACCGAAGCAGATACCGAGCGACTCATACATGGCGACATGGTCAAGATCGACATGGCGTTGAACAATGGCTTTGCCAGATTCAATGAACTCTATTTTTCGTCCCTTGACTTTTGAGACGGTGACACCTGTTTTTCCGTCGACGAGGAGCAGTATGGCGGCTGCCCCGGCTTCAAAGCCGAAGTTGATGTCATAAGCCGAAGAGTTGCCTGAACGAACAAGATGGCCGGGATGGATTTCACGGACCTCCGGAATTTCATAGACTCCTTTGACGAACATGCCGGTCTCTTTCATAAATAACGGCATGGCAGGGTCAGCTTTCATTCTCTTCTGAATTTGCTGGCAGGTAAATTTCCCTGCACCTGCAAGCTTTTTATGACCGAAGGCATCAATGCCGGCCGATTCATCAACAATATCGGTGCCATCGGCATTTTTCAACCCTTCAGCAACAACAACAGTATAGGTGCCGCTATGCACGTCGCTCTCCCTGATCCGGCGGGTAAACCTTTCAGCCAGATGTTCATAAACAACATTCCAGTCCGCCGGAATTTCGGGGATAAGAATACAGTCAGCCTCTGCGGCAATGCCACTGCGGAAAGCGGTATGGCCCGCATAACGCCCGAATACTTCGGTAACGAGCACCCTGTTGTGGGTTTTACCGGTTGTTTTAAGGTCGTGCACAAACTGTGCGATGCGGTTGATGGTTGAGTCTCCGCCGACCGAATAGGTTTGCAGGTCGAGATCCATGGTTTTTGGGGCATGGATGCACTGAATCCCTTGCTGGTTGAGATCAACCATAACGCTGCCTGAATCGTCACCTCCGCTGATAACAAGTGCATCAATACCGAATTTTTTCATGCCGGCCTTGATGCGGTTGTACTTTTCAGGATTGCTTATGGCCTTGATTTTAACTCTTGAATGGCCAGCTTCGGAACCGGCAAAACTTGCGTCAAACCGGTCAAGGCGAACCAGATCAAGCTGGACAATGTGCTCCTGATCCACAAGGTTGTATAAACCGGCGTAGCCGTTAGGAATGATATAAAGTTCAAGATTTTTTGACAGAGCCATCAATGCTGCGCCTTTCAGCACAGCATTAAGCCCGCCGCAATCCCCGCCGCTGGTAAGGATACCAATTTTCTTCACAGTTATGCTCTCCTTTTCAATGCCAAGGTTAGTATTTAATGGCTAAATTGATTTATTTGTCAGGAAATTATGATTTCCCGCTTCTGAAAACAAAGATAGATTTTTTGTGTGATTTTTCAACGATAAGTCTTAAAATTTTAATCACAGCCCATTTGTCCAGGAGTTGGCTGAACTACATATTATTGAATGAACTATAGAGAACAGGCGAAGATAGCTTTTGTGCATCTCAGGGAGAGAAAACGCCAAACACTTCTCACTGCACTTGGTGTGGCAGTTGGTTCGGCCATGCTGGTGACGACCATCTCTGTTTCTCGTGGTTCATCATCAAATGTTATCGCCAAGGTGATTGACACTGCTCCTCATGTGCTGATAAGCGCCGAAAGGGTTGTTCCGCTGATACCCGATAATATTGTTTTTCCTTCCGGTGGCAGGGTTTCGATGGTGAGCAGGAATATCAATCTGGAAGAGCAGGAGGTTATCAAAAACTATTCTGAGGTTGTCCAGAGCATCCGACCTGTGGAGGAGCTTCGCAGTATATCACCGTTTGTGCTCAGTAAACTGATTGCTCGAAATAAAACTCGCTTTACTCCCTGCGTGGCTCGTGGTATTATTCCTCATCTTGAAGCCAATATTGCCGGATTGAAAAAAAACCTGATTGAAAAAAATGCTATCGAAGAGTTGGCCGCAACTCCCAATGGCATTCTTGTTGGAGATCTTCTGGCAAAAAAACTGGACGTGAGTTACCGCAGCCGGATTGTGCTGGTGACCAAAAAAAGTGAAGAGTTTCCTGTGACGGTTGTCGGGCGTTTCAGCAGTGGATTTAATGCAAAGGACGAGCGAGAGGCCTATGTTAATCTCTCTCTTGCGCAGAGAATGGAGGGGATTGCATCAAATTCGGTGACCGGGATTGGTTTGAGAACAGCTTATGTTGAGCGTGCTCGCCAGACTGCCAGCCGGGTTGAAGCCCTCAGTGGCTATAAAAGTGAGAGTTGGGATGAAACAAACCGCAATATCATCGAGTTTTATAACCGTAATGCACTGATTACGCTGGTGCTCGTTGGTTTTGTTTTTGTCGTGGCCGGTCTGGGTGTTTCATCGGTCATGACCACCGTGATTCTGCAAAAGGTGAAAGATATCGCCATCATGCGATCAATGGGTATGCCGGGCAGAAATATCACCACTATTTTCATGCTCGAAGGACTGATGATCGGTATTCTGGGGGTTCTTGTTGGCAGTCCCCTGGGGCATCTGATTTGCCATTTAGTAGCATCTATCCGTTTCGAGGCAAGTACTGCAGGAGTGCTGAAGAGTGACCGGATCAACATCATTGAACTACCGGATGCTCATCTGGTGGTGATTGTTTTTGGTATTCTTATTGCCGTACTCTCCTCCTGGAGCCCGGCAAGAAAGGCGACACGCTATGTGCCAGTCAGTATCCTCAGGGGCGAAGTCGGAGCTTAGGTTCGCTTGATAATACAGACAGCATGGGCTGCTGCACCCTCTTCCCGTCCTATGTAGCCAAGTTTTTCGTTGGTGGTCGCCTTGACCGAGACTGCCCCGATCTCAATGCCGAGACAGCGTGCAATGTTTTTACGCATTTCGGTAATGTAGGTTGCGATTTTAGGCGCTTCAAGAAGAAGCATGGCATCGACATTGACGGTCTCGTAGCCGTTCTTTTCGAGAAGTTTTTTAACCTGCATAAGCAGGATCATGCTGTCGATATCCTTGAATTCCTGGCTTGTATTCGGAAAGTGTAAACCAATATCTCCGAGTGCGGCTGCTCCAAGAAGGGCATCACTGACGGCATGAAGCAGGACATCGGCATCGCTGTGGCCGTCCAGTCCTTTGTGTTCAGGAATATAAACACCGCCGATCACCAGCCTCCGGCCTTCTGCAAAAGGGTGTACATCGATACCGATTCCAATACGCATGTCAAAAAAGGTTTAATAGTTATAACCGCAACGCTCAACAATAGAGGAAATTGTGAATATTCAGAATCTGCTTGTGTTCTTGCGGGTGGAAAATAATAAAAAAAAAGCACTAAATTTCTCCGAACAACACAGCGTAAGAGGATGTTGGAAGTTTTCGGCAATAATGGTGAGTAATGGGTTCTCCTATGATCTTTTCCCGGATACAGCGTTTTTTCTGGATTTGTGCCGGTACACCAGTGTCAGTGATTGAAAAGTACCCTACAGAGCATAGCAAATATCTTGGTATCGGGGCGACAATTTTTTTTACCGCGCTTTTTGCAGGCTTGTCTGGCGGCTATGCGCTTTATTTTGTTTTTTAGGGGAGCGCTTTTGCTGAATTATGGTCGTTACTTTTTGGGTTGCTCTGGGGTGTCGCGATTTTTAATCTTGACCGTTATATTGTTTCAAGTATCAAAAAGAGTTCTAAAATGCTGAAACAGTTCTACCAAGCCTCTCCAAGGCTTATTTTTGCAGTTTTGATTGCTGTGGTTATTGCTCGTCCTCTTGAACTGAAAATATTTGACAAAGAGATTCGCGAACAGCTCGGGACTCGCTATTTGTTGGACCAACAGCAACGCATCGTCAAGGTACAAGCGCCGTCCGGGTCTGAAAATCAGTGGTCGTCGCGAAAGGAAATACCTTTCAAACAAAAGGATCGGGCATCGTTAGCTATTAGCCGGTGACCAGACCTCCACAGTATTCACTGAAGGGGGGCGCTTCGGGAGCTGAGAAAAACTGTTCAATGGCAGTGGCCACTTTTTCGCCGATATCGGGATACACAAAGTTCATGGTGCCGATCTGTATTGCTTGTGAACCGGCAAGAAAAAACTCCATAGCGTCCTCAAATCCGGCAATACCACCCATACCGACAACCGGGATTTTAACGGCATTGTAGACTTCCCATACTTTTGCAAGGGCAATTGGCTTGATGGCTGGCCCGGACAATCCTCCGGTAATGTTTTTTAACAGCGGCCTGCGGGTTTTATAGTTAATTGCCATGCCGACCACGGTGTTGATGAGGGAAACAGAATCAGCGCCAGCCTCTTCGGCAGCCAGGGCAATTGAGCTGATAGATGTGACGTTTGGTGTCAGCTTGATCATGAGGTGCCGGGGAGTTATCTTGCGCAATTGTGAAACAATTTCAAAGGTCGCCTCCCTGCTTACTCCCATAATCATGCACTCATCCTTGACATTTGGGCAAGAGAGGTTAATTTCGTAACCATGGAGACCTTCAATACCATCAAGTCTCGACACAACCTCACCGTAGTCATCGATTGAGCGTCCGGCAATATTGACAATGACGGCAGTGTTGAGCTGGCGAAGAAAGGGTATTTTTTCTGCAATGAATCGCTCTAGTCCAACATTGGCCAGTCCGATAGCATTGAGCACCCCTGAAGGAGTTTCGGCTATACGCTGCGGAGGATTGCCGATCCTGGATTCAAGGGAAATTGCTTTGGTTACCAGACCACCGATTTTGGACAAATCGCAGAGTTGGCTCACTTCTTCTCCATAAGAGACGGTGCCTGATGCAAGGAGTACAGGAGATTTCAGTGTAAGTCCACGGCCGAGATCGACTGCTGCGCTGGTTGTTGATTTGGCGGTTGCGTGTAGACTCATGGTTGAGGTGCTTGAAGGAAATAAAAGCAAAAAATTTATTCCTGACTGGTTTTGCCCGGTCAGGAATAATAACAGACAGCATAGCTGTTCAGTTTAGTTTTCTTTCTTGTTCAGATAGTAGCGGGTTGCATAGTCCCTTACCATTCGATGGGTGTTGTATTCAGGTGCTATGGTTGCAATGGCATTCCTGATTTTTTTAATCCATTTAACAGGAATATTGTTCTCGTTACGATCGTAAAATGATGGAACGATCTGGGTTTCCAGAGCAGTGTACATTTTTTCGACATCGAAATTATCCTGCTCCTGATGATTTTCAAAAGACTCACCGTTGCCGATCGAAAAACCGTTTTCGCCATTATAAGCTTCAGGCCACCATCCGTCGAGAACACTGAAATTCAGTCCACCATGCAAGACGGTCTTTTCGCCTGATGTACCGCTGGCTTCCATTGGTCTTACCGGAGTGTTCAGCCAGACATCAACGCCAGAGACCATCCGTTTTGCAATACCAAGATTATAGTTTTCCAGAAAAATAACCTTTCCGACAAACTGTGGCCTACGGGAATGCTCAATGATTTGGCGGATATAATCTTTGCCTGCGTCATCGTGTGGATGAGCTTTTCCGGCAAAAACAATCTGCATGGGCCTGATCGGATGATTGATGATTCTGTTAAGGCGATCAAGATCCCTGAAAATCAGTGGAGCACGCTTGTAGGTAGCAAAACGTCTTGCAAACCCTATCGTCAGCACGTCAGGTGAAAAGGTGTTTTTCCCTGATTCCAGTGAATCTTGCTGGAACATACCCATGTGCTGATGCTGGTGAAACAGTTGGTTGGCCAGATACCGGTCCATGAAGTCAATAAGGTTGCGCTTCAGGTTGTAACGGAGCGACCAGAGATCTTCATCGGTGACCTGAGCAAGCACGGCTTCAGTAGCTTCACGCGAAAAGGTCATTTCGTCAAGGCTGTCCGTAAATTTATTCCAGAAAAGTTCAGTATATCCGCATGCCCAGGTCGTGGTGTGCACACCGTTGGTGATATGTCCGATTGGAACCTCTGCAACAGTTTTTTCAGGGTAGAGCTGTTGCCACATATTTCGTGAAACCTCACCGTGCAGTTTAGAGACACCATTTGCCGACCTTGAAAGGTTGAGGGCCAGGACTGTCATGGTGAAAAGTCCGTTAACGTCCTCCTTGTCTTCGGAACCAAGCAGCATCATCTTATCGAAGCTCATGCCAATAGTTGCGAGGTATTTGTCGAACGTGTAGTGCATCATGTCTCTGGAGAAGCGGTCATGACCGGCAGGAACAGGGGTGTGCGTTGTGAAGACGCATCGTGACCGTACATTTTCGATTGCCTCTTTTTCTGAGATGCCACGGGAAAGTTCTTTGGCAAGTAATTCGAACGTCAGAAATGCAGAGTGCCCTTCGTTCATGTGATAGACTACAGGCTTAATATTGAGCTGATCGAGAAGTTTTGCGCCTCCGATACCAAGCAGTATCTCCTGGTTGATGCGCGTATTCTGGTCGCCACCATAAACTCTGCAACAGATGTCGCGATAGTGCGATTCATTAGCGTTAATATTGGTGTCAAGAAGAAAAAGTGTTGCCCGGCCAACCTTGAGTTTCCATACCTGCGCAAAGACTTCACTTTGAGCGATATTCACCGAGATGATCATATTCTTGCCGTCAAGACGGTTCACTTTTTCAATAGGAAGGTGCTCAGGGTGTTGCAGGGGATAGTCTTCAATCTGCCATCCGTCTCGATTAAGGTGCTGGCGGAAGTAGCCCTCTGAGTAAAACAGTGTGATACCTATAAAATTGATCCCCAAATCGCTGGCTGATTTCAGGTGGTCGCCAGCAAGAACACCGAGCCCTCCGGAATATACTCTGACGCTTTCATGAATACCGAACTCTGCACTGAAATAGGCAACCGGACTCTTGACGAGTTCGGGCGTATTTTTTGCTGCCCAGGTATTTTTCTCGTTAAGGTACTGGGTAAAGCGCGAATAGACACGATCTATTTTTTGGCCAAATTGGGAATCGCAGCGAGCAACAAGTTCATCATCAGATATCTGCCGTAATAGTTCAACAGGATTGTGATTGTTTCGTTCCCAAAGGAGGGGGGAGAGTTCGTCAAAAATTTGTTTTGCTTCTGTATCCCATGACCACCAGAGGTTTTTGGAGAGTTCTTGAAGCGCAATTATTTTTTTTTTCATAGTTGATCGGTATAGTAGATTGCGTTGATGCCGCTGGTTGAATCGTAACTATATATCCTCATAGCATTAGGTTTTTGCGGTGATTGTTAATGCTGGATGAATAAAATAGGGCTCAATTTACTGTTTTAGAATTGAAAACCGCAAGTCTAATTTAAATTGATTAAAGACGTGGTGAAAATAGCGCATATATCGGATCTTCATTTTTCTGGAAACCAGGAAAATCGTCAGCTTGGTAGCCTTGATCGTCTGCTTGATCATTTCAATACCGAAGGTTTTGATCACCTTGTTATTTCAGGTGATCTGAGCAATAACGCTGCTCCAGCAGAGTGGCGTATTGTCAGGGAAAAACTTGAAAGTCATGGTTTTTACCACTGGGAAAAGGCTACCGTTGTTGCCGGTAATCACGATTTGATTAATCTTGAAGAGGAGATGCGATTTTATAATGCGCTGAATCCTCTTCCTTTGGCCAGAAAAAAAGCTTTTGACCGCAAATTGAAAGCATTTTGTGTTTTTTTTCAGGAGCTTATAACCGGAGAAGAACGGGGCGATAACGCTTTTCCTTTTGTCAAGATCATAAACTATCCATCGGTGAAGATCGCTTTTGCCGCCCTTAACTCGGTATATCCATGGTATCCTGCCGATAATCCTCTTGGAGCCAGAGGATCAATTAGTACGGGGCAGTTGCGCGCTTTGCGTGTGGAACGTGTCCTTTTCTCTTTGAAAGAGTGTTTTGTCATCGGGCTTTGCCATCATGCGTACAAAGTTTATGGAACTGATTCGTTGATTGATCAGGCTTTTGACTGGACTATGGAGCTGAAAAACCGTGAAGAGTTCCTCGGCCTTATGAAGGTTATGCATGCAAAATTGGTGCTGCATGGCCATTTTCACCGCTTTCAGAGCTACTCGGTCGATGGAATAACCTTTATCAATGGGGGAAGTTTTCGCTACAATCCACTGTGCTATAGTGAACTGCTGGTCGATGGGCAGGGGAGCAGTACACAGAAGTTTGTTCAGCTTCCCTGACGGGATGGGTTACTGTTTGATAATTTTATTTTCATCCATGTATTGAAGGATTCGTGCGGCGTGATCGCGGTCTTCCTGATTCAGTTGTTTGAAAATATTGGCAGAAACCGAGTTCGTCGGGCTGTCGAGAAATTGTTGAAAATGCGATTCTCCTGCAGCCATTTCAAGCTCGTATGCAATATTGAATGCTTCAGCCCGTGCAGGCGGTGTGGTCGACCAGGCGGAGATCAGTTCAGCAATTCTTGTGTTGGTATCAACGAGGGACTGGAGATCTTTGGCCAGAAGATTTTCCGGAAAGAACTCTTTTTGCTGAGGTTGCTTTTTTTCCTGCTGAAGAAGGGTGGCGTGGCCTTGTTCCTCCATTGCAAGATCCCACCAGAAATCCTCATCATCCGACAAACTGTCATTAAAGATGGTGTAGAGTCTTGCAAGGTTTAATTCCAGTTGTATTGACTCGTCAAGATGTTTCTGGATTTGTTCGCGCATGGTCATAGAGTGTTAGACTTTGTTACGGTAAGATGCGTACTCCTGAAGACTTTTAACGCCGAACTCCTGGTGGCGGATGCAGTCGATAGCCTGCACTGATGCCTCTGCGGCTTCTATGGTGGTTACAAACGGCACATTGCTCAGGACTGACGCAGCGCCGATAGCCTCTTCGTCGTGCAGCGCCTTTTCGCCTCTCGGTGTGTTGATGACAAAGTTGATTTTTCCGTGCTTTATAATGTCAAAGATGTTGGGCCGTCCCTCTTCTCCAACCTTGAAGACTTTTTTGCATTCGATTCCGTTGTCAGTCAGGAACTGGTGTGTGCCTGCGGTTGCCACCAGATCAAAATCCATGCGGAAAAGCGCCTTTGCAATGGCGATAATGCGCGGGTTTTTGTCCTGATCGTTCACGCTGATGAAGACGGCACCAGAGAGAGGAAGCTGCATGTTGGCTGCCTGATAGGCTTTGGCAAAGGCCTCCGGAAACTCTTCAGCAAGGCTCATTGCTTCACCGGTCGAGCGCATTTCGGGGCCAAGATAGACACCCGATTTGACAAATTTGGAGAATGGGAAGACCGGTTCCTTAATGGCCAGATGCTTCATGCCGAGCTCATCACAATCTTTCAGGTCATACTCTTTGCGCAGATCGCTGAGCTTTTCGCCAAGCATGACGCGGGTGGCTATTTTAACAACCGGGATGGCGGTTGCCTTGCCGACAAAAGGAACCGTCCGGCTCGCTCTTGGATTGACCTCAATTACATAGACACTTTCATTCTGGACGGCATATTGAATATTCATTAACCCTACGACCTTAAGATTTGTTGCAAGGGTTTTGGTATATGCCTTCATGGTGGCAATAACATTCTGACTGATGTTGTGATAGGGCAGAATTGAGGTGGAGTCGCCGCTGTGTATGCCTGCGGCCTCGACATGCTGCATGATACCGCTGATGACGCAGTCTGTGGTATCGGCAATGGCATCAATATCAAATTCAACGGCGGTTTCAAGAAAACGGTCTACCAGCAGGGGATACTTTTCGGTAATGAAAAGCGCCTGATCGACATACTCTTTAAGGGAGTCATCATTGTAGACAATTTTCATTGCCCGTCCGCCCAGAACGTAACTTGGTCTCACCAGCGCCGGGTATCCGATTCTCCGGGTGATCTCCCTGGCCTCTTCATAGCTTATGGCGGTTCCGTATTCAGGATGAGGAATAGCAAGCTGTTCAAGAAGTGCGCCAAATTTTTTTCGGTCTTCCGCCAGGTCAATGCCTTTTGACGAAGTGCCGAGAATCGTGACACCTGCCTCGTGAAGTTTGGTCGAGAGCTTCAGTGGTGTCTGGCCTCCAAAGCTGACGATAACACCAAGAGGCTTTTCATGTTCAATGATGCGGATGGTGTCTTCAAAAGTGAGCGGTTCAAAGTAGAGCTTGTCGGCGATATCGTAGTCTGTCGAAACCGTTTCTGGATTACAGTTGACCATAATGGTCTCATAGCCAGCCTCTCTGAGGGCAAAAACTGCCTGAACACAACAGTAGTCAAACTCGATACCCTGGCCGATGCGGTTCGGGCCTCCGCCGAGGATAATGACTTTTTTTCGATCAGATGAAACTGATTCGTTTTCCTCCTCGTAGGTCGAATAATGGTAGGGTGTTTGAGCATCGAATTCTGCTGCACAGGTGTCGACGGTCTTGAAGACGGATTCAATGCCATACTCTTTTCTGAGCGTCCGTATGGAGGGTTCTGTAGTATTAAAAATATTGGCAAGCTGAAAATCAGAAAATCCGTTTTGCTTGGCTTTTAGAAGCCACTCTTCAGGAAATTTCCGGGAAAGGTCAATAACATCCTGCGTCAGGTCGGAAGCTTGAATGGTCATGCAATCTCGATAGTTTTTAAGATGCTTCAGGAAAGAGCTGTGTAAAGGTAATAATTCACCTCTTGATATAAAAGCCGGTGCATTATACAAAAATGCATATCCTTCTCAAAGTTGCCGGTTCGCCGTTCCCGATCTTCTTTTTTCACTCTCTGAAAATGGTGCAGGATTTTTTTACATTATCTGTTCAATCGAGTGCGGTCAGGTATGAAAAAAAGGTCTAATAATGTGTATGCATAAAAAAATTTTTGACTCAATAGATGCTGCTCTCGAAGATATTCGGCAGGGAAAGCTTGTTATTGTCATCGATGATGAGGATCGTGAGGATGAGGGCGATTTTATTGGTGCCGCAGAACTGGTGACCAATGAAATGATCAACTTCATTACCAGGGAGGCGCGAGGTCTTCTTTGTGTAGCAGTCACCATGGGAAGAGCAAAAGAGTTGCAGCTTGATCCGATGGTACAGAGGAACACCTCCCAGCATGAAACGAACTTTACGGTTTCTGTGGATGCGATTGCTGAGGGTGTCACCACCGGGATTTCAATCTATGACCGCACCATGACGATCAAGATGCTTGGTGATCCGTTGTCGAAGGCCGACGATTTTTCCCGTCCGGGCCATATTTTTCCTCTTCGCGCTATGGATGGCGGTGTGCTCAGGCGCGTGGGGCATACCGAAGCTGCGGTTGATCTTGCTCGTCTTGCCGGCTGCAGTCCGGTCGGGTTGCTCTGTGAAATCCTGAATGACGATGGCAGCATGGCCAGGCTTCCCGAACTGATCAAGCTTAAAGCAAAATTTGGACTGAAGCTTATTACCATCAAGGAACTTGTTGCTTATCAAATGCAGCGCAACAAACTCGTGAACCGGGCCGTTGAATCGAGGTTGCCGACCGCTTATGGTGAGTTCAGGCTTATTGCCTACGAATCGTTTACCGACCAGCAAAACCATATTGCGTTTGTGAAGGGCGATGTCACCACTGATGAGCCGGTTCTTGTCAGGGTTCACTCGCAGTGTGCCACTGGTGATACCTTTGCATCTCTTCGATGCGATTGTGGCAATCAACTTGCGTCAGCACTCAGTATGATCGAAAAAGAGGGGCGAGGCGTGTTGATTTACCTCATGCAGGAGGGACGTGGTATTGGTCTGATCAATAAACTCAAAGCCTATAACCTTCAGGACGAAGGGTTTGATACGGTTGAGGCCAACGAAAAGCTCGGTTTCAAGGCTGATCTTCGCGACTACGGTATCGGTGCCCAGATTCTCAAGGATCTTGGTGTCAGAAAAATGAAGCTCATGACCAATAATCCGAAAAAAGTGGTCGGTCTTGAGGGCTATGGTCTGGAGATTGTTGAACGAATTTCGCTTGAAATAGCACCAAATCCCATGAATCAAAGTTATCTGGACACAAAACGTGATAAACTTGGTCACATGATTGGTTGTTCATGCGCACCCTAACGTCGTTATTTTGAAAAAAGCAAATACAAACCCGTAAACTTCCGTCAGGAAAAGGACTGAGAAACGATGGATACTGATATCCTTCAGATGCAGGATAAAGAGCTCTTTGACGCGATTGCCAGTGAGATGACGCGGCAGACTGAAACGCTTGAGCTTATTGCTTCGGAAAACTTTACAAGCCGTGCGGTGATGCAGGCCTGTGGGTCAGTGATGACCAATAAATATGCAGAGGGCTATCCCGGCAAGCGTTATTACGGTGGCTGTGAATTTGTCGATATCGCTGAAAATCTTGCCCGTGATCGTGCGAAAAAACTGTTTGGCTGTTCCTATGTCAACGTGCAGCCTCACTCCGGTTCGAGCGCCAACATGGCAGTTCTCTTTTCGGTTTTGAAACCCGGTGACCGGATCATGGGGCTTGATCTCTCTCATGGAGGGCATCTGACCCACGGCAGTTCGGTTAATTTCTCTGGCCAGATGTTTGAGGCGCACTCTTATGGTGTTGATCGCCAGAGTGGCTGTATTGACATGAATAAAGTTGAGGAACTTGCCTTGCAGGTTCGCCCGAAACTGATTATCTGTGGCGCAAGTGCCTATTCCCAGGGGTTTGATGTGAAGGCGTTCAGAGCTGTTGCCGACAGGATTGGTGCTTTTTTGATGGCCGATATCGCTCACCCTGCAGGTCTTATTGCGGCCGGTCTTATGGGCGACCCGATGCCGCATTGCCATTTTGTGACCACCACCACCCACAAGACTCTTCGTGGTCCGAGGGGAGGCATGATCATGATGGGCAGCGACTTCGAGAACCCTATGGGTATTACCATCAAAACCAAGAGCGGGTCACGGCTGAAAATGATGTCCGAAGTGATGGATGCTGAAGTGATGCCAGGTATTCAGGGCGGGCCACTGATGCATATTATTGCGGGCAAGGCCGTTGCTTTTGGTGAGGCATTGCAGCCATCCTTCAGGGAATATGCCGCACAGGTCATCAAAAACGCTTCGGTGATGGCCAGTAAGTTTACGGAACTCGGTTACAATATTGTCAGTGGCGGAACCAAAAACCATCTCATGCTGCTTGATCTGCGCAACAAGAATGTTACCGGCAAGGTTGCCGAAAACCTTCTGCATGGCGCAGGTATTACGGTGAACAAGAACATGGTTCCTTTTGACGACAAATCTCCCTTTGTTACCAGCGGAATCCGTATTGGTACTCCAGCCATGACCACAAGGGGTATGAAGGAGGAGGAGTGCAAGTCGATTGCCAGCTTGATCGACAGGGTGATCTCTTCGGCTGAAAAGCCGGATATCGCTGATATCTGTCGCACCGTCCGACAGGAAATCAGGGAACTTTGCCTGAGTCATCCTCTTGAGGGTTACAGCGTTTAAGAGCGTAACAGGGTTTTAAATAGCCTCCTCTTGTCCGCCAGAAGGGGAGGCTAACTGTTTTCGAGAATGCTGGTGATCATACTTTTGAGCTCATGAGAGGTTTTCCTGATTTTTTTATCAAGGATGATCTTTTCCCTTGACAGCTCAATCTCCCGATCGGTATCGTTTTCAAGACGTATCTTTTCGGTGAGTGCGTTTTTCTGATGGACAAGCGGCTCAAGAATAAGGTTTTTGAACGCGTCAAGGAACATCGCAAGACACCGTTTTGCGTTATCGGCATGGACATCGGATTGTTCGAGCCATTTATTGCTGACCGGAGGGTCAATCAGCAGGCTGGCTGCGAGATCCCTCGATTCAGGATTGTGGAATGAGCTTATTTCAGAGGTAATGTCAATCCTCTCCTCTGGATGGCCAGCAATCTCGTGGTGGCGGGCGATCAGATGGGTAAATATGTCTTGAGCCTCCTTGTGCGGCAACTCCAGCATCTCTTCGTGTGATGCGGCAAATTCCAGTACAGCATTTCCGTAGCTGGTGCTTTCCAGCAAGGCCTTCAAGAAAGTTTTTTCCAGCACTGAAATTTTTGATGCAGATTTGCGCGGCAGTTGAACCTCCTGACGGTTTTCGAACGACTCTCTTTTTTTATCGGTTGCACTCTCTTCCCGGTCGAGCAGCTCCTGGAGAGCTGGCAGGCTGAGCGCAAGTTTTTTTGAGAGTTCCTGAAGATACAGTTCCCGCCGAATACGGTCGGGGATCAATGAAATGGTGTGTGCCATTGCTCTTATGGCTCTTGCTTTTAAATCAGGTTGTGCGAAATTTCCCGATTCCATGAAAAATCGGATCTGAAAATCCTGAAATGAAAGCATGTTTTTTTCGGCAAACTGCACGAAATTATCTCTTCCTTCGCGACGAACAAAACTGTCAGGGTCATCACCCTCCGGCAGAATCAGCACAGAGGGGCTGATGTTTTCGGAAAGCAACGTGTCAATGCCGCTCATCATTGATTTTTGACCGGCCCTGTCGGCATCGTACATGAACAAGACTCGTTTGGTGTAGTGATGAAGCACCTTTGCCTGATAGCGGGTCAACGATGTGCCGCATGAGGCTACTGTGTTGGTCATTCCCGCCTGGTGCAGCGCAAGCACGTCCATGTACCCTTCAACGAGTATGGCGGTTTCCATTCGCCGGATTTCATTTTTCGCGGCATGAAGTCCGTAAAGAAGTTTTGATTTTTCAAACAGCTTGCTCTCTTGGGAATTCAGGTATTTCGGTGTCTGTGGGTCACTGAGCAGGGTGCGTCCCCCAAAACCGACAACCTGTCCTCCGACTGAAAAAATTGGAAAGATCACCCTGTTGCGAAAGGTGTCATAGCAAGAGTTTTTCTGCTTGTTGGCAGTTATAAGGCCGAGATCAAGCAGGTGCTCCTGTGCAATTCCTTCCCGTTTTGCCTCAATGAAGAGATAGTCCCATGAATCGGGCGCATAGCCTAGACCAAACGTCTGGATGGTTTTTTCCGAAAGAGCCCGTTCTGCCCTCAAATAGTCACGTCCTGCTATTCCCGGATTCCGATCCAGAGTCTGGTGATAAAGTTTGGCCGCCCAGCGGAGGATTTCGGTCTGACTCTCTTCATGAGCTGATTGAGGCGCTTTTTTTGAGGTGAATTGGCTGATATCAATACCCGTTCGCTTTGCCACCAGTTCGAGTGCTTCAAGAAAGGGTACTTTTTCCATCTCCATAACAAAAGAAAAAACATTGCCTCCCTTGCCCGTTGAAAAACATTTGTAGAGCTGTTTTTCAGGCGAAACAATAAATGAAGGAGTTTTCTCTACCGTAAAAGGAGAAAGCGCTTTATAGTTGCGTCCTGCAGGCTGAAGCGTCACATAATCAGAGATAATATCAACAATATCTGCCGCTTGTCGGACTTCATCGATGGTCGCAGGGGGGATCATGAGCATCTCCCTGGTCTGTGAAATTGTTGTCTGAACACGTGCTTTTTTCTTTTGATTCAATAATTACGGTTAAAAAATAACAAGCTTATTTACTAAATTAAGAGCCAGAGAGTAGTGCGGTTGCTGTCAGAGTTGGCGAACGGCTCTCTTCTCGGACTCTGATGGTTTTGGTCGCTGGCCGTCATGTCTCCGTGCAGAGGGGTTTGCGGTGACTTTTAACGATGATCTGTAGTATAGCAAATTACAGCGTGGTTCATAATGCTTCGTTTATTTTCAGGATAGTCAAAACAATCAAGGGTCTATGAAACAGGGTTTTTTTACCGGTCTGCTCATTGTTGTAACCTACGCGGTCTCTCTGGGTTTCTATGTTTGGATGGGCACGACTCCACCGGAGTCAATCTTTTATGCCATCTGGAAGGGAGGGCTGGTTGTCTCCGTCCTCATGTCGCTGATCCTGATGGTGATTGCCTACACCGTCGAACGTATTATCGCCCTGAAAAAGGCTTCGGGAAAGGGCAATATCCCTGAATTTGTTCGCACCCTCAAGCAGGATATCGATAACGGATCAATCGATCAGGCTATTGCCAAATGTGACGACCATCAAAGCTCCCTTGCGGCGGTGCTTCGTGCGGTTCTTGACCGGTATAAAAAACTCTCTGATTATAATGTCACCGATCGGGAGAAAAAGGTCAGCGAAATGGAAAAGGCCGTTGAGGAGGCCACGATCATGGAGATGCCCCTTCTTGAAAATAATCTGGTGGCAATTTCAACCATTGCATCAATTTCAACGATGGTGGGACTTCTCGGAACAACGCTCGGCATGATTCGTGCCTTTGCCGCAATGGCGACAAGCGGTGCGCCTGATGCCGTACAGCTCTCGCTTGGTATCTCTGAGGCGCTCTTTAACACGGCTCTTGGTATTTTTGGCGGTATTACGGGTATCGTAGCCTATAATGTTTTTACCAGCCGGGTTGACCGTTTCAGCTATATGATTGACGAGGCGGCGTTCTATATCATACAGACACTTGGAACTGGTAAATCGGATCGCTGATGTCGAGAATCAAGGCTAAACGGGTAGGCTTCAGGATCGATATGACGCCGATGGTGGATGTGGCATTTCTTCTTTTGACCTTTTTCATGCTGACCACCAAGTTTCGTCCGCCTGAAGTGGTGAAGATTGATCTTCCCTCATCTCATTCACAGCTCAAGCTTCCCGAGTCGGATGTTCTGACGGTGACGGTGAGCCGCAACAATACCTTTTTTATGGGGGTCTCCTCGCAGCAATCGAGAGAGAAAATTTTTAACGCCGTTGTGAAGTCGAAACTTCAGGCAGCAGGGTTTTCAGCAGTTGTGATTGCTGATTCCCTGAAGCAATTTAAACTGGCAGAAAATTTTCGGGTTGAGCCAGGTGAACTCGACAAATTTGTCGTCATGGCACGCTTTGCCAATCAGAAGCTCCGGCCTGTTATCAGGGCTGATGCTGATGCCGGTTTTGACGCAGTGAATCAGGTCATCAAGGTCTATAAAAAGGCAAATCTGCTCACCTTCAACCTGATTACCGTTCTTGAAAAGGAGGTTCGCTGATTATGGGTATTGTTGATTCTCCCATCGGACGACACCATAAAAAGAAAGGAAAACGGCAGTCAAAAAGGCTTGGGTTTCATCTCGACATGACTCCCATGGTTGATGTGGCCTTTCTCCTTCTGACCTTTTTTATGCTTACGACGACCTTTTCGAAATCCAATACGATGGAGATTAATATTCCACCGGAAAAAACTGAAGTGAAGGTTGCGGAAAACAATGTCATGACGTTGAGGATTGCTGATGATGCGATGGCCTATTACTCTCTGGGAGAGAATGCACCAAGAAAAATTCCCCTCTACGATACCCGTGATACCCGCCGGTTGGCCTTGAGTGGTGAGTTGCGCCAGCTTTTGAGGGAGCAGACAAAGTCTAACGAAAAACTGGTAATTGTCGTTAAAATAAGTGAAAAAGCAAAATATCGTCATCTTGTCGATATTATTGATGAGTTGAACCTTATGAAAATAGACCGGTTCAGCCTTGATGATTATACCGAGCAGGATGCACTCGAAATCCAAAGAGCTATTTAAGGCAGCAATCAACAAAGGAGTTCCATCAGGTGGCCTCAGCATTAAAAAAAATACATCAGGAGACGTTTCGAAAAAAAGCGCTGTTGTCGTGGTCATTTGGCGAACAGTTTCTTGATACTGATTGTTTACGGAAGTTGCCTTATGGTAACCTTGTTCTGAGGCGTCAGGCACATCTTTTTCTCACTCATGGAGTGCTTGTTGCCATTGCCATTCTTGGTGTTTTCTGGATGGTTACCGCCAATTGGCAGCGCCTGTCCGCATTGACCGGATGGTTTGGCAAGGATGAGAAGCCAACGGTTGAGTGTTATGAAGTTGTTACCAGTGTGACGCAGCTTCCCCCGCCACCACCGCTCAATGTCCCGGAGCCCGCTCCCGTTACACCTTCATCTCCGGCAGTTCCGGTTCCGCCAACTGTAGGCAAAATTAAAAAGGTTGGCCAGGATGAGGTGCCTCCTGAACAGACCGTTGCGACCCAGAAAGAGCTGAAACAGGCAATCCAGACCCAGGGACCGGGCTCCGGGGGTGCCTCTTCAGGCGATGAAGTGCCGATGTTTGTTCCCTGCGAAAAAATGCCAGGCTTTCTTGATCAGAAAAAACCGGTTTACCCCGAGATGGCAAGAATCGCCGGCATTACAGGAAAGGTCTTTGTCAGTGTTCTTATTGCTGAAGATGGTCGTCCGCTCAAGGCAAAGGTCATGAAACGCATACCGGCAGACTGTGAAGTGTTCGATGCCGTGGCGATCAAGTCTGTGATGGAGTCGAAATACTATCCCGGAATTCAGAACGGTAGCCCGATCAAGGTCTGGTTTACTGTGCCGATAAGGTTCCAGATCGATTAATCCGGCAGCTTTTTTTCTTTCTTTGACCTGTAGAGGAGAGCAAAAATAATCCAGAGATAGCTTCCGATAAGGGTAAAAGGAGTGATTGAGAGAGAAAAAAAGCCGTCAACAGCTCTTTCCAGATACATTCCGAAATAGCTTCCTGCAATGACCAGTGCCCCTGAAGCAATCATGAGATAATTGGCTGCTCCCAGAGGCATGGCGACGGCTGCTTTTTCAGCAGGTTTATTCTGCGCCTTCTTCGGTAAAGATTTCATCAAGTGTTGCGATACAGTGTTGAGCCTCTTCACGACTGATGGTCAGTGGAGGAAGAAGCCTGATAACGTTGACGCTGGTAGCATTGACAAGAACATGCTTCAGCAGCGCTTTGGCTGCATAATATTTTGCCTCCTTGTTGACCGTTATGCCAATCATCAGGCCATACTGACGGATATCGAGAATCTGTAAATGTTTTGCGGCCAGTTTCTGCATCTCATCATTAAGGTATCGGCCAATGGTTTCTGCATTTTCCATCAGCTTGTCGTCGTGGATGGCATTAATCATGGCAATTCCGGCTGCACAAGCCACAGGGTTTCCCCCGAAGGTGGTGCCATGGTTGCCATAACTCAGAACATCGGCCACTTTGTCGCTGCCGATAACGGCTGACAAGGGTAGCCCCCCACCGAGCGGTTTGGCAAGGCAGACCAGATCAGGTTCCGCATTGAGTGGCGTATAGCTAAAAAATGTTCCGGTTCTTCCGCAGCCTGCCTGGATATCATCGGCAACAATCAGAAAGTTGTATTGCTCACGAAGCTCTTTTAACCGGTCAATAAACGGCTGTGAAATCCGGTGAATGCCACCTTCGCCCTGTACTATTTCAATAAAAACAGCAGCAGTTTTGTCGGAAACCCTCTCTTCGAGATCGCTGATATCGTTGAAGTTTATCATGCCGGTTCCCGCCAGGAGCGGCTCAAAGCCGTCAACATATTTTGGTTTTGCCGTTAACGACATGGCACCATAAGTTCTGCCATGAAAGCAGTTGCTGAGTGAGAGCACCTCTTTTTTATCGGGATTGCCGAACTGTCCTGCCCATTTCCTTGCTATTTTTATTGATGCTTCTATGGCTTCTGTGCCGCTGTTTGCAAAGAAGACTTTGGAGAGCCCGGAGAGTGCAAGCAGCTTTTCAGCCAGCTCAAACTGCGGTTGCATCATAAAGAGGTTCGATGCGTGGATCAGTTTTTCCGCCTGTGCGCTTATGGCATCGACAAGCCGCTTGTCGCCATAGCCGAGTGCATTGACACCAATACCTGCAATCATATCAAGATAGCGCGTGCCATCATCACTGACGAGCCAGACACCTTCGCCATGGGTTACAGCGATTGGCAGACGGGCATAGTTATGAAAAAAAAGTCTCTGTTCAGTTTCCTGTGTGACGGGTAGTGGTGTCATTGTTCTTCTTTTCTTTAATAATATTCTCAAACTCAATGATGCTGTACAAGCCAGGTCAAGAGGTGGACTCTTTACAACAGGCGGCATCCGTTCTGCCTTGCTTCATAAAGACCCGGCGCAATCTACTGAAAAAATAAATTACTGAACAACAGGAAACGATTGGCACCGGTGATGGTTGACAGTCAGCATGTATTATTCGGTTGTCATTGCTGCAACTCTTTCCAGGTGAGGAAAACCCGGATAGCTCGCCATACCCCATAAGCTCCGGTAAGCATGGCGTAAAGCTGGAGGTCATTATTTTCGGCAAAGGGAGCAGGAAGGGGCACCATAAAGATGTAGAGCGAAATACCAATAAAAGTGATAGCAAGTACTATCCCTATGGCCATGTGAGCATTCATCTGTTTGATCATTTCCTCTCTTGTTGTCCAACATCGGCAGGGCATTTGTCACTGCTGCCATAGAATCTCCATTCACGGTTGACAATCAGCCTGGCACCATAACTGAAGGTAAAATATGACCACCCCCACTGCAGGAGCACAAAAACCTTGTGACGGAAGCTGGTCAGAAAATAGATGTGGACCAGCAGCCAGGTGAACCAGGCAAGAATACCATCAAACTTCAGATTGCCAAACTCAACAATTGCCTTGTTTTTTCCTATTGTGGCCATTTGTCCTTTATCCCTGTATCGGAATGCTTTTCTTGCCTTTGTGTTGAGATCGAGCAGAATGTTTTTTCCGATGGCTCTTCCCTGCTGCAGGGCAACGGGTGCCAGCCCTGGCAGCGGAGAGCCATTTGCCGCAACGAAGTGTGCAAGGTCGCCGCCAACAAATATTTCAGGATGTCCTGGAATGCTGAGGTCTTCAGCAACAATGATGCGTCCGATATGGTCGGTCTCTGTTCCGGCCATAGTTTTGCCAATCCCTATGGCTGTAACGCCAGCCGCCCAGAGCACTGTTGCCGCCTCAATGCGTTCATTACCAATCTGTACACCGTCAATATCAACGTCGCTCACCATGCTGTTTGTCCAGACCTGAACGCCAAGTTTCTCCAGTGATCGTGTTGCCTTGCTTGCCAAATCGGGTGAAAAAGAGCCGAGAATGCGTGGCGCGGCTTCAACAATAAAAATTCTGGTCAGTTTCGGGTCGATATTCCGGTAAAATTTTGAAAGCGTATATCGGCTCATTTCACCAATTGATCCTGCAAGCTCCACACCGGTTGGGCCTCCGCCGACAATGACAAAAGTAAGAAGTTTCTTACGTTCAACAAAATCGTTTGTTCGCTCGGCGCGTTCATAGGCCTCCATCACCCGACGTCGGATCTCTTTCGCTTGTGCAAGGGTTTTAAGGCCTGGTGCAAACTCTTCCCACTCGTTATGGCCGAAATAGTGATGCTGTACACCGCAGGCCAAAATCAGATAATCGTAAGGAATAGCGCTGAAATCAGTCTCAACAATTCTGTTTTCAGTATTGATACTTTCCACGGTGCCCTTGAAGACGGTGACGTTCTGGACGTTTGCGAGCATATTTCTCAGCGGAGCAGCAATATCTCCCTCACCAAGAGCTGCCATGGCTACCTGATAGAGCAGGGGCTGGAACAGATGATAGTTTTTTCTGTCGATGAGGGTAACCTCAATATCGGGTTTATTTCCCAGAACCCTTGCGGCATTCAGCCCTGCAAATCCGCCGCCTACAATGACAACCCTCTTTTTCATTTCTTACGGAACCTTTTATTTTCTGGTTAATATTCCGGGAACATAAGTAAAAAAGACAAGAAAGAGAGAAAAGAGTTTTTTAGCTGGTGAATATATTTGTTTATTTGATGTATTAATGTTAAGGCAGATCGCGTGCATCACTGATTGATTGCTTCAGCTTACAGGAAACTCAAGAGACAACGATGATGAAACTTTTTGCAAAAATGGGGATTGTTCGTCTGGTGCTGTTTGCTGCTCTGGGTATGGTGACGGTTTCGGAAGTGGGCTCAGCGGTACAGATTGGGGACGATTATGGTGGAGGGGTAGTTTTTTTTGTTGATGAAACTGGCCAGCACGGCCTTGTTGCAGCAAAAGCGGATTTTCCGGAGGGTATGACCTGGTCTGATGCTTATAGAGCGTGTGATGATCTTGTTAGCGACACCTACAGTGACTGGTTTTTACCCAATAAAAAGCAGTTGAACCAACTGTATATTAATCGTACTGCTGTTGGCGGTTTTTCTGACTACATCTACTGGAGTTCTACGGAGAACAGTGACCGTAACGCATGGAACCAGAATTTCAATAATGGCTGCCAGAAGAGCTACGTTAAGAGTTTCTGGTGGGCTGTTCGTGCTGTTCGTGCTTTTTAACACCCTTATCGAAACAATGAGCGGGGCAGGGTGCCGCACGGGTTCAAATTTTTTTTTGCGCAGTTGTTTTTCAGCTTCTCAATCCAGAATTCAGCTTTTCGCATAGAGCTTTTCCCTGATTTTGGCGGTTTTCTGGCGAGATGCATCAGCCAGTTTTTTGCGGAACTCAAGCAGGGAAGCCATCAGCGCTTCATCGGAAAGCGCAAGAATCTGAACTGCAAGCAGCGCTGCATTGCGGGCATTGTCAATTCCGACGGTGGCCACAGGGATACCTGCCGGCATCTGGACGATGGAGTAGAGGGAGTCCTGCCCGTTCAGTTTTTTGCTGAAAATGGGCACTCCGATAACCGGCAGTACGGTCATGGCAGCCGTAACGCCGGGAAGGTGCGCAGCTCCGCCAGCTCCTGCGATAATGACCTTCAGGCCGCGTTCAATGGCCGAAGAGGCATATTGTTCAAGGTCTTGTGGTGTGCGGTGCGCTGAAATAACGGCGATCTCTGAAGCAATATGAAAATCATCAAGAGCCTCTGCGGCCTCTTTCATGATATCGAAATCAGAGTCTGAACCCATAATGATGCCCACAATCGCCCTGTTTTTATCGGTTTTCTGTTTCATGTAAGAGTACTTCTGGTTAATTATTCTTGAGCGAGTTGAGCATAAAAGATTGATATTTCACTTTGCAGGTATCGAAACGATGTCGCTCCTGCAAACTCCTTACGGGCATCATATTGGTGGTGCTAATGATTTATGAAATTGCCGAGTTTTATGTATTTTCACGAGAACCAATTTAAAAAAATAATCCTTGTTGAGGAAGGGAAACAATGGCAACTAATCTCGCAGTAAAGTACAGCAATCCCGGACCACGATATACCAGTTATCCAACAATTCCTTCATGGAGCACTGATGGTGTTACCCAGGAGCAGTGGAAAGAGGCGATGGTTAAAGGCTTTAACGACAGTAACGAGACCACCGGCATCAGTTTGTATATTCATATTCCCTACTGTGAGAACCACTGCTACTTCTGCGGTTGTAACGCTCACCGTACTCTTGATCACTCTTATGAAACGCCTTACATTGAGGCGCTGCTCAAAGAGTGGCAGATGTATACCGATGTGTTTCCTGGCAGGCTCAATGTCAAGGAGCTGCACATTGGCGGCGGTACACCAACCTTTTTCAGTCCCGAAAATCTTGTCAGGCTTGTTGATGGGATCTGCAAGAATGTCAACAAGATGGACAACTATATGTTCAGCTTTGAGACCAATCCCAAGTCAACGTCAAAGGAGCACCTTGAAGCGCTGTACAGTGTCGGTTTCCGTCGTATGAGTTTTGGTATACAGGATTTCGATCCGGTTGTACAGCAGGAGATCAATCGTCTCCAGTCATTCGAACTGGTCAAGGAGAAGATTGACCTTGCCCGTGCAATTGGTTTTACCTCCATTAATTTTGATCTCGTCTATGGTTTGCCAAAGCAGACGATGGCTACCATTACTGATACCATTCAGAAGGTGATGGAGCTGAAGCCCGATCGGCTCGCCTTTTATGCTTATGGTCATAACCCGCACATGTATGAAGGGCAGAGAAAGTTCAAGGAGGAGGATCTGCCGGTGGGTGATGCCAAACAGGAGCTTTATGACAAAGGCAGCGCAATGCTTGAATCCATCGGCTACCATGAGGTTGGCATGGATCATTTCGCCATCGAAGGGGACGCTCTCTATATTGCCGCCAAAAACGGAACACTGCACCGTAACTTCATGGGGTATACCGAAAATACCACTCAGATGATGCTTGCGCTTGGTTCATCCTCCATCAGCGATACCTGGTACGCTTTTGCCCAGAATGAACGCGATGATATCGACTATATCAGAGTGGTTAATGAAGGACGCTTTCCCCTGCATCGTGGTCATTTGCTCACCGACGAAGATCTTGTGCTCCGCCGTCACATCCTCAATCTGATGTGCAAACAGGAGACCTCCTGGGCAGACCCGAAGCTTTATACAGAAGAACTTGATATTGCCCTTTACCGTCTTGAGGACATGGAGAACGACGGGCTGGTTGTTTTGGGCGACAAGAGTGTTCGTGTCACGGAGGTCGGTATACCGTTCCTCAGAAATATCTGTATGGCTTTTGACGCAAGGCTTTGGAGTTCCGACAGCCTCTCAAAAGCTTACAATGTGTCGCGCGATATTCAGAAGACTTATATTGAAAAGGCTCGCCTTGCAAAAGCGCAAACGAGCAACTGATCGAACAGGTGCTTTACAACTGATAAAGGGTGATCTTGGTCGCCCTTTTTTTATGTCTTTTCTATGACTAAAAAAATAAAAATAGGGTTTATTGGAAGCGGGTGGGCAAAGGTGGCACAGGCACCAGCCTTTTCACTGATGGAAAATGTTGAGCTTTCAGCCGTGGCAAGCCCTACTGAGCTGCACCGTCAGAAGTTCATGAAGATGTTTGATGTCAGAGAGGGTTTTGCCGACTGGCGCGACCTTTTGCAGTGCGATCTTGACCTTGTCTGCGTCACTACGCCGACTTATCTGCATACGGAGATGGTGACCGGCGTGCTGGAAAGCGGCAAAAGTGTGCTTTGTGAAAAACCCTTTGCACTCAATGTTGCAGATGCTGCCTCCATGGTTGATGTTGCCGCCACAGCTCCAGGTTTTGCGCTTCTTGACCATCAACTCAGATTTCACCCTGCAGTATCCTGCATGAAACAGATGATTGATGGCGGTGAAATAGGCAAAGTGTACGAAGTGCGTGCCGTGGTCAATCTTGCCAGCCGCAACAGGCCCGATATGCCCTGGTCATGGTGGTGTGATGCCGAAAAAGGAGGAGGAGCCCTCGGAGCCCTCGGCTCACATCTGGTTGACATGAACCGATTCCTGGTTGGCGAAATTTCTGAGGTCTCATGCAATCTTGCTACCAGCATTCCGTTTCGCCCCGATACATCAGGCCAACCCCGTGCAGTCACCTCTGATGATCATTTTGCCATGATGATGAAGTTTGGAGCCTCATCCGTCGCCCTTGGCAGCTCTTCTCTGATGCATGTTACCACCGTTGGTGCCTACACCTGGTTTTCCTTTGAAGTGGTCGGCAGCCTTAAAACCATCAGGCTTGATGGTGCAGGAAGGCTCTGGGAAGTTGACAACGACAACGCCAAAGGGGGGCGCAGCCTCATTGATGCCCCCCGCTGGAAACTGGTTGAACCGATGCTTGCATGGGACGAGCTGGTTTTACAGGAAAAAATCCGGCAGTCATCACTTGCCGTGCATGGAATTTTTGCCGTCGGTTTCGCCTTTCTTGCAAACCGGATTGTCAAGGCGCTCAAGAACAACGAAAAAACCCTGCATGATGCTGCCGGTTTTTCTGATGGCCTTATGATCCAGAAAGTGTTGCAGGCTGGCAGAAAATCAGACAAGCTTCACCGCTGGGTAAAAATTTAGTATACCGTCAGGAGACTTTTTCCCATTCAGCAAAGAGTGCATTCAGCTCTTTGCACAGTGCATGGTAGCCATCGAGGACTTTGGCGTTTTCTTCTTTACTTTTTTTGTAGAAATCCTCTGTTGCCATAATGGTTTCAATTGACTCTTTCTTTTGTTCAAGCAGGTTGATTTTTTGTTCGATCGCATCAATTCTTTTCTTGTTCTTCTTGACTGCCGTGCTCTTCTTCGTCTGCTCTTTTTCTTTTTCGGTTGTTTTAGCTGTGGCACTCTGGCTTTTCTGTTTTGCTGCGATTCCTTGCTGCCGCTCGGCTTCAATGGCTTTCTCTGCTTTTTCGAGATATTCAGCGTAGGTGCCAAGGTGGAGTTGTAATGAACCATTTTTTATCTCAACGACCTTGTTTACAAGGCTGTCAAGAAAATAGCGATCGTGGCTGACAATCAGCAGCGTGCCGTCATAGTATTCAAGCGAGTCGATCAACATCTCTTTGGAGCGCATGTCGAGATGGTTGGTTGGTTCATCCATAATCAGGAGGTTTGATGCCTGCAAAAGGATTTTGGCGAGAGCGACCCTTGATTTTTCTCCGCCGGAGAGAACTCTTATTTTTTTGTTGACAGCGTCTCCGCTAAAGAGAAAGCAGCCGAGAATGTCCCGCACCTTTTTCTGGGCTTCTGATGAAGGAGCGGAATCCATCATCTCCAGATAGATGCTTTTGTCGGGGGAGAGGTTTTCTGTCTGATGCTGTGCGAAGTAGTTCAGGGTAACATTGTGGCCCATCGTCAGTTTGCCTTCAAAATCGATCTCTCCGGCAAGAATTTTACAGAAGGTCGTTTTTCCTGCACCGTTCGAGCCCACGATAGCTATACGGTCACCGCGCATGATCTCCAGATCAATACCATTCAGAACCTGTTTTTTTGTTTGATCGGGCAGCAGCCAGGCTTTTTTAACCCCTTCCAGGCGCATCACTTCACGTCCAGAAGGATTTGCTTTAGGAAACCGGAAGGAGATTCGGGAGAGATCCTCTTCGGGTGACTGAAGGTTTTTTTCCATCTTCTCCATCTGCCTGAGGCGGCTCTGCGCCTGCCTTGCTTTTGTGGCTTTATAGCGGAACCGGTCAACAAATGCTTTCAGCTCCTCCATTTTCTTCAGGTCATTCTCATATTTGCCCATCATCAACTCATACCGCTCAGCCTTCTCTGTTTCATAGTAGGAGTAGTTGCCCTTGTATTCGTTGATACGCTCAAAAGCAATTTCCAGCGTTTTTGTTGTAAGCTTGTCAAGGAAAAAACGGTCGTGCGAGACAATGATATAGCTGTGCTCATAATTAAGAAGATAATTTTCAAGCCAACGGAGCGAATCAATGTCGAGATGGTTGGTTGGCTCATCAAGCAACAAAAGTGTTGGGTTCTGAAGGAGTAGCTTGGTTATATGAAGACGCATCTGCCATCCTCCTGAAAAGGCCTTGACTTTTTTATGAAAATCAATTTCACTGAACCCAAGTCCGGCAAGAACTTTTTCAGCATCTGACTGCATGGTGTAGCCGCCGAGATGTTCAAATTCGTGCATCGCATCCGAAAAACGCTCAATCAGGAGGTGATAAGCCTCACTTTCATAATCTTGTTCCGGTAGCGCCAGTTCATGTTCCATCCTGGTTATTTTTTCCGAGAGTTCGAACAGCCGGGCATTTGCCTGAAGAGCATACTGCAGGGCAGTTTTTTCCAGATCAGCCTCAAAAGATATTTCCTGGGGGAGATAACCAATGGTTGTGTCTGCCGATTTGAGGAACTGCCCATTGGTAATGAGGGCTGAGTCGGTTGTTGGTCCGCTTATGAGGCGCAGGAGGGTTGTTTTTCCGGTTCCGTTAAGACCGACAAGACTGACATGGTCTTTATCTCCAATTCTGAATGAGGTATCGGTCAGGAGTTGTTTGGTTCCCACACTGAGGGAAAGGTTTCTTGCTTCGAGCATGATAAAAAGGCCTTGTAGAAATAATGGTCATCATTGAAATAATTCTGTAACATGGGTGAAAAGATACAATTTTTCATGAAAGCTTTATGAGATGAATCGGAGGGTATTGCGTTTTATATCTTTTCGGTACTTGGAAAGCAAGGCTGCAGGAAGGTGATTTTTATAAATAAATTCTATAAAGAGCATGGTTACAGGGAAAAGAACGTCATACTGAGGAGGAGATTTATTAAAGGTTCCACTACACTGACAGGATACTTCTGCAATGAGAGCAAGAATTTTATGGTTTCTGGCGCTGGTTATTTTTGTTGATGTTTCGCCTTTGCAAGCTGAAGAGTCTCTGACGTGGTCGCAGTGTGTCAGCGAGGCGCGGCGAGCGCACCCCGACCTCTCTTCGGCTCTTGCACTCTTGCAGCAGGCTGAAGCCGACAAGCGTATAACGGAAGGCTCCTCTTTTCCACAGGTTAGTCTTGGCGCAAGCTCTCAGCAGATTGGTACGACAGAACAGGGGATTGCGTCCTCTTCAGTAGCCTCTTATTTGCTGTCGGCAGAGCAACTTCTCTATGACGGCCACAAAACAGCCAATCAGGTGGCAAGCAACAAAGAGGCAATCAAGGCCGCGACATATAATTATAGCGTGGTTTCTGCCAATGTTCGTTTTGCCCTTCGGTCAGCTTTTACCCGATTGCTTCTTGCGCAGGATCTTGTCGCTCTTACGGTTGAGATAGCCGAACGACGACAGAAGAATGTACGGCTGATTAACCTCTATTACCAGGGAGGAAAGGAACATATCGGTTCGCTTCATCAAGCACAGGCCGATCTTGCCCAGGCGGAGTTTGAAGTCTCTCAGGCTGAACGAGGTCTTGCGCTGGCACAGACAAGACTTGCCTCAGCACTTGGTCGCGATATTCATAACCCGCTCAGGGTTCAGGGTACCTACAGGGCGAGTGAACTTTCTGCAGGGAGGCCTGATCTCGACTTGCTGGCAAAAAATAGTCCTCTCTTTCAGCAGCTTGATACTAAAACCATGGCAGCTCGCTATGCTCTTGATGTTGCCAAAAGTGCGTTTTCACCTCAGCTCTCCCTGACCTCATCGGTCGGGCGAAGTTCTCCGGGTCGTTGGCCGTTTGGTGCGCTGGATTGGAGAGCGGGGTTTATGCTTTCAGTGCCGATCTCTGAAGGGGGCAGCGGACGGGGGAAGGTTTCCAAAGCAAGCGCGGTTCTGAGCCAGCAGAGTGCCCAGCAAAAAAGCGGCTATCTCCAGCTTTATGATACTCTTGAACAAAACTGGAAGAATTTTCAGGATGCCAGGCGTATGGTTGTTGTTCAAAAAAAACAGCTTGATGCAGCAATTGATCGTTCTGCCATTGCCAATGCCCAATACTCGAACGGCCTTGTTACGTTCAACGAATGGGTTATTATTGAAAACAATCTTGTTGGAGCTAAAAAGAATTTTTTGGATGCCGAGGCTAATCTGCTGATTGCTGAGGCTCAATGGATACAGGTAAAAGGAGGAGGGCTTGATGATCAGCAGGGGTAAGCTTGTATGGGTTGTTGTGGGGATGTTCCTGGTTTTGGGGGTTGCTTCTTTTTTTGCCTTTAGGGGAAACCGGGCAACCGAGAAACGTTTTGATGAAATTCGTCCTTCAAGAGGAATCATCAGCTCGTCAGTATCGACAACCGGCGCGGTTGAACCGCAAAACCGCGTTAAAATACAGTCATCGGTTGGAGGCAGAATAGAGCAGATTCTTGTTGAAGAGGGGCAAATTGTCAAGAAAGGGGAGGTGCTTGCCATGCTGAGTTCGACCGAGCGGGCGGCGTTGCTTGATGCTGCCAAGCTGCAGGGAAAAAGTGAGCAGGCTTACTGGCAGAAGGTCTACAGAGAAACTGCGGTCATGGCTCCGATGGAGGGGCAGGTTATTGTTCGAAGTGTCGATCCCGGACAAACGGTGACTGCGAGCGACTCACTTTTTGTGCTTTCCGATCGTCTTATTGTGAAAGCTTATGTCGATGAAACCGATATCGGAAGGGTAAAGGCAGGCCAGAAGGCGGTCATCGGGCTTGATGCATATCCTGAAATCAGGGTAAACGGGGTTGTTGGGCATATCTACTATGAGTCGCATTTGCAGAATAATGTCAATATCTATAACGTCGATGTTCTTCCTGAGCGAATTCCCGATGTTTTTCGCTCGGGCATGAGCGCCAATATCAGGATTATTGTTCAGGAAAAGAGTGATGTGCTGCTGTTGCCGCTTGGAGCTGTTCAGAGTAAAAATGGCAAAAGTATGGTACTCCAGAAAAGCGACGAAACAGCTTCTGCGCATCACTACAGGTTGGTGCAGACCGGTATACAGGATGACCGGAATATTGAGATTATTACTGGACTGACGGATAACTCGATTGTATTGCTTCCTGATTCCTCGTTTGTTTTGCCGAAAAACAATGGAGGCTCCAATCCCTTTGCGCCACAACGGAGCAGGAAGAAACAATGAGTGCCATGCTTGAACTTGTTGATGTCCACCGGACATACCTTATTGGCGAAAGCACCGTGCAAGCTTTGCGGGGCGTTTCAGTGAAGATTGAGCAGGGTGAGTTTGTTTCGATTATGGGGCC
Source organism: uncultured Chlorobiaceae bacterium (assembly GCA_903994455.1). Classification (GTDB taxonomy): domain Bacteria; phylum Bacteroidota; class Chlorobiia; order Chlorobiales; family Chlorobiaceae; genus Chlorobium. Next base: position 53,321 of record CAJEXI010000011.1, on the reverse strand, counting down.
TTCGGGATCAGGCAAATCCTCTCTGCTTCAGATTCTCGGACTTCTTGATACCCCCGACAAGGGTAACTACCTGCTGCTTGGTCATAATGTTAACACTATGACGGAAGATGAGCAGGCTGGATTGCGCAATACGGTTGCCGGATTTGTCTTTCAACAGTTTCATTTGCTCAAGCGAATGAACATTGTCGATAATGTACGTCTTCCTCATATCTATAGTGGCCTCAGAGGAGATTTTCGCAAGGAAGCAATAGAGCGGCTCACGCTGGTCGGACTTGAACATAGAATTGATCATACGCCAAACCAGCTTTCAGGTGGCGAGCAGCAGCGTGTGGCCATTGCGAGGGCTCTCATCCGCAATCCGATGATTATTTTTGCTGATGAACCGACCGGTAATCTCGATACAAAAAATTCAGCAGAAATCATGAAGATTCTCAAGGGACTTCATGACGAGGGTAAAACCATCATTATGGTCACGCATGAAACCGAGATTGCAGCCTATGCTGGTCGTGTTCTTACCATGCGGGACGGTGTCGTCATCTCTGATGAACGCAAGGGCGGGGTGAGGCCGTCGGCGACAGTTGCAGGAGCGCTTAACTTTGATGTGCAAATTGCAAAGAAGGTTTCGTTATGGCAGGATGGGCGATTTACAGGATTTATCTTTCAAGCTCTTCAGGCTATTCTGGCCAATAAGCTGCGCTCTTTTCTTTCCGTTCTCGGTATATTTGTTGGGGTTGCATCGGTGATTGCCATGATGGCGCTTGGTGAGGGAGCAAAAGCGTCCATGCAGGAACAACTGAAATCAATGGGTTCCAATATGCTCTCAATCAGGGGAGGATCAGCGAAGATAAGGGGTGCCGCTCAGGGAGCCGGAGCTGTTGCCCGTTTTACCTTTACGGATGTGGAAGATATTGCCGCGCTTCGCATGCTGGTGAAAAATGCGACAGGGGTAGTCAATGGAGGTGGACGGATTGTTTACGGTAACAAAAACTGGAGCACCAGTCTTACTGGCGCAGGGTTTGATTATGGTGCCATGCGGGCATCGGTGCCATTGGTTGGGAGGTGGTTTACCCAGAATGATATTCAGACGAGGGAAAAGGTCGCCATTGTTGGCGTAACGGTTGTCAAGGAGCTTTTTGGTAACAGTAATCCACTCGGCAAGACCATAAAAATCAACCGGATTAATTTTACGGTTATCGGGATCGCCCCGGCCAAAGGTTTTTCCGGGCCACAAGATGAGGATGATGTCGTGATCATTCCTGTAACGACGGCCATGTACCGGGTGCTTGGCAAGGATTATCTCAGCGGAATTTTTGTTGAAGTGACCTCACCCACCCTGATTGACCAGGCCAAAAGCGCGATCAGCGAGTTGATTCGTAAACGGCATCGCTTGAAGGATGATGACGATACCTTCAATATCAGGGACATGACTGAAATTCAGAAGATGCTCAGCAGCACCACGCAGACCATGAGCCTTCTGCTGGGTTCGATTGCGGCGATTTCGCTCGTGGTTGGAGGAATTGGTATCATGAACATCATGCTGGTTTCAGTAACTGAACGGACCCGGGAAATCGGTTTGCGCAAGGCTATCGGGGCAAGAAAAAGCGACATCATGCTTCAGTTTCTTGTCGAATCGGTCGGCATGACCATCAGCGGAGGTTTTATAGGGATACTCGCAGGGATTGGTATTTCCCTTATCCTCTCTTTTTTTGCAGGATGGGCTGTAAAGACATCACTCATTTCGGTGGTTCTTGCAACACTTTTTTCAGCCGTTACTGGTATCTTTTTTGGTTTATGGCCTGCCAGGAGAGCAGCAGAACTCAAACCGGTAGAAGCCCTTCGTTATGAGTAGAGCGCGGGAGGGAAAAAATTACCAGGCTTTTACGGAACAACTCTTCACCCCGCATTAAAATAATTGCGAGGTGAGAAGTTATGTGACGCTATCGTCTGAAGAGTGTCAGCCCAGCGCAAGTGCATCGTGCACCTTCTGTGCGGCATCTCGTAGTCCTTTGGCGGGAATCAGGTTCAAACCTGACTCATCAAGCATTTTTTGAGCCTGTGGAGCATTGGTTCCTTCAAGCCTGACAATGACGGGCAAATTAAGGCCAATCTTTTTTGCGGCTTCAATAATACCGGCAGCGACACGGTCGCAACGGACAATACCTCCAAAAATGTTCACAAGAATGGCTTTGACATTTTTGTCGCTCAAAATGATTTTGAACCCCTCTTCCACTGTTTGGGGACTGGCTGTACCGCCGACATCAAGAAAGTTGGCCGGTTTACCTCCAGCAAGCTGGATCATGTCCATGGTGCCCATTGCCAGACCGGCACCATTGACCATACACCCGACATTGCCGTCAAGGCGGACATAGTTAAGGTTGGATTTTGATGCCTCAACTTCCAGCGGATCTTCTTCGTTGGTATCACGCAGCTCAAGAAACTTATGGTGGCGGTAGAGTGCGTTGTCGTCGAAATTGATCTTGGCATCCAGTGCCAGCACTTTTCCCTCTTTGGTGACTACCAGCGGATTGATTTCTGCAATGGCAGCATCAATTGATGTGTAGGTGTTGTACAGGGCGGTTATGAAGTGAACGGCGTTGCGGAACTGTTCTCCATGAAGGCCAAGGAAGAACGCTGCTTCGCGTGCCTGAAAACCCTGTATGCCAAAAAGAGGATCAATCTGGATTTTCAAAAGTCTTTCAGGGGTCTCTTCGGCAACTTTTTCAATCTCCATCCCACCCTCAGTCGAAACCATCAAAACATTTCTTGAGGTTGACCGGTCAAGGGTGACACCGACATAAAACTCCTTTTCGATGTTCATCCCCTCTTCGATGAGCAATCTTCCGATCTCTTTGCCTTCCGGGCCAGTCTGGTGGGTAACCAGCGTGAGCCCAATTAATTGCTGGGCGATATCAAAAGCCTCTTGAGGTGATTTGGCGAGTTTCACACCTCCAGCTTTTCCTCTGCCGCCAGCATGAATCTGTGCTTTTACAACAACAACCGGGCAACAGAGTTCGTCAAAAAGCTCCTTGGCCGCCTGTTTTGCCTCTTCCGGCGAATAAGCTACAATTCCTTTTGGTACGGCAACCCCGAATTTTCTCAGGATATCCTTGCCTTGATATTCATGAATGTTCATATTTTTTTGTCTTGGGTTACTGACGATACTTTGCGCACATCATGCTGCGAAAATAAGTTTGAGAAAAGAGACCAGTATAACGAAAAATATTACTACGGAAAAACCTGTGACCGTCATATTCCGGGTATATTAAAGAATAAACAGTCTCAATCAAAAACATTCAATTGTTTTGTTAAAGACCCAACCATTGGAAGGAGAGCTTTTTCTCTGGTTCAGGTGGTCTTGGCTTATCTTTCGTTGTCGTTTTATTGATCAGATAATATTCTGGCAGCCAGGAAAGACTGTTGATGTAGTAGTCGTCAGGGGAGTTGTAATAGAAGCTTTCACCGTTGCTCCCAATACATTTTCGAAGGCGTCGTAGTATTTCCGGGGCCATGGAAGAGCTGGCGGCCTCCGTTGCAGCATAAGCAGCACTGTAGAAAAGTGCGTTTTCATGGCTTCTTTTTGTTGAGTCCTTACGGGAAAAGATGTTGAAGTTGCGGCTGAATTCTTTTTCAAAAGATCCTGAAAACCAACGAAGTATGCCGAGAGCACGCTGGTCGTCATAAAGGTAATAATCAGCGGCTATTCTGAGTGGAACCCTTACCGCATCCCATCCATAAATAACAGGTTTTCCAGGCAACGTTTTTATATTTCCTTGCTTGTCAACGGCAATCCAGTCTGGAATCACTCCCTCCTCTTTTAATTTGCCAGGCGAAACAAGAAGCCGTTGAAGAAGGTCATACGTTGTATCGGAAAGCTGAATCCAGCGATTGTCACCGCTGACCTCATAAAAGAGTTTGAAATGCGATGGAGCATAGTATGACGGGTTCAGGGCTACGAGTTCATCGGTTCCGTTTTTACTGCTTGGCCATGGAAGAAGATAGAGCCTTCCATTGATAACTGCTGTTTCGTGGTCAAGCACACTTTTCAGGACTTCCTGTGCGATTTGAAGATACCGTTTATCATGCCATGTACGATGAGCCAGAATAAGGCTGAAGGCATAATCGATATCGGCATCAGAAGCTGCGGTTGTATCGCTGACCTGTCCCTTTTCGAAATGCCAGGCAAGCAACCGGTCGCCATGCGATTTCTTGCGTGAAAGCATCGCTTCAGTCCAGGAAAGACACTGATTAAAGGTTTCCCGATCATTCATGAGTACAGCACGGAGCATGACGTAAGCTTCGCCTTCGGAAACAGTGTCGTTGTTGTTTGTTGGACGAATGACTTTTCCTGATCGAAGAAAAGTACGCTTGAAGTGTGACCAGGATCGCAGAGAAATCTCTTCAGGATTCTGGGGCACGGTTGAACAATTGATGAACAGGAAGGGAAGAACAGCCAAAAACAAAAACCGAACAAAAACCGTCTTCATTTTTTGTTAAAATAAAAAATTCCGCTAAGCATAATACATTGAAAAGCCGTCCAGAATACATTGATCATAAGCACATAATCCCATCCTTGAAAAAGCCGGAACAAACCCCACAGCAGGGTAACAACAACCACACCAAAGACAAGTAACTGAGGCCAGATGTCCGACAGGGGAACAGTTGTTGCACCACCCTTTGGAGTTACCTGAAACCCTTTTTTGTCCAGATTAAACAGTCCGATTATTGTGGCGCTTAAATATACAGGCATAGAGAGAGCCGTCAGCATCTGAACGTAGAGCATATTGAGCCGTGTATATTTTTTCTTTACCATACTTGAGTAAAAAATCACGTTTGACAGTATAAAGAACGGCACAAAAGTTGTCGTATAGGCCAACGGTTTAATGTTATATGAGTTGATATTGAAAAAGATATACAGAATCGGGCCAATCATCAGGAAAAAATAGGACCATCCTATAAAATAATAGGTTGTTGATATGATGTATTCAAGCCACTGTATTGGTTTAAGTGCTTTAATATCCGTAAAAAACAAGACGACCAGTTTGCGGAATAACTGGGACGTGCCCAGCGCCCAGCGGTGTTGCTGCTTGAAGTAGGAACTCAGGTCCTCCGGAGCCATACCAAAGGTATAGGCCTTGTACATGAATAACGATTTCCAGCCTTTTGCGTGTAGCCTCAGCGATGTTGCAATGTCCTCGGTGACGGTATCTTCGTCAAATCTACCGACATCTTCAACCGCTTCGCGTCGAAATATGACATTGGTGCCGCAACAGAACATCGCCTCATTCATTGATTTTCCAAGGCAGATGTACTCATAAAATATAGCTTGCTGGTTATGGGCAGTCATCGCTACGGGGCTTTTTTCGCCGTTCGAGTAAAATTGCGGCGTTTGTATAAAAGCAAGTTTATCGTCACCCTCCATATAAGGAAGAATTGCCGTAAGAAAACTTGGCATAGGATTCTGGTCGGCATCAAAAATTGCAACATATTTTTCCGTAAGAATTTTCAATACTTCATTAACCATGCCAGCCTTGGCACCCCGGTTGCCAATGCGTGTAAAAAGTTTGGCTCCCAAAGCCTGCGCTATTTCCCTTGATTCCTGTTTGTAAAATTCAATTGAGGAATCATCAAGCAGATAAACTGTTTTGTTTTCATAGGCCATGTTGAGGCAGGTCAAAAGGGTACTTTCAACAACATCTCTTGGCTCATGTCGGGCAGGTACCAGAATTGCGACGGATGCATCTTTGCCGGGTGTTGCCTGCGGGGGACCCTTCCGAGGCATATCTTCGCGGAGCACGTCTAAAAAAAAGAAAAATGAATGAAACAGAATAAATGTCTCTGCAATAAAAAACAGAGAGCTGAACACTTGCTCAAAAAAGGTGAAAGGAGCTACAGAGATGTAGTAGATACGTACAAATATATAGATGACAAGCACCAACAAAAGCGCAGTGACCTGAACCAGGAGATACCAAGATAGTTTCTTATCCTGCATCGTTAATAAGATATCGTGTAGTTAGAAAAACCACTTAAATTCACCTTTTAACAGTTTATCCTGGTATATGGATGACGTGGTATCCCAGGTATATTGAGCCTTTACTGAGGAGGAAAACCGGTTGCTCCAGTCACGATGCAATCCGGCATGAATCTGGTGGGAGACATTACCCTCAGGTTCGAGACTCAGGCGTAATGCGACGGTGTAATATGCAGCATTTGCACCCTGAAAACGTTCTTTATTCAGGTAATGCTGCCATTCGATACCTGCTGTATGCGTCGTAAACGATGAAGGAGTCCAGTAATAAACATCAGCATCAGGCAATCTCCCTGAACCAAATCCATACTCCTGGAGTCGATAGGTAACGCTCAGACGATGAGGGTCATACAAAAGATTCGCTGTAATATCCAACCCTGTTGTTACACTGCTATTGCTGTCTGAATAGTGATCAATGGCGTAATCAATCCCTGCATGCCACCTCCGGTATCCGTCGAAGACTAATCGCCCCTGCCAATGGTTAGTCTGCAGATGATTCTTGAGTGTCGTGTAATTTGAAATGACATCTTCTTTATGGAACGAAAGAGCGAGATGCAGATTGTCGAGAGGCCGGCTTTCAGTTTGCAAAAAGCCAGTGCGACTATCTTTCAGCCCGTTTGCGTTCTGGCGAAATCCGTAAGCGCCGCGCAGAAGAATATCAGGGAGATTGCGGTACTCCATGCCAAGTGTTATGCCCTGGCTTTGTGATGTCTTTGGGTCAACAATTATTGGTGTCTGAAGATCATCCTCAAAACGGTAATATTTGCGGTTCAGGTTCACAAAACCAGTTAACCTGTCTTGAAACGGGTAAGAAATTGAAGTATAAAAACCTGAAAAGGAGACATCGGTTTTTCGACTATCGATTTTGCCTCGTGCACTTTCAGCACTGAAATATTCAGCGCCGTTATTGAGACTTATCATGGACGAGGTGACTTTTGCTTTTTGCCTTGCCAAAGCCGCCTGGCGATGATCTGGTAGCTCAGTGAGAAGCTCGCCATAGGTTTCAAGGGCTTCAGTCCATCTGCTATTCTGTATGTAGAACTGACCAAGGTCAAAAAGTGCTTCAGGTTGTTTCGGTTCTGCAACAAGCCATGCCTTGTAAGCCTTTACGGCTGGCCGGTAAGTGTTCGTGTAATAGTTTTTTTTAGCCTCGGCTTCCGCTTTCAGCGCATTGTTCTGCGGGTATGCGCGAACTGCTCCATTATATAAAGAAACAGATGCACTCTGGTTACCCATCCATCCAAGCACTCGAGCCTTTTCCCTTACATAGAGAGGATCCGCGCTGCCTGATGCAATCAATTTGCTATAATAGGCGAGTGCGGTAGAATAATCTCCCTGCCAGCTTGAAGCTCTTGCAATAGTCAACATGGCCTTCAGGTTGTCGGGGGAAAGTTCAAGAATCTCTTTATTAACCCTGATAGCTTCAGGGTAGTCTTTTCTTGCCATGGCAACATCGCTGAGCCACGCGGAAAGAGAAAGATCAGCAGGTTCCTGAACAATCAGTTCACGATAAAGCGTTGCTGCCCTTCCATACTCCTTTATCGCGAAAGAGACATCAGCCGTTGCCTGAAGCACCTCGGTGTCTTCAGGATAAAGTTTTGCCAAAGAATTGAGCAGTTTGGCACTCTCCACCAGATCACCTGCAGCCATAAGTGCACGGATAAAATTGATGGCTTGTTTTTTGGGCAGGGCTCCTGTTTTCCAAAGTTTTCGGTACTGTACAACAGCTTTTGAATACTGTTTATTTTCGTAAAGGAGGTCAGCATATTGTGAAAGGATCAGGTCGTTACCTTTTCCTGATTGAATCACCTGGTCGTAGAGGTTCAGAGACTCCGTAAGTCTACCAGACCAGTAATAGCTTCTTGCAGCATCAAGGGTCAGTTTTGTGTCGTCCGGGTGCCGCTTGCGCAGTTGTTCATACAACGGCAGAGCCTTTTCAGCTTGCGACGCATTCACAAAGAGCAGAATAGCCATTTTCAGAATCTCCTCATCATCTGGATACAATACAACTATTTTGTTGGCAATCTCCGTCATGTTCTGGTTTAGCCCTGCAGCCAAGCAGGTATTGGCAAGCTCTAGATTTCTTTTCCGGTCAAGAGTACCCATCCTGAATGCATCCATTGAGATTGTGGTGGAGGAAGTTGAACGAACCACAAGATCAGAATTTTGTGAGGCAGCGCGGCTTTTTGACGGAACAGACATGATGACTAAACTTGCCAGAGCGAAAAGAATAATGCTACTTGATTTCATAATTCAGAGCAGAAATTTGACGGAAAGATGTGCACTATGATTCTCTTCTTGTTCCGGGTAACCAATTTCGTGAATGCTCATATAACGTGCAACTTACGGTAAATGTTCTAAAAATAATATCAATGTGAAGTCGATGACTATAACAAGCTCTTTAAAAATACAGTTAGCGTCCTAAAAAAAATGAGTTACTCATCTAAATGTTGAGCAGCCTTGATACCGGTTCTACTCGCACGAACCAACTTTTTATCGCCTTATAACTACGCTAAAAGCCACTAATAATAGGTAATCAAAATAGATGATAACCTCAAAATTTACTGGGAACTTGAGAAAATGGCCACGACTGCACGATACGGCCAAAACGGTGCTCAGGTACTCCTGAAATTACTATGCCTGACCAGCCTGGTTCCAAAAAAAAGATCAATCGATGAAGAATTTAAGAGTGACTTTGGTTGATAAGTGGGAGTGCCCGACAATTCATTGCATTGAAATTTCATAAGTTCACAGTACGAGGTATGCTTTGCTATATATGAAATGTTCAGGAAATAAAAAAAATGAAAGTTCACAAAGCTTGGACACAAGAGTAAGTACCATAAATTATAACCCAATATTTTAATGTAGGTTATTCTTGTCAGTAAAGACGTTGATACCGTTTTTTGTGGAGCTTGTGAATGGTGATAGATAGCACTTCTCAAGAACGCAAGGGGTATTTCTGAACAGCCAGTCTCATCTTCCACGATTGAAGCCGTTTTTTGGCGTTCCCCTGTTTAATGTCATAAAGAATCTTTATGTGACCTGTGTGGAGATATTTTGTGCTTTTGGAAAATACTGTACACTGAAGCCTTGAAATATTTTTTTGAGTAACAGCTATTCCTCTTTGACCAACAGGGAGAAGTAAAGTTCCTGCATTGGCCATCGAAGAGGTTTATGGGCGACAGATAGTCAGGTTAAAAAATTGCTGCATCCTGGCCTGGCTGCAACGGAGTCGCTGTAAAAGTTATTTCCCTGATGTTTTTTTTGCTCACTCATATTTTTATTATCACAGGGTGACGTTACCCTCAAAGATTATTTTGGCAGGCCCGGCAAGAAATACTTCATCCATGCTGTCATTGAATTGTACTTGAAGCGTATCTCCGCTTTTCACTCTTACCTGCACGGTAGTCTCCCTTATTTTGCCAATCCGGTAGCTCATCAAGGCAGCGGCGACCGCTCCAGTGCCGCAGGCAAGGGTTTCGTCCTCAACGCCACGTTCAAAGGTTCGGATAGCAAGGATATCAGGCGAGGTGATCTCAATAAAGTTAACATTGGTGCCCTCCGGGAAAATGTCTGTTCTGTGCCTTATGGTACTGCCGATTTCGACCACCTTGATGTTTTCAATCCCGGAGGTATAAATAAGGGCATGCGGAGAACCAGTGTCAACAGCATGACAGATAAGTCCCTCAATCTCAATGTTGTTTCTGAATTCCCCAGGCGGGAGCATTCGCAGTTTAACCATTTCTGACCCAGTAATCCACGCATCGTAACGGTTGCCGTTGGCTTCGAAGGTGTAACCTGTTTTAAAAGTTGTAGTAATGCCGATAGTGCGGGCGAAATAAACGGCGCATCTTCCTCCATTTCCACACATTGAGCCAGGAAATCCGTCTGCGTTGTAATATTTCATGCTGAAAGCATACCGGGAAGAAGGCTCAATGAGAATGAGTCCATCAGCCCCGATTCCAGTCCTTCTGATGCAGAGTTCCTTAATCTGTAATTGAGTAAGCTGGAGGGAAAGTTCTCTGTTGTCGATGACTATAAAGTCATTCCCCGCTCCAGACAGCTTGCTGAACGTGATCTTCATTTGACTAAAAGTGCTCATGATTAAAGGGTTTCCGATTCGCATCCTGATGGCACAAAGTTTTTTTGCAACTGTTGCCACAAGTGCTTTCATACTGTATAATAAAACAATAGCGTATCAAAGCAGATGTAAAATAATTTATTATTAAATATTTTTTCTTATTTTAATACGGGGCACATCGGGTTGTTTGATTTCTTGCAGATTTCCCGGTCAAGGCTGGTTCTTACTTGGTTACTTCAATAGATTGTGCAACTTGCTGATCTTGTGTTTTATGTTTTGATCCACAGAAAAAACCCGCAAAGTTTCATACGTAAATTTTTTGTCGGTGTTGCTTTTTGTATTTATTGATAACAAGTTGTGGTGAGATGATTTTCTTTTCTGTTTCTTCAACCTTAATTATGTCCAAAAAAAGGAGAGAATACAATGGCTGAACAAGTGAATCCGGCAGGAGTAAAGCCAAAGGGCACTGTCCCACCTCCCAAGGGGAACGCTCCTTCTCCCAAGGGAAACAGCGCCGCTGGTGCTCCATCTGTCATCAAGGAGCAGGATGCCTCAAAAATGAGAAGGTTTCTGTTTCAGCGAACAGAGACGCGCTCTACGAAGTGGTATCAGATTTTTGATACCGACAAGATTGATGATGAGCAGGTTGTCGGAGCTCACCTTGCATTGCTTGGTGTGCTGGGCTTTCTGATGGCGATCTACTACGTTTCGGGTATTCAGGTCTTTCCCTGGGGAGTACCTGGCTTCCATGACAACTGGTTTTATTTAACCATCAAGCCAAGAATGGTTTCTCTGGGTATTGATACCTACAGTACAAAAACAGAGGATCTTGAGTTTGCTGCCTCAAAGCTTCTCGGCTGGGCTCTGTTTCACGTTGTATCAGGTTCAGTGCTTCTTTTTGGTGGATGGCGTCACTGGACTCATAATCTTACCAATCCATTTACCGGTCGAACAGGAAATTTTCGCGACTTCAGGTTTCTTGGCAAGTTTGGTGATCTGGTGTTCAGCGGCACAAGCGCCAAAAGCTACAAGGATGCGTTAGGGCCACACACCATTTACATGTCCCTCCTTTTTCTTGGCTGGGGTCTTTTGATGTGGTTGGTGCTCGGTTTTGCCCCGGTTCCTGATTTCCAGACGATCAACTCCGAGACCTTCATGTCTTTTGTCTTCTCGGTTGTCTTCTTTGCTCTCGGTATTTACTGGTGGAACAACCCTCCGAATGCAGCGACTCATCTGAACGATGATATGAAGGCAGCTTTTTCTGTTCACCTGACAGCAATCGGCTATATTAATATAGCTCTTGGCTGCATCGCTTTTGTAGCTTTCCAGCAACCCTCGTTTGATGCTTACTACAAGGCTCTCGACAGTCTGGTTTTTTATCTTTATGGCGAACCATTCAACAGGGTAAGCTATAATTTTGTGCAGGAAGGCGGCAGAATTGTCTCGGGTTCAAAAGAGTTTGCTGACTTTGCTGCTTATGCAATTCTTCCGAAGAATGGTGCCTCTTTCGGCATGTCAAGGGTTGTCATCAATCTCATTGCATTCAACCACATCATCTGCGGTGTTCTTTATGTTTTTGCAGGTGTCTATCATGGTGGTCAGTATCTCCTTAAAATACAGCTCAACGGCCTTTACAGTCAGATCAAGTCTGTGTTTATTACCAAAGGACGTGATCAGGAAGTCCAGGTAAAGATTCTTGGCACGGTTATGGCGCTCTGTTTTGCTACCATGCTTTCTGTCTATGCAGTTATCGTATGGAATACTATATGCGAGCTGAATCTTTTCGGTACAAATATTTTGATGTCTTTCTACTGGCTCAAGCCTCTTCCCATTTTCCAGTGGATGTTCAGGGATCCTAGTATCAACGACTGGGTAATGGTTCATGTTATCGTAGCAGGTTCGCTGTTCTCGCTGATAGCGCTTGTTCGTATTGCTTTCTTTGCGCACACGTCACCTCTTTGGGATGATCTTGGCCTGAAGAAAAACTCGTACTCCTTCCCGTGTCTTGGACCTGTATACGGAGGTACTTGCGGAGTTTCAATACAGGATCAGCTCTGGTTTGCCATGCTTTGGGGAATCAAAGGCCTGTCTGCTGTCTGCTGGTATATTGATGGAGCCTGGATTGCTTCAATGATGTATGGTGTTCCTGCCGCTGATGCAAAGGCATGGGATTCTGTTGCGGGTCTTCATCATCACTATACTTCTGGCATATTCTACTATTTCTGGACAGAGACGGTAACGATCTTTTCAAGCTCGCATCTTTCGACCATTCTTATGATCGGCCACCTTGTTTGGTTTATCAGCTTTGCGGTATGGTTTGAAGATCGCGGATCACGTCTTGAAGGAGCCGATATTCAGACAAGAACCATCCGTTGGCTGGGAAAGAAATTTCTCAACAGGGATGTTTCATTCCGCTTTCCTGTGTTGACGATATCAGATTCAAAGATGGCTGGTACATTCCTCTATTTCAGTGGTGTTTTTATGCTGGTCTTTCTTTTTATTGGTAATGGCTTTTATCAGACCGACACTCCTTTGCCTCCGCAGGTCGGTGATGCTGCGATATCCGGTCAGGTTATGCTGACTCAGGTTGTTGACTATCTGATGAAGTTGATTGCCTGAAACTACTCTTGCCTGGAGTGCATCATTTGATGCACTCCAGGGTAACGTCCTTTGATATTAAAGTTTATCATGTAATTAAAGAGGAGGGTTTTTATGGCCGATCCTGTACAAAAGTCAGATATATCGTCAGTCCCAGCCGCCAAGATTTCGCCGGCGGTGCCGAAGCAACCACCCGCCGGGTCAGGGGCAAAGCCTCCTGCGGCAAAGGAGGGAAAGCCAAAGCCGAAGGAGATGCCTCAGGACAAGAAGGGTAAGCCTCGGTTAGAGTCTCTTAATGTTAATCTTGGAAGATGTGGTTTACCGCAGGAATCTGCGTTTCCCGTGCAAAAAGCTGCGCCAGAGAGTGCACCGAAACCTGCGGGTGGCGCAAAGCCTGCGGCGGGGGTAAAGCCTGCCGGATCAAAGCCTGCGCCAGTTGCGAAGGGGGCACCTGCTGCTAAGTCTGCATCAGCGGCAACTTCTGATGCTGGAAATGCGCCAGAAGGAGATCAAGCCAGGCCTGCTTTGAAAAAAGCAACACCGAGGGCGAAATCTCATTATTTTATTATCGAAAATCTTTGTGTCGGTTGTGGGATGTGTCTTGACACGTGTCCTCCAAAAGTCAATGCCATCGGCTACAAATTTTACGGTGATGTGCAGGAGGGTGGTTTCAGGTGTTACATTGATCAGGATGCCTGCATTTCCTGTTCTGCCTGTTTTTCTTCAGATGAATGTCCTTCAGGAGCACTTATTGAAGTTCTTCCTGACGGAGGGATTCTTGATTTTACCTATACACCGCCCGAACGTCTTGATTTTGATCTGAGATTTCTGCACAGATTTCATCGAGAGGCGAAGTAGTAACAGCGTGCCCGGTCAAGAGTTTTAACAAAGCATTGCCTGAAACTGGCAATGCTTTGTTTTATTCAGATCCACAACTCCTCTATGTCGGTACCCAAAAATGTTGCTCTAAAGGACCCTCCAGTTTTGCCCGGTCAACAAACAGTACCACCAGGTTTGGCACTTGTCATTATTCCAACTTTCAATGAAGCTGAAAATATTGGCAGGCTGCTTGGTGAACTTGCAGAGCGATATCCGTTGACGCTTGATATTCTGGTTATTGATGATAATTCCCCGGACGGAACCGCAGATATTGTGCGTTCAAGGCAATTGACGACACGCGGGCTTTATCTGATGACGAGGGCGCAAAAGTTGGGACTAGGAACTGCTTATATTGCTGGTTTCAGGTATGCTTTGCAGAAGGGGTATCGGTATGTTTTGGAAATGGATGCTGATTATTCTCACGATCCCCTGGTGATACAGCGCTTCCTGGATGCCATGAGCGATTCTCACCTGCTTATCGGATCGCGTTACATGAACAATACGGTCAATGTCGTTAACTGGCCGCTTGGCAGGTTAATTCTTTCAAAAATAGCCAGTATTTATACTCGTTTCATTACAGGGATGCCTGTTGCAGATCCGACGAGCGGCTTTAAATGCTTTAGCGCTGAGGTATTGCGCACTCTCAATTTTGACAGGATAAATTCCCAGGGATATTCATTTCAGATTGAGATGAATTTCAGAGTTTGGAAAAAAGGCTTTTCCATTGCAGAAATTCCAATTGTTTTTGTTGACCGTTCTGTTGGTAAATCGAAAATGAGCAAAAAGAATATTCGCGAGGCGATCTGGATGGTGTGGTGGCTTAAAATAAAGTCAATGTTCGGTTTACTGTAAGGTCAGATTCAGGTGAAGAGCTGTCGGTGCGGGAGTGCTCTACCTTCTCCTGTCAGTTTGTCGAACAATTGACTGATTTGGATGCAAAACGCAGTGTTGGTTCCTTCGCCCTGCTTTGCTATAGCCTGGAGCTATGATCGTGATATTATGACCATAAGAAGCCACATCCAGAGGTGACTTCTTATGGTCATAAGCAGCGGAACTCAGGATCTCTTTTCAGCAATGATCTGTTGAGCAATATCGGGCGGTGCCTCCTCATAATGACTGAAATGGTATGAATACCTTGCTCTGCTTTGAGTCAGTCGCATGAGTGCATGATGGAAGGTAGTCAGTGAGGCCTGCGGGATAAGAGCATGAATGATCTGCATTCTTATGTCGGAATCCATGCCAAGAATTTTTCCTCGTTTACTGGAAATATCACCGACGATTTCTCCCGTGTATTGTTCCGGCGCATAGACATTCAAAGCATAAACAGGTTCAAGCAGAAAGGGCTTGGCCTTGTCGAATGCACTTTTAAATCCCATGCTTGCCGCGATTTTAAAGGCAAATTCTGAACTGTCGACTGGGTGAAACGATCCATCATAAGCAATAGCTTTGAGGTCAACGACAGGATAACCGGCCAGAATTCCATTGGTGATAGCCTCCCGAAGTCCCTTTTCAACAGCAGGAAGATATCTTGTCGGGACAACACCACCAACAATCTCGCTTGCAAATTCAAATCCGCTATCACGAGCAAGAGGCTCAAGTTTTATCCATACATCGCCGTATTGTCCCTTGCCGCCTGACTGTTTTTTGTACTTTCCCTGCGAAGAAGAGGGTATACGTATCGTTTCGCGATAGGGGATTTTAATAGGGGCAATATCTACCTTGACGTTAAACTTTGCCTGTAGTCGGCTGATAATGGTATCCAGATGTGTTTCGCCAAGTGTTCTGAGGATGGTCTGGTTGAACTCAACGTCATGATCGATAGCAAAGCTTGGATCTTCTTCATGCAGGTGATGCAAGCCGGCAGAGATTTTTTCTTCATCACCCTGGGTAACCGGGATTATAGCGGTAGCCAGTACCGGCAATGGGAAAATAATGGGACTTATTCGACAGCTTGTACCTTTGTCGGCAAGGGTGTCATTGGTATGTGCGTCCTTCAGTTTTACAACCATACCGATATCACCGGCAAGAAGCTTGTCAACGGGGCTTTTCTTTTGGCCGATAATCGTGTAAACCTGGCCAAGTTTTTCAAGTTGTCCTGTCTGGACATCGATCAGCTCGTGGCCTGTTTCGATGTGGCCTGAATAAACTCTCAGGTAGGAGATTTCACCGACACGAGGTTCAGACATTGTCTTGAAAATAAAGGCAATGGTCTCTCCTTCGGGATTAGGCTGAATCAATCGTTTTGTTTCATCGACAGTACAGAGCGCATGTTCAGGGCCACGCTCAATTGGCGAGGGACAGATGTTCACGATGGCGTTCAGCAGCCGTTCTGACCCGATCAAATGAAGTGGGGAGGTGCAGAAAACAGGAAAAAAGGTTCGGGTAACCAGAGCTGATTTGATTCCACTCCTTAACTCTTCCTCGGTCAGGGTTCCAATTTCAAAAAACTTGTTCATCAACTCTTCATCTGTTTCAGCAACGGTTTCAACAAGTTGTTGATGAAGAGCTTCTGCATGTTGAAGATAAAGATCAGGAATGTCCGAAACGGTCATTTGTCCAGGTTTGTCCTGGCTGAACTCAAGGAGTTTCATCAACAGGACATCAACAAGAGAATGGTGCCCAAGGCCTTCATCAGCAGGAAATTGTATCGGTGTAACAAGATGTCCGAAATGATCCTGAAGTCCTTGTATGGATGTTTTGAAATTGGCCCGGTCGGCATCAAGTTTGGTTAACACAAACATGGTGGGCTTGTAGTACTCTTTGGTATACTCCCAGATAGTGTCAGTTCCTACCTCAACACCTGATGCAGCATTGACGGTGATCAGAACAGTGTCGGCCACTCGCATTGCCGACTTGACATCCCCGTGAAAGTCAAGCAGGCCTGGAGTATCGATAAGATTGATTTTGCGGTCGTTCCAGAAGCCGTTGACAAGGCTGGTGTTAAGACTGTGTTTTCTTTCAATCTCATCGGCAGAGTAATCGGAGAGGGTGTTGCCTTCTTCAATACTCCCGAGTCGGTTAATAACACCCATAGTCAGGGCAAGTGACTCGGCGAGTATGGTTTTGCCACTTCCGGCATGGCCTGTAATGACAATGTTTCGCAGTAGATCCGGTTGTACGGCTTGCATAGCATGACTCCTTTTTTGACGAATAACGAAATAGTGGGCTGTGGATTGCTTCGCAGCAAAACAGCTCGACAAATAATAAACAAAAAAAAGTCAGTTTTGGCGTTGCGGTGACAATGAAAAGGTTCAGAAAAAAAGATATATTTTCGACTGTCTCTGTTATCGATAATGACACTTTACATTCCTTTGCGCATAAAAAGCACGTAACAACCTTAAATATATTTTGTTATGCCTATTATCAAGAAAATTTTTGCCCGTCAGATCCTTGATTCAAGGGGAAATCCAACGGTCGAAGTTGATGTGTATACTGAAAATTCGTTTGGACGTGCGGCTGTGCCGAGCGGTGCATCGACAGGCGTTCATGAGGCGGTGGAACTCAGGGATGGTGATGCAAGTGTCTACCTTGGAAAGGGGGTGCTCCAGGCGGTAGAGAATGTCAATAGCGTCATCAATGATGCGTTGACCGGTATGATCGTCACGGAACAGGAG
Source organism: uncultured Chlorobiaceae bacterium (assembly GCA_903994455.1). Taxonomy (GTDB): domain Bacteria; phylum Bacteroidota; class Chlorobiia; order Chlorobiales; family Chlorobiaceae; genus Chlorobium. The sequence continues at coordinate 36,124 of CAJEXI010000011.1, read as the reverse complement.
GAAATTGACGAGGCATTACTTGCTCTTGACGGAACACCGAACAAGTCAAGGCTTGGTGCAAACGCCCTTCTTGGTGTTTCGATGGCATGTGCCAAGGCAGGAGCTGAATATACCGGCCTTCCGCTCTATCGTTATATCGGCGGAACAATGGCCAACACCCTCCCTGTGCCGATGATGAATGTGCTCAATGGTGGAGCACATGCCGACAATACTGTTGACTTTCAGGAATTCATGATTATGCCAGCCGGGTTTGATACTTTTTCAGATGCACTTCGCTGTGGAGCTGAAATATTTCATGCACTCAAGGCTCTCTTGAAAAGCAAGGGATTGAGCACTGCTGTCGGCGATGAGGGTGGTTTTGCTCCGAACCTGAAGTCAAACGAAGAGGCTATAGAGCTGGTGATTGAAGCTATCGGCAAAGCTGGCTATAAAGCTGGTTCACCGACTGACAAGGGTGGGCTGGGTGATGCCCAGGTGATGATAGCGCTGGATCCTGCAAGTTCCGAGTTTTACGATTCTGCAAAAAAACGTTATGTGTTCAAGAAATCCTCAAAACAGGAACTGACCTCTCTTGAGATGGCTGAATACTGGGAAAAGTGGGCGACCAACTATCCGATTATTTCAATTGAGGATGGTATGGCTGAAGATGACTGGGAAGGATGGAAGCTGTTGACGGACAAGATCGGTTCAAGAGTACAGCTTGTCGGTGATGATCTCTTTGTCACCAACAGTAAAAGACTTGCCGATGGTATAGAAAAGGGTGTCGCGAACTCCATTCTGATCAAGGTCAATCAGATTGGCACCCTGACCGAAACTCTTCAGGCGATAGACCTTGCCAAGACAAATGGCTATACGTCGGTTATCAGTCATCGCAGTGGTGAAACTGAGGACAGTACTATTGCCCAGATTGCGGTTGCAACAAATGCAGGCCAGATCAAGACCGGCAGTTTGTCGCGTTCCGACCGTATGGCAAAATACAATGAGCTGCTCCGTATTGAAGAAGAACTTGGCGATCAGGCTCGTTACCCTGGAAAGAAGGCTTTTAGGGTCTAAAGAACTCTGCGGGGAACCCTTTTTTTCATTGAAAGGGTTCCTTTTGCGTTTCTCTTCCCTGTTCCTCTTGCAGCATTCTGCAAACAAAAGTGTTTAGAAGCGTGAAAAATTTTTTTGATACCATCTGGCTCTATACGCATGCAAACCCTAAAAAGATTCTTTTTTTTGTTGGAGTTCTTTATTTCATCTTTTGGATTCTTTTCGACGATTTTGGTCTTTTGAAAAGAATTCGCATGGAGGCTGATCATGTTATGCTTCTTGACAGACAGAAAGTTGAACAAAAAAAGATCATTGATAACGAGTTGCGCATCAAGCACGCCCGAGATCCCGACAGCATCGAAAAAGCTGCAAGGGAGAGGTATAATTTTCGCAAACCGGGTGAAACTCTTTTCATCATCAGGGAGAAATAGTTTTTGATCAACCGTCCTGACAAGCTCATGTATCAGTATCGTCGCCGTTTTACCCGTGAAGTTGTTTTCGGAACCCTGGCTCTTGGTGGATATCAGCCGATCAGGGTTGAGTCCATGACCAATACCCACACGATGGATACTGTGGCAACGGTTGAACAGTGCAGGAGGCTGTATGAAGCAGGATGTGAAATTATTCGGCTTACGGTACCGACTGAGAAGGATGCTGAAAATCTCAAGAATATCAGAGATCTGCTTCGCCGTGACGGAATTGACACTCCGCTGGTTGCTGATATTCATTTTTCTGCCCGCGCGGCACTTAAAGCTGTTGAATTTGTTGAAAATATCCGTATCAATCCTGGAAACTACGCCACCATTCCCAAATTTTCAACCGATGAGTATACGGAAGAGGAGTACCTCAACGAAATTGAACATGTTCGCAAGGAATTTGCACCTCTGGTAGAAAAAGCCCGCAGCTATGGGGTTTCCATGAGAATCGGCACCAATCATGGATCTTTGTCTGACAGGATTGTGAGTCGTTACGGGAACTCTCCTGAAGGTATGGTCGAAGCAGCGCTGGAATTTGCAAGGTTCTGTGAGGAAGCTGGTTATTATGATATCCTGTTTTCGATGAAATCCTCAAATGTTCGTGTCATGATTCAGGCGTATCGGCTGCTTGTCCAGAAGGCTGATGCTGAGCTTCGTCATGCTTATCCGCTTCATCTTGGGGTAACTGAGGCGGGAGATGGCGATGAGGGTCGCGTCAAGTCGGCCATGGGTATTGGTGCACTCCTTGAAGATGGACTTGGAGATACCATCAGGGTTTCGCTGACTGAGGATCCTGTGCATGAGGTGCCTGTTGGTTTCGCCCTTGTGAAGAAGTACAATGAGTTTCATCTTGTCAATGGTGACAGGGGACATATTCCTCTGAAGCATGTTATAGAGAGTCGCTACAAACAGGCAAATCATACTCTTGTGACTCATGAACTGCCGCCGTTCAGTCCGTTCAGCTATCAACGCAGGGCTTCAAGTCAGATTGAGCTGGCAGGTATGGAGATTGGAGGCGATAAGGTGCCGCGAGTGGAAACTGAGGTGCATGCTTCGCTTTCCGATTGTGATGCTGTTTTTGATGAAATACGTCAAAGGCTTGCTCCAGCAAAGCCACAGGATTCCATCCGTTCCGAGTTTGCTTCCGTTCGTGTCGACAGTGCGGCTGATCTGGATGCACTGGACGAACTGCTCGAAAGGCTGGGGGAGGAGAGGCGATTTGTTGTGGCATCAACAAGCGATTTATTGCTCTTTGGCCGTTTGCTTCATAAGGTGTCGAAGGTTCGGTTCTGTATTATTGAGGGTGAGCGGTTTGAAAACGAATTGTTGCGGCTGATCAACAATGAGCCTCTTGCCGTTGTTGAGTTATGTTTTCTTCATGAAAAGTCAGGGTACTCTGTTCCTGCAAGGGTGCTTGTTCACCTTGCAGAAAAGCTCCGCAGGCATGAATCGTCCAGACTTCTTTTTTCAGTACAATCAGACCATCTCCTTTTTGTTTATCGGAGGCTTGTGCAGTCGTTCAAGAGCAGCTCTCTGAATTATCCACTTCTTGTTCGTTTCAAGGGAGATACGTCTGACCGACTTGAAACGCTTGTCAAAAGTGCAGTCCAGACCGGGACGCTTTTCTGTGATGGTATTGGTGATATGCTTTCACTTCAAACGACGTTATCTCCTGATGATGAGGTTAATCTGGCGTTCAATATTCTTCAGGGTGCAAGAATACGAATGTCGAAAACTGAATTTATCTCTTGTCCTGGTTGCGGAAGAACCTACTTCGAACTTGAGCATGCGCTGGCGGCAATAAAACTCAGAACCGCCCACCTCAAAGGGTTGAAAATCGGGATTATGGGCTGCATCGTTAATGGTCCCGGCGAGATGGCCGATGCTGATTTTGGCTACGTTGGTGCCGGAAAGAATCGCATCAGTCTTTATGTCGGCAGGGAGTGTGTCGAAGAGAATATTCCAGAGCAGGAAGCCGTAGAAAGACTGATATCTCTCATCACAGAGCGGGGAAAATGGGTTGTTCCTGTATGATGTTTACGTTAATAACCGGTGCATCCATGGGTATCGGTGAAGGCATTGCACGTGAATTTGCCGTTATGGGTCATAATCTTGTTCTTGTAGCCCGCTCTGCAGACAAATTGGCTACTCTTGCTCAGCAGCTTCGGCAAGACTTCGGCATAGAGGTAATAATCTGTGTCGAAGACTTGAGTGATGCCGAAAGCCCTGCCAGGGTTTATGAATTCTGTCACAGACAAAAGGTAAAGGTTGATGTTCTGGTCAATAGTGCGGGATTGTCCTACGCGGGAGATTTCAGTGATTTGCCTTTTGGGAAGCTTCAGGAGATTATGATGGTCAATATGATGGCTATGGTCAGGCTCACCCGTCTTTTTTTGTCCGATATGGTTGAAATGAAAAGAGGCATCATTATCAATGTAGCTTCTCTTGGCGGTCTGCAGGGCGTTCCTGGTCTAGCCCTCTATTCGGCAACAAAGTCGTTTGTTTTGACGCTTACTGAGGCGCTTTATTTGGAGTTGAAGGGCAAGGGGATTAAAGTTTTTGCTGTTTGCCCGGGTTTTGTTGACACTGGTTTTTTGGGACGGGCCGGTCATAATGCTGCGAATATTCGATTGCCGATTTCAGGAATTGATGTCGTAGTCAAAGCCGTCATGAAAGGGTTGAAAAAAAATCGTATAAGGGTATTCCCAACCTTGATCGATACAGTTCTGGCTTTTTCACAACGCACTGTTTCGAGAAAAACGACGATTCGTCTTGCCTGTTTTTTTGCCGGGGTTAAAGATGATTGCACGAAATAATCTTTTTTCTTTTGTATTTTAAAAACCTCTCATTATATTACCAGCCCTGTTTTTTGAGTGAGCTGCTGGTGTAGCTCAATTGGTAGAGCAGCTGATTTGTAATCAGCAGGTTGCGGGTTCGAGTCCCATCACCAGCTCTGAATGTTATGGGTAGGTAGCGAAGTGGTTAAACGCAACAGACTGTAAATCTGTCGACTCTGTCTTCGGAGGTTCGAATCCTCCCCTACCCACGGTTTATTGTGCAAGGCTGATGTAGCTCAGTCGGTAGAGCACTTCCTTGGTAAGGAAGAGGTCATCGGTTCGAATCCGATCATCAGCTCATGTTTTGGAGGTATTGATCAGTAGGGTATACGTCAGTAGCTTAATTGGCAGAGCAGCGGTCTCCAAAACCGCAGGTTGGGGGTTCGATTCCCTCCTGACGTGCACACAGAAGAAATTTTCACTGTTGTTTATTCCGCACTTGTTTCATGAATAAATATATAGGCAAAGCAACTCAGTATTATCGTGATGTCATCATTGAGATGCGGAAAGTTATCTGGCCTACTCAAGATGAGATCAAGGATTTGACGATTGTTGTTTTGACGGTTTCTGGTATTCTGGCCTTGTTCACGTTTGTTGTCGATTGGATTATAAATTTTGTTATGGGAAAGTTATTGTAAGATAACAGTGTTAAGGTTGAATTGATGAGCGCAAGAAAAAAGGATGTTGATGTTCAGGGTGTTCCGGTGGCACGCTGGTATGCACTCAGGATTTATTCAGGCCATGAGCGCAAGGTTAAAGAGGCGATTGAGTCAGATGTTGTTCGCTGTGGTCTTGGCGAAAAGATACTACAGATTTATGTTCCTTACGAGCGCTTTGTAGAGGTGAAAAATGGTAAAAAAAGAAGTTTAACCAAAAACGCTTTTCCGGGTTATGTGCTTATTGAGGCTGTGCTTGACAAGCAGACCAGGAATCTGATTCTTGACATTCCTTCCGTTATTGGTTTTCTTGGCGTTGATGATGTTCCAACTCCGCTCAGGCCGGATGAGGTAGAGAAAATTCTGGAGCCGGAGAAGGATATTGAGCATCGTTCAGTTGTCGAGGCACCGTTCAGGCTTGGCGATTCAGTCAAAGTAGTTGACGGGCCCTTCAGTTCGTTGACAGGCGTGGTTCATGAGGTGTGCACTGAAAGAATGAAGGTTAAGGTTATGATAAGCTTTTTTGGTCGTGGTACGCCGACAGAGCTTGATTTCTCACAGGTTAAGTCAGTTTCCCAATAATAGATGCTTGAGTAATTCAAGCTTCTGAATTGAAATAGTTTATGGCAAAAAAGGTAATCGGTTTTATCAAGCTTCAGATCCCGGCAGGTGCAGCAAATCCTGCTCCCCCCGTAGGTCCCGCTCTTGGACAGAAAGGTGTCAATATTATGGAGTTTTGCAAGCAGTTCAATGCAAAGACCCAGAGTGAAGCAGGAATGATTATTCCGGTAGTTATTACGGTGTACTCTGACAAATCCTTCACGTTTATCACTAAAACCCCTCCAGCGGCTGTTCTTCTCCTGAAGGAAGCAAATTTGAAGAAAGGTTCGGGCGAGCCAAATCGCAACAAGGCTGGTTCTGTTACCAATGAGCAGATCCGGAAAATCGCCGAGCTGAAAAGACCGGATCTCAATGCTTTCGACAGTAAGGGAGCTGAAGAGATGATCAGGGGGACAGCCAGGAGTATGGGTATTGCAATTCAGGGCTGAGAACAGCCTTTTTGGTTTGGGCGCTGTGGGAGGCTGAAAAGCCGATTTTTTAACCACTTATAATCAAGAACAATAATGGCAGGAAAAAAGTACAGGGAGTCTGCATCAAAGATCGAGCGTTTTCATGAGTACGATCTGGTTGACGCAGTTGAGAAGATCAGGGAGATTACCGTTTCGAAATTCGATGCGACCGTTGATATTGCCGTTAAACTTGGCGTTGATCCCCGTCATGCCGATCAGGTTGTCCGTGGCACCGTAATGCTTCCGCACGGCACAGGCAAAACTGTTACAGTGCTTGTTGTCTGCAAGGAGGCCAAGGCTGATGAAGCAAGGGAGGCGGGCGCAGATATGGTAGGTTTTGAGGAGTACATCGAAAAAATCCAGGAGGGCTGGACCGGTGTTGATGTTATTATTGCAACTCCGGATGTCATGGGTCAGTTGGGTAAGGTGGCCAAGATTCTTGGACCTCGCGGCTTGATGCCGAATCCAAAGTCAGGGACAGTGACGATGGATGTGGCCAAGGCAGTCAAAGAGGTCAAGGCTGGTAAAATCGAGTTCAGGGTTGATAAAGCAGGAAATGTTCATGCCCCTGTCGGCAAGGTTTCGTTTCAGCCTGATCAACTGGTTGCCAATATTGCCAGCTTCCTCAGGGAGGTTGTTCGTCTGAAGCCATCGGCAGCCAAGGGTCAGTATGTGCAGGGAATTGCGCTTTCGAGCACGATGTCCCCGAGCGTGAAGGTTAAAATGGAAAAATTTGTCGCCTAATAAAAACGGTTTATACGATGAAGCGAGATACAAAAGAGCAGATCGTTCAGGAAGTCGCTGAAAAGATCAACAGGTCACAGGGCATATATTTGACGGAATTTCAGGGGTTGAGTGTTGCTAAAATGTCGGAGCTTCGCAACGAGTTCAGAAAAGCCGGGGTTGAGTACCGTGTTGTAAAAAACACGCTGATTAAAAAGGCATTGAAGGATCTTGCTGGTGCGGACAAGCTTGCTCCAGGTCTTAAAAGCACGACAGCGGTTGCATTTGGCATTGATGATGCGGTAGCCCCTGCAAAAGTTATCAGGAAGTTCAGCAAAACCAATGAGGCACTGAAGTTCAAGATGGCCGCAATAGATGGTGTTGTTTTTGGCCCTGATCAGCTTCCTTTGCTTTCAGAGATGCTCAGCAAGACAGAGAATATTGGTCGTGCCGCAGGTGTGATCAACAATGTGGTCAGCTCTGTTCCGATGGTGGTTAATGCTGTGATGAGAAATCTTGTTTATGCTCTTGACCAGATTGCCAGGCAGAAGCAGTAGATTATAAAAACTATTACGCACTCAAGAGACTGTTATACATTTTAAATTAAACAAGAGAGGGGAATAATGTCTATCGAAACACTTGTAGAGGAAATTGGTAAGTTAACTCTTACAGACGCTTCCGCGTTAGTGAAGGCTCTGGAAGAGAAATTTGGTGTCAGTGCAGCTCCTGTGGCTGTTGCTGGTGTTGCAGCAGTTGCAGCAGGTGATGTGCCTGTCGTGGAAGAACAGACTGAGTTTGATGTTGTGCTTTTAGCCGCAGGCGAAAGCAAAATAAATGTTATCAAGGCTGTCCGTGCTATCACCGCTCTTGGCCTGAAAGAGGCAAAGGATCTTGTCGATGGCGCTCCGAAAACAGTAAAAGAGGCTATTTCCAAGGACGAAGCAGAAAAGATTGCCAAGGAACTGAAGGATGCAGGTGCATCAGTAGAGGTGAAGTGATCTTTGAAAAGAAGTCATTACCCAAGCAAGCTCCGTTTCGATATGAAACGGAGCTTTGTCTGTTTGTATAAGAACAGTTATGATTGTAATTCCTGTAATGATACGATTGTGGTTCAACCGGTTGTTTCTGTCGTCCGGTTCATGTTTCTGTCTATGTTTGTGATGACTTAACCTGTAAGTAATTCATGCAATTGATAAAAGTGAGGTGCATGTGAAAGTGGCCGATGCAACAACAACACCCTGTATTGACTTTTCCAAAATCCAAAGTATTATAGAGCCTCCCGACTTATTAAAAGTTCAGTTAGATTCATTTCATAATTTTATACAGGATAGCGTACCTCTTGCCAAAAGGAAAGACCAGGGCCTTGAGCGCGTTCTTCGTGGAGCGTTCCCTATTACCGATACGAGAGGGCTCTATCTGCTTGAGTATATCTCCTATGGTTTTGATAAACCAAAATATACGGTCGAGGATTGTATTGAAAGGGGCCTGACTTATGATGTTTCCCTGAAAGTCAAGCTGAAGCTTTCCTATAAGGATGAGGCTGATGAGACTGACTGGAAGGAGACCATTCAGCAGGAAGTTTATCTTGGCAGAATTCCTTATATGACGGATCGTGGCACTTTTATTGTCAATGGTGCCGAAAGGGTCGTGGTTGCTCAGCTTCACCGTTCGCCAGGTGTGGTTTTCAGTGAAGCCGTTCATCCGAATGGCAAAAAAATGTATTCGGCCAAAATCGTTCCGACCAGAGGCTCATGGATTGAGTTTCAGACCGATATCAATAACCAGATTTTTGTTTACATCGATCAGAAAAAGAATTTTCTGGTCAGTGCACTTTTACGTGCCATTGGATTTGCAAGGGACGAGGATATTCTTGCTCTTTTTGATCTTGTTGAAGAGATTCCGCTTAAATCCAGTAAAAAGGAGCAGCTTGTCGGGCAGTATCTTGCCTCCGATATTGTTGACATGCAGACCGGTGAGGTGGTCAGTGCCAGGACAGCCATAACTGAAGATATTTTTGAGCAGATTCTGGCCGCTGGCTACAAAAGCGTCAAGGTCATGAAGACCTTTTCGGGCGGTGACAAAGGGGTGGATAAATCCATAATCATCAATACCATACTCAACGACAGTTCAGCGACCGAGGAAGAGGCGCTCGAGATTGTCTATGAAGAGCTGAGGGCCAATGAGGCTCCCGATATTGATGCGGCAAGAAGTTTCCTCGAGAGAACTTTTTTCAACCAGAAAAAATATGATCTCGGCGAGGTTGGTCGCTACAGGATCAAGAAAAAGCTCAGTAAAGAGTTTGATGATCTGAATGCGTACCTTTCAGAAAAGCCGGAGTTGAAGCAGCTTTCAGATACCATTTACGAGAAAATTCTTCAAACGATACAGTCTTTTTCTGATGAGCCGACTGGGGATGATATTCTGGTGCTGACGCATTATGATATTATCTCTGTCATCTATTATCTCATCAAACTGGTCAACGGGCTTGCTGATGTTGATGATGTTGATCATTTGGCAAATCGTCGTGTGCGTTCTGTAGGTGAACAGCTTGCAGCACAGTTCGTTATTGGACTGGCCAGAATGGGCAAAAATGTTCGTGAAAAACTCAACTCCCGTGACTCTGATAAAATCGCGCCTTCGGATCTGATTAACGCCCGCACCGTATCAAGCGTTGTGTCAAGCTTTTTTGCGACAAGCCAGCTCTCACAGTTTATGGATCAAACCAATCCTCTTGCTGAAATGACCAACAAGAGGAGGGTTTCAGCTCTTGGGCCAGGTGGTCTTACCAGAGAGCGTGCGGGTTTTGAGGTTCGGGATGTTCACTACACCCATTATGGCAGGTTGTGCCCGATCGAAACACCGGAAGGTCCAAACATCGGTCTTATCTCCTCGTTGTCGGTTTATGCGGAGATCAACGATAAAGGTTTTATACAAACACCTTACAGGGTTGTTGAAAAGGGACTGGTCACGGACACCGTTATCATGCTTTCGGCTGAAGATGAAGAGAACAAGATTACTGTGCCGGTCAGTGTTCCGCTTGATGAGAACAATAAAATTGCGCTTGAGACTGTTCAGGCCAGGACCAAAGGTGACTATCCGGTTGTTGCGGCTGAGGATGTCAATTTTATGGATGTCTCTCCTGTACAAATTGTCAGTGCTGCGGCTGCACTGATTCCTTTTCTTGAGCACGATGATGGTAACCGTGCACTGATGGGCGCCAACATGCAGCGCCAGGCGGTTCCACTGTTGACTTCAGAAGCTCCTGTTGTTGGCACTGGCATGGAGGCAAAGGTTGCAAGGGACTCTCGTTCAGTCATTGTAGCAGAAGGTGCCGGAGTACTTGAAGATGTTACTGCAGAATACATAACGATTCGCTATGATATTGATACCGACAATGATCTCCGGCTATCAATGCTTGATCCTGATGAAGGGGTGAAAACCTATAAGCTGATCAAGTTCAAGCGCTCCAACCAGGATACCTGTATTTCACAGAAACCTCTTGTGCAGATTGGTCAGCGTGTTGAAAAAGGTGCCGTGCTTGCCGATAGTTCATCGACAGATAACGGAGAGCTGGCGCTTGGCAAAAACGTCCTGGTAGCCTTCATGCCCTGGCGTGGTTATAATTTTGAGGATGCTATAATTTTGAGCGAACGGCTTGTCTATGACGACGTTTTTACCTCGATTCATATTCACGAATTTGAGGCCAATGTCCGTGATACCAAACGGGGTGAGGAGCAGTTCACCCGCGATATTTATAATGTCAGCGATGAAGCGCTCAGAAATCTCGATGAAAACGGTATCGTGCGAAATGGCGCAGAGGTCAAGGAACGGGATATTCTGGTCGGAAAAATAACACCGAAGGGAGAGAGCGATCCAACCCCCGAAGAAAAGTTGCTCAGGGCAATTTTTGGTGACAAATCAAGCGATGTCAAAGATGCGTCAATGCACGTGCCTGCCGGAATGAAGGGAATTGTTATCAAGACAAAGCTTTTCAGCCGCAAGAAAAAGGTGGGCCTGGATGTCAAGGAAAAGATTGAACTCGTTGACCGGAAATTTGATGCCAGAGAGTATGACCTGCGGAAGCGGTTTGCCATATGGGTACGGCAGCTTCTTGAGGGCAAGATTTCAGCAGGGATCTCTAGTGATAAAGGCAAGCAGCTTGTAGCAGAGGGTGCTCTTTATGATGACAGCGTGCTGGCGAAATTCAGTGTCATGCCATTTTTGGAATCGATTGATTTTTCAAAAGGGTTGACCGATTCTGACAAGGTCAATGAAAATGTTGTTCGTCTTGTCAAGGAGTTTCGTTTCATGCTGAAAGATTTGGCCGATGAGCGTGACAACGAGAAATACAAGATCAATGTTGGTGACGAGCTTCCTCCTGGTATAGAGGAACTCGCCAAAGTTTATATCGCCCAGAAAAGAAAAATACAAGTCGGTGACAAAATGGCTGGCCGGCATGGGAACAAGGGCGTTGTGGGCAAAATTCTCCCTATTGAGGATATGCCGTTCATGGAAGATGGTACTCCGGTCGATATTGTTCTTAATCCTCTGGGTGTACCAAGCCGCATGAATATTGGCCAGCTTTATGAAACATCGCTTGGCTGGGCGGCAAAGACGTTAGGGGTCAAGTTCAAGACACCGATTTTCAATGGTGCGACGTATCAGGAGGTGCAGCATGAGCTCGAAAAAGCTGGTCTTCCTGCTCATGGCAAGGTCAGTCTTTATGATGGTCGTACTGGTGAGCGTTTCGACGATGAAGTGACCATTGGTTATATTTACATGCTCAAGCTGAGTCACTTGGTTGATGACAAGATTCATGCCCGTTCCACCGGTCCTTATTCACTGATTACCCAGCAGCCGCTTGGTGGCAAGGCCCAGTTTGGTGGTCAGAGGTTTGGTGAAATGGAGGTTTGGGCGCTGGAAGCCTATGGCGCGTCCAATATTCTTCGGGAAATGTTGACGGTTAAATCGGATGATGTGATAGGGCGGAACAAAACCTATGAGGCGATTGTTAAAGGTCAGAACCTGCCGGAGCCCGGTATACCTGAGTCTTTCAACGTTCTTGTCAGGGAGTTGCAGGGCTTGGGTCTTGAGATTCGTATTGACGACAAGGTTCCTTAGTAATGTGGTTAGTAGCGTGTACATCATTAACGGACGTTAACAAGAGTCGTTTTAACAAGGAATATTGACTATGATTTTTTCACAGGGAGCATCACCCTTAAAAGGTGAATTTTCAAGAATAAAGTTTAGCATTGCTTCACCTGAAAGTATTCTTGCTCATTCAAGGGGTGAGGTGCTGAAGCCGGAGACGATTAACTATCGCACTTTCAAGCCTGAACGTGACGGGTTGATGTGCGAAAAAATTTTCGGTCCAACCAAGGACTGGGAGTGTTATTGCGGTAAATACAAACGTGTCCGTTATAAAGGAATTATCTGCGACCGCTGTGGTGTTGAGGTAACAACCAAAAGTGTCCGCAGGGATCGCATGGGTCATATTTCTCTTGCTGTTCCGGTCGTGCATACCTGGTTTTTCCGTTCAGTTCCCAGCAAAATTGGAGCATTGCTTGATCTTTCGACCAAAGAGCTGGAAAGGATCATCTACTATGAAGTTTATGTTGTCATCAATCCCGGTGAACCAGGTGAAAAACAGGGTATCAAGAAACTTGATCGTCTGACTGAGGAGCAGTATTTTCAGATTATAACGGAGTATGAGGATAATCAGGATCTTGAGGATTCAGATCCGGACAAGTTTGTTGCCAAAATGGGTGGCGAGGCCATTCACATGCTGCTCAAAAATATTGATTTGGAGGCATCCGCCGTACATCTGCGCAAGGTGCTGAAGGAGAGCAATTCAGAACAGAAAAGAGCTGATGCGCTGAAAAGGCTGAAAGTTGTTGAGGCATTCAGAAAAAGTTATGAGCCGCACAAGAAGACCCGCAAAAAGCCCCAGGGTCTTTTTCCTGAAGACGAACTTCCTGAGCCTTATGTTTATGAGGGTAATAAACCGGAGTATATGGTTATGGAAGTGGTTCCGGTTATTCCGCCGGAACTTCGTCCTCTTGTCCCTCTTGAAGGAGGCAGGTTTGCTACCTCGGATCTTAATGACCTCTACCGAAGGGTCATTATCAGGAACAACCGCCTGAAAAAACTTATAGATATTCGTGCGCCAGAGGTTATTCTCCGAAATGAAAAGAGAATGCTTCAGGAAGCGGTTGATGCCTTGTTCGATAACTCCCGCAAGGCCAATGCGGTCAAGACCGGCGAGTCAAACAGGCCGCTGAAGTCGCTTTCTGATGCTTTGAAAGGCAAACAGGGCCGTTTTCGTCAGAACTTGCTTGGAAAGAGGGTTGATTATTCGGGACGTTCGGTTATCGTCGTTGGCCCCGAGTTGAAACTGCATGAGTGTGGTCTGCCGAAAAGCATGGCTATCGAGCTGTTTCAGCCATTTGTGATTCGCCGTCTGGTGGATCGAGGCATTGCAAAATCGGTCAAGTCAGCGAAAAAACTGATTGACCGAAAGGATCCTGTCGTCTGGGATGTGCTTGAAAAAGTTATTGATGGAAGGCCGGTTCTTCTGAACAGGGCACCAACTCTTCATCGTCTCGGAATCCAGGCATTCCAGCCCCTTCTTGTCGAAGGCAAGGCGATTCAAATTCATCCTCTTGTCTGTACGGCGTTTAATGCTGACTTTGATGGTGATCAGATGGCGGTTCACATTCCGCTGTCTCAGGAGGCGCAGCTCGAAGCTTCGCTGCTCATGCTGTCATCTCATAATCTTATTCTTCCTCAGTCGGGTAAACCGGTTACGGTGCCTTCGCAGGACATGGTCCTCGGCATGTATTATCTGACCAAGTCGCGCATCGGGGATATTGGAGAGGGACAGATTTTCTACAGCAGTGAAGATGTTCTTATAGCCTGTAATGAAGGGCGAGTCGGTCTGCATTCCCAGATTTTTGTGCAGTATAAAGGCGAGATCGATCAGAAATTTGATTCACTGCGAGTTCTTGATACCATTGTCGAGCCAGGATCGGAAAAGTCCTTGTGGCTGAAATCACAGATTGAAAAGAAGGCTATTCTTCTTACCACGGTTGGCCGGGTTATTTTTAACCAGCATGTGCCCGATAAAATCGGTTTTATTAATCGGGTTATCGATAAAAAGGTTGCCAAAGAGCTGATTGGACGACTGAGCAGCGAGGTTGGAAATGTTGAAACCGCCAAATTCCTTGACAATATTAAGGAGGTTGGATTCCATTATGCCATGAAAGGCGGTCTTTCTGTAGGCCTTTCTGATGCCATTGTGCCTGAAACCAAGGTCAAGCATATCAAGAATGCTCAGCGGGACAGTACCAAGGTTGTCAAGGAATATAACCGTGGTACGCTGACCGATAATGAACGGTATAACCAGATTGTTGATGTCTGGCAGAAAACATCCAATATTGTTGCCGAAGAGTCCTATCAGAAGCTTAAAAAAGATCGTGATGGTTTCAATCCCCTCTATATGATGCTTGATTCTGGCGCTCGTGGTTCAAGAGAACAGGTGCGTCAGTTGACTGGTATGAGAGGTCTTATTGCCCGTCCGCAGAAGTCCATGTCGGGACAGCCGGGAGAAATTATTGAAAACCCGATTATCTCGAACCTCAAGGAGGGGCTTACCGTTCTTGAATATTTCATTTCAACGCATGGTGCCCGTAAAGGTCTTTCGGATACCTCATTGAAAACGGCTGATGCCGGTTATCTGACCAGAAGGCTTCATGATGTGGCACAGGATGTTATTGTCACTATCGATGACTGTGGAACGACTCGAGGTCTTTATGTTCATCGTAATATTGAGGAAGAGACCAGCGGCCAGATCAAGTTCCGTGAAAAAATCAAGGGACGTGTAGCCGCCCGGGATATTTACGATACCCTTAATAACAAAGTGGTTGTGACATCGGGAGAAATCATCACTGAAGAGCTGGCCGAACTCATTCAGGAGACGGTCGGAGTCGAAGAGGCCGAGATCCGTTCGGTGTTGACCTGTGAGTCTAAAATCGGTATTTGTTCAAAGTGCTACGGTACCAACCTTTCAGTGCATGAACTCGTTGAAATTGGCGAAGCGGTTGGTGTTATTGCCGCCCAGTCAATCGGTGAACCGGGCACACAGCTTACCCTTCGTACCTTCCACCAGGGTGGTACCGCTCAGGGAGGTATTTCTGAAACCGAGACCAAGGCATTCTATGATGGTCAGGTTCAGTTTGAAGACATCAAGACGGTAGAACATACCGCTATCAATGAGGATGGTGTTGAAGATCTTCGGATCATTGTTATTCAGAAAAATGGCAAAATCAATATTGCCGATCCAGAGTCGGGCAAGATTCTGAAACGCTATATCGTTCCGCATGGGGCGCATCTTCACTGCAAGAACGGCTCTCTTGTCAAAAAAGATCGGGTGATATTCAGCAGTGAACCCAACAGTACACAGATTATTGCGGAGATACACGGGGTCATTAAATTTGCTGATATCGAAAAAGGTGTCACCTACAAGGAAGAGGTTGATCCCCAGACAGGATTTTCGCAGCACACCATCATTAACTGGCGTACCAAACTGAGAGCTACTGAAACAAGGGAGCCGAGGTTGATGATTATTGATGCAAATGGTGAGGTGAGAAAAACCTATCCAGTGCCGATCAAGTCAAATCTTTATGTTGAAGATGGACAGAAGGTCAATCCTGGTGATATTATGGCCAAGGTGCCAAGAAACCTCGACCGTGTTGGTGGTGACATTACCGCAGGCTTGCCCAAGGTAACAGAGTTATTTGAAGCACGTATTCCAACTGACCCGGCAATTGTGACCGAAATCGACGGTTATGTCAGCTTTGGCTCACAGCGCAGAAGCAGCAAGGAGATCAAGGTTAAAAATGACTTTGGTGAGGAGAAGATCTATTATGTCCAGGTTGGAAAGCATGTGCTGGCCAACGAGGGTGACGAAGTCAAGGCTGGTGATCCACTGACCGATGGTGCCGTATCCCCCCAGGATATTTTGCGTATTCAGGGCCCTAATGCGGTGCAGCAGTATCTGGTGAACGAGATTCAGAAGGTGTATCAGATTAATGCGGGTGTCGAGATTAATGACAAGCATCTTGAGGTTATTGTGCGCCAGATGCTTCAGAAAGTACGTGTTGAAGAGCCGGGTGACACCGACCTGCTTCCCGGTGACCTGATTGACCGAAGTGCCTTTGTTGAGTCTAATAAGGGGATTTCCGAGAAGGTACGCATTACGGAAAAAGGTGATGCTCCGGCAAGGATTCAGGAGAGTCAGCTCCACAAAATCCGTGATATTACCAAGCTGAATCGTGAGCTGCGCAAGAATACCAAGAGTATGATCGCTTTTGAGCCAGCCCTTCAGGCAACCTCTCATCCGGTGTTGCTTGGTATCACGAGCGCGGCACTTCAGACCGAAAGTGTGATTTCTGCGGCATCGTTCCAGGAGACCACGAAAGTGTTGACTGACGCAGCAGTTGCAGGAAAGGTTGACTATCTTGCTGGCCTGAAAGAGAATGTGATTGTCGGAAAACTGATTCCTGCGGGCACAGGACTGAAGAGATACAAGGCGATAAAACTTACTGGTGATGGTCAGGAAATGGCTTCTGCCAGAGAAGGGAGTGACGTGGTGATAGCAGAAACCCGGGAGGGTTTTGCCAATGAGCGGTAGTTCGCGTAGGGCAAGATTAATAAAGCATTAAAAAAAAGGGAGATTCGCATCTCCCTTTTTTTTTATTTCTTTTCAAACCTGAACGTTTCCAGAAAACTGGTATCGAACTCTCCGCTCTGAAAAACCGGAGAATGCATGACCTGTTTATGAAAAGGAATCGTCGTCTTGACTCCAACCACAATGAATTCATCAAGGGCACGTGACATCCTTGCAATGGCTTCGTCTCTTGTTTGTGCAGTAACGATGAGCTTTGCAATCATTGAGTCGTAGTTCGATGGCACCACGTAGCTTGCATAAGCATGTGAATCGACTCTCACCCCATGACCTCCAGGGGTATGGAAGACCTGAAGTTGCCCGGGTGAGGGACGGAACATGTGTTCGGGATCCTCTGCATTGATACGGCATTCAATGGAGTGTCCTTTTGGGCTAAAGGTTCGACCTCCAATCGACTCGCCGCTTGCGATAAGAATCTGTTCTTTCACGAGATCAACATCGTAGCGCTCTTCAGTCACCGGATGCTCAACCTGGATACGAGTATTCATCTCCATGAAGTAAAAGTCCTTGTGCCTGTCGAGAAGAAACTCGATAGTACCAGCACCTTCATAGTTGATCGCACTGGCAGCGGCGACAGCGGCATCGCCCATTCTTTTTCGCAATGCCTCATCAACAACTGGCGAAGGCGTCTCCTCAATCAGCTTTTGGTGACGTCTTTGGACAGTACAGTCACGCTCACCAAGATGGATGGTGTTGCCGTGCTGATCTGAAAGAATCTGAATTTCAACATGGCGAGGATTTTCAAGATACTTCTCGATATAGCAGCCGCTGTTGCCAAAAGCCTGCTCAGCTTCACTGCGTGCAGTGTTCAGCGCCTTTTCAAGCTGACTCTCCTCCGTGACCACCCGCATGCCCTTTCCGCCGCCACCTGCAGTTGGTTTGATGATAACCGGGTAACCAGTTTTTTTAGCAGTCTCAATTGCCTGTTTCAGATCGGTGACCAACCCCGGACTTCCAGGAACAACCGGTACTCCTGCAGTGATCATGGTTGCCTTGGCGGTATTTTTATCGCCCATCTGGTTGATCATTCTTGCTGTAGGACCGATAAACTTGATGTTGGCTGATTCGCATACTTCTGCGAAATCGGCATTTTCGGCAAGAAAACCATATCCCGGATGGATAGCATCGGCATTGGTCACCTGTGCTGCAGCAATAATGCGTGGAATATTGAGATAACTCTCTCGTGACAGAGCTGGCCCTATACAGACAGCTTCATCGGCGTATTTGACATGGATAGACTCAGCGTCCACTGTAGAATAAACAGCAACAGTACTGATCCCCATTTCGCGGCAGGTCTGCATAATACGCAAAGCAATTTCGCCGCGATTTGCAACAAGTATTTTCTTGAACAAGGCTTTTTGTGATGAATGATTATGGTTTAATCCGGAACAGTGGCTGATCATATTCGACCGCTTGTCCGTTTTCAACAAGAATTTCAACAATGGTACCTGAAACTTCAGCTTCAATTTCGTTCATCAACTTCATGGCTTCAATAATACACAGGACATCACCTTTCTTTACAATGTCATTAACGGCAACAAATGCTGGTGAATCGGGTGATGAGGCAGAATAGAAGGTACCAACAATTGGTGAACGTGACTCAATAAGGTCAGAGACGGGTTCAGCATCGACTGGTGTTGGTGCAACTGAAGAAGCCTGGGGAACGGCTTGCAAGAGGGATGCCTGTACAGGAATCAACTGGGGAGTCACTGCGGCAGAAGATCGCCTCAGGATAATTTTGAAATTCCCCTCCTCAATGATGGTCTCCTGAAGATCTGAGCTATTGACAATGTCAATAAGCTGTTTGATTTCGTTAAGGTTCATGATAATATATTACTTAGGTTATAAACGCAGGTCTTGGTAAAACAGCTTGAGATCGTTATTTCTTGACTCTTTCAATATACTCACCCGTTCGGGTATCAACACGAATAATACTTCCAGTCTGTATAAACATGGGCACGTTTACCTCTGCCCCGGTCTCTACAATTGCAGGTTTCGTTCCACTGGTTGCCCTGTCATCCTTCAGGGCCGGACTGGTTTCGGTCACCTCAACTTCAACAAATGTCGGCAGCTCAACTCCAAGAATAGAACCATCGTCGGAGAACAATATAGTTACTGTAATGCCATCCTTCACAAATTTAGCTGAAGAACCAATTAAATATTCAGGAACATGAATCTGGTCAAAAGTATCGTTGTCCATCATCACAAAATCACTACCATCCCGATAAAGATACTGATACTGTTTTCTCTCGGTGACAATGAGATCCACCGATTCTGTGGCACTGAAGCGATATTCGACATTTCTGCCTGATTTCAGATTTCTCATGTTCGCCTGGTAAAACGCCCTGAGATTGCCTGGCGTGCGGTGCATAAGACTCTCGATACTGTGGGGTTCCCCCTTGAAACGGATAATTGAACCTTTTGAAATGTTGCTGATTGAGACCATAAGCCGGATAAAAAATTATCTTGTACAGTTGGTGATTCCCCAGAATAAAACAGCTTGAATATAACACAGAGCAGGACGAATACCAATTACCGTTCATTCAATCATGGATAAAGGTAAAAAGCCATTGCATGTTTGTCACCTACTGTTTAAATTCGGGGCGACAGGGCGTGTAATTTGACAAAGAAAGTTAATTTTAACCAAACAATAAAAACTCATATGTCAAAAGCTGAATTAGTAGAGAAAATCGCCGAGCAGGCTAAACTGACCAAAGTTGATGCCGAACGCGCTCTTAAAGCGTTTATTAATGTTGTGACGGTATCACTGAAAGAGGGAGAGGATGTGGCTCTCGTTGGTTTCGGTACTTTTTCCATTGGCGACAGAGCAGAAAGACAGGGACGTAACCCCCAGACGGGCGAAGTTATTACCATTTCAGCGAAAAAAGTTGTTAAATTCAAACCGGGAAAAGCATTGAAGGATGAGGTCGGTGGTTAATCGTGATTTTTCTGTTCATGCTTTTTTTTAGCCCGTCATGAGCTTTTGCTTGATGGGCTTTTTTTCTCATTAATATTGCTGCACTATGGTCACCAAAGTTGTCCTTGATTTTGAAAAGCCGCTGTTTGAGCTTGAAGCCAAGCTCAACGAAATGCGTCAATGCCTCAGGAGCAGCACACGGGAGCAGACTCAGTCAGAAGTCGACTCCCTCTATAATGACATAGAGGTTCTTGAGCTGAAAGTCGATGCGCTCCGTCGTTCGATCTATAAAAACCTTACTCGATGGCAGAAAGTGCAGCTTGCCCGTCATCCGGCACGACCCTATACGCTTGATTATATTTACACGATGACCACTGGCTTTGCCGAGCTTGCCGGTGATCGGCATTTCAGTGATGACAAAGCTATTGTCGGAGGCTTTGCCCGCATTGAAGAGAGTGCGTCAGGTTTTTCTCAGCCTGTTATGATTATCGGCCATCAGAAAGGCCGTGATACCAAGTCCAATCTTTACCGGAATTTTGGTATGGCACAGCCCGAAGGATACCGCAAGGCGTTGCGGTTGATGAAGCTCGCCGAGAAATTCAGAAAACCGGTTATTACCTTAATCGACACACCTGGCGCATTTCCTGGTATAGAAGCCGAAGAACGAGGGCAGGCAGAGGCGATTGCCCACAATCTGTTCGAGATGGCGAAGCTGACGGTTCCGGTAATTTGCGTGATTATCGGCGAAGGTGCGAGCGGGGGAGCCATTGGTATCGGGGTTGGTGATCGAATTCTTATGGCTGAAAATAGCTGGTATTCAGTGATTTCACCCGAAAGTTGTTCTTCCATTCTCTGGAGAAGCTGGAACTATAAAGAGCAGGCGGCAGAAGCCTTGCAGCTCACCGCAGAGGATCTTCTTGGTCAGGGCATTATTGACCGAATTATTCCTGAGCCCCTTGGTGGAGCCCATACCGACCCTGATGCCATGGCGAGGACATTGAAAAGTATACTGATTGAGGAGTTGAAATTGCTTCTTTTGAAAGCGCCCGGGGATCTTGTCCATGATCGGATAGAAAAGTTCTCGGCCATGGGTGTCTGGAAGGAAGAGACATAAAAATGCGGAAAATAAAAAAAGCCGGTGTTCATGCCGGCTTTTTTGTTCTCCTCATGCTTTCTTGATTTCGTATGATTGATCGCCCTTAAGGAGTTCCTCGAAGGTGCCTATGCCGTTTTTCTGGGCATCAGAGATCTGTGCGGTCAGAGCGTCTTCGTACGTTATGCGTTCCCTGGCATAGAAAACGCCGAAAGGTCTTGGCAGAGACTCTTCCGAGTCGGCATGATCATCAGCAAAATGAGCAAGAATTGACGCTTTGTTGATATCGGTTTCATCATGAATCCAGAGGTCACTGCTGGAAATACCCTCTTTGTCCAAATCCACCACGATGGGCTGAAATCCGTCAAGCCAAATACCCCGTTTTCCTCTTGCAAAAATAAGAGGTTTCGACTGTTCAAGATAGACCGTATTATTGGCTTTATTGTCCGCAGAGGCAAATGCTTCAAAAGCGCCGCCGTTAAAAATAGGACAGTTCTGATATATTTCCACCAGCGAAGTTCCCTTGTGAAGGGCGGCGCGTTTCAATATCGAGCGAAGAAATTTCCCGTCGCGGTCAAAAGCCCTTGCAAAAAATGATCCCCCGGAGCCCAGCGTGAGCGCTGCGGTATTAAACGGCTGATCAATAACTCCAGATGGAGAAGTAACTGTTTTCAAGCCAATTTTCGAGGTGGGAGAATACTGACCTTTCGTGAGACCGTAAATTTCATTGTTGAAAAGCACCACATTAAGGTCAGGATTTCTTCTCAAAGTATGAATAAAGTGGTTTCCGCCAATGGAGAGCGCGTCACCATCGCCGGTTCCAACCCAGACGCTCAGTTCCGGTCGTGAAACTTTGAGTCCGGTTGCCATAGGGAGAGCTCTGCCGTGAATACCGTGCACTCCATAAGTGGCAAGATAATAAGGAAGACGGGATGAACATCCTATACCAGAAACAAAAACAATATTTTCAGGTGCAATACCCAGCTCAGGCAAAACGTTTTTGATTTGCTGCAGCACGGCATGATCGCCGCACCCGGGACACCATTTTGGCTCTTGATCCGAAGCAAAGTCCTTGGCAATCAGGACTGGAAGAACTGGGACTGTTGTGTTATCGGCCATTATTGAAGCTCCTTTATAATATCAGTGATTTTAATCAGTATTTCCATTTCATTGAACGGTACCCCCTGAATCTTGGTAAATCCTTCAGGTGCAATCAGGAACTTGTCACGAATAATATGGATAAGCTGCCCGTTATTGAGCTCGGGAATAAGTATTTTTTTGTAATTCCCGAGAATTTCCCCAAGATTTTTTGGAAATGGGTGGATATAGCGCAGGTGAGCATGAGCGACGCTGTGCCCCTTTTCGATAGCTTGCTCAACAGCAGTTTTGATCGCCCCGTAAGAAGAGCCCCATCCGAGCACAAGTAAATCTCCTTTTTCCGGGCCATTATCAATGGCTTGGAGCGGAAGAGTATCAGCAATATGATTAATTTTTTGTGCTCGAAGTTTGGTCATCAGCTCATGATTTTCTGGATCATGGGAGACATTGCCGGTTTCATTCTGCTTTTCGAGCCCGCCAATACGATGTTCAAGCCCCCTGGTTCCCGGGATTGCCCATGAACGAACCTGGCGATCGTCGCGGGTGTAAGGTAGAAACGGTGGATCTTCAGGCTTTCTGGGGAGGTGAAAGCGTGGGGTAATTGGTGCAAGATTATCCGGATTTTCGACTTTCCATGGTTCGGAGCTGAGTGCAAGATAGCCGTCTGTTAAACAGATAACGGGAGTCATGTGCTCGACCGCAATTCTCGCAGCTTCATAGGTACAATAGAAACAGTCAACAGGCGAGCTGGCAGCGATAACCGGAAGCGGAGCCTCTCCGTGCCTGCCGTACATCGCCATGAAGAGATCAGATTGCTCTGGTTTTGTTGGCAAGCCGGTTGATGGGCCACCGCGCTGTACATTGATTACCACCAGCGGCAACTCAAGAATAACCGCCAAGCCAAGCGCTTCAGTTTTCAGCGCCAGTCCAGGGCCAGAGGTGTTGGTTGCAGCGAGCGCCCCGCCATAAGCCGCGCCGATGCTGCTCACAATACCGGCAATCTCATCTTCTGCCTGATACGTTTTAACGCCATATTTTTTCTTCTTCGCCAGGGTCGAAAGAATTTCAGTTGCCGGCGTGATGGGGTATGAACCAAGGAAGAGTTTCAGGCCGGCCTTTTTGGCTGCTGCAGTCAGAGCTATGGCACAAGCTTCATTTCCGGTGACCCTGCGATAGAGGCCATGCTGTTTTTGAGGGGCAATATCGAAACGCCCAAGGTTTGCAAAGAGCTCGGTCTCATCACCAAAGAAATAGCCAGCCTTGACAGCCCTGATGTTCGCTTCGGCCATGTGAACATTTTTCTGGAATTTGGCACGCAGTGTCTCAAATGTTCCCTCAAGTGGAAGAGTGTAGAGCCAGTAGAGCAAGCCCAGAACAAACATGTTTTTGCATCGGTCAATCTCCTTGCTGCTGAGGCCGCTCTCTTTCAGGGCTTCACGGGTGAGCTGCAGAATCGGGACAGGAAAAAGGATATAGTTGCTCAGAGAACCATCCTCGAGTGGATTCACTCCTGGTGGATACCCCGCAAGCTTGAGGTTTTTTTCATCAAATCCCTCCGTACCGGCAATGATGATGCCGCCACGGTGCAGGTCTTTTAAATTTGCTTTCAAAGCCGCAGAGTTCATGGCGACCATAACATCAAATCGCGCACCTGGCGTATAAACTGGTTTGCTGCTGAACTGGAGCTGAAACCCCGAAACACCGGCAATCGTGCCAGCAGGGGCCCTGATTTCAGCAGGAAAATTCGGGAACGTATTCAGTTCTGTTCCATGAGTTGCTACGGTATTGGCAAACTGGGTCCCGGTCAACTGCATACCGTCACCCGAGTCTCCTGCAAAAAGCACAGAAACACTGGTTTTCGATGTTACGTTGACCTGTCTGGTTGATTTTGTGGTATCAGTCATTGTTCCCTGTTAATTACTTTTCAAGGTTGGTAAACAGCAAGAATATTCACGTGTTAACGGAACGTCGCAACACGCAGGCTGTGGAGTTGATTCTTTGGTGAAATGCAAACTATTGCCGGGTAAAGAGCAGATGAAATTCTTTCCTTACCGTACTCTGGAATAACAACATTATAAGAGTTCTACAGGAGTAAAGCAAGAGTTTAGTCCTGATAGCCAGGATTATTTTTCGATGACGATGTTATTTTTTTTGAGGTAATCCTGCCACTCCTGCTCTTCTCTGGTCGGGCAATCCGGAGAGAGATCACAGAAATCGCAACGCTGCATAAGGTACATTTGCTCCATCCAGCAGTCGTTCTTGCTTTTTTCGACCTCGTTGACGTGATTCGGATTCTCCTGCATGATTTTGGAGGCAATATCCATCAACTCCTTGATATCCTTTCGTTTTTGTTCACTTCCAATACCCCAACTCATAGCACTGCTCCTGTTTTTTTATCGAAAAAAGAGACGCGGAAAGCTCACCAAAACCTTACTTTTTAATATAATTTTTTTTGATTAAAAAAGAGTGACAGGCATTGACCTCTTCTGAAGCTCTCTTGCCTTAATAATAATGGGAGGTTGCAAAAGACGTGGTAAAATTAAGTTGGCAACAAGCCTCAAAAAAGAGTAAATTCAGGCCCAAAAAGAGTTGCCGCATCGTAAGTGCTGCTCTCAGGAACTGTGCTGTAACAAGATCCTAATCTCTATGAAATCCCGAGAAATCAGACAATCCTTTCTGGATTATTTTGCTCAAAAAGCTCATACTATCGTTCGTTCTGCTCCGGTTATTCCCGCTGACGATCCCACCCTGCTCTTTACCAATGCGGGCATGAACCAGTTCAAGGATGTGTTTCTTGCCAAGGGAACAAGGCCCTATCTGCGGGCGGCTGATACACAGAAATGTATCAGGGCTTCCGGCAAGCATAACGATCTGGAGGATGTTGGTCGCGATACCTATCATCACACCTTTTTTGAGATGCTCGGCAACTGGTCGTTTGGCGACTATTATAAAAAAGAGGCGATCACCTGGGCGTGGGAGCTTTTGACCGATCTCTGGAAATTGCCAAAAGAGCGCCTCTATGCCACGGTGTATCAGGATGACGACGAGAGTTTTGAGATCTGGAAGAGCCTTACCGATATAAATCCGGAGCATATTCTCCGATTTGGTGACAAGGATAATTTCTGGGAGATGGGGGAGAGCGGCCCCTGCGGTCCCTGTTCCGAAATTCATATCGATTTGACACCGGATGGTACTGGCGGGGAGCTGGTCAATGTCGGCGATTATCGGGTTATCGAGCTGTGGAACCTTGTCTTTATACAATACAACAGGCATAGCGATGGTCATCTTGAGCCACTGCCCATGAAACATGTCGATACCGGCATGGGATTTGAGCGTGTTGTGGCGGTGATGCAGGGAAAAGGCTCCAATTATGATAGTGACGTCTTTCAGCCGTTGTTCGATCGTCTTACCGAAATTACCGGTGTCCGCTACGGTGCATCGATGGATGCCCCCCTCGACATAGCGATGAGGGTTATTGCCGATCATGCCCGCACGCTCACCTTTGCACTCTCCGATGGCGCCATGCCCTCAAACGAGGGTCGCGGTTATGTGCTTCGCCGCATTCTTCGTCGAGCCTTGCGCTACTCCAAAAATCTTGGCTATAACGAACCGATTCTGCATCAGCTTGTTGGAACCCTGGCTGCATCAATGGGCGATGTTTTTCCTGAACTGCAGAAACAGCAGCAGACCGTCGCCAATATCATCAGGGCAGAAGAGGAGAGTTTTATTGTCACCCTTGATCGTGGCATGGAGATTTTCAACGATGTTGTCGAAAAAGTCCGTCTTGCGAAAGGCGCGATTATCGACGGGCAGGATGCCTTCAAGCTTTATGATACCTATGGATTTCCTTTTGACTTGACCAGCTTGATGGCTGCGGAAGTTGGCTTTCAGGTTGATGGCGAGGGCTTTGAACGTTGCATGCTCGAACAGAAAACTCGCGCAAGAAGCGACCGCAAGGAGAAGCAGCATGTTGGAGACGATGGCACAACGTGGAGCTGGTTCAGCGATGTCCATGCGTCCCTGTTTGCCGGTTACGACCAGCTTGCTATGCCAGTTGCTATTACCGGCATCAAACATGCCAAAGAGAAGCTGCTGCTCGCGCTCAACCAGACGCCATTCTATGCCGAAAGCGGTGGACAGACTGGTGACAAAGGAGTGATAGAGACGACCCGTTATCGTTTTCAGGTTGCCGATACCGTCAAGGATGGCGATACCATCGTCCATGTTATTTCAGAAGCTTTTGACAAGCTTCTTGATACGTCCGTTCTTCTGGATGACCTCTCGCTCGATGCCCACGAGCTGTCAGCGAAAGCCGCTGTCGATTCAGGTGTGCGTCATGATGCCGAGCGCAATCATACCGCAACACACCTCATGCACGCATCGCTCCGCAGAATTCTTGGGCAACATGTGCAGCAGAAGGGCTCATTCGTGAGTGCCGAACGTCTCCGTTTTGACTTCAGCCACTTTTCAAAGCTCTCTGAAGGTGAGATTGAGGCGGTTGAGGCCGAAGTGAACGAACAGATACGAAGAGCTGAACCGGTGGTCAAGCACGCCGATGTCCCTTACGATGAGGCGATTGCCAAAGGTGCCCTTGCCTTTTTTGGCGACAAGTATGCCGACCTTGTGAGGGTGGTCGAAGTGCCGGGCATTTCGGTTGAGCTGTGTGGTGGCACCCATGTTGATAATATTGGGCGGATTGGTCTGGTCAAAATCGTCAGTGAATCGTCGGTAGCATCCGGTGTCCGTCGCCTTGAGGCAGTGACCGGCAGCGCTGCCGAAAAGCTTTTATGGAACGAGTATCGGGAGCTTCAGCAGGTGCGCCATCTGCTGAAAGCTAAGGGGGATGAAGCGGTTTCTGGGAGAGTTGCTGAACTGATGGAGGCTAAAAAAGAGCTGGAAAAGCAGCTCCTTGAGGGCAAGATCACCACTCTTCTCACCACGTTAAGCGCTGAACTTGCAGCTTCACCCGATATCTCTTGCTGCCGGGTGATAACGAAGGTGGTTGAAGGGGTGGATACCGAGACGTTGCGTCAGGCGGCCCTTGCGTTGCGCGAGAAGGAGCCTTGTGCGGTGGGTCTGCTCTGTACGGTTGACGAGGGAAAGGTCTCACTGGTGAGTTTTGCTTCCGACAAAGCGGTTCGTTCATGTGGCATCGATGCAGGGAAACTGATTCGTGAAGCTGCAAAGCAGGTGCAGGGTGGTGGCGGCGGCAAGCCTGAGTTTGCAACGGCTGGAGGCAAAAATATCGACGGAATACCGAAAGCGCTTGCAGCCTATACCGAATCGCTCAATGTTTTGCTGCAACAGGGATGCGTCAACAATAAATGATCGGTTATGCTGCTTCTTGATTGCTTTTTCGGGCGATGTGCAAAGCCCTCATGCGATGGTTGTGCTCTGGGGCTTGTTCGATCACTACGTCTCGCCCTCAAGTCACGCGCAATGCAGAGGCAGGAGAACTCCTCTGTTGCTCCGGTCGGTTCGTGGGAGAAACCGGAGACGGTGACTCAGCATGCCAGGACAACGCATCCAAAACAGGATACAGCAAAAAAACGGAAGCGGCTGCTCGCTCCGAGGGAGGAGATTGCGTGGTATCCTGTTATCAAACCGGAGCTTTGCAACGGTTGCGGCGACTGCAAGGTTCTCTGCAAACCCGGTGTCTTCGAGTTGGGCGAACCAGACCCAACGGGCATTTGCCGACCGAAACTGATTGTTGCGCATCCTTACAAGTGTCTTGTACTCTGCAACAGATGTGTACCGATTTGCACCTCAGGTGCCATTGTTCTCCCTCCAAAAGAGAAATTTGAGCACTTCGTGGAGTATATAGACTAAAGGAAAGCCTGCCGGAGAGGGGATGACTTCACAAACCACAAAACGGAGAGGATGATGAGCGGCTCAGCAACACCAGCAAGGAAAAAACGCAGGCTGCTTGTTCCTCGCGAAGAGATTGCCTGGTTTCCGGAGATTGATACCGAGCTCTGTAACGGCTGTGGCGATTGCGAAGAGATGTGCAGGCCCGGCGTTTTTGCGCTTGGTGAGCCGGAAGGGGTCAAACGGGCAAGAATGACCGTTGCCAACCCCTACAACTGCGTTGTGCAGTGTACCAGATGTGAACCGGTTTGTCCTTCAGGCGCTATCACTCTGCCTGTCACGAAAGATTTTGACCAGTTTGTGGAATTTGTTGATTGACCGAGAGGCGGTAAATAGCAACAAAAATGTCGCGGTATAAAATAAATTTCTACTTCTATTCAGGGTTTAAAATGGCCGTTTGTGATCGGAACATGAGAATCACCCAGATAAAAACAAAAAAAACTTGTGAATTTTGAAGAACAAAGTTGCTTAAATTAAGTCGTGAACCGCACCCTTATTTATCTTGATACCTGTAGTATTCAACGACCACTTGACAACAAGTTACAGCCCAGAATATTTTTGGAAGCAGAAGCTATTCTGACCGTGTTTAGCTTAGTGGAAGCAGGTGAACTTGAACTTTTGTCATCGGATGTTCTCAAGTTTGAAATTTCATGTATTGCAAATCTCAACCGAAGAAAAGAGGCAGAAACACTTTTAAGACTCGCATCCAGGGTTGCTCCTGTGCGGCACAGTACCAAATTACTAAGTGAACGAATTATCGCTGTAGGCGTGAAGCCGTTTGATGCTGTCCATACTGCGGTTGCCATTGAAAACCACGTTAGTTTTTTCTGTACTTGCGACGATAAATTACTCAAAAAACTCAGATTGGTGAATTTTAACGAGCATACAAAGTTTGTATCCCCGCTTGAGCTAATAATGGAGGTTACCCTATGAATGTCGAAATTAAACCTATGCCTTTTGTTAATGAAAATGCCACTAATATTTTGATTCGAGAAATGGGGGTGGTTGATACTATCCGTTTTCTTACTCAATTTTCTACAGGTTATGGCAACTATACGGAAGAGCGGCGAACAATGATTGAGTCCATGACGCTAGATGATATTTTTTCTGGCATTGATAGAATGAAGTACTTGAAGCTATAAGTTATCCCGATCCCTGAATCCCATCAGATAGAGAATAGCATCAAGCCCAAGGGTTGAGATTGCCTGCTTGGCGCTCTCCCTCACAATCGGTTTTGCCCTGAAGGCGATACCGAGTCCCGCTTTCCCAAGCATGGGGAGGTCATTGGCGCCATCACCAACAGCAATAGTCTGTTCCAGTCGGATCTTCTCCTTTTTCGCAATAAGCTCCAGCAGTTCAGCCTTTCTTTTGCCATCAACAATCGGCCCGATCACCTTGCCGGTTAACCGGTGATTGTCAATTTCAAGCGTGTTGGCATAGACGTAATCGATATTCAGTATTTTCTGGAGGTAGTGGCCGAAATAGGTAAACCCACCGGAGATGATGGCGGTCTTGAATCCGAGGTTGTGCAGGTTATGAAAAAGCGTTTCGGCACCCTCCGTCAGTTGCAGGCGTTGCGCAATTTTTTCCAGAACATGTTCATCCAGCCCTTTCAGCAGGGAGACTCTCCGTTGAAGGCTGCCCGAAAAGTCGATTTCACCGCGCATTGCCTGCTCAGTTATTGCTGCCACCTCAGCGCCGACGCCAGCCTCAATGGCAAGCTCATCAATCACTTCCGAAGTAATCACGGTCGAATCCATATCAAACACCACCAACCGACGATTGCGCCTGAAAATGTTGTCCTCCTGAAATGCAATATCGACGCCAAGCGTATCGGTAATGGCAAGCATCTGTTCGCGGAACCGGTTTTCACTCTGCAGCGTGCCCCGTATCGAAAACTCCACGCAAGCCTTTGTGTGTCCACCGTTCTCGTTTTCAAGAGGAATACGACCCGAGAGGCGATTGATGGTCTCAATATTGAGGTTGTGCCCGCTGATGATCGACGACACCCGCTCAAGCTGCTCAGCGGTAATCTTTCGCGCAAGCAGCGAGAGCAGATAACGGTGCTTGCCCTGCTCATGCACCCAGTCGTTGTATTCGGTATCGGTAACCGGCGTAAAGGTAATCTGAATGCCGAGCGTATGAGCGCAGAAGAGCAGATCCTTCAGCACCGGCGAGGAGGCCGACTCTTTCGGCACCTCCACCAGCATCCCCAGCGACAGATGATTATGAATAACCGCCTGGCCTATATCAAGCACCGGCACTTTATAGCCGGCAAGGATTGAAGTGATTTTCGAGGTAAGCCCAGGTTTGTCGGGGCCTGTAATATTGATCAAGAGAAGCTCGCTCATAGTGGCTTGGTAAGGGTTTGTTATGCTGCTCAAGATATTACTAAAGTTGAAATTTACACAAGGTTCATGCGGAATATGCCGATGTTGTGGTTGTCTGTTTTTTTGAGGATAAGTATTTTTTTTGTTATAATATTGCCGTGATTTTTTATGAGAAAGCAAATAATGGACTGACAAGATGATTTCGGATCTCCACGCAGATTTACGAGTACCTGTATCTTCTCAGGTATTGCGTCGTTCACCAAAACTGCTGGAATCGTTGCGTGAGGCTTTGCATGTTCGTCATTACAGCAACAGGACAGAAGATACCTATTGTTCCTGGGTAAAGCGTTTTGTTCATTTTCACAAATTGAGGCATCCAAGGGAGATGGGTGAGCTGGAGATCAATTTGTTTTTAACCCATCTTGCCGTTTCGGAGAAGGTTAGTGCATCAACGCAGAATCAGGCATTGAGTGCACTTTTATTTCTTTATCGGCACGTGATAGGCAAAGAAGTCGGTGACCTTGGACACGTCATTCGAGCACGAAAGCCGATTCATTTGCCCGTTGTATTAACTCGTGACGAGGTGAAGGCCCTTCTTGCTCAGCTTGCAGGTGACAAGTGGTTAATGGCATCGCTCATGTATGGCGCGGGATTGAGGCTGATGGAGTGCCTTCGATTGCGTGTACAGGATATTGATTTTGCGAGTAATGAGATAATGGTTCGTGATGGCAAGGGAGCAAAAGATCGGATAACCATGTTGCCCGAATCACTGAAACAGCCTCTCAGTGATCATTTGAAAAACGTCAAGCGAATTCACGATAAAGACCTTGCTGATGGTTGGGGGCGTGTACTTTTGCCAGGGGCCCTGGATCGTAAATATCCCAATGCACCTGCCGAATGGCGATGGCAGTGGGTTTTTCCGCAGGAAAATCGCTGGACGAACACGAAAACCGGCGAAGAGGGACGGCACCATATAGATGAGTCACTGATTCAAAAGGCGGTTAAAAGTGCGGCTTTTCATGCACAATTGATAAAACGAGCCACTTGCCATACATTTAGGCACTCTTTTGCAACTCATTTACTTGAGGCAGGGTATGATATTCGCACTATTCAGGAATTAATGGGCCATAAAGATGTGAGCACCACGATGATTTATACCCATGTTTTGAACAAAGGTGGTCATGGTGTAAAAAGTCCTTTTGATGGCTTGTAAGCAACGTTGTTATGCCGATCCGTATAAGACGCTAAAATAAAAAGTAATACAATGGTTAACTGTTATTTATTAAAACGATTACCGGTATATCGAGTAGTTTGAAATTTGCGTCTTATATGGGTTATAATTCAAAAATCTGCGGTTTAGGTGGATCAGTCTAATTATTGTTAGGCATCAAAGGCTGCTCGGCTTGGAGAATAGGTATGTGGGAAGTATTGGTTATCTTGGTTCGACTCCCGATTACATGTGCTTGGCTCTTATTCGCAACAATCGTTGGCTTGCCGTTCATCATAGTTGGTCGAATGATGCTCTTCATTCTTGGCTATGTTATTGCCCCCTTCGCACTGGTATGGCACGCGTTCTTCAACGAACGGGACGATTTCAAGAGGCACATGGATGACACAGACAAATTGTTTAACGAGATTCCGACGAGCGTGGGAAGCATGTACAGGGAAATATTCCGATGGGGCTTTCTCAACTAATCGGTGGCCCGATGCCCGTTACTCAAAGAACCACGCCATCGAAGCGACATCACGGGTTGCATGGCATGTGCTTCCCTTTAGCCCGCAGCCTAACCTCGCAGTCAAGCGGGACGTCGCGCTGAAGCGCGCCGCCCCTTACTTTTGACGTTAGGCGGCTCAAATTGAAATGCCTTTTGTGCCTTTAGCCCTTGTCACATCTATGTTGTCAGCTATCATTTTTGCAGTCATTGCGCTTTTGTTGCATTTGCAGTTTAGATGTTGTTTTGGATTTTGGGCGCTGGCTACCGTTCGTGGGTTGTGCGTCGTGTGCGCTGCCTGTTCAGCACCGCCGTCTAACCTCGCAGTCAAGTGGGACGCCGCGCTGAAGCGCGTCGCCCCTTACTTTTGACGTTAGGCGCAACAAAAGGAAAAACCATGTCACATCTCGACACCATCAAATTCATCATAAACCACCCCCTCAATCGAGGGCACAAGCTCAGATCCATTATTCGCTTTACAAAGTGGCAAATTGGCAGTCGGTTGGTTCCTGGTTCAGTCGTTTACGACTGGGTCAATGGCTCCAAGTTCTTAGTCAAAACCGGAGAAACTGGATTAACTGGAAACATTTACACTGGCCTCCATGAGTTTCCGGATATGGCGTTCTTGCTCCATTTCTTGCGAGGCGAAGACCTTTTTCTTGATGTTGGTGCAAATGTTGGCTCCTACACTATTCTCGCCTGTTCGGCTATTGGAGCTAAAGGCATTGCCTTTGAGCCAGTTCCAAGTACTTACAATCGCCTTATCGAAAACATGCGCCTTAATCACCTGGAAGGAAAAGTAAAATCCATAAACAAGGGCGTGGGAGCTCGGCAAGGAAGCATTGCTTTCACCAGTGATAGTGACACAACAAACCACGCCCTTGCGTCCGGTGAGCAGTGCGCCAACGCAGTAACTGTTGAAGTGACGTCATTGGATGCCGCTTTACAAAGCGAGACGCCGGCGCTGATAAAAATCGACGTAGAAGGATTTGAAACGCCTGTGCTTGAAGGTGCACCCGAAACCTTGCAAAAGCAAACACTACATTCTGTGATTATGGAACTAAACGGAAGTGGTAGCCGATATGGCTTTGATGAAAAACGAATCCTTGAATTGATGGCTAATTACGGCTTTGAAACATATTCATATAACCCATTTGAACGAACACTTATCAGCCTTGAAGGGAAAAACCTGAATTCAGGAAACACCTTGTTCATCCGCGATAAGAAATTTGTAGAGGCGAGATTGAAAAGTTCACCCAAGGTTAAGCTTCATGGTTTTCAGTTCTGAATCGCCTAACAAGGCGCTGCACCGGACGGCTACTTCGCTGCGCTCCGTAGCCGCCGGTGAGCTTGGACGTTAGGCGTCGAGTATTCCTTTGGATCAATCATGGACAAGAATAGAATAAAAATTGGCCATCAGGAACAAGCAGACTTGCCAATTTATCTGTACAAAAACGGGAAGTTGGTCTGTGGAAAATATGAGTACTCTGGCAAGTATATAAAAGAATTCAGTAGGGTTTATGAAGTCATATATGATTTAGTGCGGCCAGAGAGTTCCGTTAGTGGTATTGACGTATCAATGTTTAAGCCATGGAATGCTATTGAAATTTATGAAGAATACATAGCTAAACCATGGAAGAAATCAATTGGTGCAAAATCTCTGGAAAAGCTATCAATAGAAACACAAGTATATTTAGTGCTGGTGCCGATAAGAGAAGTATTTAAGAAAGACGTACATGCTAAATGGAAGAAGAAATTTACTAAATCTGACATAAATGATCCAAATATCCCAAGAAAGGGTTGGCATTTATTTAGGAGTCCAGAAAGTGAAAAATCGGTTTAGCAAGTCGCTCAAGGCCGCTCACTTTTGTTCGCCGGACAGCTTCACTCAGCAGATAGGGCTGTCTGCCTTTTCAGTTTTAGGCAGATCAGTCTAAACAGTGTTATGTTCAAAATATTTAAAGGAGCAATGTATGGATAACTATCACGTTACTAAAGATGGGGACAAGTGGAAGCTCACTAAAGAAGGAAATCAACGTGCATCTAAGACTGCTGATACAAAGAAGGAGATTATTAAGCAAACTCAGGAATACATGGGTGACAAAACTGGATCAATAAAAATTCATAAAGAAGACGGAACATTCCAAGAGGAGCGTACTTACCAAAGAAAAAATGATCCTAGTAAAAGCCAGGGATAAACATAATCCGGCAATCCAGCGGATAGTTGGGACTTCCGCTGACTTTAGCGTTAGGCTACAAACAAGAATCGAGAATAGGAAAATAAATGGCTTTCACTGATGATAATGGTGGTTTTGTATTTTCGTGTGATGACGCGAAGTTTTCAGTATGTGCTAGCACTTGGAACACTCGCCTTTCTCAATTAGGGAAAATCCAAGGCGCTCTTTGCATTATGACTCATCATCTTCCAAATCCAGAATACATAGCAAGAATAATTGCCAAACGACCACATAACATATTTATCATTGCTAGCCAAGAAGCCAGAGAGAATGCGCAGAAAATAAAATCCCAATTTCCTCAAGTCCGGATTGCGTTGCATCCAAAATTAAACGCCAAAGTTGTGCTTGTTGCACCCGAAACTGTTTGGGTAGCGAGTTCCGATTTTGGGGAAACTAAAATGGTGGAATCAGCTATAGGTCTTCACTCAGTAGCTGTCTATAATAGAGCTTTAGAAAGCGTTTTTAATGTCGAATGGGCTAAATCTGTTGAACTCCCATAGGCCTGAAAACACAGGTTAACCCGTGCTGCAAATTTGGTTGCGCGTCATTTGTGAAAGATTTGAATGCCATATTGGTTAGAAAAAAAGAATATTATGAATAATTCATCAGACATATTCTCTGTTAATGCTTTATTCTTTTCTGCTTTTTCTTGTTGGGAAACGAAAAAAGGTGCTGATGCAGCAATAAAGGCTAATTATTTGTCTCGATTAAATTCATTATTTGAGTTGCAAAAGGGTATAAGGAAAGAAGTCTTTCTTGTGCGGATTTTGCGAAACAATTTATTGGCTACGAGGGTGGTAAAAAGGCAGAAGATGAATATATAAAATATGAAGAGCAGTTGAGAGATGTTAGTGTAGAAATAGAAAAATATCATTCATCAGTTATAAGAAATGATATTTATGTATGAGTTGTGATTTCTGAGAGAGATTCGAGGGGAGTCAGTGCAATAGCGTAAAAGATTGTGTTTTGCTTTTAGAAATATTCAGGATGTATAGAATGACCTCATGAAAACTTGTAGTCAATAGTGCTATCACGAAGAGGAGACTTGACCCAGCGGGCACCGCCTCATATCGAATGTTCTGGCTATTAAAATAAACATATGTGCTATGTCAAAAAGGAAAAACCCACTTCACACTCGGAGTAGATTGCTTCTGATTCTCTTTTGCCTAACGCTCTTAGTAAACGGATGCGACAATCAGACATCGACCGATACAGCTAAGGGTCTATCAGAACAAACTGTAATTCCTTACGACTCATTGGCAATGGATACAGTAGACGATCCCATGATCCTGAGATTTGCGGGTTGGGACATGGGAAAACAAATTCATGAGAAATACGGATACCAAAGCCATCAAGAAGCATTTATTGATTACACGAAAATCTTAGGCAAACGAAAAGAAAGTATAGAGCGGTATCTCGGCAAACCATCTAGTCATGACGATGAAGGGTATACTTATAGGTCAAATTGGGGGTCAATAACAATCAATTACTACAAAGGCATATGTCATGATTTGACTGTGGATTATATCTATGATTTTAAAAGTTATGTTGACGTATTGAGGGGGATTGGTATTACGTCTTTGAAAAGGCCATTTGCAATGAATGACTCTTCTTTAATTTATAATAAAAAATCCGGTAATAATTTGATAGATGATGATGCTTTTAAGGAGGAATATGTTAATACTTTAATTGTATTGCCAAATTCATCTTGTCCAAATTGGCGGATATCGTTAATAATGTAATTTTTGCCGCTACTTTCTTTTTCTTGGCACGAGGTGGTCAAGCATTTTTATAACCACTAACCTTCTTTAGATTTTTTTTTGGTTTGTGATTATTGATTTAAATTTGTCTTATACAGACAGAGCCTTTTCGGTTTTTCTGAAATAGGCAGATCAGCCCTAAACATTGTTGTACACTAAAATAGTAATTGATCAAATGCGGAGGGTTAAATGAGAAGAAATGGACCGTTTGGGCTGCGGATGCAAATTAGCATCAGCGACTTTGAAGAACCGCCAAACGAAATTGCGCCGTATAAGTTTCAGATTTCGGTAGTTCCGAAGCTGCACTCCGCCTTTGAGCGCTACATCTGTAAGCGAACTCTTAAAGGCTCTTACAGAGATGCAGAACTAACTATAATCAGACGAGTGCTAGAACATAGACGCAGACTAACAACGCTCATTCACACCGGACGTTGAGATGTTATCTGTGAGTATTAGAAGCAGCAATTCCCGATTTGGCTCGCACCCCTTGAATTCATTGGTGTTTAAAATTTGACTTTCGTAACATTTTGAGTATCAAAATATATTTTTTTGTATATTTCTGAAAACTGT
>CAJEXI010000010.1:8168-107938 GCA_903994455.1 uncultured Chlorobiaceae bacterium | reverse complement strand
CAGAATCTGAACTGCCAATATTTAATCCATCCGGCAATAAACTGGTAATCTCTGATGGCTTCCAATCATCAGCATTACTGTAATCTATTGTACCGAGATCAAGTGTTGCTGCTTGACCAAGATATTGATATAAGGAACCGGGTGCTCCACCATTTTCATACTTGTCGTCCACATACACTAAATCACCAAACTGTAGCTGCCTGGCACCATCTCTTGTCGTGTAATCGGAGGCAAGTTCTGCAACACGGTCTTTCGTAAAGGCAATGCCCCCATCGTTCGTCACCATGGATGATGAAACAATTTTCGCATTGGAATAAATAAAAGTATTATCCAAGGCTGAAATACAGAGATTGCCCCCTGCATACAATCGTTTTCCGTTGCGGCTTTCGTCAACCCAGGCTTTCGTTGATCCAAGAATCCGGTTACTTGAAATCAATCCACCAGCCCCCATACCCATAGCTCCAAAAAGAGCCGAAGATTTCGATTTTGCAGCATTGCTTACCGTCGAATTCACTTCTGCATTATTTGCAGCAGTAACAGTAACATCCCCGGTAACAGAAATATTTGCACCTTCAATACCTGCAAGCGTATCGGCAGACCTGGCGGTAACAGCAAGCTCTCCGCCAATAATGGCATCAAGTGCTGCCTGGAAAAAACCCTCGAGATCCCATCCAATAGCGTTAAAAGCAACAGAAACAGCAAGGGTTGAACCAATGCCGCCGGTTACTTTGGAGGTTGCTTCTACCCGTGCATCAACAACACTTTGGTTCAGCGCCAAAACCGTAAACGATGCTGCCTGCACACTGCCACCCGTAACAGAAGCAATAACATCGCCAAGTATCTCATTCCACACCCAGGAACCGCCTAAACTCACCGACGCTATCGGGATTATTGATGGAGAGGCATCAACAACAGCCATTGCGGAAACTACAGCACGACTATCCTGCATGTTTTTTGCCTCTACCTTCACCGAACCTTTATCAACCACCATATCGGCAGAAACCATGGTTGCTGAAATATCTTTTTGCACTTCATTTGAAGCCGCAGCTTTACCAAGCTTGATCGATGGGAATTTCCACAGATTAACCTGAAAATCGCCTGATTCGGCCGTCATAAGCGATTGATCCACCGCCCTCACCAAAATACCCTGC
This sequence comes from uncultured Chlorobiaceae bacterium, assembly GCA_903994455.1. GTDB lineage: Bacteria > Bacteroidota > Chlorobiia > Chlorobiales > Chlorobiaceae > Chlorobium. The sequence continues at coordinate 106,787 of CAJEXI010000010.1, read as the reverse complement.
TCACTCAACGCAGGAGCAGCATTGACCGTGGCGTTTTGCAGCCATGCCCTGGTTTGACCCGTAATACTGTTTTTTGAAACCTTGGAAACAGCAGTGATACTTGTGCTGCCAAGTGCCTCAATATCAAGTGCTGTAAGCGTCAACGAGGCATTTTGAACACCCGCAAGCACATCATCTTCAGCAATGATATTATCGTGGACACCAAGCAAGTGTGAAGCAACTTTTCCTGCAATACCACCAGTTTCACCATCACTATTTACGGCAAACACCTTGACCATCCCGCTACGGCCACCATTAAGCCCGGTTAACGTAACGCGTGTATTGGCATCACCAATTGTAGCTTGCGTCTTTCTGCCTATGGTAATGGAACTGGCAAGATCATCAAAGCCTGTTAAACTGGTGATGAGATTATCATCAGAAATGATCGTGGTATGAATTGTGCTGCTATCGCGTGCTTGCACCAGCAAATTTGCCGGCTCGTCCATACTTATAATTCCTGTGCCAACCTGAAGCGTAGCGCCACCTTCTACAAGTGCAAACGTTTGCTGTTGTGCAGTAACCCTGGTACTCCCAACAATGATATCGCTGACAGTAACATCAATATTAACAACAGTATGCGCTGTAAGTCCCAGAGCATTAGCAGTAATACTTGCCCGGGAACCAATCAGTGCTTCTGCTGAAGATGAAGCAGTAACCGTAACAAAGTTACTGCTACTGCTTAACGCAATCGCATTATTCACCTCAGCAGCAATGGTAAGGTTATCAGTCGTTGTAATAGTACCATACACAGCCACCTTTGCTGAAACCGTTGATGCAACATTACTGCCGTTGGTTATCGATGAGCTTTCAAACGCGCTGAGGGTAATGGCTGAATTTGAAGAAAGTACTTGACCAGCAGGCAGAAAAATATTTTCGGCTTCAATAGTCAAGCGAGTTGAGCCAAGATTTAATGATGAAAGCGTTACCGTATCGGTTCCATCCAAACCACGTATGGTTAATGAATCCGAGGGCTTTATAAACGTGACAGACTCAAACGTAGAACCTGCAAGCGTTAAAGTGCCATCCAATTCACTAAAAAGCCGGGCATCCGTATCATTACTGTTGCTTAATCCAATAACCCGATTAACCGTCAATGTATTATCGATAAGTGGCTCCAGCCCGTCGTAGGTAAGAACATCACCATCACGCACAACAGTGCCTGACTGTGGACTGAAAGCCGTATATGTTATTGTTGTATAGCGTCCGCCATTCAGGACCAACGTATCAAAACCACCGGCAGAGCCATCAACCTTTCCGGCAAGTGAACCACCCTCATTAAAAACGAAGGTATCCTGATTATCAACTCCGCCGATAAGGTTCTCAATTCCCTGAAAGCGCGACTCACCAACAAAACCTTCATTGTTACCATCAATAGTCCACGTCGTTGAACTTCCGCCAAGCACATAAAGGTTATCATCACCGGCAGTATCAGTAATGGAAACAGGTAACGCATCAACAAACACATAATTATCATTACCCGAACCACCAATAAGGTTGTTAACATCATGAAGCGTCAGCGTCAGCTCGTTATCCTCAAAATGCAGGGCACCATCAGTAAAACTCCATGCTCCACGCCCAAGAGTAACTGTGCCTGAAGCATCAAAAAGGAAGGTTACGTCACCATCAAACATCGACAGATCAAGAGTGCCATCAGCAGTTAAAAGGTTGGATGCTGTTTCACTTTCACGATAAGGAGCAACAAGATCGCTACGTTCATCATACTTCACCGCATCATACCCGCCCAAAATCTTGCCCAGCACCACCAGATTGCCTTCCGCCCAGGCATCAGAAAATGCGTTGAGTGCCCCGTCAACACTTTTGCCGGTTCCGTTCTCCCCAAAAAATGGTCCATAATCTGCTACTGGACGCTGCAAGAGACTGGCCAGCTCCTCACTGTTACCAACGGGCTCCTGGACATTCTTTCCGGCATCAAAAAACGGAATACCCTGGATGAATCCGTCTACAGCAAGAATCTCTCCGGTCAGAGACGACAGTTGACGCCAGCCATCCTGAAGGGCATCCCACTCCTGATCCGTAAAACTGTAATCTGATGAAAAATCGGCGTTCAGCGTGTTCTGCCCTCCCGCTTCGTCAGAAACAGGTGAGGCGGGTTCAAAAGGATGCATCAAATCCGCAGACGTTATACCTCCGACACCACCGTTGGTAACGACAGTACAGTCTGCAGTCACAACATCCCCGGCAGTTACCTGCGATACCACACTGCCCGGAGTCTCTTCAAGCATATAATCAGAAGCCGTATAGCCTGATTGCCGGGAATCAAGCAACGGAAGTAATACGGGAAGGATATCGCCGGAAAGCAGAATCCGGGGCTCCAGTTGCTCAACAACAAAAGGATTTCTCATGACAGTCGTAATAACGGATTAGTACTAAAATCTTATACCCTCCCCCCTTTTCGGACACAAAAAGGAGGGATAACTCCAGGGCGAATTAACTACAAGTCGACAAAACAATTACGCATCGGCAACAAGTTACTGCTGCTGCTCTTTTTCCTGTGTCGTATTTTTGTCGCGCATCTGCACCAGCCGCTCTATCTGGGTAATAGAAACCAGATGGCTATAAATCAGAGGAAGAAAATTCTTTTTCCGTAACTCCAGGAATGTCTCGTCACTCAGATGGCTTAAACGGTCATCATTAACGGCATAAGCGCCCGTAATATTCTGCACGGCATTCTCTTTTTGAACACGCATATTCAGTGGTGCCAGCAAATTGTGCTCTTTCAGGGTTTCGCAAAACTGGCGGGTAAGAACCTCCATCTGCTGAAGCTGCGAAAGATAGGTCTTGACATTCTCGAGAACCTCCTCCGGTTTGCCATCCTTGTCAAACAGACTCTGGCCCTCTTCCTCTGAAAAGAAATCACTCTCCTCATCAATACAGACTGTGTACTGACCCTCTTCCGGGGTTCTGGCAAGCGCAAACGGATAGCGTCTCAGAATTGCAGGAACATAAGCGGCTTCCCAAAGACCTGCAGCATTGACAAACAGGTTCTCGTTTTCCGTCAAGCCCAGCAAGACAACAGGAAGAAACCCATCCTTTCCTGCATCCTCAATAAAAACAACCGGATAGGTCGCTGCCGCCCTATAAAATTCATTGGCCATAATGGCGGCCACATGGATACCGGAAGCAAATTCGAATGAGTTGTTAGTTTTCAGCTTCAATTTGCCATGAAGCTCAGTCTGCAATGGAACGATTTTTTTGTACATAGAACTACCTGGGTTGTTAAGGTTTTTTTATTTCTGATTATAGAAGAAAACAGAAGTGTCTTCTTTTGATTAAGAGAACATTAACGACGATGATACCGTAAAATGACGCGTAAGCTGAGTTATGTTTTGTACCATCTTTGGTTGTGGCGCTATTGTAACAATCGTGAACTTCCGATGAATTGGAATCGGAAACAGAACAACAGACCACACCACGGTACAAGTATACGAAAGAAAGTGGTGAAAAAGCGAGTCACAAAATGTCACAATGATGCTCATTAGCATGATGCTGCGACGAATAAGTGTTGCGCTGTTGTTTTGATGAAGAGAAAAGTGTGCGAGGAAATCAGAAGTAGCAAGGGGATTTTTCACTCCTGTGGTAAAAAACAAAATCCCCCCTTTTTTGGCGCAAAAAGGAGGGATTACTTTCGTGTGAATAAATCTACAAGACCACAAAACAGTTAAGCATCAGCCTGTTAATCATTAGCCAAAAGTTCCTGCGGCTGCTCTTTTTCCAGCGTCGTAATTTTGTCGCGCATCTGCACCAGTCGCTCTATCTGCGTAATAGAAACCAAATGGCTGTAAATCAGAGGGAGAAAATTCTTTTTCCGTAACTCAAGGAATGTTTCGTCACTCAGGTGGCTTAAACGGTCATCATTAACAGCATAAGCGCCCGTAATATTCTGCACGGCATTCTCTTTTTGAACACGCATATTCAGTGGTGCCAGCAAATTGTGCTCTTTCAGGGTTTCGCAAAACTGGCGGGTAAGAACCTCCATCTGCTGAAGCTGCGAAAGATAGGTCTTGACCTTTTCGAGAACCTCCTCGGGTTTGCCATCCTTGTCAAACAGACTCTGGCCCTCTTCCTCTGAAAAGAAATCACTCTCCTCATCAATACAGACTGTGTACTGACCCTCTTCAGGGGTTTTGGCAAGCGCAAACGGATAGCGTCTCAGAATTGCAGGAACATAAGCTGCCTCCCAAAGACCCGCAGCATTGACAAACAGGTTCTCGTTTTCCGTCAAACCAAGCAACACAACAGGAAGAAACCCATCCTTGCCAGCATCCTCAATAAATACAATAGGATAGGTCGAAGCTGCCCGATAAAATTCATTGGCCATAATGGCGGCCACATGGATACCGGAAGCAAATTCGAATGAGTTGTTTGTTTTCAGCTTCAATTTGCCATGAAGCTCAGTCTGTAATGGAACGATTTTTTTGTACATAGGACTACCTGGGTTGTTTATGGTTGTTTTTATTTTGCCTGTTTTATTCAGGTTTGATACTTTTTATTAACGGAGCACACGCTCAAGTATACGGATAATGTACCTTTTATTGAACGAATATTTATTCACGAGGTTTTCTTTGCCCACCTAACATGCCGCCCCGCTGGAACTTGAATTTATGAGTTATTCCTCATTTATCTCAGAGCACTCCCCACTTGCAAGACGAAATGCTCTATAAGCATTGATAAGGGCGTTGGTTGAACTGTCATGCCCGATAACTGTTTCACTCCCCCTGAGTTCAGGAAAAATAGCTTTCGCGAGCTGCTTGCCCAGTTCAACGCCCCACTGGTCAAACGAGTTAATCTCCCAGATAATGCCCTGCACAAAAACCTTATGCTCATAGATAGCAATGAGGCTTCCGAGAGTAACGGGATTGAGTTCGTCGACAAGAATGGTATTGGTCGGACGGTTGCCTGGAAAAACCTTGTGCGGCAGCAACATGCTCAATGCTGAATCGTCGCAACCGGCAGCTTCAAGTTCCTGGCGAACCTCCTGCCCGTTTTTGCCTTTCATAAGCGCTTCGGTCTGCGCAAAGCAGTTGGCAAGCAAAATATCATGATGCTCCCCGACAGGGTTCTGCGTTTTAAGAGGCGCAATAAAGTCCGCAGGAATAACATCCGGCCCCTGATGCAGAAGCTGAAAAAATGCATGTTGGGAGTTGGTGCCCGGTTCGCCCCAAATCACGGGGCCAGTTGCGTAGTCCACGCTTTTTCCCTCGCCATTGACCCGTTTGCCGTTGCTCTCCATGTCAAGTTGCTGAAGATAAGCGGGAAAACGATGCAAATACTGGTCATAAGGAATAACCGCGTGTGATGAAAACGCAAAAAAATTATTGTACCAGATACCAAGCAGCGCCAGCACAACCGGAATGTTCCGTTCAAGGGGCTCGTTACGAAAATGCTCGTCCATGGCATAAGCGCCATCAAGCAGCTCCTGAAAATGGTCAAAACCGAGAAAAAGCGCAATGGAAAGACCGATGGAAGACCAGAGCGAATAACGTCCGCCAACCCAGTCCCAGAACCTGAACATGTTGGCTTCGTCAATACCAAACTCGACAACCTTTGTGCGGTTGGTTGAAACGGCCACAAAATGTTTTGCAATAAGCGATTCGTTTTTGGCATGAGTTAAAAACCAGTCACGGGCGGTCATTGCGTTGGTGAGTGTCTCCTGGGTGGTAAAGGTTTTGGAGGCAATAATAAAAAGGGTGGTTTCGGGATTGAGCTTTTTCAGGGTTTCGCTGATATGCGTGCCATCAATATTGGAGACAAAATGAACCTGAAGCTGGCCGTGAGCAAACGGACGGAGCGCTTCGGTTACCATGCAGGGCCCGAGATCGGAGCCACCGATACCGATATTGACCACATCGGTCATCCGCTTTCCGGTATATCCTTTCCATGTTCCGGATATCACCCGGTCGCAACAATCCTTCATTTGGGCAAGCACGTCAGCAATTTCCGTTGAAAGATCAAGTCCGTCAAGCTCAAGCGCATACCCCGGTGGCCTGCGGAGAGCGGTATGCATCACGGCTCGCTGTTCTGTATAGTTTATTGGATCACCAGCAAACATCGCATCACGCTTTGTTTCGAGCCCGGCATTGCGTGCCAGATCGAGCAGCAACTCCATGGTTCGGGGGGTAATCCTGTTTTTTGAATAGTCGAGCATCAGTCCCCTCCATTGGATTGAGAACCGCTCAAACCGTGCACTATCCTGGAGGAACATCTCCCTCATCTGCAGTCTCTCGATCTCAAGTTTGTGTGCCTGAAGGTTGCGCCATTGTGCGCTTTGTGACAAGTCCATGATATGTTACCTCGTTAGAGTGTTAAGCTGAACGTGAATAATGCTCCTGAATAAGATGTCAATGCGGAATATAACGCAACGTAAGGACAGAACCATCCGGATCATCCCCTGAAGTGATTATTTCGGCAATACTCCGGATAATATAAATCCCCCTACCGGATAATTTGAAAAGATTCTGTTGCTTGACAGGGTTGGGTAATGCATCAGGATTAAACCCTTTTCCGCAATCTTTGACAGAAACGCAAAGGCAGCTCTCTTCTGCAATGAATCGAATAGATACCGTCAGATCACTCTGCTCCTTGTTTCCATGCCTGATGGCATTGACAAAAGCCTCTTTCAAAGTCAACTGAAGCTCTTCAATAAACTGCTCGCTATACCCCTCACTCTCTGCAAATGATGTGATAAAGTCTTGTAAAAACCCATATTCAGAATATTTTCCCGGCAGTACAATATCGGCTTGTTTCATGTGACAGCGCTCATGTTATCATGGCCTCATGATATCCTTTTGAATGGACTCATCGAAAAAAAGTCCCCAACAAGCGAGGAAAAAAGGCAAATAAACCTGATTTTTTAATAAAAAACAGTCAATAAAATTAATTTCTTAAGATTATTGAATAAAGTTATTAACCATAGTATATTAAAATTGTTTTTTACAGCCCATACAAAACAAAAAAGTAGAGAAACAATGAAAAAAACAGCAAAACTATTAAGCCTCGCTGTAGCTCTTTTTGCCGGATTGAGCGGCACCGCCCAGGCTGAAGGATTTAAAGCCGGTGCTGATGTGGTCAGCAGCTACGTATGGAGAGGTGGAGATTTGGGTGATTCACCGGCAATTCAGCCAGCACTCTCTTACACGTTTGCGGGTAGCGGTGTTGTTATTGGTGCATGGGGTTCTTACGCACTAAGCGACAACACCACAAGTTCGACTCCTTCTCGTAGCAAATATCGTTATCAAGAGATAGACCTCTATGCAACAGTGCCGATTGGACCCTTCGGTTTGACCTTGACTGATTATTATATAGCAGACACGACCCTTGATCCAAACCCGAGAGCGTTTGATTTCAGCAAAAACAGCTCCAACGTTATTGAGGCAAGCGTTTCCTATGCAAAAGATAATCTCAGCTTGTTTGCCGCCATTAATTTTGCAGGGTCAGAAGAGAACGGTGCCAAAAATGCAAAATATTGCGAAGCAAACTACAAGTTTTACGAGAAAGACGGCTATAGCGCAAAAGGTGTTGTTGCCCTGGGCAATGAAGATTTCTATGGTGACAAAGAAGGCGATAATATTGCCCTCGTCAACACTGGCATATCGGTTTCAAGAGATCGCTATACCGCATCCTATTTCTATAACCCTGACACCGAAAAGTCAACCCTTGTCTTTATGGCATCGTTCTGATCCGTGCAGAAACATCCTGATGTTCCGGGACTCCGCCCTGAGCTATCAGGATATCAAGGAGACTGCGTAAAAAACAGTCTCCTTTTTTTGATCCTGCGGGTTACAGATCAGCCTCATAAATAACATACTCTTTGTAAGGTGTTCCTCCGATTACTTTGGCAAGCTTGCTCATTGCTTCATTTGCTTTAAGCACCCAGCTCATTTCAGAAGCAAAAACCCCGTGCCTGCCCCCATAATCGGCAATTTCGGTATTAAGAATACTGTCGACCCCCTTGTTGCGGTATTCGGGCAGCACTCCCATGGTTATGGTGCGTACCATTGAAATTTTTCGGCTGTACCAGAGATATTTCAGCAGTCCGACGGGTGAAAAAGGATTGCCATTGACATGTTTCAACGCCTGGTTGACATCGGGAAGGGAGAGTGAAAAACCTACCGTGCGCTTGTTGCGATCCTCGACAAAGTAGATATAATGCGGATTTGCAAGAGGTTTAAGGCTTTTTGCAAGAAAATCAAACTCCTTGTTGGTCATGGGAACAAAGCCCCAGTTTTTTTCCCATGCCTTGTTGTAGATATCCCGTATACGCTCAATTTCCCCATCAAAATCCTTCATATTCATAATCCGTACCGTCAGCCCTTCCCTTTTTTTGACGTGCTCCGCAATACGGCGAAGACGTTCGATATCGATAATTTTCTGGTCAATGTACCAGGCAAGCAGTTCCTGACCAATATGGTGGCCGTAGTTCAGGACAAGGTCATTGTAGTATGGCGGGTTATAAAGCATGAGAAAAACCGGTGGACTGTCATAGCCTTTGGTGAGCATACCGCACTGATCGTTCATGGAGGGACTGATCGGGCCCCGCATGGTCGTGAGGCCCTTCTTTTTGAGCCACTCTTTGGCGGCATCAAACAGGGCATTGGCTACACTTTGATCGTTAACACATTCAAAAAAGCCCCAGAACCCGACCTTGTCGGCATGAAAGGCATTGTGCCTGCGATTTTCTATTGCCGCAATAGTGCCTGCCATAACACCATCTTTCCATGCCGTAAACAGAGCAAGGTCGGCATGTTCATACAAGGGAAAAACTGCCGTATCAAGTGTTTTCATATAATCATCAATAACCGGCGGCACCCAGTTTTTGTCCAGCTCAGGATCCTTGCGGTATATCTGCCAGGCAAAGGTGATAAACTGCTTCTTCTCTTTTTTATTCCGGACTTGCCGGATCTCTATTGCCATACAATCCCTCCAACAAATGTTCGTGATAACAATTTTATCGATCAAGCTTATGCATAACCTCTGCGCCTTCACGCAATATACGTTCGGTCTCTTCCCATGAAAGACACTCGTCGGTTATCGAAACCCCGTACCTGAGCTTCTCGGGATCCTCCGGAAAAGGCTGATTGCCGCAAAAAAGATTGCTTTCTATCATGACCCCAACAATGCTTTTATTGCCCTCAATTTTCTGTTTGAGAATGTTTTCCCAGACCGTCAACTGACGCTGGTGTTTTTTCCCTGAATTGGCATGACTGCAGTCGACCAGAAGCGACTGCTCCAAACCCGTCTTTCCAATCCATGACTCGGCATGTGCAATACTTTCGGCATCATAATTCGGCTTTTCGCCGCCACGCAGCACAAGATGGCCAAACGGGTTGCCTTTTGTTGTAATCACGCTGCTGTGCCCTTCCTGGTCGATACCGAGAAAGCTGTGCGGATGCATTGCCGAACGGATGGCATCGACGGCGACGTTGAGACGACCATCCGTCGAGTTCTTGAATCCTACAGGCATTGAAAGACCGCTTGCCATCTGCCGGTGAGTCTGTGACTCAATAGTCCTTGCTCCGATTGCTGCCCAGCTCACCGCATCGGCGACATACTGGGGCGTTATGGGATCAAGAAATTCTGTTGCTGCCGGCAACCCCATTTCATTGATTTCAAGCAGAAGCTTTCTGGCATGGAAAAGTCCATGCTCAATATCATAAGTATCATCAAGATGCGGATCATTGATAAACCCTTTCCATCCGATAGTTGTGCGCGGTTTTTCAAAGTAGACCCGCATCATGATGCAGAGAGCCGGCTGAAGTTCAACGCGCAATACTGCGAGTTTTTCGGCATACTCACGGGCAGCATCGACATCGTGTATCGAACAGGGCCCGACAATAACCAGCAATCTTGCATCCTTGCCAGTCAAGATACGTTCAACTTCACGACGTCCCATCGTCACCGTACTTGCTACCCCGTCATTGACGGGCAGCATCTCCTTGAGCGCCCTTGGCGAGGGGAGACGAATAATTCGTGAAACTCTTAAATCATGTAATGGTTCCATCCGTTTTGCAACTAACTAGTAACTCATAAATAAAGATTCCTCGCAGCAAAGCTTCGAGGTATTAAATTTTCACTTCTTTTGACCTTTTTTCCCGAAACAGGGTTTCAGATGATTTACCCCGAACGAGCTACAATTTAAAAGGGGGAAGATAAAAAACTAACTTGTAACATAATGAGCAGAGGCGCTTATAAATTCCTGAACGACGATTCCGAAGTCCAAAGGAGATGGGGCAACAAATTTTCTGTATATTAGCAGTTATTTATAAAATTCCGGCCAATCAATAACCAGATACGTTAACATGAAAGTACTGATCACTGACGGTGTTGATCTTCAATGCGGTCAAATCCTGGCACAAAGCGGTTTTGAAGTTACCGAAAAGCCGAAAATCAGCAAGGAGGAACTCAAAGAGATCATCGGCAGCTTTGACACGCTGATCGTCAGAAGCGCAACCAAGGTTACCAGAGAAATCCTTGAGTCCGGCACGAACCTTGAGCTTATCGGAAGAGCAGGTGCCGGAGTCGACAACATCGACCTTGAATCTGCTACCCGCAAAGGTGTTATCGTGATGAACACGCCGGGGGGTAACACGATTTCAGCAGCGGAACATGCCTGTGCCATGATGCTTTCTGCCGCACGACGCATTCCGCAGGCAACCGCCGACCTGAAACAAGGCAACTGGAACAAGAAAAAATTTACAGGGGTAGAGCTTGAAGGGAAAACCCTCTCAATTATTGGCCTTGGAAAAATTGGGCGGGAAGTAGCATCACGCATGCAGGCATTCGGGATGAAAACAATTGCCTATGACCCGATGATTCCCGACGAATTCGCCGCACAGCTCAACATCGAGCTTCTTCCCCTGCATGAAAATTTTATTCGTGCTGATTTTATTACCCTCCACTCCTCACTCAACGAATCGACCCGTAATCTCATAGCAAAAGATACTCTTGACCTGATGAAACAGGGTGTTATCATTGTCAATTGCGCGAGGGGCGGAATTATTAATGAAACTGATCTCGCTGAGGCTATCACATCGGGCAAGGTTGCTGCTGTGGCGCTTGATGTGTTTGAGACGGAACCGGTCAACCCCGACAATCCGCTTCTGAAACTCGAACAGGTTATTGCTACCCCGCATATTGCCGCATCTACCAACGAAGCGCAGGAAAAGGTCGCCGTTCAGATCGCAGAACAGATTGTTGCATGGAAACAGACAGGAAAACTTGAAGGAGCCGTCAATGCCTCGGCTGTCGAACTGGCACAGGCACCTGGCGTACGATCATATCTTAACCTTGCCGAAAAACTTGGCGCTACCCTGGCACAGATGGCACCGGTCAATGCAGACAAGATGACCATCAGGACCTCCGGCGAATTCCTTCATAAGTTCAATGAAGTCATCACGGCAGCAGCTCTCAAGGGATTTCTGGATATCCGGCAGTCAAAAGATACCAACTATATCAATGCATTCACGATGGCAAAGGAGTGCGGTATCAGCCTGAACCAGAAATTTGAAAAGGAAAACCTGGACTATACCAACCTGATCCGCATAGAACTTGAAAGCGACACAACGAAACGGATGATTGGCGGAACTGTCTTTGGCGACAAAGAGGTACGGATTGTGATGATAGACCAATTTCTCGTGGAGTTCAAGCCGGAAGGAAACATTATCATCTACAATAACATCGATAAACCTGGTGTTATTGCCAATGTCACCCAGCTTTTGTTACAGCACAACCTGAATGTCGCCTACGTGGCGCTTTCCAGGGATGAAGAGAAAAAGGTCGCTATGACAGCAATTGTTGTCGATGGCGAAGTGACAAAAGTGCTGCTTGATGAAATAAGAAAGGTGAATGGCGTCAGCATTGCCAATCTTGTATCGCTCTGAACAGTTATAAATGAGAATAAAAAAACCTGCCCTCACGAGCAGGTTTTTTTATCTGTATGACGTTGATCGCTCTCGCAAGCACGAAATTATTTGGATTTCGCGAAGTCAATGCTGAGCCACTTGTCTTCATAGGAAGCACCTGTGGACTCCATGCCTGCAAGGAAAATCGGCAAGGCAACAATCTTCTGGTAATCACCGATTCGGATCGTAAGGTCATCTCCGAGCTTGAGAATTTTTGGTTCAAGCCCCATGTGCTCCATAAACGGCAACCTGACGCGCACCTTGTAGTGTCCGTCTGAAACCTTTTTGATATCAATCGGATTTTCGTTGAAAAATATGTCAAGAGGATTCGTGTCTTCGTAGACTTTCTGACCTACCCTGCGGAGCATGGGCAGCCCGACAACTTCATCATCAAACAATGGAACTTCGACAATAGGAATTGGAGCAAATGCTTCCTGTATCTGCACAATATACTTCTGCTGAATAGCACGCCATTTCTGGAAGTAAGGATCAGGGCTCTGATCGGGCATGACCCGGTTAATGGTAATCCTGTCAACGGTAATACCGTAAAGATTAAGATAGGTCAGGGCACGCATGGACTCCTTGATAACCATCTTTTCCGGGTTCATGACCAGACGCATGGTTGTTTTGGAGCTGTCTGCAAGCAGGTCAATAATTCCTTCGGTCGAAGAGAAGAGGTTGTCAACCTTGTCATAAACCTCCACAGGAGCGACAAAATCATTGATCTTGTTGACTTTTTTTGCAAGAGGCCTGATAACAGGCTTGACCATAAATTTTTCGACATTGCGGATCATCTTGATAAACCATCCGAATGTTTCAGGCAGGGAAAGCAGGCGAAGGGTTTCGCCGGTAGGTGCACAGTCAACAACCAGAAGATCGTATTCGTTCTGTTCATTATAACGTTTGATATAGGAGAGCGAAAAAAGCTCTTCCATACCCGGCAGCACTCCCATCTCTTCAGCATAAACACCTTCAATACCGCGCGCTTCCATCAAATGAGCAAAATGCTCCCTGACAACATCCCAGTTCAGATTGAGATCACCAAAGACACTTACTTCCTGACCCCAGAGATTTTCAGCAACTTTCACAGGTGAAGGCCCTAACTGAACATCAAGCGAGTCACCCAGACTGTGTGCCGGATCGGTAGACATGATCAGGGTTTTGTACCCCATATCTGCTGCCTTGAGCGCTGTTGCAGCAGCAATAGAGGTTTTACCAACGCCACCCTTTCCGGTAAAAATGATATTACGCATACGTGTAATGATTTCTCATTTAAAGAATTATTGAACTTACAGCGGTTTCTGCCAACAATTATTCTGCGTCAGTTGACTAACATAAACCTGTGAACTTAAAGATAAGAAAATTATCCTTTATAGAATATCATGAAATAACAATTACTGCACCAAAATTGCTGTTTACTGCACCGGCTTTGAAACATCTCCCTTTCCGGATACTGCCCCGGCGGAAGTTCCATTGCCGTCAGAAACCAATACAATAAGTTTTTGACCCGGCGTTATCAAAGAATCTTTCAGGTTGTTCAACACCGTGAGCTGGCCCACAGTAGTACCATACCTGGCAGCAATGGAGCTAAGGGTTTCACCCTCTACAACAACGTGTGTAATATATAATTGCCCTTCAGAATCGGGCAGGGCTGGAGGAACGCTGGATGCTGCTTCAGGAACCGGCACAGTTGGAGGAGCGCTCGATACTGCTTCAGGAACCGGCGCAGTTGGAGGAGCGCTCGATACTGCTTCAGGAACCGGCGCAGTTGGAGGCGCGCTGGATACCGCTTCGAGAGTCGACACCGTTGGAGAAAGGCTGGATACTGCTTTACGCCCCTTATGACTTTCGACGAAAGCAAACAGCTCATCACGCTCAACAGTTTTGGCAAGCCTTTCAGCAACGATTTCTTTTGCCTGGGCCAGAGGCTGTGTCTGCGACTGAGGCTTGGGCAGAGGCTGCGACTGAACGATATCTTTTTTCTGGACGATGACCTCTGTTTTCAACCTGCGACTTCCTTTCATTCTCTTTGCCCTTCGTTTTGAAACATTGGCCCGGGAAGAGAGACCATTGTCGGATCCCCCAAAAACGACAAGCTTCTGCCCGGGAGTGACATCAGAGTCCTTCAGGCTGTTCCAGGCGATGAGCTGGCTGATATAGGTTCGATAGATCCTTGCAATGGAACCCAGGGTTTCGCCCCGCTCGACGATATGGATCTTCTGTGTTTTTCCTTCAGCGCCCGACTCTCGAGACCTCTGGCCTGAACCGGCATGAAGAGTTTCAAGACGAGCAAACAGCGCCTCACGTTCAAGAGTTTTAGCAGACTTGTACGCATAGATCTCCTGTTCCCGTTTCTGAAACTGGGGAATAAATTTTTTCGGAAGCCTGATAACATTACCAACATTGCCGGCAGCAGGGATAATACCAAGCTTGTACTGGGGGTTCAAGAACTGAAGGTCAGCCATTGGCACTCCTATCGTTCCACTGATCTGCTCGAACGACAAAAGACGGGAGGTTCTCAACGTATCAATATCCTGGTACAAAAATCCCGGTTCAACCGGCCGAATATTATGCTCGCTATAATAGCTCATAATATAGTTAACTGCAATAAAAGCGGGAACGTAGCCTCTCGTTTCGGCAGGAAGGTAATCCCATATTGCCCAGTAGTCCTTTACCCCGCCAGCCCGGCGGATAGCCTTGTTAACATTTCCCGGGCCAGAATTATATGCGGCAAGCACAAGAAACCAGTCTCCATAAATTTTATAGAGATCCCTCAGATACCTGCTTGCCGAATCAGAAGCCTTGTAGGGATCATACCGTTCATCAAGAAAGGAGGAGGACTGCAAACCATACATTTTGCCCGTTCCATACATAAATTGCCAAAGCCCTTTTGCGCCTGCAGGAGAAACCGCTGTCGGATTAAGTCCCGATTCAACAATGGCAAGGTACTTCATCTCAAGAGGCACATTGTTGGCATCAAGTTTTTCCTCAAAAAGCGGGAAATAGACTTTGCTCAATCCGAGGATTTTGGCAGTCATGCTTCTTCTTTCAACAGCATAAAGTCTTATAAACCCCCTGACCTGGGCATTGTAGACGAAATGGAGCGGTGTTTTACGATTCAACGTGGCGATTCTTGCTGTATAGACCGAATCGCTGTACTGCGGCACAAAAGTGGAAGGAAACCCGAACTTTTCAGACTCTTTGGAAATTGAAAAGTGCTCATCCTTAAAGTATGTAGCATTCACAAGGCTGTCAAGAATATCGGAAACGGATGATTTGTTGAACTGTGCCCGGTTATTTGCGGCCAAGGGATCCACAGCAAAAACTTGCAGAGCAAAAAACTGAAAAACAAGGGCCGACAACAACACCCTGAACATGGTATAAAAGAAGCTGATTTTCACAAGCGGCAGTTTGATTTAGATGTAATAGTCGCCAAACGATCAATGCTGCGACAGCAAAAATCCCTGTTGAATTGTCAGAAGTAACATAAAAACAGTTCTCCACTATTGCAATAACCGTTTCTCATTTTATCAGTATTTCACGTTCCAAAGAAAAAGTCCCCCTGGTGATGCCGGATTCAGTTGACTCGTCATAACTCCGGTTTCAAGCATTCGACCAAACTCCTCAACTGAAAGCCTCCCCTTTCCTGCAGCTATCATGGCATCAACAAGATAGCGTACCATACTCCTTAAAAACCTGTTCGCTGAAATCTGAAAAACCAGAAACCCGCGGTCACGATACCATTCACAAACATTCACCTGGCAGATCCGATCCGGATTATCCCGATTTTCCTTAGAAAAAGCAGAAAAGTCATGGGTTCCCTTCAGTAAAGCGGCAATCTGCTGCATAATCACAAGGTCAAGCGCCCCATAAGAACACCCCGCAAACCGTCCATAAATTGCTGAAGGCTTCTCAATCAGAAAATAACGATAATACCTTTCTTTAGCGCTATGCCGGGCATGAAAATCCTTTGGTACTTCAACTGGATTAGTGATCCTGATGGCATCGGGCAGCAGAGAATTGAGCGAATGCACTATTCTGGACGGCTCCATTGACGAAACCGTAACAAAGTTTGCAGTCTGTTCTCTGGCATGAACACCCTTGTCGGTTCTTCCGGCAGCAGCAAGAGAGATATTTTCCTGCAAAATCGTGCCAAGTGCCGCTTCAATCTCCCCCTGAACAGTTACAATTCTGCCCGACTGCCTTTGCCATCCCGCAAAAGATGTTCCGTCATATTCAACCGTAATTCGAATATTTTTCATGCTGAGACATTATTCATGGTGTACAGTTGCCTTGCCTTAAAAGAGAATTTAGTACATTACACTCCGTAAAATAGTTATCTTCTCGTTATCTTCCGTCTTGCGGAAAAACACAGCACAATATTGCAAACAACTCATCTTGAATCGCTTCTTCTTGCGCTGAAAGGCCTGCCTCGGCGCTTGACCGAAAGCTCCTACCGGGTACCCGGTATCTGGACCGGCAAAACGAGCGGTGCCGAACAGGTCAATCCTGCTGCGTACTTCGGTCACATCATCGAAAACATCCTGGACAACCCTGCGACAACAGCTCCACAAGATGCTGACTGGAAAACTACTGCGGTGGTCTACAACCTTTTTATACGCCTCACCGCCGCGTTTGACCATAACGGCGACGGAGTCATCAGCACCGAACCGCTCGAATCGGGGTTCAGGGAAACCGGCACACTTCTGAAAGCCATTGCACTGCTGCCCTATATAAAAAATCTTGGCGCAAATACACTCTATCTTCTTCCAGTCACAGAAATAGGTTCCCAAAGCAAAAAAGGCACTCTCGGCTCTCCTTATGCCATTAAAAATCCACGCAAACTTGATCCACTACTCAACGAACCAGCCCTCGGACTATCTTCGGAAATCCTGCTCAAGGCATTTGTTGAAGCTGCACATCTTCTTGACATGCACGTTGTTCTTGAATTTGTGTTCAGAACAACAGCCGTCGACTCCGACTGGATAAAGGATCATCCTGAATGGTTTTACTGGCTGAAAAACAGTACCGTCAACTACGGCCCGCCACATTTTGACCATGCTACACTCAAAAGGATTTATGAGGTTGTCGACCGTCATGAATTACACAACCTTCCAGCGCCACCAGCCGAGTACCGCGAGCAGTTCGTTGCACAACCGGTCACGTTCCAGGCAGAGGGAGAGCAGCTTTCGGGCACCACAGAAACCGGCACACCCTGTCATATCGCAAGCGCCTTCTCCGACTGGCCTCCTGACGACCGGCAGCCTGCATGGAGTGATGTCACCTATCTGAAAATGCATACCCATGACGCGTTCAACTACATTGCCTACAATACCATTAGGATGTACGACAGCGCCCTCGACAATCCGGAAACTTTCAATACCAGCCTTTGGAACGAAATTTCAGATATTATCCCGAGTTATCAGACGGAATTTCAGATTGATGGCGCAATGATTGATATGGGCCATGCCTTGCCTGCCCTTCTGAAACGAACCATTGTCGTGAAGGCGCGCGCACAAAAAGCAGACTTTGCGTTTTGGGATGAAAATTTCAATCCGACACCCGAAATACGCAATGAAGGATTTAATGCTGTATTCGGTTCTTTTCCGTTTGTCATCCACGATATTGTTTTTATCCGGGGATTATTGAACCACCTGAACAAAACCGGTGTCGCATTGCCATTTTTCGGAACAGGAGAAAATCACAACACCCCCCGTGTTTGTTTCCGTTATCCCCGCCAGGAAGCAGGACGAAACCATTCAATTTTTACCTTCACCCTCAGTGCCATACTGCCAACCATACCTTTTCTGCAGTCGGGCATGGAACTCTGCGAATGGTATCCAGTTAACCTGGGCATCAATTTCAACGATGAAGACCACACTCTTTATCCTCCCGAAAAACTTCCTCTCTTCAGCGCGTTCAGTTACGACTGGGAAAACACCAATGGTTTGTCTCCCCTCAACAGCTATATCCGCAAAATCCTGGAGATACGTGCACACTACCTTGATCTGATTCTGTGCGGAGAAACAGGTTCGATAACCATCCCCTATACCAGCGAACCGGATCTTTTTGCCGTCACGAGAACTACTGCTGCCGGGTCACTGCTTTTTGTCGGCAACAGTAACCTTTACGACACCAAAAGTGGTTTTCTTGAATTCAGCATGGAAAATGGTATCATGTACGACCTGATCAGCGAACAATCCTGTCCTATCAAAGAACACCGACTTCGGGTAAGCTGCAAACCTGGACAATGCATGCTTTTTGAACTTTTATAAGTTTTCTTTAACCAAACACTACTAGCCCTATGTCTATTCTTATTGTCGGCTCTCTTGCCTTTGACGATATCGAAACCCCTTTTGGACATTCCGACAACACCCTTGGCGGGTCATCTACCTATATCGCTTTGTCGGCCAGCTATTTTACCAGCAAGATACAGGTCGTCGGTATCGTCGGCTATGATTTCGAGGATGAACATTTTTCGTTATTGCATTCCAGAAATATAGACACAAAAGGTATCCAGAAGATTGACTATGGAAAAACGTTCCGCTGGGCTGGCAGGTATCACTACGACATGAACACCCGCGACACGCTCGACACCCAATTGAACGTGTTTGCGGATTTCGATCCCGTTGTACCCGATCAGTATCAGAATACGGAATTTGTCTGCCTCGGCAATATTGACCCTGTACTGCAGCTCAAGGTGCTTGACCAGATCAATAAACCAAAACTTGTCATCTGCGACACCATGAACTTCTGGATTGAGGGAAAACTGGAAGAGGTAAAAAAAACTCTGGAGCGTGTTGATATTTTCATCATCAACGATGGAGAGGCGAGGCTCCTGAGCGGCGACCCAAACCTTGTCAAATCAGCAAGAATCATCCGCCAGATGGGCCCGAAAATTCTGATCATCAAAAAAGGCGAGCACGGTGCCCTGCTCTTTACTGATAGTGGCATCTTTGCCGCTCCGGCCTTCCCGCTCGAAAATATATTTGACCCTACAGGTGCCGGCGATACCTTTGCAGGCGGATTTATCGGCCACCTTTCGAGATGTGAAACCATCAACGATACCGAACTGCGCAGAGCCGTTCTTTACGGCAGCACCATGGCGAGCTTCTGTGTAGAAAAGTTTGGCACCGAAAAAATTGCATCGCTTGATTTGCTTGAAATCGAAGACCGGTTCCAAAGCTTCCGTGAACTTTCAAGAATTGAATGACAAGGCAAGGAGGAATAGCAATATTTCAGGAAACATACAGCTATGCAGCTCAACATCCTCGATTACAGTTTTATCGTCGGCTACCTTCTGCTGACGCTGGTTATCGGCTTATGGTTTTCGTCACGCGCATCAGAAAATGTCGGAGAGTTTTTTCTTTCGGGACGCCAGCTTCCCTGGTGGATTGCTGGCACCGGCATGGTGGCAACAACCTTTGCTGCCGACACTCCGCTTGCCGTCGCAGGATTTGTAGCCAAAAACGGCATCGCCGGCAACTGGGTATGGTGGACCTTCGTCTCCGGCGGGATGTTGACCGTCTTTTTCTTTGCCCGCCTGTGGAGACGGGCAGAAATCCTGACTGACCTCGAGTTCATTGAGCTGCGCTACAGCGGCGCAGCAGCACGTTTTCTGCGAGGCTTCAAGGCCATCTATTTCGGGCTCTTCATCAACGCCATCATCATCGGATGGGTCAACCTCGCCATGTTCAAGATCATCCGAATCATGGTGCCGGAACTGAACCCTGAAATTGCCATTGTCATCCTCGTTCTGCTGACCACCTTTTATTCGGGTCTTTCAGGGCTATGGGGTGTCTCCATTACCGATGCCGTGCAGTTTGTCATTGCCATGACAGGCTGTATCATTCTTGCCGTCCTCGCCGTACAGTCACCTGCCGTGGTTTCAGCCGGAGGCCTCACCAAGGCCCTTCCGGCATGGATGTTCGACTTTTTCCCCACCTTCACCTCTTCGTCATCGAGCAAAAGTATCACCGGTGCAGTGGCACTGCCTTTCATCTCGTTTGCCGCAATGGCGTTTGTCCAGTGGTGGTCATCATGGTATCCCGGGTCTGAACCGGGCGGCGGCGGCTATATCGCCCAACGCATGATGAGCGCCAAAAACGAAAAACACTCGCTTCTTGCTACCCTCTGGTTTACGGTCGCGCATTATTGTCTGAGACCGTGGCCATGGATCATTGTCGGTCTTGTGAGCCTCGTCATGTTTCCCGACCTGCCAATGAACCAGAAAGAGGACGGCTTCGTCTACGTTATGAAAGCTGTGCTGCCCCCCGGGCTGAAAGGGCTGCTTATTGCCGCTTTTCTGGCAGCTTACATGTCAACACTCTCGACTCACCTGAACTGGGGAACGAGCTATCTGATCAATGACTTGTACAAACGGTTCCTGAAAAAAAATGAGACTGAAAAGCACTATGTTGCCGTTTCAAAAATCACTACCTTCCTGACCGCAGTCTTTGCTCTCTACATCACCTTCTTTGTGCTCGACACCATCACCGGAGCATGGGAGTTCATCATCCAGTGCGGAGCAGGCACCGGCTTTGTCCTCATCCTTCGCTGGTTCTGGTGGAGACTGAATGCATGGTCGGAAATAACCTCCATGGTGGCACCGTTTTTCGCTTTCACCTGGATACAACTCTTTACCTCCATTACCTTTCCCCTTTCCATTTTTGTTATTGTCGCCTTTACCATTGCCTCGACCCTGATGGTAACGTTTTTGACACCACCGACAGAAACTGCGCAATTAGAGACCTTTTACCGAACAACACGAGTCGGTGGTGTGCTGTGGAAAAAGATCTCAGTCAATCTGCCCGATGTTGTATCCGACACCGGCTTTGTCATGCTCTTTGTTGACTGGGCACTCGGAATTATCATGATTTACACTATCCTTTTCGGCACAGGAAAACTTATCTTTGGCGACCTCCTCCAGGGATCACTTTTTCTTGGCGCTGGAGTCATTGCCGGATCTCTTATTTTTGCAGACCTGAATCGGCGGGGCTGGAACAACCTGAACTGACGAACAACCATGGGTAAACCATCCCTGATTCTTGCATCACAGTCGCCAAGACGACGCGATATTCTCTCCTTGATGCTTCTTCCTTTTGACATGGTCCCGGTTGTCACCAATGAGACACTTGACCCTTCACACTCAATTGAGGAGAATATCACCAGAATTGCTCTTGAAAAAGCCGAGGCGGCGAAAATTTTGTTGCCCGATCAGGGTAGCAACTCCATTATTCTTGCGGCCGACACCGTCGTCACCAAAGGAAACCGCATTTTTGGAAAACCGGAAGGATTTGATGAGGCATTCAGCATGCTTAAAAGTCTCCAGAATCGCTCCCACCGGGTCTATACCGGCTTTGTGCTTCTTTACGGCAACAAAACCCACACCGAATGCGTGAGCACCACGGTAGAGTTTGAACCAATGTCCGATAATGAAATCAAACGCTACATCCTGTCCGAAAAACCTTACGACAAGGCTGGAGCCTACGGCATTCAGGATCCCCTGATCGCCTGTCATGTGAGGCGTATCGAGGGATGCTACTATAATGTTGTAGGGCTCCCGATCTCACGGGTCTGTAAATCGCTGAAAACTTTTTATTAACATCGGCACTTCAAGAGAAACATGTGCTCCACAGCAACGGCACCACCACCTGTCATTGTGATCCTCGGCCCTACGGCTTCCGGTAAATCGGAATTGGCCCTCGCAGTGGCAAAAAAAATTGATGCCGAAATTATTTCTGCAGATTCGCGACAAATATACCGTGAACTCGACATTGGCACAGCCAAACCTTCGCCTGAAGCGCTTCAGGAAGTGGCACATCATTTCGTCAATGAAAAAAATATTGGAGAATCTTTCACTGCCGGCGACTTTGCCACTGAAGCCATTGTTCGAATAGACAATATTCACCGGCGAGGAAAGCGTGCAATTATAGCTGGTGGCTCAACCCTTTATCTTGAAGGAGTCCTCAAAGGTTTTGCGAATTTACCTCCGGCAAACCCGGAAATAAGGGCAAGACTGCAGGTTGAACTGAACAGCGGCGGAAGAGAGCGTCTCTATGAACAGTTGCTCCAGCAAGACCCTGAACAGGCGGCTACTCTTGACCCCACAAAAACACAGCGACTGATTCGAAGCCTTGAAATCATTGAGATAACAGGACTCAGCGTTACTGAATTACAAGCCAGGGAAAAACAGCCCCAAACCAATCTGCATTTTTTGACGACAGGGCTTTCAATACCCCGTGAAACGCTCTATCATCGCATCAACCAGCGCACGGATAAGATGATTGAAACCGGTCTCTGCCATGAGGCTGAACTGCTTTGGCACAAGTATCACCAACTTCTTGCCGACAAAAAAACATCCGCGCTGCAATCGGTGGGATATCAGGAACTGTTTCAATATTTCAATAACAGCATTGACTTTGCTGAAGCAGTCAAACTCATCAAGCAGCATACGCGCAACTATGCCAAACGCCAGTTGACTTTTTTCAACAACCGTCTTGCCGTTAACTGGGTGAATGCTGATATTCTTTGGAAGAAGTTGGAAAACGGTAAATTTTGGGCTTAAAAAAATATTAACAATGATGTTTTTTTTTACTTTAGGTATTAATAACATTTTTGCATTCAGCGCTGTCAGTTTTTTATACCCGAGTATCAAAAACCGGAAATCAATAAGTTTGTAACATGTTGTAATCGCAGTATTTTACAGGTTTTATCGCAGGAATTAACAATGAAACATTCAATATCAACGCGCAAAGAGTTAACTATTCTGAAAATCGAGGAAGAGGTCTTCGATTTTCGTCACAGCGAATCATTCAGGCAGGAAATTGACAATATGGTTAACAAGGAGTGCAGCAAAAACCTGATTATCGATTTTTCACAGGTAAAAGCGATTGATTCCTGTGGTATCAGCTCAATGCTGCTTGCCCATCAACTGGCCAATCAATCAACAGGACTGGCAATTTTCGTCTCCCTCTGCAAGCAGATCAAAGATCTTCTGAAACTGACCAATCTGAACAAACAGCTTTACATTTTTTCATCAATCAATGAGGTCATGACCCTCATCGAACCGGCAATGAAAAACAAACGTGGCGCACGGGTAAAATCACCGACACAAACAGATGAAATAATTGACGAACTCCTCTGCGATGACCTTGACCTGATTGTAGAGCCCGACCTCCATGATGAAAATCTTGATGAACATCTCGTGGAATCAGACGAAATATCCAATGATGCCGAAATGGCGGAGCCCCTGGCGACCAAAGAGCCCAGCTTAAAAAAAAGAGGCCGCCCAAAAAAAACATGATCCTGGCTACTCAGGGATAGAGACCCTGACGCATGGCAGTGCGCCGGTTGAACTCCTCAACCTGGCGGCGGCTCTCCTCCATAATCGTTGCAAGAGGCAACTGCTTTTTGATCATCTCCCGGAAAAGAGGAGTTCCGGCAAGCTGGTCAAAAAACTCCCCTCTTTTGTCGAGACCAATCTCCGCAGGATAGAGTCGCTGAAGTTCAAGCAGCAGCGCTGTTGCCGTTCGGAAGGGGCTGAACGCCTTGCGGTCGGAGAGCAAGAGCTTCAAGCCATGACAACGCTCTTTGCTGAACTTTCCTGAGTTTGGCTGAAAAACGACGGGGGTGAACGACACGCCGGCCAAACGGTATTTGCCGAGAGCAGCAGCCAGTTCCCCGCTCCTGATAAACGGGGCACCAAACTGCATGAAGGGAGCATCAGTACCCCGCCCTTCGCTGACCGTTGTTGCTTCAAGAAAGACCGTCGCAGGATAAATTATGGCTGTCTCAACACTTCTGATGTTCGGTGACGGGCTTCTGAAGCTGAACCCCTCGTACTCATCACCAAACTTCTGGTGCCCGTACCCCTGCATCGCAATCACCCTGAGATCAAGTCTCTTGAAGCTCTGCTCCTTCAGCAGCAGGGCAATTTCGCCAACCGTCATCGAATGAACGAAGGGAATATCGAGCGCCCCGACAAATGATGCAGAGCCGGGCATCAGCATGAACCCCTGGGGGTGGAGAGGAATGACCGGATTGGGGCGATCAAGCACCATAAAAGCTATGCCAGCCTCATTGCAAGCCTCCATGGCATTCTTCATGGTCGAGATATAGGTGTAACACCGTGTTCCGATGTCCTGAAGATCAAAAACAAGCACATCAATTTGGCGCAACTGCCGAATATCGGGTTTTTTGGAAGCCCCGTAGAGCGAAAAAACCGGCAGCGTATCCGAAACCATACTGAGGCCAATTTTTTTCCCGGCTTCAACGTCAGCCGTAAAGCCATGCTCCGGGGCCATGAGAAACTTCAGTTTGATGCCGTTGCGGAGCATCAGACGATAACCCGGCTCCCCTTTTTGGCTGAGGCTTGCCGCATTGGTAATGAGACCAACCCTCAAGCCGGAGAGTTCCCGGAATCTGGAAGCTTCAAGCCGGTCAAGACCACAGAGCAAGGGTTCCGCCAAAGCCGGAAGCGCTGCAAGGGAGAGTAACGCAATCACACAAAACAAAAAAGCCGCACTTTTGCGGATGCGGCTTTTACTGGTGGTGGGGACAGGACTTGAACCTGCAACCTTCGGGTTATGAGCCCGACGAGCTACCAATTGCTCCACCCCACGATGTTTGTCCTTTAATGTAAGCAATAAATTTTCTTTTCCAAACATTTATTGTATCTGTTTACCATTTATTTCATTTCCTTCGGGCTCAACCACAAACAATCGTCCATCCTCACCCTCCACGGCAAGAATCATCCCCTCTGAAACTTCGTCGCGAATGGAGCGTTCGGCAAGGTTGGCAACCAGCATCACATTTTTACCGATCATCTCTTCTGGTGTGTAATGCTTCGCAATACCGGCCAGCACCTGTTTTGTTACCGAACCGACCTGCAGTTGCAGTTTGAGCAGTTTTCCTGCTTTCCTGACCGCTTCTGCAGCAATAACTTTGGCAACCCGCAAGTCAACTTTGAGAAAATCGTCAAAACTGATCACCGGCTTGAACTCCATACGGCTCTCTGCAACCCCAGCCTCCCGTTTTTCCGCTTCAGCCAACAACCCGGCAATTTTTGCAAGTTCCGGCGCAATATCGCTATCCTCAATTTTCGTAAAAAGAATTTCAGATTTCGCCCTGATGTGGTCTCCTTTTTTAAGCCTGGGCAAAACAAGTTCTGCAAAAAGAGAGGTTCCGGGTGTAAGACGCTCCTCAAGATGCCCTTCGAGGCCAAGCATGGCATAAATGCGGTTGCAGGTTTCGGGCATAACCGGAAAAAGTGCAACAGAGAGCGCATGGCAGAGATTCAGCGAGAGTGCCATCGTTCTGGCCGCAGTTTCACGATTCATCTTGATCGTTTTCCAGGGTTCCGACACCGTCAGAAAACGGTTGGCCGCCCTTGCAATATCCATGCCGAGAGAGGCTGCCTCCCGAAAATGAAACCCTTCATAAGCGAGATCAAGCTTTTCAAGAGTATCGGGCCAGTCAATCCCGAGAGCGTTCCACTCTTCAGCAGTAGAGTCACAGGGCACCACCCCGTCAAACCGGGCATTGGTAAAATCAATTGAACGTTTGATAAAATTGCCAAGCGTATCGGCCAGTTCTCCATTGGTTCTGTTCTGAAAATCCTGCCAATTGAAATCAGTATCCTTGTTTTCAGGATAATTCATCGCAATGCTGTAGCGCAGGGTATCGGCGGGAAACTTGTCAAGGAACTCGCCGAGATAGACTGCATAGTTTCGCGACTTTGAAAACTTTCTTCCCTCAAAATTCATGAACTCCGAAGCGGGCACATTGTCGGCAAGATTGTAACGGTCACTCTGCCGCCCTTCATTCCATGCCATCAGGATTGCAGGAAACATCAGCGTATGAAAGACGACATTGTCCTTGCCGATAAAGTGAACAAGTCGACAATCCGGATCCTGCCAATATGATTTCCATAGATCACTTTTTCCCAGTCTCGCCGCCCACTCCCTGGTAAAGGAGATATAACCCAGAACTGCATCAAACCAGACGTAGAGTACCTTTCCAAGAGCTTCCTGGCGCTCCAGAGGCACTTTTATACCCCATGACAGGTCACGAGTTATCGCCCGCTCTTTCAATCCCTGCGTAAGCCATGTACGGGTATAATTAACCACATTTGAACGCCAGTCATCCTCATGACTTTTGACATACCCTTCAAGCTGCTCCTGAAAGCGACCGAGCGGAAAATACCAGTGCATGGTGTCACGAAGTTCCGGCGTTGCATCCGACAGTTTGCTTTTCGGGTTACCAAGTTCGAGCGGGCTTAAATGGGTTCCACACTGTTCACACTGATCGCCGTTAGCCTCCGGGTTATTGCAAATCGGACAGGTTCCTGTCACATAACGGTCAGAAAGAAAACGCCCGGCTTTCTGATCAAAAAAAAGCTTTTCAGTTTTTTGCTGAAAAATGCCTTTCTGTTCAATATCCAGAAAAAACTCCTGGGCAGTTTTGTGATGCCCCTCCGAAGAGGTTCTTCCATAATAGTCAAACGAGATTCCGCACCGGAAAAACGCATCCTGGTTCATCCTGTGGTACCGATCAACAACATCCTGTGGTGAAATCCCCTCTTTCTCGGCCGTAATGGTAATGGGTACACCATGTTCGTCCGACCCTCCAATATGAATGATATCCTCCCCCTTGAGCCGCTTATAACGAACATAAATATCCGCAGGAAGATAGACCCCGGCAAGATGGCCAAGATGCACCGGACCATTGGCATAAGGAAGGGCTGAAGTGACAAGGGTTTTTGTAAACTGACGCATAAGGGCAACTCTTATTTTTTTACAAACAGCGTATTGAATTTGTCGACAGTGAACCTGCGTGTCTGATCGCTAGTCTGATAACGAAGCCAGACCAGTTTTTTCTGGGCATCAAAGCTTTCGACCATGGCAGGACCCTCGGGAGTTGAGACCATGGTTCCCACTGAAGGAACAAGTGACTGACCTGAAGCGTTAGAACGGCAGGACTTTTCATGTTTCGAATAACCCAGACAACATTTTGGACGGTTACAGATACCGGTGATATTGAAGGCATGGCTGTCATTACCTGCAACCTCGGAATATTGTGATTTTTCAGCAAACGGATTGGCATGAATTTTCTGCAGCCAGCTCGAACAACACAACAGGCATCCACAAGGACCAAAAGCATTTGCCCTTCTGGCCTCTTCGCGTGTCGTAATCTGCACCATCTGAATTCTTGCCTTGAACTCGCCAGCAAGATCACGCACAAGTGTCCTGAAATCAACCCGGTGTGACGACGTATAGTAGACCGAAAGTTTCTGCTGGTCCATGCGCAATTCAACATCAACCAGCTTCAGATCAAGTTCATGCTTTTTAATCTTGTTCATACAGACTTCCCGGATATCCAACTGCCTTTTTTTTAGCTCAATAATTGCCTGACAATCATTATCGTCAGCAATCCGCAGCACGGCGGTCAACTCCTGGCCGTTTTTATCCAACCCCTTGAGTTGAAATTTTTTGCGGGCAATCTGGCCAGTCGAATAAACAACGCCAAAATCGTGGCCTCCATCCGATTCAATAATAACCTGCTGCCCTATGCTGAATGGAATTCCTGTATTATTGACAAAAAACTCACGCCGGCAACCCTGCAATTCAACTTCACAGATATTATCAGAAACAAAATCGGGAGAGGCCCCGTAAATCGATTCCATCTCACTGTGCAACAATTGTGAAAGCCTCAACCTTACCTTTGCATTATCACCCAAAAGACAACTGCATATAACATTACTCATGAATAGGGGGACGTTGTTGATGTTGTGTATTTACCACTTCTTGCCGCTCCGCATGCACACCGTGTGAAAATGAGGAACGTTTTTGAATCTCTGTAGCTACAACTTCTCGCAAAATGAACCTGCGCTTATGATTCGGTGACTTTTTTACCACTGCCAGGACGCATGAAACGCCAAAATGCTTCACTCCTTCGGTTAACAGACGCGCTCCCTTTGACAAGAGTCACTGCGCCATCAAGCTTTCGGCTCTGTATCTTCTCGCTAAGTTCATCAAGATGACTCTCCGTCATCTTCTGCATATATGCGTTAAGATCATTGGCTCCGGTATAGTCTTCCCGGAAAACTAAACGCGGCTCCCTGAAAGATAAAAACAGCTCCGGTTTTTGCTCTCCAAGATATTCAATCCGACTGACAATTGAAACAACGTAAAGCTGCGGGATCTTTTCAAGCACCCGAGAGGCAATCGAAGCGGCCCCTTTAAAAAAAACAAGCGGACGCTTATCGACATGCTCTATCTTTCCCTGGGGAAAAATCCACAACGCATTCTGCCGCTCGTTGTCGTCGGTCAGCAATTCGGCGGCATAACGAAGAGTCGCCGGCCAACTTTTCGGACGGGAACGATCAAGAGAAAACGCCCCTATACGGGTAAAAAAACGATGCTTCTGCAATTGCTGAAGCTCAATGATAATATGCAGCCGCTGGTGAAAAAACTGCCCGGTACAGAGGGGCGACCAGAAACCATCCCACCAATACGCATGATTGGCATAAAAAATAACCGGAGTACGAAGATCCATCTTTCGCACTCCGGACTCCACAAAAACACGTACCGAGTTAAAATATCTTCTGAACTGACGACGGGAATACCACTCAAACCAGAACGTATACAACCGACTGCGACGAACTTTCAGCATCGACACCCTATTTGAACGCCCTCCTGATACGATTGACCGCTTCCTCAAGCGCAGCGATTGAGGCCGCATAGGAGAGTCGAAGGTTTTCGGGCGCACCAAAAGCATCGCCCGGCACTGTGGCAACATGGTGCACCTTCAAAAGATATTCGGCAACGTCGGCGGAATCTTTCATCACCACGCCGTTAAAGGTTTGGCCAAGCACACCGCTGATATCAGGGAAAATATAGAACGCACCCTGCGGCAGGGCAGTTTTAAAGCCTGGAATGCTGTTCAGGGCCTGGAACATGTAATCGCGCCTCTTTTCAAATTCAGCACGACGCTCTTCAACAATGCCCTGGTCACCATTCAGCGCCGCAACAGCCGCTTTCTGTGCAATAGCATTGGGATTAGAGGTGGTCTGTGACTGTATCTTGTCGCAGGCATCAACAAGCCATTTCGGCCCGGCAAGATACCCGATTCTCCAGCCAGTCATGGCGTAGGTTTTCGACACACCATTGCTCACAATAACCCACTCCTTCATTTCAGGAATCCTTGCCGGAGAGAAGGGACGAACCTCGCCATAAACAATCATGTCGTACATCTCATCAGACACCACAAAAATACCCCGCCCTTCAACAACCTTCATCAGGGCCCGAACCTCCGCTTCACTATAGACCGCTCCGGTAGGATTCGAGGGAGAATTCAGCACAAAAATCTTTGTTTTCGGGGTAATGGCCGCCTCAAGCTGGGCCGGGCTCATTTTATATTCAGTCTCCAGTGTGGTATGAACAATAACCGGTATACCACCCGCAAGACGAACCATTTCGGGAAAGCTCACCCAGTAAGGAGCTGGAACAATCACCTCATCACCCTCTTCGCAAAGCGCAAGAAAGGTATTGGCAAGGGTCTGTTTGCCGCCATTGCTGACAATGATCTGGTTTTCCTGAAACTCCAGACCGTTATCGCGCCTGAACTTTTCGATAATCGCCTTTTTAAGATCCGCAATACCTGAATTTGCTGTATAGCGGGTAAACCCGGCACTAATAGCATCTATTCCCGCCTGGTTGACATGAGCGGGCGTGGGAAAATCGGGCTCGCCTGCTGAAAGGCTGACAATATCCATGCCTTCCGCTTTCATTTTAGCGGCAAGATTGCTGATTCGCATGGTCTGCGATTCCTGCATACCAAGGACCCTTCGTGTGAGATATTGTTCTTCTGGCAAAGGTGTTATCGACATATAACAAAAGTTGGTTAAAATTATTTCTGATTCTCTTCTTCACGTTTTTGATGCATCATCTCCAGAACACAAGGGTGTACAAACTTGCTGACATCGCCACCAAGCATGGCCACCTCTTTGATTATTGACGATGCTACATAGGTATACTTGACATTGGGCATCAAAAAAACTGTTGTAACTTCAGGATAAAGTTGACGGTTGAGCAGCGACATCTGAAACTCATACTCAAAATCCTTGACTTGCCGTACCCCCCGAATAATTGCTTTTGCGCCAACCTGCCGGGCATAATCAGCAAGCAATCCTTTCCGAAGCACTTCAACACTGACACCCTGGTACTCTCCGGTTATCTCTTCGGTCATTACCTGCCGTTCCTCTATCGTAAACAGTGCATGTTTCTGGCTGTTCTCGGCAATAACAACAATAACCTCTTCAAAAATATTCAGGGCACGTTCAAGCACATCAAGATGACCGTTGGTAAAAGGATCAAACGTTCCTGGATAAATAGCTTTTGATTTCATGGTCAATTCAAAGGTTATTGCTGAAAAAAGTAACTCTTGTCATGCCATAATCCTTGTGAAAAGAGTAGTGCGACGACAACCTGAAATCAAAATGTGTACTATGTTCGACAAGAAGCAAGCCCTCTTCAGAGAGAACATCGCTTCCAAAAATCATCTCAATCAACTGATCGTAATCCGACCAGGAGTAGGGCGGATCACAAAAAAGAAGATCAAAATGACCGGTTGCTCGCCTGAGAAAGGCCAAAACATCGGCGTTGACAATCTTGACGCTCTCCTGTACGCCAAGCTGAAGAGCTGTTGCCTTCATGGCTTTCAGCGCCTCAACATGCTGATCAACAAAAGAGACAGAGCCAGCACCACGACTCAGCGCCTCAAACCCAAGAGAACCGAACCCGGCAAACAAATCAAGAACAGAAAGCCCTTCAAAGTCAATCCTTGCTGCAAGCGTATCAAAAATCGATTTTTTTACCCTGCTGCTGCAAGGACGGATAGCGTGCGTCGATGAACTCCTTATTTTTCGTCCTTTATAGCTCCCCGCCAGAATCTGCACGAAACCGCCTCAGTCTAAAAATCACCGAAAACGGTCTCGCCGAGAAGGGCAAGAGCCTTGAGGGCATCATCCTTTGATGGTGGTTTTCCATGCCAGTTGCTGTTGTCGGGCATGGAACCCTCAAAAAAGTGAACCCCTTTTCCCATAATTGTTGTCGCAAGAACAACCGTTGGACACTTGCGATCGCTGCACGACCTGATTTTTTCGAGTGTCGTGACAAAATCTTCCATATCATTACCATCGCATTGACAGACATCCCAACCGAATGCTCGCCATTTATCAGCAAACGGTTCCACCCCCATGATCGAGGAGACCTCGCCGTCAATCTGCAGATTATTGTAATCGACAATACCGATAATTTTGTCAAGCTTGTAATGGGATGCACTCATAGCGGCTTCCCATATCTGTCCCTCCTGACATTCACCATCACCCATCAAGCAAAAGACATCATTCTCTTTGCCATCCATACGGAGCCCAAGAGCCGCGCCAACAGCAGCAGAAAGACCCTGACCAAGGGAACCAGACGCGATTCTGATGCCTGGAAGTCTTGATTCAGAAGCTGGATGTCCCTGCAGGAAGGAATTAACCTGCCGCAGAGAGTTCAGTTCGCCGAGAGGAAAATAACCCGAACGGGCAAGAACACTGTACCATACCGGAGCAATATGACCATTGGAGAGAAAAACCATATCCTCATCATGATGATCCCAGAACTCATGAGGCTTGTGCTGAAGTATTCGAAAGTAGAGTGCTGTAAAAATATCAGCCATGCCAAGCGAACCGCCGGTATGACCGGAATTGGCCATGGCAAGCATTCGGATAATATCACGACGAACCTGACGGGCCATCTCCTTGAGATCATCAATTGCTGCAAGCTCAAGCAACACGCCTTTTTTTTCAGCAGGATAAAGTTTTACGTCTTTTGCCATAATTAAAATAAGATGTCAACAAAATTCTTGTGAATTAATAAAAATTATTCGAGCTTTCGCTTTCTTTCCCTGAAAAACTTCCACAAAGAAAAACCAAGCCCCACAACAAAAATAATCGAGACCGGAAGAGTGTATACAGCGACATAACCTCCGATATCCTGCCAGTTGCTTCCAAGAAAAAAACCGCTGTACAGCAACATTACATTCCATGCCAGCGAGCTGATCAAAGCAGCAAGAAGAACAAGTGGTGTCTTGAGATGCATCAAACCTGCCATAACAGAGATCACTGCCCTGGAACCGAGCAAAAACCTGTTCGCCAGTACCGCCAAGTAACCGTGAGCCGCAAATTTGTGGCGCAACAGGACCATGTCGGAAGGCGGAAAAAAGCGATGAATGCTTTTCGAAAAACGGTGCTGCACCTCAGTATGACCGGTAGCATATAATTTTATGCCAAGATGCTTGCTGAGCATATAAATCACCATAAACCCGGTCGTAGAGCCAAGCGAAGCCCAGAGCAGCGCAGCAGCAAACGTTAGCTGACTGCTGTAGATCAGATACCCGACAAAAGCGACCGGAATATCACCAGGTATCGGCGGCACAACGTTTTCAAGAAACGCTATCAGAAAAAGAAAAACATAGACCGCAAAAGGGTCTGCATGCAGCAGCCAGAAAATCGCAGATTCAAGCATTGCAAACCCCGTCTGTCGTTACTGTGTCAGTCAAGATTGAGAACCCTTCTGTGCACCTCGCTACAGGCAACCTCAACACTCCAGAGATCAAAATGCCCGTCCTGCAGCACCAGGTTGCTGTCATTCGTCAAGAGAATCTTTTTTACCTTGTCTTCGCAGAGCGGTGCCCTCTTTTTCATCATGAACGTTTTCATATTTGCCTGGCTCTCACAACCAATAACCATTTATATTCTAAAAAAAATCCCCTCACTCCGACTGATCAGACGCTGCCTGCTGAACCGCTCCGGTCAGCACAATGGTAATCTGATCGTCAGTCAGCCCCTTGTCCTTCAAGAAGTTCATGAATCTGAACACGCCAAGATCCGACAACATGGCCTTTGGTTGATCCTGTTCACTCAGTCCCCTGGTACGGCTGTACTCTTCAGAGGTTTTGATCCAGTCATCAATGAACTGCTCCGATCTCCCGTTTTCAAGAAAAAAACCGGTCACAATCTCCTTAACCTTATCGGCTTCCGGTTCCGGATGAGCCAGAATAAGCAACTGCATCTCTTCGGAAATCCTTGCCAACACAATAACCGCCTCCCTGTCAAGGTTTTCATCGAGGATATCTTTCGCCCGCTCTTTGACATCACTCTTGTGGGTCATAATGCTTTCCGGATCGTTTGAAAATAAAAATATTGATAGCTTGAAAATCCCGATTAAGTTACATAATCATTATGGTAAAGAAAAAAAATTACATAGAAAGAGGTTATGCGAACATTACTCTGTTACATTTTTCTCCTCTTCAGCACTGCTGCATTGTTTTCTCACCCTTCAGCAGGGAATCCAAAGTCGGAAAAGAGCGTACTTCTCCTGTGGTGGAACGTTGAAAATCTCTTTGATCCACAAAATGACCCATTGACTGACGATGACGACTTCACCCCGGAAGGAAAACTACAGTGGACAGAAAAAAAACTTGATCTCAAAAAGATGCGCATCCGCCACCTACTCACGGCAGTAGAGGCGCACCCGGACTATCGGAAATATCCTGACCTTGTAGCGTTTGCGGAAGTAGAAAACCGTAACGTCTTTGAGGAAACGCTCTCCCAAATTCAGGGAATACGGTACAAATCCATTTATTTTGAGTCATCCGACCCCAGAGGCATTGATATCGGCCTCAGCTACAATCCGCAAACGCTCCGCCCTGAAAAAGCAAAAGCCTATAGCGTCCCTCTTGGCAGACCAACAAGAAAAATCATTGTTGCCGGGTTTTCTGCTGAAGGGCACCCGTTTCACGTTATTCTGAACCACTGGCCATCACGCTCTTTTGATACCGGATGGACCGAACCAAAACGACTTGCCGCCGCAAGGGTCACGCGGCATATTCTTGACAGCCTGCTTGTCGGCAACGCGAAAGCCGATCTTATTGTCATGGGAGACTTCAACGATGAGCCAGACAATAAATCACTGACACAGGTGCTTGGTTCGTCATTCGATGCCGCAAAAGTCAAGGCAAACAGCAGCACTCTTCTCTACAACTGCTGGAGCGGTTATGAAGGAATCGGCAGCTACTTCTACAACAACCA
Source organism: uncultured Chlorobiaceae bacterium (assembly GCA_903994455.1). Lineage (GTDB taxonomy): Bacteria > Bacteroidota > Chlorobiia > Chlorobiales > Chlorobiaceae > Chlorobium. Next base: position 72,692 of record CAJEXI010000010.1, on the reverse strand, counting down.
CTGGCAGCAGATCGACCAGATCCTTCTCAGCGCAGGCATGCTTGATAACCGTGGCATCCTTGCACCAGACAACGCCTTCCGCTGCTTCGCCTTCTCCCGCCTGCTTGACGATTCAGGTAAAAAGCCTTACGCAACCTACGAAAAAAGGAGCTATAAGGGAGGGTATTCCGATCATCTGCCACTCATCCTGAAGGCACGCATTGCCAAATAAAGCCCGTGTCTGCTGTTGTTCCAGAGTTTCCCGCCCTCACCTTCTGAAGAACCCGGACACTCCAGTCCGCTTCAACCCTTCAACGCTGAGAACACTTCCAAGCCCTGCCGAAAGACAAAGCAGAAGATCAGGCAAATGCAATGCTGAAAACCTGAAAAGCTGAACAAAAAAAGGAACATACAGCACAATGCCCAAAAAAAGAATTGCACCGGCAACAACGGGGAACAATGCTGCATTGGGAGATCGCAGAGGAGACGCAAACGTTGTGCTCCATGTTCGGTTGGTCAGAATCAAACCAAGATTGGAAATCATCAGTGTGGTAAAGGTCAAGGCCCGAATTTCCTGCTCATCGGCTCCTCTTGAACGGGCCAACCAGAAAACGCCCAAAAGAACAACAAGCACAATAATGCCCTGCATCAGGCTGAGAACAAGAGTTTTGCGACAGAAGAGGGGCTCCCTGGAGTTCCGGGGTGGACGATTCATAACATCAGCCTCTTCTCCCTCAGCTTCAAAGACGATTGAGCAAGCCGGATCAATGACAAGCTGCAACAAGGCAATATGCGCTGGCAGCAAAAGCAGCGGCCACTGAAAAAGCACCGGAAAGAGCGACATTCCTGCAATGGGGATATGGATCGCAAAAATATAGGCAATGGCTTTTCTGATGTTGTCAAAAATCCTTCGGCCCAGCCTGATGGCCTGCACAATCGATGAAAAATCATCATCAAGCAAAACCAGGGATGCCGACTCACGGGCAACATCCGTTCCCCGTCCACCCATGGCAATGCCAATGTTGGCCGCTTTCAGTGCAGGAGCATCATTGACACCATCCCCTGTCATGGCAACAATTTCTCCGTTAGCCTTGAACGCATTAACCAGCCGCAATTTCTGCTCCGGCACAACCCTCGCAAAAATATTCACCTCATTGATCCTCTCTTGCAGTTCACGGTCTGTCATACCCTGCAGTTCCGGTCCAGTAAGGCACTTGTCAGCTTTTTTCAGCCCCGTCTGCCGGGCAATATTGCGTGCCGTTCCAGGAAAATCACCGGTGATCATCACCACTCGAACTCCGGCGCTGTAACATTCTGCAATGGCTGAACAAACAGTCGGACGCACCGGATCAGAAAGACCGATAAAACCAAGAAATTCAAAAACAAAGTCTCCCTGCGCCTCTGGTAAAACTGGCTGCTGAAAAAATGCCCTTGCCACCCCAAGAACCCGCAACCCACAATCAGCCATGTCGGCGACATGAGTAAAAAGTTCTGCTCTCGCAGGTTCATCAACATGACAAAGCTCGATAATCGCTTCAGGAGCACCTTTTGCAGCAATAGTATACTGTTCATTTTCCGCCGATTTCCAGACACGTGAAAGTGAAAGCAGCTCTTTTGACAAGGCATATTCATGAACCAGCTCCCAGTCCTGGTGCAAATGTTCCGTTTCGGTCAGATAGTCATCTCCCGTCTCTTTGATGGCTTTTTCCATTGGGTCAAACGGATCAAGCTGACTGGCCAAAATACTGAATTCCAGAAGTTCATGAAATTCTTCCGGCATGGAATTCCTTGAAACCGTCTCAACATCAAGCAGCTCTCCACCCGCAAAAAGCTTGCTGACTGTCATGCGATTCATGGTAAGCGTACCTGTCTTGTCTACACAGAGAATCGTGGCTGATCCCAGTGTCTCTATAGCTGGCATTCGACGGGCAAGAACCTGTTTTTTGGCAATTCTCCATGCCCCCATGGCAAGAAAAATGGTCAGGACAACCGGCAACTCTTCAGGAAGTGTTGCCATCGCAAGAGTAACACCGGCAAGTAATCCATGAAGCCAGTCGCCACGGGTGAGGCTGTAAAAAATGATGACAAGAACGCATAATGACAATCCAAAAACAGCCAGGGTACGCACCCATCGATCCGTCTCTTTCTGCAACAGCGTCTCTTCAGGCTCAACACTCTGCAACACAACGCCGATTTTTCCGATTTCGGTCTTTGTGCCAGTTGAGATAACTCTTGCAATACCCTGCCCCTGAACGACCAAAGTACCTGAATAGATGAAAGGAAGATCATCTCCACCTGGGCAAACCTCTTTTTCCTCCCCGGCATCATCTGATTTTCGGACCGGAACTGATTCTCCAGTCAAAAGAGATTCGTCAACCGAAAGATTCAGGCACGAAAGCAGCCGCGCATCGGCAGGAACACGATCACCCTCATTGACCACAAGAATATCACCTCGCACCACCTCACGCCCCGCAATACGCCGTTCTTGCCCATCCCTGACAACCTGCGCACGCGGGCTGGAAAGATCTCTCAGCGCATCAAGAGCATTCTCCGTTTTTCGCTCCTCGTAGAGAGTCAGACCCATCACAAAAAAGACAAACCCGAGAAGCATCAAGGCCTCCTGAACATCGCCAAGCACCAGATAGAGTGCTCCACAGGCAACCAGCAACAAAAACATCGGTTCGCGGACAACACCAAACGCCAAAGAAAAAATACCTCGTTGCCCCGCAGAGGGCAGCTCATTGTATCCTTCTGAAAGCAGTCGTTCTGCCGCTTCTGCCTCCGAAAGACCCGAAAATCCTTCAGTGATCATGACGTTTTTCATAGTACAGTAACAGTCAAAGAAGAGAAATCCGGAAAAACTGACCTGGCTGATGAAAATCGACCGGCGAAGAGTTCCGTTGCCACCAGGGAAACAACCCAAACTCTCCCCTGCCGGAAGAGGCCGCACACTGCAAGGCAATAACCTGCCCTTCACTAATGAAAGGCTGGAGCAGTTGCCAGCAGAGCTCCATGCCAAAGCACTTCTCCTCCTGCACCAGAGAGACCGCTCTGTTCCATGGTTCAGCAGAAAGCGCCTCAAAACCTTTTGCCCTTTGCCTTGGTGTATCAAAACGCAGCGCAACCCAATGGCCCTCAGAAGTCATTTCAAACTCAAGATAGCCTCCACCCGGCACCCCTGCAATAAACAGTTCAGAAACACCATACTGCCATAATCCGTCAGTAAACCCTGCCGGAGCAGGCGCTTTCAACAAAAACAGTAACGGATCATTGCTGCGGGTTATCCAGCGAAGAAAAGGCGCTTCAGGGGCAGAGACAGCATCCTCCAGCGAACACAACTGCTCAACCTCCACAACAACACCGGCAGGAAACTCCCTGTCGAAACCAAAATAACCTGCAAGAGGCCCCTGCATAAGGAGACGAGGGAAAAGCGCATCATGCATGCTCTTCTCCTTTTGCACTGGCGGCCACAAAAGTCCGACCCATCCCTGTGAAGAGTCCCGATGATCAGCGACAGATCCCACTCCACACGAAGCAAGAAGTTCAGCATCAAACAAGCCGACGCACTGCACCTCAAGATCAAGTTCAGCCCCGGCCCGCTCAACAGCCGCCGCTCTCATCCGTGCAGCAAGCCTGAGCACATTATCCGCCGTGGCCCCTCCTTTGTTATAAATAAAATTGGCATGATACTCACTGACCATGGCACCACCTTCCGACTGCCCCTTGAAACCAAGTTCTTCAAATATCATGCCGCTCGAACGACCTGCCGCATAATTGTTCTTGAAGGTTGAACCACAACTCGGGAAATCGAAATGGTGCTTTTTGGTGCGTTCCTCCTCATGCTCACGCATCACTCCCCGGATCTTCTCTACCGGACGACTTTCGGAAAACCGCAAAACGACAGCAACCACAATTTCTGGATTGCCCATCAGCGATGTCTGCTTGTAACCACGAAAAACTTTTTCAGGCAACTGCCAACGCAACCGGCCATCAACCGACAGCGTCAAAATCCCTGATGTCACCGCAGATACCTCACCACCGAAACAACGAGCATTCATCCTCACCGTTGCCCCTATCTGGCCCGGAAGCCGATAAAGCCACTCTCCCCCACCCTTGCCAACAGAAAAAAGCTCTTCGGCAATCAGGGTATTGTCAACTCCCGCCTCGCAGAATAGCTCATCATCCGAGAGCCAGAAAAAACGCCGCATCCCCTCCAGCGAAATGACAATACCGGGGAAATCTTGATCAGAAAAAAGGATATTGCTTCCGCTCCCAATAAGCGCCAGTGGAAGACGGTGTGTACGATTCCAGATCAAAAGATTGGAGAACTCCGAAAGAGATGCTGGAAAAGCAAGAAAACGGGCGTTCCCGCCAATTCCGTAATAAGTTTTGGCAGCAAGCGAAACATCGGATTCAAAATGACAGGGCAAGGTAAAATCGGACATAACTCCATTGTTTTAATAAAACCTTGATCATTTCAACATCAAACAGCAAGGCAATAGCCGCTCCCGATCTCTGTTCCATGTGTAAGCCGATACAACGACAACCCCGGAATTTAGTAAATAAACAGAAAAGCCCGCGTGCAGCGGGCTTTCCGGGCTACCAGGCTTGATGAAAATAACCTGGCTTTATGGCGGAGAGGGAGGGATTCGAACCCTCGGTAGCCCTATAAGAACTACGTCGGTTTAGCAAACCGGTGCCTTCAGCCGCTCGGCCACCTCTCCTGTTGGTAGTGCGGAGGATGAGGGACTCGAACCCCCAAGGGCGTGAGCCCGGCAGTTTTCAAGACTGCTGCCTTACCAATTAGACTAATCCTCCATGGGTATCAAAAAGAACAGAAACAGAAGATAGTTAATCCTTCTGAAAAAACCAGAAAAAAGATTTCGAAAGTAAATTTCCTGGCGGAGAGGGAGGGATTCGAACCCTCGAGGGCTGTAACACCCTACCCGCTTTCCAGGCGAGCGCACTAGACCAACTATGCGACCTCTCCATAATCTCAAAAGGCCTGTAATTTACATTCTATTTTTGAGTTTCACAAGCATTCTGTTACTAAAGAGCCTTTCAAGAGACTATTTTACCCTCTATTTTCGACTTATCTTCTATTTGATTGTGGCCAGGCATGATTACTATTGTCATTCTACGCTAACATTTTGTAAATTGACAAAATTGATTTTACCGCCATCATTAATTCTGCTCTACCCATGACGAAGATTCTCTATGAAGCACTAACGTTTGACGATGTACTTCTTATTCCTTCATATTCAAGTGTCCTGCCAAAGGAGACGACCACCGAAAGTCGGCTTACTAAAACCATTATGCTGAAAATACCATTAGTAAGCGCAGCAATGGATACCGTAACGGAATCAGGACTGGCTATTGCACTTGCTCGTGCGGGCGGGATCGGCATTATCCATAAAAACCTTACCATCGAAGAACAGGCACGCGAAGTTGCAAAGGTCAAACGATATGAGAGCGGTATCATTCGCAATCCGTTTACCCTTTATGAGGATGCCACGATGCAGGATGCTCTTGATCTGATGCATCGTCACTCCATTTCCGGCATCCCGGTTATCGGACGGCCAGAAGGTGAGGGTGATCAGAAGATGAAGCTCAAAGGGATTGTCACGAACCGTGACCTTCGCATCAAGCCGGAACCTGACGCGAAAATAGCCCATATCATGACCAGCAAAAACCTCATTACCGCACGTGAAGATGTTGACCTTCAACATGCCGAGGAGATCCTGCTTGCCAACAGAATCGAAAAACTGCTCATTACCGATACTGACGGAAACCTTAAAGGGCTGATTACCTTCAAGGATATTCAAAGACGAAAACAGTTCCCCAACTCCTGCAAGGACAATCAGGGCCACCTGAGAGTCGGCGCTGCCGTAGGTATCAGCGCAAATACCCTCGAAAGAGTCCGCGCTCTGGTTGATGCAGGAGTTGATGTGGTTGCGGTCGATACCGCTCACGGTCACAGCAAGGCTGTTCTTGAGATGGTCAGAAGCATCAAGCGTCTTTATCCCGACCTGCAGGTTATCGCTGGCAATGTCGCCACACCTGAAGCCGTCAGAGATCTCGTCGAAGCTGGCGCTGACTGCGTCAAAGTTGGTATCGGGCCTGGTAGTATCTGTACCACCCGTATTGTCGCTGGTGTCGGTATGCCCCAGTTGACTGCTATCATGAACTGTGCAGAAGAGGCGGCCAAAACCAACACCCCTGTTATCGCTGACGGCGGTGTCAAATACAGCGGCGATATTGCCAAAGCTCTGGCTGCTGGCTCAGATTCGGTCATGATTGGAAGCATTTTCGCCGGAACCGATGAAAGCCCTGGCGAAATAATTCTCTACGAAGGAAGAAAATTCAAGACCTATCGCGGCATGGGCTCTCTTGGTGCCATGTCTGAACCGGAGGGAAGCAGCGACCGCTATTTCCAGGATGCCTCAAGCGAGTCGAAAAAATATGTGCCCGAAGGAATTGAAGGACGAATTCCTGCAAAAGGTTCTCTCGACGAAGTGGTCTACCAGTTAATCGGCGGACTGAAATCTTCTATGGGCTACTGCGGAGTAAGCTGCATTGAAGAGCTGAAAACCAACACCCGGTTTGTGCGCATAACCTCGGCTGGTCTCAGGGAGAGCCATCCTCATGATGTCAAGATCACCAAAGAGGCTCCGAATTATTCGACGATTATGTAAAAAGCGAACGGGACTTATAGCGTAACAACCGCTATAAGTCCCTCAAAGTAACACTATTTATCGTCCGTCATGCCTTCCAGCCGGTCTTCAAGATCGGCGTAGATCTCCTGCAACTCATCGATCATACTTTGATCAGCTTTCCACATACCACGGCCGTGCGCTTCGAGCATACGACCGACAATATTTTTGATAGCCTGCGGATTGAGGGTTGCAAGCCGTTCCTTCATTACCGGGTCAAGCGCATAAGTCTCGGCGGTTTTTGTATAGACCCAGTCGTCAACACTCTTGGTGACCGCATCCCAGCCAAGCATATAGGTAACACGGTTGCTGATTTCTCCGGCACCGCTATGGCCATGTTTAAGCATCCCCTCAAACCATTTTGGATTGAGCAGTTTTGAACGATACTCAATGCGGAGCGATTTTTCAGCATCATCAACCTTGATGTCGGAGGTAAACGATTCAACATAGTTGAGCTTGATATCGCCGCCCTTCGTGTTTCTGCGACGTGCAGCAAGCTGCAGTGACCCCGACGAAGAGAAATAGTGATCGATATCAGAGATACCAAACTCGGTAGAATCGACCTGGTGCACAACACGGTCGACCGAACCAAGCATTTTTTGCAGAATCGCGGACTCATTCTCCCCTTTCCTTCCCCCGCCATAAGCGCTGCTGTTACGACGGATAAAGAGATCATCAAGATCGTTTTCAGATTCCCAGGCTGAATCCTCAATCATATCATCGACATAGGTACCATAAGCACCCGGTGCCTGGGTAAACTGTCGGGCCGTGGCACTCTCAAACTCCATACCGGAAGCAAGCGCCTCATCAACATGTTTCTTGACATAGTTCATCTCAACCGGCTCATTAACCCTGGCAGCCTCCTTGACCAGCCTGTCAAGCTGATCCATGAGAAGACCAAACGCATCGCGGAAAATAGGGCTGAGCTGCATCAGCACATCGATACGCGGCCGACGCAACTTGTCAAGCGGCACCAGACTGTAGTGGCTGATTTTACCAAATGCGTCATAGGAGGGTTCAGCACCGAGCAGCCTGATCACCACCGCAACAGCTTCACCCTTGGTTTTAATAGTATCGAGCCCCCAGAGCACCTGGGCAATGGTTTCAGGATATTGTCCGTCATTCTCCTCAAGATGCTTTTTAATAATGCTGTCCGCAATAAGCGAACCACGCTTGAAAGCCAGTACCGACGGAATTCTCCAGGGATCAATCGAGTGAATATTCCGGCCCGAAGGAAGTACATTGACACCATCACGCACCAGATCACCACCCGGACCTGAAGAGATATAACGCCCGTCAAGCACCTTCAGAAGCGCATCCATTTCGCCCGTATTGTCGCGAAGCGCAAAGAGAAGCTGCGAGCCCTCCCTGATCAACTGCTCAATGAAAGGCATATATTCGGCAGGAATCCTGGAACCCCCTGTTATCGAGGAAAACGCCGCCATGGCACCCTTCCGGTCAAACACTGACTGCTGAACAAACTCCCGACACGCCGTATCGATCCACTCACGCAGCCGGATGGCATCCTCGTCGCCCTTTCTCGACCGGCTGGCCACCTCTTCATAGCTGCTGAAATGTCCATTCTTTCCCGATGCGGTCATCAGAAGAGAGGGCAGCGTTCTCGATTCCTCCTCACGATTTTTAAGGGTTTCAGTGACCGTGATAATCTGGGCTTCGAGTGGGCTCGCCTCACCGAACACATGAAGCGAATTGGAAATAAGACGGTTTTCAAGTTCGCTGACATACATATAGAGCCTGCTGACATAGTCACCAAACCCTTCACTCTCACGACGCGGGCAATCATCAGTCAGATTGAGCAGCTCGGCTTTTTGCATAATAGCCTCTTCAAAGCCGGAACCATCCCCCTGCCCTTCACCAGAAACAGAAGCAGACGCAGAAAAATTTCTTTCACGGAAATCGACCAGCAGCTCTTTCAAGGCAGGCAGCTCCTTATAGAGCCCGGCACGTGAGAGCGGAGGCACCACATGGGAAACCATGGTGGCAAGACCACGCCGCTTTGCAATGGTGGACTCACTGGGGTTATTGACCGGATAAATGTAGATATGCGGCACCTCACCAAGCAGGGCATCCGGCCAGCAGTCGCCGGTAAGACCCGTCTGAAGTCCCGGCATCCACTCAACCGAGCCGTGCATACCCACATGCACCATGGCATGCGCCTGAAACTGCCGGCTTATCCAGCGATAAAAGGCGATATACTGGTGGTGCGGTGTATTTGACTTGTCGAACAACAAGCGCATAGGATCGCCCTGCACACCAATGCGCGGCTGAACACCGATAAAAATATTACCGAATTGTATACCGCCGATAAAGACATCATGATCACCGATCGGCACAATTTCACCGGGAAATTTCTGCCACCGCTCTTCAATGCGCTCACGCTCCCTTGAGGAGGTCAGCTCCCTGAAGCTGTCGTAACTGACTTTCAGCGCATCAGGCTGGTTCTGCTTGATCTGATGGTCGGTCGCATGATCAAGAGCATGAAAGAGAGCGTCAGGAGTTGCAGGCAGTTGACCAACATTGTAGCCCTCTTTTTTCAATCTCTGGAGAGCAGCAAAAAGAGTTCTGGGAACATCAAGCAGCGCGGCGCTGGCCTTCTTGCCCAGTCCGGGAGGATAATCATACACAATAAAGGCCACCTTCTTGTCGCGATTGGCCGTCGCACGCAGCCTGAGCCACTGTTTGACCAGAAGGGCAAGCCGCTCAATACGCTCATGAACTGTCTCAATCTTGCCATCCTGCAGAGCACCAAGAATAACCGGACAAATTGCGCCATCCATCTCCGGAATAGCATAAGTAAAGGTAATCTGCATCGGAGAGACCCCAAGCTCCTTCCACGATTCAAACCCCTGGGTCAGGAGAGGTTGAGCAACAATATAGGGAACATCCAGCTTTGTCATGATCTCGTGACGAGCATCAGCAGCCGTTCCTGGCTTGGTCGATCCCGCAGGGCCACCCACAAGACCGAAGCCCATCATATTGACCAGAAGATCAATATTTTCCTTTGCCAGCCAGTCACGCACCAGCACATGGCCTTCAACCCCCATCACAAAAGCGGGAAAAATATGAATCCCCTGCTTTTCAAGCACGCGAATGGTATTGTCGATATAGGTCTTTTCCTGCAGCAGATGTTTGCGGAAAAACAAAAGCCCGATTTTCTGGCCCTTGTCAATATTTATCCCGCGCTTTTTCATCCAGTTTTTATAGCTCTTGACATCGGTGAAATACGCCGGAGCATCAGGATGGTAGAGACCCATGTTCGGGACATCAACAATTGCCCCGACGGTCACTGGCTCATCAAAATATTCACGAAGAATCAGGCGGAACATGTTGGCGATATTCTCCGCCGTAGGCTGCATCCAGTAGGAGTAAACCATCAGCCAGTTCTTGAAATCCTTGGCCTTTTTGGGCACAAGCGGCAAAATGGTGCGCATGATTTTCATGAGCTTCATGTAGCCGTAAAGAGCATCTTCATCGCGCCCCTTCACCAGCATTTTCGCCACTTTTTTGACCATATCGGGCATACCGGCCTTGCCGTCGCCAACAGAATAATTTCCAACCTTGGTCAGCGCCATGGCTTCCGGCATGGACTCAAAAATAAAGATGGTCTTTTCATTGGTGGCCAGACCGAGCTGCTCTTTAAACCAGTCGATCTGCTCTTTGAAGTTGATCATGCTCATAAAGACACAATCGGCCTCCTGAATTGCTTTTGCCGCTTCAGGATTCTTTTTTTCCAAATCAATATCACTCAACTGGGTCAGCTCAGCCTGGCCGTTGAGAAGCCCCTTGATCTTTTTCCAGAGACCGGCGTTGTACTGCTCAAGGCCGACAATAGCTACAATTTTACGGAGATCAGACATGGTGTACGAATTAGAGTGTCACGTTCATTACGCGAAATTAAATCGGCTTAGCTCTAATGTATAAAAGAAGGGGAATAATTCCGAAAATAGAAGCCACGTCCTCCGGGCAGCGGCAATAAACTCTCGTCAACGAACAAGATCATCAATTGCCTCAGCAGAAGAGACTATTTTCACTTTTTCACATCAGGTGGAGAAAGCTCATGGACAAAAAATATTGAAGCAACGGTCATCAATGACCATACTTCGGCCAAGACAACAAAAAAAAGACGCTGCCCTTCACATCAGGGCAACGTCTTTTAACTGATAGCTATGGACCATTGAGCGTTAAAAGCTCATGGCAGCTTCAACAATCTGTTCGGCTTTTGCATTCGGCAGGTAAAAATAACGTCCTCCGAGCTTCTGGGCCAGTTTTGGCGCTTCACCCCTCGAAAGATAGTTCATCTGTGTATCGATTACGATAGCGGCCACTCCATCGGCCTGGATCGAGAGTGAGAGTGCCTCAACCTCCTTTTCAAGCTCCTCCTTGGTGGCTTTTTCCGCCGTCGGGTCAAAGGTTGCCTGGAGGCCAATATTTCCACGTCCATCAGTTATCAGCACAAACATCACCTGTGTAATTCCTTTGGTGCGAGCCTGTTTTGCCGTCTCCCAGCCAAGATAGAGCGCAGAAGCAAGCGGAGTGCCACCACCAGTCGGAAGTACATCAAGTTCCCGCTTGGCCCGATCGACACTCTGTGAGGGCGGAAGAAGCACCTGGGCCTGCTTGCCACGGAACGAAATAAGAGCTACCTGGTCGCGATGCACATAGGCGTTCTGCAAAAGACTGGCAACAGCTCCCTTGGCCTGGCGCATACGGTTCAGCGCCATGGAACCTGAAGCATCAACCATAAAAATAAAAAGCGTACCAGACTTGTCGCGGAACCGCTTGATCTTGACATCATCCTTGGTGATAAGAAGCGCAGTTTTTGGCCTGTTTGCCATCTTGCTGTCACGTCGGCGAGTCTCCTGCCACGGTGCTGCGGAAATCAAGGTTGGAATAAGCGCAACCTTGCCACTGCGCATTTCGCCTGGCTGGGCCCTTACAAAACGGCCACGCTTGAAGTTGAGCGCCTCACCACGGCTTCCTGTCGTTGTCTTCTTTTTCGAAGCCAGCGAGATATTTAGAATATTGTCAGGGAGCTCCATCGTGACAGCATCCATCATCAACTCCTCAATCATATCGGGAGTCTCCTTCTGCTCCTCCTCTGCTTCGGCATCAGGAGTGTCCGAAGGGGCTTCCTCATCCTCCGACTCAGGTTCGTCCTGCTGCGGCGGTTCTTCCTGGGGAGGCGCTTCATTCGACTCTGCTTCCCTCTCGGGCATACGGGTAGCGCGGGGAATAAGCACCAGCTTGATGGCCTGCTTCATATCCTCCTCCTCGACATCACTGCGCTGAGCAAGTGCCGCCGAAGCTATGGCCGCTCGAACGGTAAAGATATCAACACGATTTCCCTCAACCCCGAGACTGATTGCCGTCTGAATCAGCGCTTTAATTTGCTCGTCAGTAATCGAAACATGCGGCAATTGCTCCCTGGCGGCCTGAATAAATCCGGCAAGCATCTTCAGCTCATCACGGGTATCCTCTTCATCTCTTGTTCCGAGAACAATGTTGACAATTTTCTTGCGCGCCCGATAATCATTCTGCGCGGTAAACGGCACAATAATACCAATGCGGTCGAGCAACCCCATACGGACCTCACCATCGGTTGGATCGTAGGTGCCCACAAGCATGAACTTTGCCGGATGCACCTCACTGAGCCCTTCGCGTTCGACAAGGACCTCGCCACGCGAAATAGCGTCCATGATGTGCGAGACCGCCGAGCTGTCGAGAAGACTGATGGAATCGACATAGAGCACCCCGCCATGTGCCTTCGAAAGCACACCATGCTGCACCACACGCAGACCGGTCGCAAGCGTCGCCTCAAGGTCAACACCGCCAATCAAACGATCTTCGGTAACATTCAGAGGAAGTTCCACAAAAGGGGTCCCTTCGGGAAGAATATCAGCAAACGCCCTGGCAAGTGTTGATTTCCCCGACCCTACAGCAGAAGGGATAACAACTCCGCCAAGTTCAAAATCAACGGCCAGCAGCATCAGCGCCTGCTTGGCCAGATCCATCCCAACAATATCAGTAAATGCTATCATTATTCGGCTTCCGCTTCTCCAAGGACTTTAGCAAGTTCACGACCAATTTTCTCACCGGCATCAAGGGTTTCAAGAGGATCCTTGCGAAGACGGTGACGCAGACAGAGACCTGCAATCTCCTTGACATGCTTCATGGTCACAACAGTTTCACCAAGAAAAGCGGCATGAGCATAAGCGGTACGGGTAATGGTAAGTTCACCACGGTGACCATCAATGCCAAGATTCATACAGAGCTTTGCGATATCGGTAAGCACGCTGTCATCCATCGTTACTGTCGGCAGCAGCTCTTTGGCCGTCTGAATTTTTTTCTGAAGCTTTTGCTGTTCGCGACTGTACTTTTTCATGAAAGCATCCGGATCTTCATCAAACTCACGGCGACGTTTGACAATATCCACTCGTTTGGCAACGTCAAGAATTGTGATGATGCGGGCATGCAGACCAAAACGGTCAAGAAGCTGGGGACGAAGCTCACCCTCCTCCGGGTTACCGGAACCGACCAGCACAAAACGGGCAGGATGGCGAATACTGATGCCTTCACGTTCAACCACATTCAGGCCACTTGCTGCCACATCAAGCAGAACATCCACCAGGTGATCGTCCAGCAGGTTAACCTCATCAATATAGAGAAATCCCCGATTTGCCTGGGCAAGAAGGCCGGGCTCAAAGGCCTTTACCCCACTGGTAAGTGCCTGCTCAATATCAATAGTACCGCAAACACGATCTTCAGTAGCGCCAAGGGGAAGATCAACAACCGGCACCGGAATTTTCTCAGTCCTCAGCGAAGCAGGATCAATCGCCTTCCGTCCCTTTTTAGCCTCTTCACCTTCAATATATTGGTCGATGGTACGATTGTAGGTATCACCTTCCACCCTCTCAATAAAAGGAAGCACTTCGGCAAGCGCCCTTACTGTGGTACTTTTTCCGGTACCCCTGTGGCCCATAACCAGCACACCTCCGATTCTCGGATCAATGATATTGAGAATCAAACTGAGCTTCATTTCCTCCTGACCGACAATTGCTGTAAAAGGAAACGCCTGGCCGGATTTCTTTTTTGCAGCAGGCTTTACTGCTTTTATTGGTTCCGAGGTTGTCGTCACATCAGAACCAGCCTTTGCCTTTGCCACAACTGTTTTTCTTGGTGCAGTTTTTTTTGCAGCCGTTTCAGTCTGAGTCATAATTGATCATTTAGTTGATACCTTCACCCCGTGAACCATGAACTTATTCACCGAAAAAGGCTTACTGTTTTTAGGGAGTTAAATAATTGACACTGAATTTATGCTTTTAGAAAGACAATAGAAAATGGTTTTCAAAAACCTGCCTTCTGCAGAGCATTTTTCTGCTGCCTCTTTTTACGTTCAGATACTTTCAGCTTGCAATGGAAAGCATAGCAGATATGATATGGTTTTGTTATACTGACTCCGCAAGTGTTCTGGCGGTAGTGTTCAAGTTTCAGAAAAAGCAAAATCAGTTGATAACAAACGAATTGGAATCGGGGAGAGAAGCTCCTCTTGAGCCCAAAAAACTCACCCTTCAGGTCAGCCGCGTACAGATCCCCATGCGTATCGACCTCTATCTGACGCGCCAGGTCGAAAACGCCACGCGCAACAAGGTTCAGGAGGCAATCGAGGAGGGAAGGGTGCTGGTGAACGACAAAACCGTCAAATCGAACTACCGCATCAAATCGTGCGATGTGATTCAAATGACTTTTCTGCGCCCCCCCGCCCCGGAACTGGCACCGGAAGATATTCCGATTGACATCCTGTATGAAGATGATGACCTGATGGTGATCAACAAAAAACCGGGCATGGTCGTCCACCCGGCGTTCGGCAACTGGACGGGGACACTGGCCAACGCTATCCTGCACCATCTCGGCAAAGATGCTGAAGAGCTCGACAAGTCTGAACTGCGGCCCGGCATTGTGCACCGGCTCGACAAGAACACTTCAGGGCTTATCATCGTCGCAAAAAACCCGGTAGCTCTGCACCGCCTTGCCCGCCAGTTTGCCGATCGCAAAGTGATAAAAATATACAAGGCTATTGTCTGGGGCGTGCCTGCCTCTCCTTCAGGCACCATAACAACCAATATCGGACGATCAAAAAAAGACCGAAAGGTGATGGCAAACTTCCCTTTTGAAGGAAAAGACGGGAAAACCGCCATCACCGACTATAGCGTCACCGAAAATCTCCACTGGTTTTCACTCCTTTCGCTCACGTTACACACAGGCCGAACTCACCAGATAAGGGCGCACCTGCAACACCTTGGCCACCAGATCCTCGGTGACGACACCTACGGAGGTGCCTCACTGCGCAACCTCCCCTTCAGTAAAAGCGAAGGGTTTGTCAAAAATCTGCTTGAACTGCTGCCGCGCCAGGCATTGCACGCCGAGACCCTCTCGTTTCAGCAGCCGACAAGCCGTGAGACACTCTCTTTTACTGCGCCTTTGCCCGAAGATATGCTGCTTGCGCTGGAGAAAATCCGCGCGATCATAACCGCTGTATAACTTGATTGGGCCTATCCGTTGTCTTTATTGCGTATCGCTCAATCGCCCCACCGCTTTGGCAAATTCTTCAGATTTGCCAGCATTGAAGAAATGAAATATTGTCAAAAGCCTGCCAGCTTTTCCTATATTCTGTCTATAATAGCCAGAACGATCATACGATAACCGATGGGGAGAAGAGAATGAAAACATGGCAACTGCAACATGCAAAAAATCATTTGAGCAAAGTGGTCCGCAACGCCCTCAATGAGGGTCCACAGGCTATTACCCTGCACGGCAAGCCTTCAGCAGTGGTTCTCTCTTTTGACGAATACAACAAGGCTATGAATGTTCGCAAGCCGGGTGAGCCCCTCTCAAGTTTTTTTCATAACTCACCGCTCCGAAATTCAGGGATAGAACTCAAGCGAACAAAAGATTCTGGCAGAAATGAGGTGATTCTGTGAAGTCAGGGGGAGGTTACCTGTTGGATACATGCGTGATATCTGAGCTGATCAGAGCGAAGCCTTCATCGAAAGTTATGGAGTGGATTGATGGTCAGGATGAAGAGAACCTGTATCTGTGTGTCATCACGCTTGGTGAAATTGAAAAAGGAATTTCAAAACTGGCGGAAGGCAGGGAAAAAATGCAATTGCAGACGTGGCTTGCTGGTGAATTAATGGAACGGTTCAATGGCCGGATTTTTGGCATCACTAGCATCTATCGACACAAGAAGTCTTCCGCTTCCGGCCTCTTTGGTAGGTACCTGGCGTCGTTTTGGCTTGTTTGGCCCCGTTTATGAGATTATCAGCGTTGGAGATAAACTGTCGAATGGCGATAACTTGATGCGTGTTCGTGTCGTTGAATCCGGTGAAGAGTTGGACTACCGCTTTGCTGACATTCTTGATGACCCCAAGGAACGCTGATGTTTGCTCCCGGCCTCAAACACGACAACGGAAAGATTAGTAACACTTTGTAAATTATCGTTATAATACGTAACTCAGATCGTAACGCAGATTGGCAGAGAAATCCCGTCATCAATCATTCAGACAACGTTTATCATGAAAATTCAGCTTCAAATTGATGATGTCATCAGCACAGATTTTATGAATTTTTTAAAATTACTGCCACAAGATAAGGTGCACATTATATCTGTTGACCGCACATCAAGCAATGTCAGAGGCTTGAATAAACTTGCAGGTTCGATAAAATCCTTAAGCGTTGATCCTTTAAAATTTCAGGAGGAGCGGCGTAATGAGTGGAATTAACTATCTGTTCGACACAAACGCCGTCCTTTATTTTTTAAATCAGCCCAAACAATTACAAGATGGCTCTGTCGTTTTTATATCATTTGTCAATGAACTTGAACTCTTGTCGTACAGCAAATTGAGTTCAAATGAAGAAAAGGCAATCACACATTTTTTAAAACTAATTGAAATAATAAATATTGATCAAGAAATAAAAAGCACAACAATAACACTGCGTCAAAAATATTTACTAAAACTCCCTGATGCCATTATTTGCGCAACGGCAATGATTCACAAACTAATCCTTGTGACGAACGATCTGAAACTGCACAAAATTTCTGAAATTAAATGTTGTCATTTGGAAGATATTACTGAATAAATCGTCCCGCTGCAAGCCGTATTGAATTCAATCTTTAGCGGTTAAACCTGCACTTTGGGTTGGCAATCCGGTTGCATTTTGCAAAAAAGAGGAATTACTATGAGCCCGATAAAAATGATGCCCGATAAGGAGCTTATCAAAAAAGTCACCGAAATTCTTTTTAGAGAGCTGGGTTATACCGATGCGATCCGGTTTTTATCTCTGCCAAAAGAGCAAAAAATGGAGAGTGTTGAACGACATCGCAACTGGCAGAACACCCTTGATAAAGATAAATTTTACAACGACATTTTTACGCCCGACAACAAGCAGGGATAATATCGCGTTGATGAAATAGTCAAGGCTACACCGCCACCTCTGCCGGAAATCAGGGAAAGCTCAATACCTCCCAATGCCCACCCTTGGTTGGCCCAACATAGCGCAACCGCCCCTCTTTCACTAATTTTGCACTTGCTCGCTCCACTGCTCTCAAAGATTTATCGATTGCTTTAGCCACCTCAGCCAATGTCAGATCAGGGTTTGCCGCAAGCAGTTCAAGAATCCGATCGGGCGTTTTGACCGACGTTTTGACCGGCGTTTTGACCGGCGTTTTGACCGGCGTTTTGACCGACGTTTTGACCGACGTTATGACCGACGTTTTACCAATAACATGTTTAGATGAAACATGAACCCCGCTGACTTCCCCGGTGGGCAACGAAATATGTTCTGCTACTGCTCCAGCCAGAGCACTCTTCTTTCTCCAGATAGTGACGACAAACCCGTCCGTCAGGCTGAACTCCGGTTCACGCAGACCTGCATTGCTGCAAAAGGTGATCATGTCGCCCATTCCCGTGCCCATACGTTCAATGTATTTTGCAAGATAGAGTTCATCAGCCCTGCGATCGGCAGCAGGAACATCCTCAAACAAAAAAGCTCTTTCATCTTCGACAAAAAGCTTGTCAGAGCAATCCCTGCGTCGTGCAGTACCTTTTCTGCCTCAAGAGATCGGGCACTGGACAAATCGAAAGCCTCACTGGTTAATCAATTCGACACATCCCCCCGACGGATAATGGAGCGATTTTTCAGCTCAACCTCAGCATGTTGATGCCCATTAACAACAAGATCAAGATCAAACCATGCATCTTTGCTCTCGTCAAAAGAGGGCTCTACCGATGCCATAACCAGTGGCGAGTGAGTTGCAGTGATAAAAAAATTTTGCTTCTCTATGCGAAGAGTAGCATATTTGCAGTACAAAGTTTTGAGTAACGATTTTTTTTTCAAAACACCACTTTTCAGAGCATGATGCCAGCATCTATCGACACAACAAGCCTTCCGCTTCCGGCCTTTTTGCGTAGGTACCTGGTGTCGTTTTGGCTTGTTTGGCCCCGTTTATGAGATTATCAGCATTGGAGATAAACTGGCGAATGGCGATAACTTGATGCGTGTTCGTGTCGTTGAATCCGGTGAAGAATTGGACTATCGCTTTACTGACATTCTGGATGACCCCAAGGAACGCTAATGTTTGCTACCAGCCTTAAACACGACAACGAAAAGATTAGTAACACCTTAATGAATTATCGCTATAATACGTAAATCAGGTCACAACGCAGATTGGCACAGGAATCCCGTCATCAATCATTAAAACAACGTTTCTCATGAAAATTCAGCTTCAAATTGATGATGTCATCAGCACCGATTTTATGAATTTTTTAAAATTACTGCCACAAGATAAGGTGCACATTATATCTGTTGACCGCACATCAAGCAATGTCAAAGGCTTGAATAAACTTGCAGGTTCGATAAAATCTTTAAGCGTTGATCCTTTAAAATTTCAGGAGGAGCAGCGTAATGAGTGGAATTAACTATCTGTTCGACACAAACGCCGTCCTTTATTTTTTAAATCAGCCAAGAAAATTACACGATGGATCTGTCGTTTTTATATCATTTGTCAATGAACTTGAACTCTTGTCGTACAGCAAATTGAGTTCAAATGAAGACAAGGCAATTACACATTTTTTAAAACTGATTGAAATAATAAATATTGATCAACAAATAAAAAACACAACGATAACACTGCGTCAAAAATATTTACTAAAACTTCCTGATGCCATTATTTGCGCAACGGCAATGATTCACAAACTAATCCTTGTGACGAACGATCTGAAACTCCACAAAATTTCTGAAATTAAATGCTGTCACTTGGAAGATATTACTGAATAATCAAGCAAAAAACTTTTCCCAAGTCCATTATCGCCGGTAATCAGGTTCAAACGCTCGCCAAACTCCAGCTCCATGGCTGATGAAGGGCCGACGTTTTCCAATTTCAGATGCTTCAGCATGTATTTTCTCCGATCTCTTTTTTTATTGGGCTGCGTTCTGCCGCATTATCCTCATTTTTTCTTTCTGGCCAGCAAAGTCATCCCCTTTTTCGTGAGGCGATATTTCTGAAACCGACTGTTTGGTTTATCAGGTATAGTCATCTCGACAAGCCCTGCCTTGAGTGACGGAACAAGGTAAATCGCACGAAAAGAATCCTCATGCCGAAGCCCAAGTAACTGCTGCATTTCACTACGCTTCATCTCTCCATGCAAGACCGAGAGGAGCCGTCTGACTTCCCCGCTGACTTCCCCGGCGACTTCCCCGCTGACTTCCCCGGTGGGCAACGAAATATGTTCTGCTACTGCTCCAGCCAGAGCACTCTTCTTTCTCCAGATAGTGACGACAAACCCGTCCGTCAGGCTGAACTCCGGTTCACGCAGACCTGCATTGCTGCAAAAGGTGATCATGTCCCCTGTTCCCGTGCCCTTATGTTCAATGTATTTGGCAAGATAGAGTGACTCCGCCATAAGCGGATTGGCAGGAAACGATCCGTGAGGTTTTCTGAGCTTTTCAAGGGTCAGTGATGGCGAAAGAGTCCCGGGGTTCCACACCTCCAGTCGATCAGCAAACAACATGACCTGAACACTGCCGGTACTGGTATAATCGCGATGCGCAACAGCATTGACAATTGCCTCCCGCACCACTTCAGGAGGAATTTCGTAGGTGACAGGAACCTCCGCACTTTCGGCTCGGGTGCCAACTGCAAGGTCGATTTTCGAGAGAACAAAGTCAACCGCCTGATCAACAAGCTCAAAGGCCCGCCCCTTATATACCTGATATGATGGTATCGGCTTGGCAACCCTTGTGCCATGAAAATGGGCACACTTGACCTCCGAAGAGATAAGAAAACGCTGGGGATAAAAGCCGAACAACAGCACCGCAGCATGAGAAGGCCGACCCTTGTTCAGCAAATTGAGATGAGTCAACAGCTCAAAAGCGGAGGCATCTTCCTGAAGGGGAAACCCGCGCAACAGTCGCGCCCTGCGGATAAAGCGAACCATCGCCTCTGTATCAAGGTCAGCCAGCGAAGCATCGGGGCATACTGCCGCATCAAACGGCCCTGTACGAATCAGCTCCAAATCTTCAAGCGCCTGCACGAGAGCGGCATAAACACCAACAAGCAGTTCGGCACTGGTTACAAAGCGCCTCCGTATCAACTCACTGCCCGCCCGCTGAATCAGCTTCCGGATTTTGGGATGCCGCGTCTCGGCCTCCCCCCGCCTTTCACAAAAATCAGCCTTGTTTAGTGGTGCAAGGTTGCCACATCAAATTCTCGCTCCGTTGGTGAGAGACCATCAGCATCCTCATATCCATAGTCGTTACCGAACAAGCCAAGATAGATGTCGCACTGTTCAACTTCAGCAAGATAAAGTTCATCAGCCCTGCGATCGGCAGCAGGAACATCCTCAAACAAAAATGGCTCAAAAAAACGACGCATCAGGGCATCACCACGCAAATAATCACGCAATACCGCCCGTTCCGTCGAGAACTCTTTTTGAACGCTGCTGATGAAAATGCGGAGGGTTTTCATTGGGGTTGAATACTGAAATCTGACATTTGGATAATTTCGGTTTTGAGTGAACGCCATAACGACAGAGACATATCATAAACGGCTCTCCGCATATTATAGTGAGACGAAGTAATAAAGATTATAGGCACAGTAATATCGAAACGCAGGATTAGTTAGAACAGCGACCATTGAGGAACATGAAGTACATGCCGATAAGCCATAGAACCAACACCCATAACGATTAAAGCACACAACAGCCAAGACGCTGTAAAAGAATACTATACAAAAACTTTAAGCTTCGTAAGGCCTCTGCGAGGGGCTTTAAATGCTTCGAGAGCTACCGGAACCAATACAATACCCAACCATAAACAACCTAATCTTCCTACAGTGGGACGAAGTATTCTGATTTCACTTCGTCTCACTAAATTCTGCGAAGAACCTCATAAACTTTATGCTACCCATTCAGTTGCTTCGATTGAGTGAGGCTGCTTGAACTCCAATTCATCAGAACACCACACAAAACTGGCGTGCAAGTTAATTAATTCGTGATGTAAGAATGTAACTCCATCCTAATTGACCTAGCCAACCCGGCAAGATCACCATATATAGACTTAGAGTTGATACTCATTTTTCGAAGCGCAACAAAGATGCCTTCATAGAGCAACGCAGGAATAATTATTTTTATAATAGATGACTGAGAGTATAATGGTAAATTCAAAATTTTTTCAATTGTTTTCCCAAGATTTCCAGCTATTAGAAAGGTGCCAGATTGACGATCAATTCTTGCATTTAGTTCAACTGGCTCAGTTATCCAAGCTATATCATATGAATATCTATCAACAACTTCATCAAATACCTGATCCTGTTTTCCTTGAATCGTTTTTCGGGTATCAATAAATTTATTATCAATAGTCCTAATGGAACTAAGTGAACATTCCATTATAGAGGTATAGTCTAGTGCATATATCGCCAAATCATTATTAGACAAGGGATCATATGTCTCAAGTGCAAAATATAATGCTATATAAGGACTTGTTGTAAAATCTATTAGTCTGGTTGGCACCCCATAATGCTGCATAACAGAAAGCCATCCAAATTTTGAATTTGGAACATGTTCAGTCGCACTATAAATATGATATTTTGATTTAAAGACCTCTAAAGAATAATCTTCAAATTGTCGAGCAAGTTTTTCGCTCCACTTATCACCAAGAATCCTTTCAAGTGTCGATTGCAAACTCCATATCGAATTTGATTGCCCTCTAAAAGCATAGTGATTTGGTAACACGTTCAGCTCATGAGTTAATTCTGGCATGGAGTTAACCCTAATCTCTTTAATCATCCTCTAATTTCGTTATATGCATACAAAATAGCTTCAAGTGTTTCCATCTTTGATGCATCTTGATCAATTATTACCTTTTGAGCATCCCCTTTGAAGGAAATTAATACTGGTCGTGTGCCGCGTTCGATCTGAATTAGTGCTGAAGCAGCATTCGCAGTTGCCGCAGTTGACTTTGCAACATTCGCGACTACATCATCATTTAGAGATTTACCGCTTACAGCGACGCTTCCTCTATCACCCCCTAATTGTTGACAATAATAAGACATTGGTTTCTGGAACAGCTCATCCGCATCGATTGGATTTGGGCCAGTAAAATGCGCGTTAAAACGCTTTATCGAGTAAGCACTACGTAACTTTTCAAGGAAGCTTTCTGGATCAGGAATAAAGTCAACACGAACTGATATACTTTGAGCTTTAACAATTTCTGACTTCGATAGTAATCGCTCTATTTTTTTCGCAATTGAAGTTACATCCGCAGCAACTTTAGCCCTTTTCCCTATACCTAAAAGTCCAAGTCGACTATCAAAATATACAAAAGTGTATGGACCAGAATCATCTACTAAATCCTTAAAATTTCCTGTATTACTATCAAACTTCTCTAAAGTAGTAGTCGTTGTTCGACCGACTGCAAATCTACCGGAATCAGATGTAATTTGTTCAATATTTCCAATGTGCCAGACATTGTTTTTTCGCAATTCTAACGATGGTCGTTCAGCAAGTGCCATTTCAAATACTTGGCGTGAACTCAAATCATCATGAAATATTCCAATTTGTACAGATTTAATAAATTTTGCTCTATAAAGATGATATTCAACTGTTTGCATTACCAAGTCATTTTAATGTTTGTTAATACTGAAGCAAATGAGTAAATATCAGACAAAAAATATAAACTGTAGATTTCTTAAATTGCTTTCAAAATCAAATAAACCCCACAGCCACTTGGAATATTCATTTTGTAACCAAGCTACTGAATATTCTGATAAAAATACATGAACACTCATATCAGTCGGATTTTTCCAGTTAAAAGATTGTGCATCATGCCATACTTGATCTTTCGAGCTTTTTCAAGCTTTACTTCTTGCGCATCAATCTCGGCCTCCATATCCATCAGTATCTCAGCGATAGCGGCTTGTTCAGGGAAAGGGGGAACTGGCAGCGTCAGCTTCGGGATGTTCGATTTACTGATACCGGAAACTTTTGTACCAACTGCAAAAAACAGGAATTGCTGGTGGATGTCTGCTGTTTGAAAACAGTAACGCCGATACTCATGGGTCAGTTCGGATGTCTTGCTCTTGGCTACAATGGTGTGTAGCCCTGCTATAAATGGAATGTCATCCTTGTTCACGACCACGATGTACCTGCTTGTGCCTTCGTCATCCTCTGATGCATCAACGAATACGACATCACCATCTTCAAGCAGCGAATTGGACGCGATTCGCTTCAGTGGAATATTGAGCTTTGGGATGTTTTGGTAATCATCTTTTGCATCAATGATCATTTTTGACGATCCGTGAATGTCCCCATAGTGAAGGTAGCAATGACCTTCGGAAGATAGCTGGTCTCGTGAAGCTGAATAGCCACCGCTAAAACTGAAAAGATCACCCAACTTCTTCACCTCCCACTCCCCGCTAAAACCCGACAGGCGTTTTTTGCCGGTGAGCAGTTCCTGCATGGCACCTTGTTTGATCTGTCGTTTTTTGGTGATGAGTTGCTCAAGGGATTCAATGAGGGCATCCGCATCGCTCAAGGCTTCGGCAATGGCTTCTTGTTCTGGTAGCGGAGGCAGATGGATTGGATAACCAACTAAATTGTTCCTGTTTAGCGTGGGAACAGAGGTTGCCGCATCAAACCGCTTGAGGTTAAAATAGCTAAGGAATACCGAAACAAACCTTGGATCGTTGCCCTTAAAGTCCTTTACCCAAAGAGTCGTATCATGCGGCCAACACGGCTCATCAACAAGGAATACTTTTCCAAGAAGGCCCTTTCTCCCTGTGATGACAGATGGAGGCTGGAGCTTCGCTTCGTTGTGAAAGTACGACAAACCCGATGACGAGTAAACGGGAACCACTCCGGGTTTACGTGTTGCTTCAGTGAGATCAAATCCTCTCTGTAGCGTACAAAGATCAGAAATGTCGCAATCGCGCCAATCCTCCGAAAAAACCCCAACCTCAGTCAGCTTATAACCGGGTTTCACCTCTCCGTTCATACCTGCCCCTCCTTTCCGGTGCCTGCAGGGAATAAACGAACAGGCAGTGCTGTAAGGGTTTGCATCTGACGAATAGCTATCTGGTTAAGCCGTTTCAGTCGGTCGCCCTGCGCAAGGTTCATGCGGATGAACTCCGCATTCATCCCCTCAATGTTGGCAAGTACGAGCAACTGCTCTACTGTAGCATGGTCACGCATGTTGCCGTCAAGCTTGGGATTGGCATCCCGCCACTGCTTCGCTGTAAGGCCGAAGAGGGCGATATTGAGGATGTCAGCTTCATTGGCGTAGGTAATGGCTGCCTGCGCGAGTGTGATTTCCGGTGGTATAAGATGGTCGCGGATGGCATCGGTGTGAATGCGGTAATTGAGCTTTGAGAGTGTACGGTTAAGGTTCCAGGAGAGGGAGAGTCGCCGGTTTTCGTCATCCTTGAGACGCTGGAACTCCTTGATAAGGTAGAGCTTAAATTCAACTGAAATCCACGAGGCGAATTCAAAGGCAATATCTTTATGGGCATAGGTACCACCATAACGGCCTGATTTCGAAGTAACTCCAAGAGCATTAGTAGCTTCTATCCAGCGTTGAGGCGAGAGAACAAAGTAATTGCTTCCCGCTTCAGTTTTAAACCTCTCGAATTCGAGAGGTTTAAAACTTGGATTGCTCAATATTTCCCAAAGTCCGAGAAATTCAATCGTACTTCGGCTGCGCATCCAGTTATTGATGATGGCAAACGGTTCCCGTGCATTTCGATACCGGGCAATATCCGTTAAAGAGATGTAATCTTCATTACTTTGTGAAAGCACGGTAATGGCTACACCCTGTACTTCAATAATTGATTTTGTTGATTTACTCATAGCTCCATCCCCATTCGTTTAAGATGCGCATTCACCTTTGCCTCCAGCTCAGCAACCTTGCTGTTCACTTCGGGCAGAGGCGTTTCGTAGCGCTCGGCAAGCTCCTTCACACGGCGGGTCAGGGTCTGGCTGATGCGATCCATCTCACCGTGAATGGCGGCAGCAATAGTGGCAAGCCATTTGTCGTCAACAACCAGCGTTTTGATCTCCTCTTCGATCAGTGAGGGATATTTGGCATAAGCGAGCTGGTCAAGGTTGGCCTCAGCCTCTTTGTGCGACTTCTTCAGGTCGGCTTCGTCGCCTGAAATTTTCAGCCACTTACGGAGCAGATCGGTCTCCTCTTTACTCTCCTTCTCCCCTTTGATCTCCTTCAACCGCGCCGTAACACTTGCCTTGTTCACCTTGTCCAATCCGGAAAAAACTCCCTCCTCCCCGCCGTGCTCCTCTTCAAGTTCTGTTATGCGCACCGTGAGGCTTTCCAGTTCAGCCTCAAGCCGGGTGATGGCTTCCTGCTCTTCGGCAAAATAGCGAGCGAAAACAAACTGCCTGGGCACAAGGTCGCAGGCCCAGCCCTTGTCAACCTCCTTCCCTTTGCTGTTCTTCACCAGAAGGCGAGAGGATTCAGCTCTCCATCCATCAGCGGCGATGAGATAGCAGTCGTCCTGCATGGTCTCCGTCCAGTAGTCCATCAGGTGCTGGTAGACGTGATAGTTGTCGATCAGCGGCTTGCCGGTGTAGTGCGTGAGCAGCTCTTCGGAGAGTTCCTGAATCAGCGCCTTGGGATGAAACGCGGGTTGAAGGTTTTTGAGCCTGAGGGCGGCGCTCTCCTGCCACTCGGCAAAGAGGCTGTTCATGCTCTCGATGAAGGTGACGAACTCCGGGTGGTTGTAGATGGTGCTCTTGATGCTGCCCTTCTGGATAGCAAGATCAAGGTAGCCGGGACGGTTCGGCTTGAAGAGAGTTTGGCGAAGCTCCGGGCAGACCTCCCAGTAGGGCTGAAGGCCATCAACATCGGTGCTGGGGATTCCTCCGCGAAGGTGGCCTTCGATATCCTGAAGATCCTCTGCCACCTGGTTGTCGATGTAGCGTGGAAGGTTGAGGTTGAACTCGTTTTTCTCAATCTCCTCAATGCTGACCATCCGGGAGTATTTCGGGATCTCAAGCTGCCGGGTGAAAACATCAACAATTTTGTGGAGATCCATGTCGCGCAAGCGATTTTTGGGGCCATCCTTCATGTACCCTGCGCTAGCATCAATCATGAAGATGCCTTTGCGGGCATGAGCATCTTTTTTGTCGATGACGATGATGCAGGCGGGAATACCAGTGCCATAAAAGAGGTTGGCCGGAAGACCGATAATGCCCTTGATATAGCCCATCCTGATAAGTTTGCGGCGAATATCGCCCTCGGCATTACCCCGAAAGAGCACGCCGTGGGGCAGAATGCAGGCTCCCTTGCCGGTGCTTTTGAGTGAGCGGATAATGTGGAGCAGGTAGGCATAATCTCCTTGTTTGGCAGGGGGAACACCGAAATGCCGGAACCGGCCATGCGTATCGTTCAGGGGATCAATCCCCTTGCTCCAGCTCTTGTCGCTGAAGGGCGGATTGGCGACGACATAGTCAAAGGTTTTGAGATCGCCCAGATCGGCATCAAAAAAGAGGGGATTGGCCAGCGTGTTACCCTGCTTGATTTCCGCTGTCGGGTTGTTGTGCAGAATCATGTTCATGCGGGCAAGGCCGGAGGTGGCGGCATCCTTTTCCTGACCGTAGAGCGTTACCCTGGCGGTTGCTTCATCACCCACCTTCAGGAGGAGCGATCCCGAGCCGCAGGTGGGATCGTACACTGTGGTGTTATTGGTTGTAGGGGCATCATGAATACCGACAATTCTGGCCATAATGCGACTCACCTCGGCAGGGGTGTAGAACTGCCCTTTGCTTTTGCCGCTCTCTGTGGCAAAGTGGCGCATCAGATACTCGTAGGCATCGCCGAGAATATCGTCCCCCTCTGCCCGATTTTTGGAGAAATCAAGCGCCGGATTCTCAAAAATAGCGATGAGGTTGGTGAGCGTATCGACCTTGTCCTTGCCGCTGCCAAGCTTGGTGTCGTCGTTGAAGTCCGGCATGTCGGAGAGCTTGTTGGCGCTCGCCAGCGGCCCGAGAATACGCTTGTTGATCTGGTCGCCAATGTCGGTTTTGCCTTTGAGAGCAACCATATCCCTGAAGCTTGCCCCCTCGGGAATGGTTATGGGAGCATAGAGCACACCGGCATATTTGTCGCTGATATATTTGACAAAAAGCAGGACGAGCACATAGTCCTTATACTGGCTGGCATCCATACCGCCGCGCAGTTCGTCACAGCTTAGCCACAGGGAGGAGTAGAGTTCAGATTTTTTGAGGGGCATGGGTTATCGCAAGTACTGTTAGCATCAATTGAGATTTCCGGGGCTGCTCTACCAGAAGAGGGAAAGGAGACGTAACAGAATATAGCACAAACGTTCAGGAAAGGAAAAGCGTGAGGTGAAGTGTTGCCAAGGTTAAAAAGTGGGTCAAGCTGCAATCTGAAGATCATAAAGAGCAATCGGGTTACCTGCCTTGGCAAGAAAGGCATGGATTCTGCCAAAGTGGCGGGCTGCATGACCATCAAATGGGAGCGATAAATAACCAAAAACAATGGTTGAGAAGTGTAATTTTGCTTATTCCCTGATTCCATACTTGATGTTTTGACAAAATCTGCATATTTTGAGCCAGAAAAACATGTAACGAGATGAGATAATGCCAAAGATATTCGAATATTTAGGGATTCTGATTTTCTTCTATTCAAATGAGCATGAGCCGATTCATGTCCATGCCAAAAAAGGAGAGTTTGAAAGTAAAGCAGAATTCTCTATAGTTAATGGAGAAATCTCGGAGATAAAGATTAAAAATATTTCAGAAGCACCACCACTAAAAGGAAAAGACCTTAAAGATTTTGAGGCTTTTCTTGAGAAATATGCTGAGAAAATAGTTGAGAAATGGATTAGCTATTTTGTTTATCATAAGGATGTTGAGTTTGAAAAAATTACAAAAAGAGTCAAATGAGAATAATTGTTGACTATAAAGACTCACCGTCTGGATGTAACCAGATAAAAATTGATTCTGCAAAATATTTGTCCGATTATGCAATTCGGATAAGATTTAACGATGGCAATGAAAGACTTGTTGATTTCAAACCTTTTCTATCAAAATCGCTTCATCCATCGATTAAGAAATACTTGGACGAAAGTAAATTCTCCAACTTTTCATTGACTGATGGGAATTTGAACTGGAATGATTACGATTTGATTTTTCCAATTTCTGACTTGTATAAAGGACAGATCAAGGCATAATCCACGAAACCACAACACATGGTATAGTGGCAGGTTTCATTGGGTTCCGAGTTTTTGGTACGTAAAAAGGTCGGTGAAAACTGATAAGAAATCGATGCGTAATCCCGCACGAACTCAAAGTCGCTGGCTCTTGATTGAGGACATTTGCTATATCTAACATCAAAAGGTGATGATGAATGGAAGCCGTATTAATTGAAAAAGAGGCATTAAGACTCACTCTCACGGAAAGGGCATTACTTGCAGACCATCTTCTACAGACGTTGGGAAGCGAGGATAAAGCCGTCATGAAGGCGTGGTCAGACGAGGCTGAACGTCGTCGTGGGTTGTTTATCAACGGTGAAATTGAAGCGTTTGATGGTAAATCAGTTGTTGATGCCCTTCGAAAAAGATTGAGATGAAATATCGCATAATCTCACTTGCTTCTGAAGATTTGGCAGGGGCTGTGAAATATTATGAGGCTCAATGTGAAGGCCTTGGTGCTGATTTTCTTGATGAATTTGAAGCATCGTTGGGTAGAATATGCCATTGCCCTGACGCATGGCTGGAAGTTAGCCATAACCATCGCAGGCATCTTTTTCGCCGATTCCCCTATGCTGTACTTTACTACAATGCCGGGAACGAGATCATTGTCTCAGGTGTGATGAATCTGCGGATGGACCCAGAAAAGCAGAGGTAAAGAATTGAGAGAATGTAATCTCAGAGGATTTTCTGCCAGCGCATCTTCAGAAAAGCCTCCAGCGTCATAGCGACGCGTCACTCTCCATCAACGTGGTGCTCCGTTCAATACTCCCACTCCTCATGCTTGACCGGCAGGCGATTGAGATCGTCCCGCAGTGATCGCCATTTTGGCAGCACAATATCGGGCCGTTTGTTGTGCTGCCCATATCCGTCCAATTTCAAATAGAAATTTATTTTAAAGATGAAATTACTGCTTATCTCCTTTTGCGCTTACTCTGGCAGTGCGCCGAAGCGATGTTCCAATTGCATTTTCCTTAAATGGGGCTGGCCCACCACGTAATCCTGCCAATTCACGGACCCGCTGGGCAATTTCAACCTTGGACTGCCGCAATAATTTGATTTCGGATGCGGTCAACATCCGGGGTGTTAAGCAAATAACGTGCTTCAGACTCTGTAAGGCAGTCAAATCTGAAGCCGAATCTTTGATCCCACCAATTTTCGAGTTGTTGTCCATGTTATAGTCTTAATTCTTGAAGTGTCACTCTATCCAAGGCAATTTTTGCAGAATGAGGTTTTCCTGTCAACACGATTGCGCCCAGCACGTTACCGCCTTTGCTCATGATATGCGATCGCAAGTTAGCCAGCGTTCCACCTTGCCCAACAAAATCATCAGTTAACAGGTAAGGTTTGCCTGCCAATGCCTCACCGTCAAACTTCGCCTGCCTCGCCAAACGAGAAAATCCATCAGCTCCTGTATGCGACACAATGTTTATCTGTACTATGCCATTATCTGTAGGCCAGCCTAATTTTTGGGCAAGCATATCAGCCAATGCTTCCGGTATGGCGTTTACCCCAGCCCCCTCCACTGCATGCGCTGAAACTAATGTTGGTTTTTGCCGAGCATAGGTATCTGCTAATTGTCCAACAATTATTGGATTCAACAGAGCATTTACCAAGAGATACGCAGCATCGGGGTCGCCGGACTTGGCTGCGCGATATGATGGATGCTGTTTTACCGTTGATTCGTTAGCATGAATCAAAACAGGTGGAAACACGTCCCACAGATACCTCGTTGTCATTATTCCCTGAATGCTCTTTTAAGATTGAATTCATTAAAGAGCAGCATCGGTATCCAATAGTGCTTCCACTGGAATCCCCCCTCATGGCTTTTATCAGAAAATGGGCACACGGCACACCCAGCCAACTCGCAATTATGCCCGATGAAAGCCGACACGAAATGTAACCATTTTTTAGTAACTGCGCTGGGTGTTACTCTTGTTATGGCAAGGCACAACAACCGGACCCGTTACCAGTGCCAACTCACTGTCAACAATAGACTCGTCATAATCAAAAATGACAATCCCTTTTTGCGCCAAAATATCCATAAAGCTGAGCCGATTACATCCCGCCAAATCAGCAGCTTTCCCCAATGAGAGTTTTTTCTCCTGAAAATAAGTTATGGCAGCCATGAGACGAATCTCTTGTGCCAAGTCTTGAATCCCAATATTGAGTGAGGCCAGCAAGTCCTGGGATACTTCAAACGTCATTGTTTCTGTCTGATCTGCTGCCTGACATGGTTCAGGGCCTCAGATATCCCTCTCATCGCTGTATCGCGGTCATCCAGAGGCAAATTATCAACAGATAATCGGGGCATATTTCGTACAAACAGATTTATTGCCGTGCCGCCTTTTAACGCAAAGACCTATTCTTTGGCCACAAGCGGCAATACCTGAAGCAGGAGGTCTACCTGCTGGCAATACATTGGGTCTATCATAACTTGACCAGCTCCTCTGGCAGGTTAAGAGCGTACTTTTCAACATAAACACCGCCTTCTTTAACGATACTTCTTGCTCCTTTTCCGAGATCGAGTTGAGCGTGATCAAGGCGTTTATACCACTCATGTTCAGCTTTTTCTGCCATGTAGAGAAAAAGGCGTTTTACCTTGATTGAGCGACATTGCTCAAGAAGCTCCTGTACAACTTGTGGGCGAAGTGTTGTCAAACCTTCCATGATCTGATAGCACTCCACCAGATTCAGGGTATCAGGACAAAGGTAGAGGCATTCGAGAATTGCCCGTTCCGGCGAAGAGACACGTATGGAAAACAAGGGCAACTGCAGGTCCATAAGTCCAGTGTCGTTCGGCAGAAATGATGTTCTTTCATGGACAATCAGTTGCGGCCACTCATAGTTTCTGAACCATGCCGGTAAATGTGTTTTGATGGGAGAAAATAAAGAGACGGTCTGTTTGCCAAGAGGCACATAATGCGCAAAACCCTGCAAGGCAAGAGCCGTGAGCGCCCCGGCATGAAGCGGCAATTGGGCTTGCGTTTGCAGTGTATAGAGGGCCCCTGGCCATGTCACCTCTTCACCGGGCCGTTTCAGTGCTCCGGTGCCGACGGATTCCATCCAGCCGCTCTTGCGGTAATGCTTTTGGAGGTCATGGGAGATGCCACGTTGCTCGAGCCATGATGCCAAATCAACCGTGCCCTGAGTGTGTTGGGCAAGTGTTGATTTTAATTTTATTCGATTATTGGTAGTCATGCTGCTAATATCAGAATATTTATAATAAGCCGCAAATCAGCAAAGGACTATCGCTGGCGAAATCTTCGCGAATATTATCTTTTCTGTTTCCGATTATGGGGCATCGGTGGAAGCTTGCCCCTGCAATGGCATGACGCTCAAGAAAAGCCCTGAAGCTTTTTGGTTTAAACGGAATGCACTCAAGCAGGCGAAACGTCCCGCTGGGGAAGGCCTCAATTTTGCGGTCACGTAATAGCCGAGAGCCCTTTCTGCTTCACCAGAGAAAGGAGTTTCAATGTTGGACCAGCGGGCTTCTTGAGCCCCCGTTCCCATTGAATGACCGAATCTTTGCTCACATTCATGTACAGGGCAAAAACTCTCTGGCTCACCTCCTCACGCTCTCGCAAGGCTTTGATATCAGGAGCACTGAACGCATGAACCGATGTCAAACAAGCTTCGTCAAACTCGCGCATTGTCTTTTTGTCGATAACACCAGCATCATACATGCCTGCCATGGTTTAATGGATTGCTGCATAAGCGTCACTCTTGTATGTTTTAATCTTGTTCATGGTATTTTACGGGCCGGAAATCTCCACCACCTAAATTACACGCCGCCCAAAATCGAGCTAACTTCGATGGCTCCAAATGGGTCAAGAGGACATGAAAGCCTTCCTGTAATACTTGCTGCTCACTTATCGCTTGAATCATCACTTTCGTCCTCCAAAATAAAATCTACCGGGTTCAACACTCGAATTAAGTTTCTTTGATATCGGTTGATTAACCGCTTATCATCGCGAAGCCTTCTAAGCTCTTTTGCGAATCTCTGTTCAAAGATAATGGTCACTTTGCATTGCCGTCAAGAATAGAAAAAATTTCATCCTCTGATACAAAATCATTCTTTCGCCCTTCAGCGATGGCATTTGCCAGACCAACATCCTCTAATGCCTCTATGATAACATCATACAACAAAATTTTTTTTGTCTTTAAAAGCTCCACTACAACCTCAGAAAGAAGTTCTTTGGTTTTTTCATCACTTATATGAAGTTCCATAACAATACCTCCCGCAACATAGTTACCAGAAATTGTTGAAATTTATGTCCCAAACCCTCCGGCTCCTGTGCTATAAGGTAATCAGAATGAGAGAAATATAGACACTTACCAATACCGGCAACCCGCAAGACCTTTACCTTCGGTTCGATCGTTATTTCCCGAAGATAGTATAACGAGGCAGCACCAAACAACACAGCAATATTTCTAATTCTGTGAATTACAGGCTATTCGGTAAGGATGTATCGAAATCTTTGAGCTTATACCGTACCGGAAACGCCGAACTCCAGCTCAACATTTTATAATCCTTTTTGCCGAGCTGGAGCTCGGCGTTCCCAGGGTGCTTTCACTCGGAACGATATTTATAATTACGACTTATTCTTTCTTGAAATCTGGATAGATGGCCGCATCTTCAGAAATCCCGCCAGCGGCATAACGAAGCATCACCCTCGGCATCTGCCGCTTCGCTCAATACTCCCACTCCTCATGCTTGACCGGCAGGCGATTGAGATCGTCCCGCAGTGAGCGCCATTTTGGCAGCATGTCATCCATGAGGGCAATGAATCGTTCGTTGTGGTGATGCTCCAGAAGGTGAACCATTTCATGCACCACAATGTATTCGAGGCACTCTTTCGGCTTTTTGGCGAGTTCGAGGTTTACCCATATTCGCCGGGCATCAGGGTTGCAGGTGCCCCATTTCGTCTTCATTTTCTTGATGCCAAACTCATTGACCCGCACCCCGATCCTTTTCTCCCATGAAGCAATGAGATCAGGGATGGCAACCTTCAACTGCTTCCGATACCATGCATCAAGCACCGACTGTTTTTTCTCCTGACTGGCATCAGGACGGATATATAAAACTATTGCGCTATGCTGCACGTCAACAGCCGACAGAGCTTCACGCTCAACAATTTTCAGCAGGTAACGTTTTCCCCAGAGATAATGGCTCTCCCGATTCAGGTACTCCCGTGGAGTTTCGCGCTCCTGCCCGCGCAGCTTGCGCTGCTGCTTTTTTATCCAGCCCAGCCGCGAAATGGCATAGAGGCGAAGGGTGTCGATATCCATGCCGACGGGGGCCGAAAGACGCACCCTGCCTGCTGGCGGGTGAACACTCAGATGGATATTCCTGATATCCTTCAGCACCACATCAACAGGAATATCTCCTATAACAACTCTGGTCACCATCAATACTCTCGTTGCCGTTCAATAACGAGAAAGAGCCGCTCCACCTCGTCAGCGTCCTGCAGCACTTCAAAAAGCGCCCCTTTGATAATATTCTCTTTTGGTTTGACTCCACGCCAGCCATTCGGCCGGACTCGTTTGACTGTTTCATCCAGCATCATCGCCAGACGCAATTTTTCATCCTGCAACCCTTTATAGCCGGTCGGCTCATCGGACAGGTCAAGGTCAACATCTCCAATCCGGTCAAGCTTCAGGTTGTTGTACAATGCGCGGCGACCGGGAGTATTCAATTGCGCAGGAGTCTCTTCAGCATGGCCTGATGCCACGCGGTTTGCCAGTTCGGCCATCTGTTTGAGATACGCCTCGTACTCAATGGCTTTCCGACGGCGCGAAGCAATGAGTTCGTCAAGCAAGAGCGACATGCTCTCATAAAATGCCGGATCGTTCAGGTGATCTTTGATGATTTTGCTTCGGACATTGTTCTCGATCGTCTCGGCAATCGCATCCCTGCTGCTTTTGATCCCTTCGGGCAGGTTGTTGATCGCCTCTGCAAGGCCGGATTTCACAATCAGCTCCAAAAGCGGCAGAGCATCAAACGGAGAGATCTTTCTCGGCTCATCGGCTTCGATATAGGTGTCGATGAGATGGCGCATATCCGCCTCATAGGCCTTCAGGTCGATGCTTTCACCGCTGGCATAGCGGATGATTTCGCGCAACTTTACAGAACGATCGAGAGCTCTTTTGATGCGCTGAACATCAGTGGCGCTGTAGCCTGCGGCATCAAGCTCGTCGGCAATACCGCTGTAGGCCCTTACCAGCATGGCTGTTGCCTTGTAGAGAGCGGAACGGAGCGGCTCTCTTACTTTAAGCTCCTCGGGAAGTTCACTGTTGCCGCAGAAAAAATGGATATGCTGAAGCTCACCTTTCGGCGGATCAACCGGTTCGCAGATCAGTGCAAGCGCCTCAACAGCGTTGTCGAGACGCTCCCGCCCCTTTGCCAGCCGATCTTTCATCAGAATATCAGACTCTCCTGCACCATCGCTCTTATCCAGCTCTGAACTATAAACCGTATAGACCTTCAGAGCATCATTGACCTTTTTGAAGAGATCCTTATAATCGACGATGTAGCCGAACTCCTTGTCCTCCCCGTCAAGGCGATTGGTGCGGCAGATGGCCTGAAAGAGAGCATGATCCTGCATACTTTTATCGATATAGAGGCAGGTGCAGCTCGGGGCATCAAAGCCGGTCAGCAGTTTATCGACCACAATCAGCAGCTTCATCGTTGCCGGTTGCTCCCTGAAGAGCCGCTTGGCATTGTCTTCGTAGCTCTCTGTTTTTGACTTGCCCGGCACAGCCTCTACACCCTGCAGGAGCACCATGTAGGTGTTGTAGATCGACTCCTTGTCTGTCTCCGTGTTGGCACCGGTATCCTCTGTTGTAATGTCTCTCGTTTGGGGATTGTAGGAGGTAATCACCGCGCACTTGCCTTTAAACACCGACTTCTGAAACAGTTCAAAGTACTTGCAGGCCTCGTAGATACTTGAAGCAACCAGCATGGCGTTGCCACGATTGTTACTGAGGCGGGGCTTCACACTGAAATCAAAAACAATATCGTTAACAACCCGATTCATCCGTGACCGGGAGCTGAGCAGATGCTGCATTGTTCCCCACTGCTCGCGAAGAGCGCCCTTCTGCCACTCATTCAACCCCCTTGTTTTGGCATCGAACCATGCGTCGATTTTCTCCTTCGAGCCAAGTTGCTGATCAATATCCCGCGCCTCATACACCAGATCAAGCACCACCCTGTCCTCAACGGCCTCGTTGAACTTGTAGGTGTGAATGTAGCTCCCGAACACTTCAAGAGTGGTTGCAGCATCCTTTTTCAACAGAGGCGTTCCGGTAAACCCGACAAAGGCCGCATTGGGCATCAAGGCCTTCATGGTTCGATGCAACTTGCCACTCTGCGTCCGGTGGCACTCATCAACAAAAACAAAAACATCCCCCACCGTATGGCCTGGCTGTGATTCAAGCTCCCGAATAAACTCCTCAAAATTATCCACCCCTTTTCTGCCAAACTTGTGTACCAGTGAGCAGAGCAGACGCGGAGCAGGAAGGCTGAGCTGCTTCATCAGGTCACTGCCGCTGGTGGTGCGCCTGATTGTTTCTCCCGCATCGGTAAAAACTCCGGCAATCTGCTTGTCGAGTTCATCGCGATCAGTCACAATAACCACACGGGCGGCAGGCTTGTTCTCCAGAATCCAGCGGGCCAGCAGCACCATCACCATGCTCTTGCCGCTCCCCTGTGTGTGCCAGATAATACCACCCCTGAACGCCTCAGCAGAGCGCTGCGCCGCCTTGACACCAAAATACTGATGTACCCGTGGCAGCTTCTTTACCCCGCCATCAAAGAGCACAAAGTCGTGCAGCAGCTCGACCAGGCGCGACTTCCGGCAGATCTTGAGCAGATATTTTTCAAGCTTGAAACGGGAGTTATCCTCCTCATCCTCCTTCCATTGCAGAAAATACTTCTCCTCCGTGCCAACCGTGCCATACTTCAGCCCCTCCGAATCGTTTCCGGCAAAGATGAACTGCACGGTTGAAAAGAAAGGGGCAATAAACTCGGGCCGCTGATTGACAAGACTTTGACGGATGCCGTCACCCAGCGATACCCTGCTGTTCTTCAATTCCAGCACGCCGACCGCTATCCCGTTCAGGTAGAGCACAATATCGGGCCGTTTGTCGTGCTGCCCATACACCGTCACCTCTTCGGCAATGGCAAAGTTGTTCAGCTCCGGGTGGTCGGTGTTGATGAGCTTGACAGTTTCACTCTTCTCCCCCGCCACCGCTTTTACCGGAACACCGTAGTGAAGGAGGCTGTAGACTTTTCGGTTGTTTTCGTAGAGTGTACGGTTGGGATTATTTGCCTCAATGCGCAGTTCATGGATGGCTTTGGTACTCTGCGCAGGAGTGTAGCCATTCCCAAAAAGGTAAGCCATGAGTAAAGACTCTTCGATATTGCTGTTCCCCTCGCGATCCTTCCAGTTGCCGAGAGAGCGATAGCCAAGCTCTGTGGTGAACAGGGCAAGCACGCGGTTCTGTGTGTCGCGTTCAGAGTTGCCGATAGTGGTCATTGCAAGACCTCCCAATGGCCGCCAATGCTTGCGCCAACATGACGAATGATGCCTTCTGACTTCATTTTATCAATGTGATATTTGATGCCGTTCGCACTGACACCTAACTCAGCCGCCAACAAACGCTGCGTTATGGATGGTTGTATTTTCAGCAAAGCAAGTATTTTTTTCTGGGTAGTTTTACCGGTAGTCTCCCCTAAAAACGGTTTCGCTGCGGGCAACAAGGATTCACCAACAGTTGACAAATCAATCAACAAAAAAAATCTTTCATCTTCGACAAAAAGCTTGTCTGTCGCTGATAAATTTGACAAAAAGCAGGACGAGCACAGAGTCTTTATACTGGCAGGTATCCATGCCGCCGCGCAGTTCGTCACAGCTTTGCCACAGGGAGGAGTAGAGTTCGGATTTTTTGAGGGGCATGGGTTATCGCAAGTACTGTTATCATCAATCGAGATTTCCGGGGCTGCTCTACCAAGAGAGGGAAAGGAGACGTAACGAAATATAGCACAAAGGTTTGGGAAAGGAAAAACGTGAGGTGAAGTGCTGCTCAAGCGGCAACAGATTGGCTTGAAATGATGCCACAAGAGTCTTCAGGAGCTGAAAGTATTTTGTATGAAATACGGCATTCGAACAAGAATGTGTAATAGATTTTTGTAAAATGTAATTTAATTTCGAGAACAAGAATATTATGAGGGAAAGGGATCATAGATGGTCATTATCAAAAAATCGGTTTTGAACAGTTTCGGAGCAAAATACCCTGATGCGATACCATCATTGAAATGAATGGTATGCAAAGGTAAAAGCAGCAGACTGGAAGAACCACGCTGACTTGAAAACAATGTTTCTGTCGGCGGATTATATCACGAACGAACGTTATGTTTTCAACATCAAAGGAAATCATTACCGGATCGTGGCGAGGATTCGATTTTCTTCAAGAACGGTTTTCATCAAGTTTATCGGCACCCATAAATCCTACGACCGCATTGACCCTGCAACGATTGAGCAACAGTAAAAAAGTGGAGATGACAATGAAAATAAGCACCGCAGCACAATATGAACAAGCCCTCAGTGAGATTGAATCATTGATGAATGCTTTCAGCGACGGAGAAAACACAGCTAACGATTCCAAAATTGCTGACTTGGCAAAAGCGATTGAAGATTATGAAGATCGTTATACTGTTATGCCCATGCCTCTGGTGATCAAAAAACCAAAACTGTGCCTGACGTGATTGAACTCAAAATGTTTGAGAAAAAAATGAAGCGTAAGGATATGGCAAAACTGCTGGGAATCACCGATACACGCCTTTCGGAGGTCATGCATGGCAAGCGCAAGATCAATATGGAACTGGCAAAACGGCTTTACAATACCTTGGGTGTTGACCCAAAGTTTATCCTTGAAAAATCATAATCCCAAATTAGGGGATGAGCTTTGTCATCACTGTACACAGAAATCTCTCTGGCCACAGCCTCTGGAATGACAAGTGTTCCAACAACTTTTCGAAGCAAAGCCAATTGACCAATACGGTGCCAAAGTTGGCTGGGCTTTGCCTGTGTACAGACAGAATTTGACGTAATTGTTCTTCGCACTTGAGTAGCCTTCGGACGGCTCGCTGACTATCAATTGAACACTACGAACGGCCACAACCGAAACAAAGCGGCGCTGTCCAACATTGTTTAGACTGATCTGCCTAATTCGGAAAAAACAGAAACCCACTTCTGCATAACACGGATGCATAACACAGATTCCAAATTATTCCGAAAAACAACATGACGTATTATACGAAAACTGATACAAATATTCCAAAATCAATATATCCAGAATAATTCAGTGAGACGTGAAGTCGCGTATTGGAATTATCCGGTAGAAAAGACCTGCTGTTCAGTCAGCGGAACCTCACGATACGCGCAAGATACGCAATTGCGTTATGTCAAGCTGTCGGAAAAGTACCCGCCGGAAGCTGTCGGCTGATCCGTGAGGGGAGGTTAAATCCTCCAGTTCCGTATCAGCAACATCAACCCTTTTCCCGTTCAGGCTTCCCCATTGTCTCTCTTTATGTTTATCTTGGAAAAATACAACCTCTACCCGCGACCCGACCATGACACTACGCTCATACTTTGATTTTGACCGCCACGGCACCAATTACCGGCAGGAAACAATTGCCGGTATCACCACCTTCTTTACCCTCTCCTATATTATTATTGTCAATCCAGCCATCCTTGCGTCGGCGGGCATCCCGAAAGGGGCCTCAATGACGGCAACGATTCTCACCTCCATCTTTGGCACCCTGCTGATGGGCCTCTATGCCAAACGCCCCTTTGCTGTTGCACCCTACATGGGCGAAAATGCCTTTATTGCCTATACCGTGGTGCAGACGCTCGGTTACTCGTGGCAGACGGCCATGGCGGCAATCTTTATTGGCGGCGTTCTCTTCACCCTGATTACTATCGGAGGACTCCGCCAATGGCTGGCTGAAGCTATTCCCTCTTCACTCAAGCACAGTTTTTCGGGAGGAATCGGTCTTTTTCTTGCTTTTCTCGGCCTCAGTGAAATGGGGGTCGTGACGCTCGGTGTACCCGGTGCGCCGGTTCAACTGGGCAATATTGCGCAACTCCCGGTTCTCTTGAGCCTCGGCGGCTTACTCCTGACCGCCGTTCTTCTCATCCAGCGGGTAACAGGCGCAATTCTTGTCGGTATGGCTCTGACAACGGGAGCATTTCTGTTGACTGGCCTTGCTCCCCTTCCCGCAGCAGCGTTCAGTATGCCACCCTCCATTGAACCAATCTTTATGAAAATCGACCTGCAGGGGGCGTTGACCTGGGGATTTGCCAGCGTCATCATCAGTGTGCTGGTGATGGATTTTGTTGATACCATGGGCACCCTTTTCGGCCTGTCGTCGAGAGCCAATCTGCTGGATGAACATGATAACCTGCCTGAGATAGAAAAACCGATGCTGGTCGATGCGCTCTCGACCATTGCCGCTTCGCTCTTTGGCACCACAACTGCGGGTGTCTATATTGAGTCAGCCGCCGGTATTGAGCAAGGCGGAAAAACCGGATTTACCGCGCTTGTTGTGGCCGCACTCTTCGGCCTTGCCCTCTTTTTTTCACCCCTGCTGACTATTGTTCCGCCCTACGCCTACGGGCCAGCGCTCGTTGTTGTCGGCATGTTCATGCTGCAATCGGTGACAAAGATGGATTTCACCGACTACAGCGAACTTCTCCCGGCCTTTCTGACCATTGCCCTTATGATCTTCACCTTCAATATCGGTGTTGGAATAACTGCCGGGTTTATTGCCTGGGTTCTCCTGAAACTCTTTACCGGAAAAGTGCGGGAGGTGCGCGGAGGGATGTGGATTCTTGCTGGGCTCTCTTTTACCTTCTACCTTTTCTATCCCTACCATTAGACACCGATCGGCATGTAAAAATCAAGTAACTGATATTTTGCGAGTATAAGGTCGTAAGCCATTGAACACTACTTCCCCAAATTTCATGGCATTTTGAATTCTTTCGGTAATGGCATAACAGGCAGAATACTTTGCGTATCGGATTTTGTTTTTGTATTCTTGATCGGGGGTATTTGTTATATCTAATATCAAGAGGTGATGATGAATGGAAGCCGTATTAGTTGAAAAAGAAGCATTAATTCTATTTCTCAAACAAAAGCGTTATAACCAGCCCGCTACAGGATGAAGTATAATAGCATTATATCGTCGAGCGTCTTTGGTTTATCATTTTGTTATAGACTTAGAAATGGAATAAGACTCACTCGCACGGAAAGGGCATTACTTGCTGACCATCTTCTTCAAACGTTGGGAGGCGAGGATGATGCCGTCGTGAGGGCATGGTCAGACGAGGCTGAACGTCGTCGTGGATTGTTTATCAACGGTGGAATTGAAGCGTTTGATGGCAAATCAGTTGTTGATGCCCTTCGAAAGGGGGTGGTGTGAAATATCAGGGGATTTGGCGTTGAGTGTGGCAGAAATAAAATCCTGTATAATAACGCTATTCACCAAGTAATATAATCATTGTCAGGTTTTTTTTCCGTAACGATACATCAACGATTTTATGGGAAAATATGACAGATTAATCGACACGATTCTTCGTGGAAAGTCAGATGCGAATATTGCATTTGATGATCTTCGGGTACTCTTGATTCGTTTAGGCTTTGATGAACGAATACGTGGCAGCCATCATGTTTATCGAAAGGAAGGCATTGAAGAGAAGTTAAATCTACAGCGGGATGGCAGTAAAGCAAAGCCATATCAGGTTCGACAGGTCAGACTTATCATAATTAAATACCATAGAGCGGGTGAAGAATGACACACAAATATGAGACCATATTATACTGGAGCCAGGAGGATAGTGCTTTTATTGCCGAAGTTCCAGAACTTCCTGGTTGCATAGCGCATGGCGCTTCCCAGGAAGAGGCTCTTGCGCATGTCAATGAAGCTCTTCAGCTTTGGATAGATACGGCAAAAGAGTTTGGTGACCCAATTCCTGAGCCAAAGGGACATCGCCTCATGTATGCTTGAAAAAGCTTGCTTAAGAGTTGATGTACTCCGATAAAACACAAAATGAATACTTGTACTGTGCTGATGTGCCGGTTGCATTACTCCATTCGTCCTGAACTTTGAACCTTGAACCTCAAACTATAAAACAGAACCCTATGGGACAAATCAAAAGCAGTTACACCAGCCCCTTGAGATACAGCAACCGTCTCTCTTCAGGAAACCGTTCAATAGCATAGCGAAGCATCACCCTCGGCATCCGGGGGTAATAGAGTTGCAGAAATGATTCAAGGGTTGGCTGGTCACGCTTGCCTACCTCGCGAAGCATCCAGCCTGTCGCCTTGTGCAACAGCTCTTGCGGGTCATCAAGCAGCAGCTCGGCAAGGGCAAGCGTGTCGTCAAACCCACCTTTCCGGATAAAATGAAAGGTTGCGGTGATGGCAATCCTTCGCTCCCACATACTCTGCGATGCGGCAAGCTGGTACAACAACGTTCTGTCACGTGAACGCAAAAAAGCACCAACAAGGTATTGGGATGAAATATCAACCAAATCCCAGTTGTTGATAAAGCGAGTATGCTCCAGATAGATTTCATGGATCTGCTGACGGAGCGTCTCATTACCCTTCGCAAAACGACGCATGAGCAGAAGAAGGGCAAGCAGGCGATCCTCATGAAAAGCGGATTCGAGCAGGCGGATAACCTCCGGCAATGGCGTGCCATCCAGCGAAGGAACCATCTTTCGCAGCACCGGCACCCGAATACCACGAAAAAGGTCACCTTCGGCATACTCTCCGGGGCCGGTCTTGAAAAACCTCTGGGCAAAAAGCGCTGCCTCGGGATTTGAGAGCGCTTCAAGATTTTTGATGATCATGGATGCTGTAACACTCATGACAGTATCACTCTATAAATTATTGGGCAAGATTCGATATCCAAACACAGGCCTCCGCGCCCTGCACTGCCTAAGGCCCTTGAAAACAAAATATTGCTCGTCCGAGGGCTTGCAAACATTACTCCTTCCAAGCTTCAAAGGTATCATACGACACCGCGATTCAAGCTCTTTACGCCTGCTCGGCAAGTGCGCTCCAACGAGCCATCTCCTTTTCGAGCTGCTGCTGGAGCCCCTGAAGTTCCGAACCAAGCTTCTGCTGCAACCCAAAATCAGCTCCAGCAGAGACAAGTTGTGTAGCTATTTCAGACTGACGGCTCTCCGCCACTTGAATGGAGCGCTCAAGCTGCTCAAGCTCACGTTTCTCCTTGCTGGAAAGCTTACTCTGCTTTGGCGAAGTGGTAACGACTGGTTTCGGAAGTTCCGACGCTTTTTTTGATGGTTTCTGCTCCCCCTTTGCCTCCGATGCCTTCAGTTCAAGATAAAGCGTGTAGTTGCCGGGATAGCGACGAATGGTGCCATTTGCCTCGAAAGCAAAAATATACTCAACCGTGCGATCAAGAAAATAGCGGTCGTGGCTCACCACCATAAGACAGCCTTGATAGGTGTCGAGATAATCCTCAAGCACCCTCAAAGTAGGAATATCGAGATCGTTGGTCGGTTCATCAAGCAGCAGCACATTAGGCGAACCGATAAGCTGCCTCAAAAGATAAAGACGCCGCCGCTCTCCACCGGAAAGGGTACGCACATAGCTGTACTGGGTGGAGGGGGCAAAGAGAAATCGCTCAAGCATTTTTGAGGCCGAAAGCACCGAGCCATCCTTGGTGGTAATCTGTTCTGCCTCCGCCTGAATGCACTCAATCACCCGCTTGTCATCGTCGAGGCCACGGCTCTGCTGATCGTAGTAGCCGATTTTGACCGTCTTGCCCAGCGCAATATGGCCACTGTCAGGCGTGACTCGCTCGGTAATCATCTCAAACAGCGTAGTTTTACCCGAACCAT
Source organism: uncultured Chlorobiaceae bacterium (assembly GCA_903994455.1). Classification (GTDB taxonomy): domain Bacteria; phylum Bacteroidota; class Chlorobiia; order Chlorobiales; family Chlorobiaceae; genus Chlorobium. The sequence continues at coordinate 29,265 of CAJEXI010000010.1, read as the reverse complement.
TCGGCCCGATAATACCAATGCGATCTCCTTTCTGGAGGTGATATTCAAAGTCGCGAAGCAGCACCTTGTCGCCGTAAGACTTCGATACCTTGTGAAACTCAATGATTTTATCACCCAGACGGCCAGCGCCAAGACCGATATCAAGCTCCTTCGTCTTCTCCTTTCTCGGAGCATAGACCAGACTCTCGGCCCGGAGCATACGCGCCTTCTGTTTGGTGGTTCGCGCCTTGCAGCCACTGCGCATCCAGTCAAGCTCCTGGCGGACAAGTGCCTGACGTTTGCGATCGTCCCGTATCGCCTGCTCCTCCTGTTCGGCCTTCTGTTGCAGATAGCTTGAGTAGCCACCGGTAAAGGTGGTTGCCGTGCGGCCATCAAGCTCAAGCATCCTCGTCGCCACACGGTCGAGAAAATAGCGATCATGGGTAATGAGAAGCACCGCGCCCTGATACCGACGGATATACTGCTCAAGCCACTCAACACTGTCGGCATCAAGATGGTTGGTCGGCTCATCAAGAATCAGTCCGTCGCTCGGCACCACCAGCGCATGAGCGAGCGCGACCCGCTTGCGCTGACCACCAGAGAGCGTCCCCATGATGGCCGTCAAATCGTAGAGGCCAAGCTTGCCAAGCACCGTTTTGGCATTCGACTCCAGCTCCCAGGCGCCCGTCACATCAAGCTCGTGAGCGAGCCTGCTCATCCGTTCGAGTAACGAAGGATCATCACTGTGCTTCGTCTCAAGCTCCTTGCAGACCACCTCATACTCATAGATGAGATCCATCACCTTGTCACTCGACTTCAGAATCGCCTGCAGAACAGTATCCTCAGGATTATAGGGTGAATCCTGCGGCAGATAAGCAATCCGCTTCTGATTGGCCACCATCACCTTCCCCTTGTCGGGCGTCTCAACCCCCGCAAGAATCTTCAAGAGCGTACTCTTGCCACTCCCGTTCGCCCCAATAATACCAATCTTGTCACGATCATCAATACCAAACGAAACATCCTCGAACAGATGCTTCAGACCATATTTTTTTTCTAACCCTTCAACCGTTAAAAGCACCATACCTCTTCACCAATCCTTCCATTATATTTTCGTGACCCTGCAAAAAAGGGGAATATAGCTATTGGTTTGCGTTTTGCAGTCATGCCTTTCATACCTTACTGTTTTCTATTCTCCTTTTTTTTGATAAACTGTAGAGAAAACAGGCAGTGTCTGCGGCAATCGCAGCAGCCTGCACCATATCCATAACGATGCAAGAGAGCAATGAGTGAATTAGAAACATTGACAGCATGGAGCCCCGTGCCAGTGCCCGAGGCGGTTCATCAGATGACCCCTTATCAGCAGCAGGAGATATTTGTCTGGGCAAAAAACATCGTCAACAAAGAGACTGACGGCTTTGACGATCTCTACAACGCCATAGCCATGATTATCAAATTCATTCCGAATTTCATGGTCATTCCGCTCATGGTTGAGCACATCCGACCCAGGATTGCCGCCGGAGTCTGCATTAAAATGGGAGTTGACCAGGCCACCGGATATGCCAACGACCTGCCGCTCGAATACTTCAGCGAGGTTTCCCAGCATCTTGACTGTGTGATGATGGCCAGGATTCTTGAAAAAATGAAAAAGTACCAGGCCGAAAAGTTCATCCAGTATGAACTCAAGCACCACCAGCTCCGTATGCTCGACATCGCCCCGCACCTTGAAAAAATCAAGATTCCGGAGCAGGAAAAGAGCGCATCATGAATGATCTTTTGCTGAAACCAGGGAAAAGTCCACAACTATGAAACAGGAAATAATTCCGTCGGTTCTTTCGGAGAATAACCCTCCTCAGCCATCAGACCAAGGCTGCTGCTGTGGTGATGACGAGTGCTGTTCAGTCGCTCCCGAAACGGATACCCGTACCGCAGGCGAGCTGTCAGACAGCGTCTATGCCCTGCTTGAAGGCCTTGGAGAAGACCCTAAACGCGAAGGGCTCCTGAAAACACCGGAACGGGTTGCCCGCTCCCTGCGCTTTCTGACCAGAGGATACACCGAAAATCCCGAAGAGCTGCTCAAAAACGCAGTCTTTACCGAAACCTACGACGAAATGGTGGTGGTGCGGGATATCGATCTCTTTTCGATGTGCGAACACCATTTACTCCCCTTTTTCGGAAAAGCATACGTTGCCTACATTCCTGACGGCAAGATTGTTGGCCTGTCAAAACTTGCCCGGGTGGTTGAAGTATTTTCACGCCGACTCCAGGTGCAGGAGCGGCTCACCCAGCAGATCCGCGATGCCATCCAGAATGTGCTCAACCCGAAAGGTGTCGGGGTCGTCATTGAGGCAAGGCACCTCTGCATGGTGATGCGGGGAGTAGAAAAACTCAATTCGGTCACCACAACATCAGCCATGTCGGGGCAATTCATCACCTCACAGTCCACAAGAAGCGAATTCCTGCGTCTGATCAAACCGTAGCCGCCGGGGAAGTAAGCCACCCCTCAACAATCGCCTGCGCCTCCCGTACCGCTTCGGGAAGCAGCAGGGAAAGCTCGGGACTCAGGCCAATATTGAGTTCAAGCTCCTTGGGAGGGACACCGATGAGGACAATCTCCTTCGGCATTTTACCATGCAGCCTGGCAATACCGAGCATCTCGCTTAACCCCATCTGGTGAGAAGACATTTTTCGGTGAATAAAGGCCGGAAGCTCTTCATTCCGATAGACATACACACGGCGGTCATAGTCGAGAGGAATCAGAGCATCAAACACAAGCACCGCATCGCACGACTCAATATAGTCGAGCAAATAGATCCCCTGCGTTCCGCCATCAATACAGCGCACCGTTTCAGGGAAATCAAACGAATCCCTGAAACGGTTGAGCGCAGCAACTCCAAACCCCTCATCACCGTAGAGAAGATTGCCAAGCCCGATAACATTGATCACCATAGCGTTCATACAGGCTCTTCCTCGACCTTATGCTTGAACCCGGTAATAATCGAAGAGGTAACACTGGTCCGATCAACAACATCATGACGAAAAACCGCATAGAGGTGCATGATCACGTAGATCGGAAAAATCCAGGCCATCAGGTGATGAGCGAAATGAAGGGTATAACTGCCGCCAAAAAGCGGGATAAGCCATCCAAACCACGCATCACCAAACCCTCCGGGATTATTTTCACCATACATGGCCATCCCCGTAAAAATCATGAAGCTTGATCCACAGAAAATGAATACAAAGTGGGCCAAAGCAGCAACCGGGTTGTGACCGACATAGTTAGGCTCTTCTGAACGAATAAAAAGATAGGACTCGACCTGTTCCAGAAAAGGTTTTCCCCACCACGCCGGTGACCAGGGCCTGAATCCGCCGAATCGCGCATACCGGTCGCCTCCGAAGATCGCCCAATACAAGCGGAAAAGAAAGTTGGCAATAAAAATAAAGGCCGAGGCAAAGTGCAGATAGCGCCACCACGCCAGCCCCTTGTACCAGACCGCCTCACCAAGCGGAGGGTTCAGCACGGGAGCGGCAATATAGAGGCCGGTTACAAAAAGAACAACCGTGCACAGGGCATTGATCCAGTGATAATACCTGACAGGCAACCTCCAGACATAGATCTCTTCAATTAATCTCCCCATGACATGCTCCGTTTAAACGATTGTGACCGAGGTGATCTCCTTGCCGTTCATATCGAACAGATGAGAGGCACAGGCAAGACAAGGATCAAAAGAGTGTACCGTTCTGAGAATTTCGAGCGGCTGTTCAGGATTGATCATGGGTGTCCCCTTCAGCGCCGACTCGTAGGCCCCTGAATTACCATTGGCATCCCTTGGAGAGGCATTCCAGGTGGAAGGCACCACAATCTGGTACTCCTTGATCTTTTTGTCGCTGATATGAATCCAGTGACCAAGCGAACCGCGCGGAGCCTCAGTGTAGCCAAATCCCTTGCACTCTTCAGGCCAGGATGAGGGCTCCCACCGATCACTGTTGAAGGTACGGTAATCACCGGTCTTGATATTGGTAATCAGTTGATCATAGTAATGGCGCATAAAGCCTGCCGTCTGCTTGCACTCGATGCCACGAGCCGCAGTTCGGCCAAGCGTCGAAAAGAGCGCCTCCGGGCCAACCTCAAGCTTCGACAACACCAGACCGACCGTCTCCTTGATCATCGGATCACCCTTGGCGTAGGCAACCAGCACACGGGCAAGCGGGCCAACCTCCATCGGATGGTTTTTCCAGCGTGGCGTTTTCAGCCAACTGTACTTTTTGTCGGTATCAAGATGCTCGAACGGCGGCTTGGGACCAGTATACTTCGGAGTTGTTTCACCCTTCCATGGATGAAGCCCCTTGGCATCCCCACCCGAATAGGTGTACCAACTGTGGCTCACCTCTTCAGTCACCTGAGAAGCATCCCTTGGATCAACATCGAGAACGGTCGTGAGATCCTTGTTGAGAATAGCGCCCCTCGGCCAAAGCAGCGTCTTGAAATCAGCGAGAGTGGTCTCAGGGAAATCACCATAGCTGAGATAGTTGCCAAGACCGCCGCCATGCAGCCACCCCTTGTAATATCCGGCAATGGCGATAAGATCAGGAATGTACACCTGGGCAATAACCGATGCCTGTTTCGGATCGGCCTTCAGGGCGCTGACCACATCGACCCAACCATGCAGTAAACACCATCATCTTTTGTGGAGGCATTTCCTTCAACGGCAAGAAGATACTTCCCTTTGTACTCTTTCATGATCTTGCGGCGCACCTCCTCCAACTGATTGCCCGCAGCGGCGCTCAGCACATCATCATAATCAAGCGAAATCATGTTGAAGAGCAAATCCTCAATGGTAGGATGGGAAGAGCGGATAAACGACTCAGAACAGCAGGTACACTCAAGACCGTGAATCCATAACACCGGGGTTCGAGGCTTGTTCTCCATCGCCTGGACAATAGAGGGGACCATAGAGGGTGAAAGACCAAGATAGACAGAAGTAAGCGAACAAAACTTGAGAAAGTCCCTGCGGCTTACACCCCTGGCCCTGAAGAGATCAGCAAAGGTCTGGTTGCTTTGCATTACTACCTCCGTTTTGAAATTTAAACAGTAAGTGCTTGTTTTTCAGCCACCTGAAGGTTATGAAAACATTCCCGCAGGGCCTGCGACAGAAAATGTGGAATACATGCTCTTATAAGAACACGCTTGCATTTTTAATATACAATTGTTAACGCTTTCCACTCACGAAAAAAATTTTCAGATGACGAAAGGACTCTCAGCCTTCCCCCTCTCAACACGAAAAACGGGTTTGGCATGGCGCAAGAAGTTCATTACCTTTGTGCCGGGATGGCTGATTTGGCCGCCCCGCCACTTTTAAGCAAAATGTGCTCCTATGATGTCACGAACTATCGGCGGCGCTGGTTTTTCCTCTTTCTCTCTTGAAGATGAATCGATAGAAATTATCCGTGAAGCTGTTGCTACTGCAAGAAATCCAGTGATGCTCTACTCGATCGGCAAGGATTCATCCGTCATGCTGCATCTTGCCCGCAAGGCTTTTTATCCGGCAGCTCCCCCCTTTCCGCTGATGCATGTCGATACCGGCTGGAAATTTCGCGCCATGTATACGCATCGCGACCGCATGGCTGCCGAAAGCGGCATGAAGCTGCTGGTTTACAAAAATCCTGAAGGAGAGTCGGCAGGCATTAATCCCTTCACCCATGGCAGTAATTACCATACCGATGTGATGAAAACGCAGGCTCTGAAGCAGGCACTTGACCTGTATGATTTTGATGTGATTTTTGGTGGAGCACGCCGTGATGAAGAGAAAAGCCGGGCAAAAGAGAGAATTTTCTCTTTTCGCTCTCCCGGTCACCGATGGGAACCCAAGGCACAGCGTCCAGAGCTCTGGTCGCTCTATAATACCAGCATCCACCCCGGCGAAACCATCCGGGTCTTCCCGATAAGTAACTGGACCGAGCTTGATATCTGGCAATATATTCGTGATGAGCAGATTGCCATCGTTCCCCTCTACCTCTCAGCCGAGAGACCGGTGGTCAACAGAGGCGGGCAGTGGATTATGATTGATGATGAGCGTTTTCCCTTTGAGGCGGGTGAAGAGCCCTCCATGAAACGGGTGCGCTTCAGAACACTCGGCTGCTGGCCACTCTCCGCCGCCATTGAGTCCGACGCAGAGACGCTTGAGGCGGTGATTGCCGAAACGCTTCATGCGAGCTGCTCGGAAAGGCAGGGGCGCCTGATTGATTCTGATGTGCCGGGTTCAATGGAAAAGAAAAAACAGGAGGGCTATTTTTAATGGAAAGCGATCACGTAAAAGAGAGTATTGCCTTGATTGAAGCCGAGAGCCACAAAGAGACTCTCCGCTTCATTACCTGCGGCAGTGTTGATGATGGCAAGAGCACGCTGATCGGCCGGTTGCTTTTTGAAAGCAAAAACATTTTTGATGACCAACTCACTTCGCTCGAAAGTGATTCGCGCCACTATGGAACCCAGGGAGAGAAAATTGATCTGGCCCTTCTCGTTGACGGCCTGCAGGCTGAGCGGGAGCAGGGAATCACCATCGATGTCGCCTACCGCTTTTTTGCGACCGACCGGCGACGCTATATTGTAGCCGATACTCCGGGCCATGAACAGTATACCCGTAATATGGCAACAGGGGCCTCGACCGCTGATCTGGCAGTTATCCTTGTTGATGCACGCAAAGGCGTTCTGGTGCAAACCCGGCGTCACAGCCGAATTGTGGCCATGATGGGTATTGGCCATATCGTGCTTGCGGTCAACAAGATGGATCTTGTCGGTTTTGATGAGCAAGTGTTCTCTGCAATTGAAGAGGATTTCCGAAAATTTTCCGAAGACTTTGCCTTTCATGCCATTCAGGCAATTCCCCTTTCAGGACTGGAGGGTGACAACGTCCTTTTCACAAGCAACCAGACACCCTGGTACAGCGGCCCCAGCCTGATGGAGTATCTCGAACACGTGGATGTGCGTGAGGCATCAAGCCGCAGTGCCTTTCGTATGCCGCTGCAGTGGATTAACCGTCCCAATCTTGATTTCCGGGGCTATTGCGGACGCATCGCCGAAGGAGAAATTCGCCCCGGGGACGCTCTGCGAGTTTTACCCTCTGGCGTACAAACAAGGGTCAAATCAATCATCAGGGGATTTGGCGAGGTTGGCCATGCATACCAGGGTCAAAGCGTCACTCTGACCCTGATGGATGAGGTGGACGCAAGCCGGGGTGATGTTGTGGCAGCAGCAGACGATCCCCCACAATCTGCCGACCAGTTCGAAGCACGTCTCCTCTGGATGGCCGATCATGCAATGACACCTGGCCGTCACTATCTGATGAAACATGCCTGCAGGGAGGTAACCGTCACCATCACCAAAATCAAATATCGTGAAGATGCCAATACCGGCGCACATCTGGCGGCTGAAACACTCGCTTTGAATGAAATTGGCACCGTCAATCTCTCCACCTCCGCTCCAATCGTCTTTGAGCCATACCGGGTTAACCGTCTTCTTGGCGGCTTTATCCTGATCGATAAACTGAGCTTTGAAACCGTCGGTGCAGGCATGATCAATTTTGCGCTACGCCGGGCACAGAACATTCATTGGCAGGCGCTTGAGGTCAATAAAGCGGCACGCTCGGCCATAAAGCACCAGAAACCTCTCTGTCTCTGGTTTACAGGATTATCGGGATCGGGAAAATCGGCAATTGCCAATATCGTCGAAAAGCAGCTTTATGCCGAGGGGCGGCATACCTCCCTGCTCGATGGCGATAATATCCGCCACGGACTCAACAGGGATTTGGGATTTACTGAAGCTGACCGTGTTGAAAATATTCGCCGTATTGCAGAGGTGGCCAAGCTGATGGTTGGAGCCGGACTGATTGTGCTCGTCAGCTTTATCTCGCCCTTCAAAAGCGATCGTGAAATGGCGCGGAGCCTCTTCGACAAAGGGGAATTTGTAGAGATTTTTGTCGATACGCCACTTGACGACTGCGAAAAACGGGATGTGAAGGGGCTCTATGCCAAAGCCCGTCGTGGAGAGCTGAAAAATTTCACCGGAATCGACAGCCCTTACGAGGCACCATTAACCCCGGAGATTTATGTTTCGGGCACAATGGCCTCCCCGGAAGAGGAGGCGAGCTTGATCATGAATTACTTGGCAACAATTCAATAAACCCCTTTTTTGGCCAACCGAGGTGTCACAGCCTCTCCAACTCAAACTTGCTGACAATTCTCTGCTTCGGGTCAAACACAATGCCAATCAGATACCGCTCGCCATCATATTTTTCGTAATATTTCATCTTCTTGATCTGCTCAAGCGGATCAAGCTCTTTCACCTTGAATTCAAGGAAAAAGGTTCGCCCGCCGGCTTTCATGGTCAGGTTAATTCCCCCCTCGTAGCCCATATTCTCGACGACGAGATCGATCCTGATACTGGCAAAATAGGCACAAAGCGCACTGGCATAAAAGCCCTCGGAACGCCAAACATCATTGTTGGGAAAATTATCGCCAGAGATGCTTGCAAAAAGAGGCTCAATAACAACTTCCAATCTTTCGACCTCACCAGTGTTCATGATAGCAAGCAGCTCACGGCAGATCGGATCTTTGTCCGAACCACTGGTCATCAATTCCAGAAGAGTATCGTTAACACTCGTTTGCACCTCCCTATTGGGACATCCCAACACGTATCCAACCCCTGACATGCTCGACGAATCCTCGTGCTTGACTGCCAAACAGCCTGACTGAAACAGAAGAGTTTCCACGCAAATATTATTAATATCAAAGCTGTTGAGCGAAGAACTCGAAATGTCAAATCCACTAAACACGGGTATCAAATAGCTGTTCTCTTTGATGAGCTGCATGAAATATTTTGGTATTCCTGCATCGAACCAATAGTTTTTAAACAGGTGACCGTTCTCGATAAAGAGCAGAATATCGTACGGGTTATAGACATTGTCACCCAAGAAGTTATAGCCATTGTACCAGCGCTTGAGTTCTGCCATATCAACGCCCTCAAGATAAGGGGCAAACACGACATCAACATCATGCTGGGTATAGCCACAAACAGCGCCAAAAACAGGATTGAGGCCGATATTCTCAAGATTGTTCAACCCCCCAAATAGAGACGAATTAAAGAGTTTGCTCTCCCCAATGAGAAAAACAAAGTAAAGAGACGCATCGTTATTCTTGATTATTGATTGAAAGTCACTCATTGCTCTCTGGAGAACCAGAGCTGCGGGAATATTATCAATATTGTCCAAAATAGGCTTGTCACAGTCATCAATCAAAATGACAACCCGCCGGTGATACTTCTTATAAGCCTCCTTAATTAATTCTTGAAAAAAGTACGGTATACTGTCTCGTTCTTCACACTCCAGCCCAAGTCGTTTCTCGTTGGATTGAAGGGTATGCAACACATCCGCCTCAAAATCTGCCTTCGAATGGAGCCCGTCACTAAAACCTATTTTGATGACAGGATACGTTACCTCCCAGTTCCATTTCTCCTCAATCAGCAGCCCCCGGAACAGCTCCCGATTACCCTCAAAAATATTTTGCAGCGTATCAAGAAACAGGCTTTTGCCAAATCGCCGGGGTCGCGACAGAAAGGCATATTTAAAATCGTCAATCAGACTATAGGCTATCGCTGTTTTGTCGATATACAGGTAATCACCATTAATGATTTCACTGAACGTCTGTACCCCTATTGGCAGCTTTTTCATCGTCATCCTCCATTTAAAACATGAACCCATCGCGGGCATAAACACTCCAACCGATCAGCACCACAACTCCACACTTTTTTTATTACGCTCCGAAATATATAACTATTTGAGTGAAAAACATTTTCCTTCGCAGAAGCCACCTGGGAGCGCCGAGATGGAGCTCGGTGTTCCCGGATACGGGCGAAATAATGTGGATTGTTCTGAATGTGAAGGGGCGAGTGTAATACGCCCCAAAAGGGGAGGATTGTCAGACAGGATTTGTGCGGAGACTGAAGAGTGAACAGGCAACGAAGCCTACTCTTTACTCACATCAACATTGTAGCCATTGGCTTTGAGGAGGGCGTGCCGTTTGGCAAGATCAAGATCATGGCTTACCATTTCGGCAACCATCTCATCAAGGGTTATTTCAGGAACCCAACGTAAATCAGCTTTGGCTTTGGAAGGGTCACCAAGCAGGGTCTCTACTTCTGCGGGACGGAAGTATCTCGGATCGATCCGAACAATAGTTTGCCCTGTGCTCAGCGATGGATAAAATTGGGAAGAGTTGATCGCGGTAATAATGCCAACTTCCTGAAGAGCAGCGCCTTCCCAGCGAAGGGTTATGCCGAGCTGTTGCGCGGCGTTCTCAAGAAACTGGCGCACCGAATACTGAACACCGGTGGCAATCACATAGTCTTTCGGTGCATCCTGCTGAAGCATCATACACTGCATACGGACATAATCTTTAGCATGACCCCAGTCACGAAGAGCGTTCATGTTGCCGATATAGAGGCACTCCTCAAGCCCCTGCGATATGTTCGCAAGACTACGAGTGATTTTACGGGTCACAAACGTTTCGCCGCGTCGCGGTGATTCGTGGTTAAAGAGAATCCCATTACAGGCATACCTGCCATAAGCTTCACGATAGTTGACCGTTATCCAGTAAGCGTAGAGCTTGGCGACCGCATAAGGGCTGCGGGGGTTGAATGGCGTTGTCTCCCGCTGCGGAATCTCCCTTTTTTCCCGTGGAAATTATAACTACGAGCAACCAGGCAGATGAACTCCCAGCTCTTTACAAATCACCCGCTGCACCTTGGTAACCTCGGTGAGAATGTGTCCATACCTCCCAGAATATTGCACTTTGACAATAGTCTCCATTTCACGCAGGAGATCATGGACTGTGTATTTCTCTATGAGTCCAGACGTTCTCATTTTCTGGCGTAGAGCGCTGATCAGGATTAGAGCGATGAACTGGATGAAGAGTCTTCCGTCGACAGTCGCCGACTGGTGCATCCTTAGACGATTCATGTCTAAGGAGTTCTTCAGGTCATCAAAGCACTTCTCCACCGCATCCTTGTCACGATAAACCCTCATTGCCTCTACAGGATCCTTGATTCCATTGGAAAGAAGTCCCTGGAATCCTGCATACCGGCTAATGTGTTGGCTTATGGCTTCGGTGTTATAAGAGACCTGCAGGCCGGGCTTGGGAGTTTTCTTCTGGATAAAGAAATTGTCATAGGCTTTCTGGTGCTCTTTCACTGGCTTGCCTGACTCAAGTTCTTGTTTGTAATCAAGCAGTTCCCCATTAAACATGTCCACATCCTTGGCATGGCTGGTGGCGTTATAATACAGGTGGAGATAACAGCGGCGCTTCTTCTCTCCCCAAGGATATAAACGCGAGTGAACATAAAGTATCTCCTCATCAAGCTTGCGGTATCCTGCCGGACCATGAATGGTATCACGAATATCGTCGATGGCATGCTGTAACCACTTGTTGCTCAAGGGAACTCCGATCGTGAAGCGATCATGGTGTTCTGTTAATTCATCAAGGTTCGTTTTGCTGTAGAACCCATTATTCATTACAAAATGGAGTCGTTTTACATCAAGCTTCTTGAAGGTCAACATGAGATTGTGCAGCGTTGAAACATCGTTGATACTGCCCGGAACGCGGTGGTAAGAGACCGGTAGAGCTGAAATCTGGCCGAATAGCATCGCAAGGTTGAGTTGGGGGAGCTTCTCACCATCACGGTTATAGCCATATTTGATGTATTCGTTCAGTTCTGAGTATGAAGAGATCGAGGTAATGTCGTAGCAGATGAAGTCATTTTCCAACGTCTTTTTCATCCATTTTGCCAAAAACGTCTGCTTGGCATCGGTTCCTATGGAGGAGAGTATTTCACTGATCCGCTGGCTGGTTAAGGAGTTTGCAAGGTCAGGTTCATGGCTTTTCGCCCAAGATGAGCAATGGCTAAGCGCACCGCCCTGTATGGCAAGGTAATTTGCCATTGCCAGTATTTGTCTGTGGGTGTCGGGAAAACAGGATTTCAGCAAGTCAGCCAAACCGGTAAGTTTTGAAAACTCATTGAGTACTGCCACTGGCCCGATTATCTGGGCTGATGCAGTGACTGCTGGATCCCGAATGGCCGCCTGTTGTGGGTTCAGTCGTTTAGAGGGAATGAACGTCCCTGTAGCAGGATCGATCTTGCCGACACAGACCTGCTTGTTACGCGACTGCTTGATTTCCTTATTATAGGTAGAGACAGCCTCATAGACGTAAGTAACTCCGCTTTTCTTATTGAGTTGATGAACTTTGAATCCCATAATTTTTCTTTTGGTTGGAGTTATAATAATAACTCTATTTCGTGAGAAAAACAAACAAAAAATGCTTGCGACCCGCTTTATTTTATCAAATTAGTTATGGCGTAGTTATAAAAATCTCGTAAAATTAGGCTCTAAGCCCATCGCGGGCATAAACACTCCAACACATCAGCAATGAAGTTTAACACTTTTTTACTACACGCCAAAATATAATACTTTTTGACAGAAAAACATTTTCCTTGGCAGAACCCACCCCTGGGAACGCCGAGCACCCGGATACGAGCGAAATAATGTGAACTGTTGGGGATTGTGAAGGGGCGAATATAATACGCCCCGGAGCGGGGGGATTGTCAGGCAGGATTTTATACGGAGGCGAAAGTAGCCGTACTCCTGAGCTTTCTTACACCATCTCCCACTCAAACTTGCTGACGTTCCTTGCCTTCAAGTCAAAGACAATACCAATCAGATAGCGTTCGCCACTATATTTCTCGTAATACTTCATTGTTTTGATCTGCTCAAGAGGCTCCCCGTCGGTCACCTTGAGTTCCAGGAGAAAGGTTTTCCCACAGGCCTTCAGGGTCAAATCTATTCTTCCCCTGTTGCTCACATCCTCAGCGATAATGTTCACCCCAAAGCCGATAAAAAAGGCAAAGAGGACGCTCGAGTAAAAACCCTCGTAACGATCAATTTGATTGTTGGTGTAGTTATTATAAGCGATACTCGCAAAAAGGTGCCGGATAATGGGCTCCAATTTGTTCACATCTCCGGTTTCGATAAAATCAAGCAGCTCATCATGAAGCAGCTCTTTTTCCGAAACGCTGATCATCGATTGCAGGATAGCGTCATTAAAACTGATCTGCACCTCCTTGTTGGGAAACCCCAGCTCATATCGAATTCCTGTACCCGACGGAATCAAGCGCTTGATGGTCAAATAGCCGCTCTGAAACAAAATGGTCTCCAGATTGAGATTTTGAATATCAAAACTGTTGAGCAGTGACTCATTAACACGCAGTTTATTCAATCTTGGAATAAAATAGTGGCTCTTTTTGATGAGATCAATCAAAAATGTTGGCGTGCCAGTCTCGAACCAATAGTTTTTGAACACACAGTGGTTCTTGATAAAAAGAAGGATATCAAACGGATTATAAACAGTGTCACCCAAAAAGTTATACCCGTTGTACCACACTTTGACCTTCTCCATATCCACCCCTTCGAGATATGGGGCAAACGTGGTGTCGAGGTCAAGCTGGGTATACCCGCAGATATTGCCATAGTCCGGGTTGAGGCTGATATCTTCAAGATTGTTCAAACCGCTGAAGATCGACACCTTGGCGAATTTGCTCACACCGGTGAGGAAGGCAAAACGCAAATACTCGTCATTCTCCTTGATGTTTGTGTAAAATTCACGCATACCATCCCGAATCTCCAGAGCCGCAGAAATGTTCTCAATATTATCCAGAATCGGCTTGTCGTACTCATCAATCAGGATGACAACTTTCTGGCGATACTTTTGGGAGGCTTTCTTGAGGAGTTCTGCAAAACACTGGTTGGGATCCTCTTTTTCCACGCAAGTAATATCAAGTCGCTCCTGATTGTCATTCAAAATATAGAAAAGTTTTTTGCGAAGGGTTTCCTGGCAGCGTACTTTTGATCCTCCACCAAAACTTATTTTGATGACCGGATACGTTACTTCCCAGTTCCACTGCTCCTCAATCAACAACCCCCGGAACAGCTCCCGATTTCCCTCAAAAATATTTTTTAGCGTGTCGAGAAACAGGCTTTTGCCGAATCGACGGGGTCGCGACAGAAAAACATACCGATAGTTCTCAATCAGGCTGCGGGCAACCTCTGTTTTATCGATGTAGAGATAATCATCCTCAATTATTGTTCTGAACGTCTGTATCCCTATTGGCATCATTTTCATCGTCATCCTCCATTTAACATATAAGCCCATCGCGGGCATAATCACTGCAACACATCAGCAACGCAGTTTAACACTTTTTTACTACACGCTAAAATATAAAACTTTTTGACAGAAAAACATTTACCTTGGCAGAACCCACCCCTGGGAACGCCGAGCACCAGCTCGGCATTTCCACGACCTTCTTCTCCCAAGCTGGAACGCCGAGCACCCGGATACGGAAGAAATAATGTGGATTGTTGGGAATGTAACGGGGCAAGTATAATACGCCCCGGAAAAGAGAATTGTCAAGCAGGATTTTATGCAGAGGCGGAAGTAGCCGTACTCCTGAGCGTTCTTACACCATCTCCCACTCAAACTTGCTGACATTCCTTGCTTTCGGGTCGAAGACAATGCCAATCAAATACCGCTCGCCTGCATACTTCTCGTAATATTTCATCCTCTTGATCTGCTCAAGTGGCTCCCCGTCGGTCACCTTGAATTCAAAGAGAAAGGTTCTGCCATCGACCTTTATGGTCAGGTCAACTCTGCCTTTGTTACTCGCGTCCTCGGTAATGGTCTCCACCAGGATGCTGAAAAAATAAGCAAAGAGCACACTGGCGTAAAAGCCCTCATATCTTGCGATATCGTTGTTGGTGTAATTATTATAGGCAATACTGGCAAAAAGACGTATGATAACGGGTTCCAGACTTGCAACATCTCCGGCCTTCAAGAAAGCAAGCAGCTCACGGCGGATCGTCACATGTTCAGAACCGGTCGTCATCGATTGCAAAATATATTTGCAGAAACTGATCTGCACCTCCATGTTGGGAAATCCCAACTCGTACATCTCTTCCATCTCATCCTCTATCAAGCGTTTGATGGTCAAGTAGCCGCTCTGAAACAGAATCGTCTCCAGATTGAGATTTTCAATGTCAAAACTGTTGATGAGAGACTCTTCAGCAACCAATCCATTAAACCTGGGAATAAAATAGCTGCTCTTTTTGATGAGATCAATCAAAAATTTTGGTGTTCCAGTGTCGAACCAATAGTTTTTAAACCGGTGATGGTTCTTGATAAAAAGCAGGATATCAAACGGATTATAAACACTGTCACCCAAAAAGTTATAGCCGTTGTACCACCGTTTGACCTTCTCCATATCCACCCCTTCGAGATAAGGGGCAAACGTGGTGTCGAGGTCAAGCTGGGTATACCCGCAAATATTGCCATAGTCCGGATTGAGGCTGATATCTTCAAGATTGTTCAAACCACTGAAGATCGACACTTTGGCGAATTTGCTCACCCCGGTAAGGAAGGCAAAGCGCAGATACCGGTCGTTATCCTTGATGTTTGTGTAAAATTCACGCAATCCATTCCGAATGAGCAGAGCCTGAGGGATATTCTCAATATTGTCCAGAATCGGCTTATCGTACTCATCAATCAGGATGACCACCTTTTGGTGATATTTCTCATAAGCTTTCTCGATTAATTCTGCAAAACACTGGCTTGGATCCTCTTTCTCGTCGCAGTGAATATCAAGCCGTTTCTGATTGCCATTCAGGATATGGAAAAGTTTTTTACGAAGAATTTCCTGACTGAATATTCCGCCGCCGAAATTTATGTTGATGACCGGATATTTCACCTCCCAGTTCCACTGCTCCTCAATCAGCAGACCACGAAACAGCTCCCGATTTCCCTCAAAAATATTGTGCAGCGTGTCGAGAAACAGGCTTTTGCCGAATCGCCGGGGTCGCGACAGAAAGACATACCGATATTTCTCAATCAGGCTGCGGGCAATCTCTGTTTTATCGATGTAGAGATAATCATCTTCAATTATTGTTCTGAACGTCTGTATTCCTACTGGCAGCATTTTCATCGTCATCCTCCATTTAACATATAAGCCCATCGCGAGCATAATCACTGCAACACATCAGCAATGCAGTTTAACACTTTTTTACTACACACCAAAATATAAACCTTTTTGACAGAAAAACATTTTCCTTGGCAGAAGCCGCCTGGGAGCGCCGAGCTCCAGTTCGGCATGTTCTTCTCTCTTTCTGCCGAGCTGGAGCTCGGCGTTCCCAGGGAATGGTTAAGGGGCGAGTGTGATACGCCGCAGAGGGGGGATTGTCTGGCAGGATTGTATGCGGAACACTCAATGGGTTCGTTTTGTCAAGCTTTTGCATTGCTTGATCAGTTGATTTGCGGCTTGGCGTTCAGGGCTGGTCATTCGTGGAAATCTCTTCGGCCAAGTAGACCTGCAGCACTGACCGAGCTCCCAACTCATCAGTGAGAGTCTCAAGACTCATCCGATAAAGATCAGCAGGTTCACCCGGCAGAGTCGCTACCACTCCAAAAACCTTGGTGAGAGAGGGTACAACGACCTTTTCGATCGACCCGGATTGGCCGGATTCAGAAGAAGATTGCTGACTCATAGTACACAAGAGATACATTGAACACCGACTGGCTCCTCAACCACAACCTGTTCACGATACTGCATTCCCAGTTCATCGTGTCTTGCCAATCAATTATTAATTGCACCTATAATACAAATATTTAGCAAAAATACATATAAATAATCACACAAATACACCCTCGATCGATTTTGCAGGGGAGTAGATGGAAATAATAGTCGGGCAAACAGGAAACTTCAAAGTATGGCGGCACAACCCCAGCTCGGCGTTCCCGAATATGGGCACTTCGATACGGGCTGGCGCCCTACTCAGTGACCGGAATACTCACCGATTATTCTTCTCTCCCGATGCCGAGCTGGAGCTCGGCGTTCCCGGGAATGTGAAGGGCGTATGCGATACGCCCATGCGGGGGGATTTACCGGCAGATGTTATGCGGAATGCGGTAGAGTTATAGAAAAACGAAGACTACTCTTTACTCACATCAACATTGTAGCCATTGGCTTTGAGGAGAGCGTGCTGTTTGGCGAGGTCAAGATCGTGGGCTACCATTTCGGCAACCATTTCGTCGAGGGTTATTTCAGGAACCCAACGTAAATCAGCTTTGGCTTTGGAGGGGTCACCAAGCAGGGTCTCTACTTCTGCGGGACGGAAGTATCTCGGATCAATCCGAACAATAATTTGCCCTGTGCTCAGCGATGGGTAAGATTGGGGAGAGTTGATAGCAGCAATAATGCCAACTTCCTGAAGAGCAGCGCCTTCCCAACGAAGGGTTATACCGAGCTGTTGGGCGGCTTTCTCAATAAACTGGCGCACCGAGTACTGAACACCGGTGGCAATAACATAGTCTTTCGGCTCCTCCTGCTGCAGCATCATCCACTGCATGCGGACATAATCTTTAGCATGACCCCAGTCACGAAGAGCGTTCATATTACCGATATAGAGGCACTCCTCAAGCCCCTGCGATATGTTCGCAAGACTACGAGTGATTTTACGGGTCACAAACGTTTCGCCACGTCGCGGTGATTCATGATTAAAGAGAATGCCATTACAGGCATACATGCCATAAGCTTCACGATAGTTGACCGTTATCCAGTAAGCGTAGAGCTTGGCTACCGCATAAGGGCTGCGCGGGTAGAATGGCGTTGTCTCCCGCTGAGGAATCTCCTGCACCAACCCGTACAATTCCGAGGTCGATGCCTGATAAAATCTTGTCCTCTTTTCCAGCCCAAGAAATCGGATCGCTTCGAGCAGGCGTAACGTGCCCATGCCATCAACATCAGCGGTATATTCAGGTGACTCAAAGCTTACCGCAACATGACTTTGCGCCCCAAGATTATAAACTTCATCAGGCTGCACTTCGGCAATAATGCGGGTCAAGTTACTGCTGTCGGTGAGGTCACCGTAGTGAAGTACAAAATGACGATGATTGATATGTGGATCCTGATAGAGATGATCGATCCGCTGCGTATTCAAACTACTTGCACGGCGTTTTATACCATGTACCTCGTAACCTTTTTCAAGCAGAAATTCGGCCAGATACGATCCATCCTGACCAGTAATTCCTGTAATAAGAGCAACTTTCATTAGATGTTGTTATGGGTTTTCAAAAAATCGTTATATGCCAGCCTTAGCCCATCGTCAAGGGAGACAATAGCCTGCCAGCCGAGATTGTTGAGGCGGGTGTTGTCCATGAGCTTTCTTGGTGCCCCATCGGGTTGAGCAGGGTCGAACTCTATGGCACCCTCATAACCGACAACCTTTGCGATAGTCTGCGCCAGCTCTTTAATGGTGATATCTTCGCCTGAGCCAACGTTGATATGGCTCTGCATTGGAGAGGTATGGGAAGAGTAGGTGGCCTTGTCAAGATTCATTATACACACACAAGCCGCAGCCATATCGTCGATATAAAGAAACTCCCGACGAGGAGTGCCTGTCCCCCAGATGGAAACCACAGGAGAAGCATCAATTTTTGCTTCATGAAAACGACGGATCAGCGCCGGGATGACGTGACTGTTTTTTGGATGATAGGTATCGCCGATGCCGTAGAGATTGGTAGGCATAACGCTTCGGTAGTCCGTGCCATATTGGCGGTTATAGCTTTCGCACAATTTGATACCCGCAATTTTCGCTATGGCATAAGGCTCGTTCGTCGATTCAAGCGGCCCGGTGAGAAGAGCACTCTCGCTCATCGGTTGTGGCGCACACCTTGGATAGATACAGCTTGAGCCGAGAAACAGGAGTTTTTGTACTCCAGCCTGCCATGCCTCATGGATAACGTTCGCCTCGACCATCAGATTCTGGTAGATGAACTCAGCCGGATAAGTGTTGTTGGCATGGATTCCTCCCACTTTGGCGGCAGCCAGATAGACCTCATCAGGCTCTTCCCGCTGAAAAAAGGCTCGAACAGCCGCCTGACTGGTCAAATCAAGCTCACGATGTGTTCGGACAACAAGATCCTGCATACCCAACCCTGCCGTCTGAAGATGCCGGAGAATTGCTGACCCTGCCATACCCCGATGGCCTGCTATGTATACTTTATGCATCCCGATTATTCCGCTGGCACTATTAAATGCGTAAAAACATACATCGAAAGATAGACCGTAATCGCCACACCAACAATCATGGAGAGCGTTTTGTGCTTGCGGACGAACCTGAACAAGGTTTCCGTCGTGATCTCTTTATGGACCCTCTTATGACGCTTTGTTCGGGAACTATGCAGACGATGACTGCGATGAGATGAAGTACTCTTTTCCATTCTGTAAAAATGTTTTTAATGACCCGGTAGTATCCGGTATGCTCAATAAACTCCATGAATCATCCGTGTATTGCAAAAATTCAATTCGCAAATTTCAGCAAACCCGACCACCGATTTCTGTTCAAGTTTACACTTTTTCTCAGTACTTTTCAAAACAGCCCCCGGAACAGCTCCCGATTTCCCTCAAAAATATTGTGCCGCATGTCGAGAAACAGGCTTTTCCCGAATCGCCGTGGCCGCGACAGAAAAACATTTTCCTTGGCAGAACCCACCACTGGGAACGCCGAGCTCCAGCTCGGCATTTTACACGACCTTCTGCCGTGCTGGAACGCGGGTTTCCCGGATACGGGCGAAATAATGTGAACTGTTGGGAATGTAAAGGGGCAAGTGTAATACGCCCCGAAAGGGGGGATTGTCAGGCAGGATTTTATGCGAAGGCGGAAATAGCCGTACTCCTGAGCGTTCTTACACCCTCTCAACCTCAAACTTGCTGACATTCCTTGCTTTCGGGTCGAAGACAATGCCAATCAAATACCGTTCCCCTTCATATTTCTCATAATATTTCATCTTCCTTATCTGCTCAAGTGGCTCCCCGTCGCTCACCTTGAGTTCAAAAAGAAAGGTTCTCCCTCCGGCCACCAAGGTCAAATCAATTCTGCCCATGTTACTCGCGTCCTCGGCGATGATGCCCACCACCATACTGGAAAAATAAGCATAGAGTACACTGGCATAAAAGCCTTCAAACCTCGCGATATCGTTGTTGGTGTAATTATTATAGGCAATACTGGCAAACAGGCGTTTGACAGCGGGTTCCAGACTTGCAACATCACCACTCATCAGGAGAGCAAACAGTTCACGGCGGATCGGCTCATTTTCCGAAACAGTGGTCATCGATTGCAAGATATAATCGTTAAAACTGATCCGCACCTCCATGTTGGGAAATCCCAGCTCGTAACCAAATCCCATATCCGACGGAAGCTGGCGCTTGATGGTCAAATAGCCGCTCTGAAACAGAATGGTCTCCAGATTAAGATTTTGAATATCAAAACTGTTGAGCAGAGACTCATTAACTTGTAATCCATTAAACCTGGGAATAAAATAGTTGTTCTTTTTGATCAGCTCAATCAGGAAACTCGGCGTGCTAGTCTCGAACCAATAGTTTTTAAACCGATGATTGTTTTTGATAAAGAGCAGGATATCGAACGGATTATAAACAGTGTCACCCAAAAAGTTATAGCCGTTGTACCACACTTTGACCTTCTCCATATCCACCCCTTCAAGATAAGGGGCAAAGGTCGTGTCGAGGTCAAGCTGAGTGTAGCCGCAGATATTGCCATAGTCCGGATTGAGGCTGATGTCTTCAAGATTATTCAAACCGCTGAAGATCGACACTTTGGCAAATTTACTCACCCCGGTGAGGAAGGCAAAGCGCAAATACTCGTCGTTCTCCTTAATGTTTGTGTAAAATTCACGCATACCATCCCGAATCTCCAGAGCCGCAGAAATGTTCTCAATATTATCCAGAATCGGCTTGTCGTACTCATCAATCAGGATGACCACCTTTTGATGATATTTCTCCCAGGCTCTCTCGATTAATTCTGCAAAACACTGGTTGGGATCCTCTTTTTCGTCGCAGTGAATAGCAAGCCGTTTCTGATTGCTATTCAGGATGTAGAAAAGTTTTTTGCGAAGGGTTTCCTGGCAGCGTACTTTTGATCCTCCACCAAAACTTATTTTGATGACCGGATAC
>CAJEXI010000010.1:0-8068 GCA_903994455.1 uncultured Chlorobiaceae bacterium | reverse complement strand
GGCCACCAAGGTCAAATCAATTCTGCCCATGTTACTCGCGTCCTCGGCGATGATGCCCACCACCATACTGGAAAAATAAGCATAGAGTACACTGGCATAAAAGCCTTCAAAGCTCGCGATATCGTTGTCGGTGTAATTCTGCAATAATAATATTACAAATTCTAAATAACTATTGCTTTGCATATATGCATCTATCAAATCATTTTTCAAATTATTATCTATGTGCGACAGCTTATCCATTATTAGACTTTTAAAAATAAAGAACCCCGCAGCAAGCAGCGGGGTATTTTGAAGACAAATCTATCATACTTTCCGCCTCAAGAGGCGGGGAATATGACCCATAGAGATTAAATTGTCAATGGCCTCTTTCCATGGGCTGTCGTAGTCGTCAGCCGGGTTTGCAGGGGGTTAGGCGGCGGAGATACATGCGTATATTTGTGCTTTTAATACAATAAATATACGCATTTTAATTTTATGATAACGGTTTTTTCGATAACCGTCTAAATTTTTGTACTCTGCCAAAATCTAAGAGTGAGTAAAACTCTATCTCGGCTCCGCTACTCTCAGCCACAGCAGAAACGGGTAAACTGCGGCTGACGCTGCGGGCAGAATATAGGTGTTTTTCGACAAACAGGTGTATGTCTCTTTTTTTAAATGATTTCCGCAATTGTTACTCGATTGATTTCAATGGTTTACCATCTGACAAGCTATAAACATCCTCTGCCTCATCAGGCAGAAAATCAAAAACGGGGTTCAAGGAAACACCCTGCAACCACTTCATTTCAGAGATATCCGTTAACAAATCATCCATCGAAAAAACTCACAGATCGTTACTTGTTGAAAACCGCATCCAGCGTTGGCGCGGTGAGGATGGCATCACCCCGGGTCTCAAGCTCCTGTTGATGAGGGCGTACTCTCTTCATCCTCCTCGTACTTGCCATACCCATACTTGCCATACCCATACTTGCCATACCCATACTTGCCATACCCATACTTGCCATACCCATACTTGCCATACCCATACCTATTCGAATCGCGAGGCGCTATAGCAACCACTCCAAGGCTCATGGGCCTCAGAAATGGATCAACCGCATACTCCTCAAGCGGTTTTCTGCTGCTATACTTGATACGTGCAACCATAAGCGTGCCATCAACCGCCCTTGCAAGCTGGGCCGCATCACTTAAAAAAAGAGGAGGACTGTCAAGAATAATCATATCGCATTGCGTCCCAAGCTCTTTAAGAAGTTCAAGCATTTTAGAGGAACCGAGCAGTTCATTCGGGTTTGGCACCTTTTTGCCCGCAGTGAGCAGAAAAAGGTTCTCCATGTGTGTTGGCTTTAAATAGCTGCTGTCAATAGTATGGGCCGAGCTGTAAAGATAGTCCGTAAGACCATGATGTTTTTTGCAATTAAATTTTGCATGCAGCGAAGCTCGTCTCAAATCGCAATCAATCATCAATGTTTTTTTCCCAACAAGAGCATAAGCCATGGCAAGATTGGCGCAAACCGTCGACTTCCCTTCGCTCATTGCTGTACCCGAAACCAGAATCGATTGTAACTCTCCACCAATTCGTGAATAGTCGAGCGAAGTGCGAAGAACACGAAAACTCTCGGCAAAGGGAGAACTCATGCTGTCGGTGATCTTTGGCATGGGCAATTTAACGGGTAATACGGGCGGTTCAACTGTTTTTTTTGTTTCATCCTTGCCTGCAAACCCCGCCTGTTCACGCAGACGATGGTAGAGTTTTAAAAAATTACTGCGAATTCTGGAGAACTTATCCCCTGACAAAGCGTTCTTGCCTTCCTGGGTAACAACAGGAATAACTGAGAGCAACGGCAAGCCAATATCCCTGAAAAACTCCTCACTCCGCACCGTATCATCCAGATTTTCAGCCGCATAAGCATAAGCGACCGACAGTAATACACCAAGCACCAGTCCAAGCAGCATATCCTTTTTAAAATCAGGCCGCTCTGGAGAAAAAGGACGAAACGCCGAACCTACAAGCACTACACTGCCAACCTCAGAACCCAGCAGAATACGAGTCTCATCAAGCTTCTCCTTCAGAAAAACGTATGTTTTATTCACCACTTCCCTGTCGCGAAGCAGTTTAGCATAATCCTGCTGTTTTTTAGGGAGCGTTGCAAGCTGACTTTCGTAATACTGCTTTAAACGGCTATACTCCAAAGAGCTGAATCGCAAATCGTTCAGCCTTCGCTCAACCTGAAGCTTTTCAGAGATCATGTCGATACTGAACTTTTGAGCACGCCCCTCGTAACCAATCTGGCCAGCAATTTTGCTGCGACTCAACTGCTCATACCGGGCTTTTACGGTGTCAAGCTGGCGCCTTTTCTCCTTCACCTCTTTAGCCTCAGCCCCCATTTCACTCACCAGACGAACATAAGCGCTCTCAGCATTACGGATTTCATCCATAATGGCACCAAGCTGGCTATTGACATTCTGAACAATTTGGGCGTTCAACGCCTTGTCTTGCAAGGAGAGCTTTGAATCAAGAAAATCGAGTCCATTTTTAGTGATATTATACTCAGTAATAACACTGTTGTACTTTGCATCGGTATCAATGAGCATGTCGAGCAACTTCTGGGTATTGCCCGAAAACTCATAGATCTCGTGCCCCTCCATATACTTCGACTGCGCGTCGTCAGCTTCTTTCACCTTTTTCTCCTGTTCACTCAGCATAGAGTCAATAAAACGGCTTGCCTGAGCATATTTTTCAGAGTTTCGGTCGATATCGGCCTCTTTATAGACCTGACAAAGTGTATTCGACAAAAACGCAGCCTCATCAGGAAAAGGGCTTGCCACCGAAACCCTCATGATGGCACTCTCACGAACAGGATCCACTTTGACTCTGCCATTTAACTTCATCGCATACCGCCGAAAAAAAACACTTTCGCTCTCTTGATAAGTATTTTTTTTGTTGTTCTCCCAAAAAATAAACGGCTTTACAATGCGTGAAACAGGACTATAATATTGCCTGTTACCAAAAAACTCCAGCGAATCCCTTTTGCTGCTTTTATAGAGCGTTTTTACTGCCAGCTCGGCAATAGGCATCGATTTCAGCAACTCCACATCTTTTTTGGCCGCCCTGCTGTCCATCCCTGTGCTGCCAACCAGCACAGAAGAGAGGACATCACTACCACCTTTGGCCTCATTGATCATCACCACCGAATAAGCGCGATATTCAGGAGTCTTGGTATAAAACAAAAAGAGTGATGCCAGGCTTGTGATAGTAATAATCAGAAAAATCCCAATCTTTCTCCTTAAAAAAATCGAAAAGAGCTTTTCAAAACTCACCTCATCTTGTTGTCCTCGCAGTTGCTGACTCTGAATTGCGCTGCTGTTGTTCTGATTGACCATTATACCACTTCGACTTGCGACGTTACTGAAAAAGTGTTGAATAGAGAAAAGCCAGAGGATACCCTACACCAACAATATAGAGCAGTTTTTCCATGCCGGTCACTCCATATCCAATACTCGCAATAAGGGCAAGCTTTTCAAGACTGATGGATTTTTCAGGAAACACAATGGTATCGTTAGGCTTTAATGCAATAAATGAAGAGCGATCACCTTTTTTATAATAGCTGTCCAAATCGATGATGTAGGAAGTCTTGCCATTACTGTCGGGCTCCTGACGGGTAACCAACACCCGTTTAAGGTTTGTCTGACCCTTGGTACCACCGGCCAGCGACAAAACAGAGGCTAAATCGACACTCTCCCGCACCACCAATGGACCCGGCCTGTTCACCTCGCCAAGCACGTTGATGGTCATCAGAATATTTCCACTATCGTCGGTAAAATAGGATCCCTGTGTCAAAGGGTACGCTGGCAACCCAAGAGGGTTGTAATATGGACGATACAGGTTCGACTGGGTTGTAACAGGAGCCAGCACATCAGCTTGCGTACCAACCGGAACCAGACTCAGCAGCGTGAAGAATAAAAGGATAAAGAACGTTTTTAAAAATCGCATAAAGTGGTTAATTTGCTACAAATAAGAGAACTACTGATTCGTTGGCCCCAAAGGTTCTGGCTTATGCCGTATCGGTGTGGTCCTAAACATGAAGCATTTAAAAGGCTACGCCACCCTCACTCACACCCACAAAGGCGAAACATG
Source organism: uncultured Chlorobiaceae bacterium (assembly GCA_903994455.1). GTDB lineage: Bacteria > Bacteroidota > Chlorobiia > Chlorobiales > Chlorobiaceae > Chlorobium. The sequence continues at coordinate 3,939 of CAJEXI010000010.1, read as the reverse complement.
CAATAGACAACGCTGCACAATATAATACGATTTTGTTAATTTCCTGATTCTTCAGTGGTATGAATGGTTGCATTGAACCTCTTGTCCTGTGTTCTATCCCAGTATGACTCGAACATGCTTGCCTGACAGTGGCACATCTTTATCAATGACTGCACCTTCTCCGCACCACTATAATCAATTTAAGGTAAAAGATAATAATTACCTTCGGGATTTTTTAAGCATTAATGCGGCATCGTCTTACACTTTTCTCACAACGTTCACTATATTCTGTTAATCGGTTTTTGAAGCAGATCTTTTCGGAAAAGAACCTGCGGGCGTGTACTCTGCAACCAACAGAGAGATAACCAAAACAAATACCCTTATGCAACCAACGTTATCAGATACCCGACGAATTATCGCCATTGGAGATATTCACGGATGCCTGCATGCCCTCATAACGCTGATCGAACAGATCGACCTCCGGCCAGACGATCAACTGGTATTTTTAGGTGATTTCATTGATCGGGGAGAGCATTCAAAAGAGGTGATCGACTATCTTCTTGCCCTTCAGCAGCGATACTCATGCTTTTTTATGATGGGTAATCATGAGCTGATGTATCTTGATTACCTGAAAACTGGTAATTCAAAGATTTGGTATGCCAACGGTGGGCTGGCTACACTAAAATCTTACAAGAGCCAGCACGGCCGCGATTTTCCGAAAGAGCATCTTGAATTTTTTCGTGAGTGCCAATACTTTATTGAGACGGAAAACTATTTTTTCGCACACGGCGGTCTCGATCCCGAACTGAGCGTCAAGGATAATCTCCGTTATTATAAGCCCGAAGATTTCTGCTGGCAGCAAGTGCACATGCGCCAATCATTCATTGAAACAAATAATTATAAATGGGAAAAAACGGTGGTCTGCGCTCATACTCCGCAAAGCTCCCCGGTCATGCTCAACAAGCTTATTGCTATTGACACCGGTTGTGTCTATAAACAAAATCCCCTCTTTGGCAAGTTAACTGCCGTGATTCTCCCCGAAAGAGTTCTGGTTCAGACAAACTAAAAATCCTCCTGTTCATAACGGTTTAAAACCACAACGAACAGGAAGATTATAAAACATCCCCGGGCAGCATCATCTTGATAATGTTGCCCGGAAGCTCTCTCATGTTGCAGAGACTACAGGACCAGCCATGCAAGCATACCAATGGCACCGATGCCAATCAACAGATCTCCGTTGCCATGGTGTGACGATACCTCAGCATAGGGATCTGCAAAATCGAATATACGATCAGCAAACTTCAGGTACTCAATATTCGTGAGAGTATCGGTTCCGCCAGGACCTGTTATTGTATAGCTATTGGTTGTCGAATTGTAGGTGCCTATAGTGTACTGGGCATAATTGCCGCTTAACTCCACGGTATCGTCACCTGCGCCACCATCAAGCAGGTTATTGCCAGCGCCTCCAACAAGCCAATCATTGCCATCGCCAGCGAACAGGCTATCGTTACCCTCACCGCCACTCAGCGTGTCATTGCCGGCATCACCATAGAGGAGATCGTTGCCTCCGAGCGAGCCGATGTAATCATTGCCACCTCCGCCATGAAGAGTGTCGTTCCCAACGCCGAGAACAATATTCTGGTCAGTATAATCACCATACACCATATTATTCCCTGCCCCACCACGTATCTGCGCGTTGTTTCCAACAATAATGGCAAAATCAACATCATTCAGGCTCAGTTCGGAACCCTGTTGCAATCCGTTGGTATCAATAACAAGCGCCTCATTAGAATTTATAGCACCTTTCACCACTAACGCATCGGCAGGAACCGGGGTGTTATCGGTAAAGCTGATGGTGCGCACCGTCACATTTTGCGGGTCTGTGGCAACATAGGTTGCAATAGATTCCTGGAACGCCAGAAGATCTGCTGCCGTTATGGATGGATCTGAAGCAACTGAAGCTTGAAGCTGCTTCTGCAACCCGGTTTCGATCGGAATTACTTCGTTAAAGACATAGCCAAGGCCCTGAGGATAAACAATATCAAGAATAGGTGTGGTGTTTGCAGCAATCACCAGCGGAACAGAGCCCGAATTCACAGCCGGATCCATGGTGGTGGTCGTCGTCGTCCCGGTATTGCTGACCACTCTCTCTCCACTGCTGCTCATGCTGTTCCCTGCCAGATCCCTCACCTCAAGCTTGACGGAGGTGGTTGCGGGCAAGGTCACAGCCCAGGAGATTGTTGTGCCCGTGACTTTATCAGTAATCAAGGTTGGCGTACCACCATCAATGGTTCCATAAAGCGCCTCTCCTGTTCCACGTGCGTGGCTCAGTGTCGCGGTAACGTTATCGCCAACGATCGACAGAGCGCTTATAGCGGCTGGAGCCACAGTATCAAGCTCGTAAGCTTGAGTTGCTGCTGTGACTGCGTTACCAGCGGTGTCCCTCACCTCCAGCTTGATGGTGCTGCCTGACAGCGTTACACCATCCCAGCTTAGTGCCGTACCAGTCACCTTGCTCGTGATATTCTGCCACGTTGTGCCGTTGTTCAATGAGCCGAACAAAGCTTCACCGGTTCCAGGCGCTGCGCTCAAGGTGCCGGTGATCGTCTGCGCTGCCGTGTTGGTAACAAAGTCTGTGTTGCTTGTGCCGGTATCTGCACTGAGATGCAGGCCGCTGATGGTCCCTGTCGGGGCTGTGGTATCAAGCACGTACGCCTGAGTGGCCGCTGTGCCTGCATTGCCGGCAACATCCCGCACCTCCAGTTTGATGGTGTTACTGCCCGTCAGCGTTGCCCCACTCCAGCTTATTGCACTACCACTCACTTTGCCAGTAATATCCGTCCATGTTGTGCCATTGTCCAATGAGCCAAACAACGCTTCACCGGCGACAAGCGCAGCGCTCAGCGTACCAGTTATCGTCTGGGATGCTGTTTTGGTAATGAAGTCCGTGTTGCTTGTGCCGGTATCCGCACTGAGCAGCAACGCGCTTATGGTTGTTGCGGGGGCCAGGGTATCAACTGCCTGGCTGTCCTTGCCACTCAGGTCGGCTGAGACAACCGCATTACCGAGCGCATCGGTCAAGCCAGTGCCAACGAGGCTCAGCGCTACATTCCCGGTGGCCACCCCTGCTGTCGGTGTGACTATCACGGTATACGCATTCCCACCTGCTGAGGTTACGCTGCTCACCGTTCCGTATGTTGCGGTGAAACTGCTGGTGTCAACCGTGCCAACAACGGCATCGTCAAAGGTGACTGAGAAGGTTATTGCCTCATTCGTGACGCTGGCCGCTGTCGTGTCGGTCACCGTGCTCACACTTGGTGCCAGCGTATCGATTCCCTGGGTGTCCTTGGCACTCAGGTCTGTTGACACAACCGCATTGCCAACCGCGTCGGTCAAGCCGGTACCAACGAGGCTCAGCGCCACATTCCCGCTCGCAACTCCTGTTGTCGGAGTCACCACAACGGTATAGGAATTGCCACCTGCTGAGGTTACACTGCTCACCGTTCCGTATGTTGCGGTGAAACTGCTGGTGTCAACCGTGCCAACAACGGCATCGTCAAAGGTGACTGAGAAGGTTATCGCATCTTTCGTAACCATGGTCGCTGTCGTGTCGGTCACCGTGCTCACACTTGGCGCTAATGTATCGATAACCTGGCTGTCCTTGCCACTCAGGTCAGTTGACGCAACCGCATTGCCCGCCACATCGGTTAAACCGGTGCCGACAAGGCTCAGCGCCACATTCCCGGTAGCAACTCCTGCTGTCGGTGTGACTATCACGGTATACACATTCCCACCTGCTGAGGTCACACCGCTGACGGTGCCATTGGTTGCAGTGAAACTGCTGGTGCCGACCGTGCCAACAATGGCTTCGTCAAAGGTGACTGCGAAGGTTATTGCATCTTTCGTGACAATGGCCGTTGTTGTGTCGGTTACCGTGCTCACACTCGGCACCAACGTATC